>JBFWWT010000001.1:0-42226 GCA_050246035.1 Burkholderiales bacterium
TCAGCGCCGCTCCAGCACCACGGCCAGCTCCGCGAGCCCGCTCGGGTGGGCGATGCGCGCGTACGGCGGCTTGGGCCAAGACCACCGTGACGCCGGAAAGAGCGCCCGCATGCCGTGGACGTCGCAATGATACGGCGGCCCCTGGATCAGGCCTTCCGCCGCGCCCGGCCGCAGCGCCTGGAGGAAGAGTGCGTAGAGGCGCCCGCCGGGTCTCAGCCATTGATACAGCCGCTCCGCGTACTCGCGCCAGTGATCCGGATAGAGCGCGCACAGGCAGGTCTGCTCGTAGATCGCGTCGAACGGCCGGTCCGGTTGCCACTCGAGCACGTCGGCCTGCACGAGCGTCGCGTCGATTTCGGCGTCCTTCAGCCGCCGGTGCGCCCGCGCGATCGCCGCGTCGGCGTAGTCCACGCCGGTCACCTCGAACTTCGCCAGCGCGAGCTCGACCACCTCGTAGCCCGCGCCGCAGCCGGGCACGAGGATGCGGCAGGGCTTGAGCGGCCCCTGCAGCCAGGCGTTCAGCTGCGGGCTCGGCTCGCCGCGATCCCAGGGCATGTTGCCCGCGGCGAAGCGCTCTTCCCAGAATTCCTTGGTCGGTCCGGCCATGGCGATGCATCAATCCTATATCCTCGGGCGCCACATGACGCCGCAGATTCACTTCGATTCCGCGCTGCCCGTCAGCGAGAAGCGCGCGCAGATCGCCGAGGCGATCCGCGCGAGCCAGGTGACGATCGTGTGCGGCGAGACCGGCTCGGGCAAGACGACGCAGCTCCCCAAGATCCTGCTGGAGATGGGCCGGGGGCGTGAACGGATCATCGGTCACACGCAGCCGCGCCGCATCGCCGCGCGCTCGGTCGCCGCGCGCATCGCCGAGGAGCTGAAGGTCGAGCTCGGCACGCTCGTCGGCTACAAGGTGCGCTTCACCGACAAGGCCGGCCGCGACACGCGTGTCAAGCTGATGACCGACGGCATCCTCCTCGCCGAGACGCAGGGCGATCCCGAGCTCAGGGCCTACGACACGATCATCCTGGACGAAGCGCACGAGCGCAGCCTCAACATCGACTTCCTCATGGGGTACCTGAAGCGGCTCCTGCCGCGGCGGCCGGACCTCAAGGTCGTGATCACCTCGGCGACCATCGACGCCGAGCGCTTTTCCCGGCACTTCGACGGCGCGCCGGTCATCGAGGTCTCGGGACGGCTGTACCCGGTGGAGGTTCGCTACCGGCCGGTCGGCGGCGACGAGGAGGACACGACGCGCGACGAGGAAGAGGCGGCGCTCGGCGATGCGGTGGACGAGCTCTTCCGGGAAGGCCCCGGCGACGTTCTCGTGTTCCTGCCGGGCGAACGGGAGATCCGCGATGCGGCGGCCGTGCTCGCGAAGCGCAATCTGAAGGGGGCCGAGGTGCTGCCGCTCTTCGGGCGCCTTTCGGCCGCGGAGCAGGATCGCGTGTTCCATCCGAAGGGCGTGCGCCGCGTGGTGCTCGCCACCAACGTCGCCGAGACCTCGCTCACCGTGCCCCGCATCCGCTATGTCGTGGACACCGGGCAGGCGCGCGTCAAGCGCTACTCCTACCGGAACAAGGTGGAGATGCTGCGCGTGGAGAAGATATCGCAGGCCGCGGCGCTGCAGCGCGCCGGGCGCTGCGGGCGCGTGGCGAACGGCATCTGCATCCGCCTCTATGGCGAAGACGAGTTCAAGGCCCGGGCTCCCTACACAGACCCCGAGATCCTGCGCGCCTCGCTCGCGGCGGTGATCCTGCGCGCGCTCTCGCTCAACCTCGGCAAGGTCGAGGACTTCCCGTTCCTCGACGCGCCGGAGCCGCGCGCGATCGCCGACGGCTACGCGCTGCTCGCGGAGCTGGGCGCGGTGGACGAGGGCCACGCGCTCACCGACACGGGCCGCGAGCTCGCGCGGCTGCCGCTCGATCCGCGCGTGGGGCGCATGCTGCTGGCCGCGCGGCACGAGGGCTGCCTCGAGCAGATGCTCGTCATCGCCGCGGCGCTCTCGGTGCAGGACCCGCGCGAGCGTCCGCTCGCCAGACAGGCGGCCGCCGACGAGCGCCATGCGAAATTCGACGACGAGCGCTCGGACTTCCTCGCCTGCCTCAAGCTGTGGAAGCTGCAGGGCGAGCAGGGGCTGCGGCGCATGTGCCGCGACAACTTCCTCTCCTACCCGCGCATGCGCGAGTGGCGCGACGTGCACGGCCAGCTCGCCACCGTGGTCGGCGAGCTCGACTGGAAGACGTCCTCCGTGAAGCCGGAGAAGCCCGAGGGCTACCGCGCGATCCATCGCGCGCTGCTCGCGGGTTTGCTCGGCAACATCGGCATGCGGGACGAGTCCGAAGGCGCCTACACGGGCTCACGCGGCATCAAGTTCTGGGTGCACCCGGGCTCCGGAACGAGAAAGCCGGGAAAGTGGATCGTCGCCGCCGAGCTCGTGGAGACCACGCGACTTTTCGCGCGCACGGTCGCCTCGATCGAGCCGCTATGGCTCGAGGAGCTGGGCGCGCACCTTCTCAAGCGCCATCGCGACAACCCCCACTGGGAGAAGAAGCGCGCGCAGGCGGTCGCCCTCGAGCGCGGCACGCTCTACGGGCTCCCGGTGTACGCGAACCGCCGCGTGCACTACGGTCCGCACGACCCGGTGCTCGCGCGCGACATCTTCATCCGCTCCGCGCTCGTCGAGGGCGAGTTCGAGACGCGCGCGCCTTTCTTCGCGCACAACCGGCGCCTGGTGCACGAGATCGAGCGCATGGAGCACAAGCAGCGCCGCCCCGACATCCTGGTGGACGACGAGCTGATCCATGCCTTCTACGACGCCCGCATTCCCGAGGGCATCCACAACGGCGCCGACTTCGAGAAGTGGCGCAAGGAGGCGGAGCGCGCGGACCCGAAGTTCCTCCACCTCAAGCGAGAAGACCTGATGCGCCACGAAGCCGCGGGCATCACGACGGAGAATTTCCCGCACGAGATCCGCTTCGGGGCCAATACCTTCGGCCTCGACTACCACTTCGATCCGAGGTCGCCGCGCGACGGCGTGACGCTCACCGTGCCGGTCGCGCTCCTCAACCAGGTGCCGCAGGCGCGCTGCGAGTGGCTCGTGCCCGGGCTGCTGAAAGAGAAGGTGCGCTCGCTCGCGAAATCCATGCCGCAACGCCTGCGCCACAAGCTCGGGCCGCTCGACGATTTTGCCGAGGGCTTCGTCGCGAGGGTGCCGCCGTCCGACACGCCGCTTGCGCAGGCGCTCGCGCGCGATATGCGGGACGAACTCAACCTGGACGTGCCCACGGACGCCTTCCGGCCGGACTCGGCGCCGCCGCACCTGCACATGAACTTTCGCGTGCTCGACGAGCACGGCCGCCAGCTCGGCATGGGCCGCAACCTGGCGCAGCTCAAGCAGGAGCTCGCGCCGCACACCGCGCAGGCGCTGCGCGAGGAGGCGCCGATCGAGGAGGGCGAGCGCTACACCGGGTGGACCATGGGCGACCTCGCGGAGGTGATGGAGATCCGGCGCGGCGGGCGGACGCTCGTCGGCTACCCGGCGCTCGTGGACGCGGGCGATGCCGTGACGCTGCAGGTGTTCGACGCGCCCGAGGAAGCGGCCGCGGCGCACCGCGCGGGTGTGCGGCGGCTTCTGGCGATCGCGTTCAAGGATCGCGTGCGCGACCTCGAGCGTGCCTGGAGTCGCGACGTAGCGCTCGGGCCGCTGAAGGACGATCTCGTCGCGGCATCGCTGGATCGCGCCTTCCTCGCCGACGCCGTCCCCACGATGGCCGCCGAGTTCGCGCGCGCGGTGGACGCCGGGCGCAGCCGCTTCATGCTCGTCGCGCAGGAGCTTGCGCGCATCATGCAGCAGATCCTTGCGGCGCAGACCGAGCTGCAGAAGAGGCTCGTGCCGGTTGCCAAGGTCCATCCGCAAGCGGCCGAGGACATGAAGCAGCAGCTCGCGCGGCTCCTCGCGCCCGGCTGGCTGAAGAACTCGCCCTGGGCGCGCCTGCAGCACTTTCCCCGATACCTGAAGGCGGTCGAGCTGCGGCTGGAGAAGCTGCGCGCCGATCCCGCGCGCGACGCGCGGCTGATGGCGGAGATTGCGCCGCTGCAGACCGCCTGGCTGCGCGCGCCGCGGCCGCTCGATGCCGAGCGCGAGCAGTTCGGCTGGCTGCTGGAGGAGCTGCGCGTGTCGCTCTTCGCGCAGCAGCTGAAGACGCCGGTGCCCGTGTCGGCCAAGCGCCTGGCGAAACTGTGGCAGAGTATCCGCCGATGACCTCGATTCCGCGCTCCCTCGCCTACGCGCTTGCCAACGTCCTGCACCCGAGGATGATCTGGCTGATGGTCTGGCCCCTGGTCCTCGCGCTCGGCCTGTGGGGCACGCTCGCCATCATCTTCTGGGCGCAGCTCGCGCTCGCCGTGGCCGAGTGGCTGCAGGCGGGCATCGACCTGGTGCCCTACGCCGCGCGGTGGGACCTGAGCACGGCGACACTCTTCCTCGCCAAGGTGCTGATCCTGCTCATGCTGGTGCCGCTCATCCAGCTCACGGCGCTGCTCATCCTCTCCATCTTCGGCATGCCGTCGATGGTCGCGCACGTGGCGAGCCGCGCCTTTGCCGAGCTGCAGAAAAAGCGCGGCGGCAGCTTTGCCGGGAGCGTCTGGAACGGCGTGGTGGGCCTTGCGGGCCTCGTCGGCCTGGGCATCGCCTCGATCCCGCTGTGGATCTTCCCGCCGCTCTGGCCGCTCATCCCGATCGCCATCCTCGCCTGGGTGAACCAGCGCGTGCTGCGCTACGACGCGCTCTCGGAGCACGCGGACGCCGAGGAGATGCGGGTGCTTTTCGCGGAACAGCGCGGCGCGCTCTACGTGCTCGGGCTGGTGCTCGCGCTCCTTGCCTACGTGCCGCTGCTCGGCTTCTTTGCGCCGGTGCTGCTGGGCCTCGGCTTCATTCACTACCTGCTCACGGCGCTCAAGGCCCGGCGCGAAGCGCCGATCGAGGGCCGCGTGCCGTGAGCGCGGGCTTCGGCGCGATCGTCGTCGGCGACGAGATCCTCGTCGGCAAGCGCCAGGACAAGCATTTCCCTTGGCTGATCGAGGCGCTCGCCAGGCGCGGCCTGCGCCTTGCCTGGTGCGAGCATGTCGGCGACGAGCCGGCCCGTATCACGGCGACGCTCAAGCGCACGTTCGCCTCTCAGGATGTCGTCTTCTGTTTCGGCGGCATCGGCGCGACGCCGGACGACCACACGCGCCAATGCGCCGCCGAGGCCCTTGGCGTCGGCCTCGCGCTGCATCCCGAGGCGGAAGCCGAGATCCGCGGGCGCTTCGGCGCGGAGGCGAACGCGCAGCGCCTGAAAATGGGCGAGTTTCCCGTCGGGTCTTCGATCGTTCCCAACCCGTTCAACCGCATCCCGGGCTTCTCGGTCGCGCATCACTACTTCGTGCCGGGCTTTCCCCAGATGGCCTGGCCGATGATCGAGTGGGTGCTGGACACGAAGTACCGGCACCTCTTCGACTCGCAACGCTGGGCAGAGGCCTCCGTGCTCGTCTACGAGCTGCCCGAGTCGGCGATCGCCCCTCTCATGGAGGAGGTGAACGCCCGCTATCCGGGGCTGAAGGCCTTCAGCCTGCCCAGCATGGGCGCCGACGGCGCCCGGCGGCACATCGAGCTCGGTGTACGCGGGGCGCCCCCCGAGGTCGCTCCGGCGCTGGAGGACCTGCGCCGGGGCGTGGCGTCGCTTGGCGGAACCTGCGTCTAGCGCGCTAGAACAGCCACTGTCCGACGATCTGGCCGGCGAGCGCTTCGTAGCCGGAGGCCTTCTCGACATCCACCTGGATCGTCGCGGCGAAGTCCCGCTTCTGCGTGAAGGTGAGCGCCGCGCCGACGTTGTAGCTGTCCTTCGCGAGGTCTTGTCCGGGGGTGGTGAACCGCGGACCGCCGCCCGTAAAGGCAGCGGTGGACGCCGTGCCTTCGTGCCGGAATTCGTGCCGCCAGGCAACGTGTGCGGAGGGTTGCACGGTATAGCCGCCCCAGACTGCCGTCGTGGAGAGCTTCGCGCCCAGTACGCTGCGCACGCGATTCTGCGAAGTTTTCTGTACCTGCAGCGACAGCGCGCCGGCGCCGGATTCCGCATAGGCGTCGGTCTCGAGGCGCTCCAGCTCCAGCGCGGCGAAAGGCGTGAGCGTCAAGCTGTCACCGATGCGCACGGGCATGCCGGCGCCCGCGCGCAGCGCGTATTGCGCGCCGTCGAATTCACCGGCGGCCACGCCCGTCACGCCCGTGTCGCGGCGGGTGCCGAACGTGTGACGCGCATAGGCCATCATGCCGTCGGCGTACCAGCGCCCGAACTCGCGAGTCGCGTAGGCCGTCGCCTGGTAGGTCTGCACGTCGGTCTTGTCGCCCAGGCGCGCGTCCTGCATGTCGGCGCCGGTGTCGGCGTAGGTGAACGCGCCACCGACCACCCACCCGCCTGAGATCAGCGTGTCCGCGCCGATCGCGAAGCCGGCGGTCGAGGCCTCGTAGCCGGAGAAACCGCCCCGCGCGTCCTGCTCGCCGCGAGCGCCGAATCCCTTTGCCCACAGCCCGCGGCTCTTCGTCGCGTCGCGATCGAGCAGGCCGGAAGCGTCCCTCGTCGAGGCGAGCATCAGCTGGCCTGCCTCCAGGTCCCGGCGAGCGGCGGACTGAAATCCCTGCACGCGCACGCCTTCCAGGCGGGTCGATACGGCATCGAGTGCCGCGCGCACCGCCCCCGTGGACGCGGCAGCGATCGAGCGGCCGGTATTCGGCGCCACACGCTCAAGCGCCGCGGCGCGTTCGGCATCGGGCAGCGCGGCGAGGGCGGTGATCGCCGCGCCGAGATCTCCGGTGGCGTCCCCCGAAAGGGCGTCGAGCGCGGTTGCCGCACCGAGACTCGTGCGCGTCGAGACCGGCACGAATCCCGCGGCGCTGGCGGGCGGCTCGCCGCCGACGCCGACTTCCGCGCTGCCCAGGACGTAGAACTCGAGCGGCAGCGACAGGGCAGTACCGGTGAAGTAAGTGGAGATGACGACGTGGTAGTCGGTATCTGCATCGAGCGTCTGCGACATGGCCGGACACAGGCCGGGCGAATTGGCGCAGCCGGTGATGGTGACGCCGGCCGGGTGGGCGCCGTCGTCGTTGCCCGCGATCGCATTCGCACCCGGGTTGTTCGGATCGAAGCTGCCCCGGTACAGGATCAGCACCGTGTCGACCGGCGCGCTCGACTGCCCGAACTGGTAGGTGCCGCCGATCGTCGGCGTGAAGTATTGGGTCGCGTAGTAGAAGAGGTTCTCGCCGACGGCGAGCGACGAAGGGTTGCTGAGCACCGCATTGCCCATGGTCATGGTGTTCAGCGACATCGACTGGATGCTCGCGCCGCCGGTGCTGGTGAGCGAGAACGTGGTGAGCACGTCCGCGGCGGCGGCGTGCATGGAAAACGACGAGGCGACGAGCCCCGCGACGATACGCTTTCTGAACATGGCGCAACTCCCCCGAAAGTTAGGTTTCGCAGATCGCGAAAAGGGGGAGCGCGCGGCTCCTCTGCTGGCAACCCCGCTATCTTGGGCCCGGAGGCCCGTCAGACCGGAGGCTTTGCGACCCCGCCTTTCGGCGGGTGTGCCCTTTACAGCGATTGCGTCGCCATTCTGACCCGGGATGCTGCGCTGCGGTATCGGGAAATCCCCTAGGTGGCGCGGCCGCGCCGGCGGGGCCCTCCGGGACGATCCGGGGAAGGCATTTCAAGCCGCTGATTTCTCCCGTATAATCCGCGCCTTTTCGCGGTTTGCGGGGTACTCCGATGGTGGTAATTCGACTGGCGCGCGGCGGCGCGAACAAGCGTCCCTTCTTCAGCGTCGTGGTGGCCGACTCGCGCCGCTCGGCGAAGGGCAAGTTCATCGAGCGCGTCGGCTTCTACGACCCGAAGGCGCCCGAGGGGCGCGAGTCGCTGCGCGTGAACGTGGAGCGGCTGAAGCACTGGCAGGGCAAGGGGGCGCAGCTCTCGCCGACGGTGAAGCGGCTCGTGAAGCAGTTTGGCAAGAAGGCCGCCTGAGCGCATTGCGATGGGCCGCGTCGCCGGCGCTTACGGCGTGCGCGGCTGGATCAAGGTGGTGCCGCAGGCCGGGGTCGAAGACGGCCTTGCTGCGGCGAGCGAGTGGTGGCTCGGCGAAGAACGGCACCAGGTGGAGCGGGCGCGGCGCCATAGCGCCACGGTGATCGCCAAGCTCGAGGGGATCGAGACTCCCGAACTGGCGCGCTCGCTGAAGGGGCGGGAAGTTTCTGTGGCGCGGGCGGCGCTCCCCGCGCCGGGCGAGGGGCACTACTACCTCGCCGACCTGCTGGGGCTGGACGTGGTGAACGCGCGGGGCGAGCGGCTCGGCGTGCTCGGGCGGTGGCTCTCGAACGGGCCGCAGGACGTGATGGAAGTGACCGGCGAGGCGGTGCGGCTGCTGCCCTGGGTGGCGGCGGTGGTGAAGAAGGTGGACCTCGAAGCCGGTCGCATCGAGGTGGAATGGGAGGCGGACTGGTGATCCGCTTCGACGTGGTGACGCTGTTCCCGGAGATGTTCGCGGCGGTGACCGCGAGCGGCATCACGAGAAAGGCGCTCGAGGCGGGCTTGTGGCGCCTGGAGACGTGGAATCCGCGCGATTTCACGACGGACAAGTACCGGACGGTCGACGACCGTCCGTACGGCGGCGGGCCCGGCATGGTGATGCTGGCCGAGCCGCTGGAGAAGGCGCTGGATGCGGCGCAGTCGGCAGGAGGCGGCAAGGTGGTTTTCCTCTCGCCGCAAGGTAGAAGGCTCGATCACGTGAAGGTGATGGAGCTGGCGGGCAGGCAGGCGGTGACACTGCTTTGCGGGCGGTACGAGGGCGTGGACGAGCGGCTGATCCGCCGACGCGTCGACGAGGAGCTCTCGCTCGGGGACTTCGTGCTCTCGGGCGGCGAGCTCGCGGCGATGGCGGTGATCGACGCGGTGGTGCGCCAGCTGCCCGGCGCGCTCGGCGATGGGCAATCGGCGGCCGAGGAGTCCTTCGCCCAGGGGCTGCTCGACTGCCCGCAGTACACGCGGCCCGAGACGTACGCGGGCGAGCGCGTGCCGGAGGTGCTGATGTCGGGGCACCACGAGCAGATCCGGCGCTGGCGGCTGAAGCAGTCGCTGGGCCGCACGTGGCTCAGACGCCCGGAGCTGATCGCCGGGCGGACGCTGGGTGGCGAGGAACAAGGGCTGCTTGAGGAATTCAAGCAGGAGACGAAGAACGGAGCGCAACCATGAACTTGATCCAGAAAATCGAGCAGGAAGAAATCCAGCGGCTGGCGAAGAACGTGCCCGACTTCTCGCCCGGCGACACCGTGGTGGTGAACGTGACGGTGGTGGAAGGCGAGCGCAAGCGCGCGCAGGCCTTCGAGGGCGTGGTGATCGCGAAGAAGCACCGCGGCATCGGATCGTCGTTCACCGTGCGCAAGATCTCCTCGGGCGAGGGCGTCGAGCGCACGTTCCAGACCTACTCGCCGCTCATCGCCTCCATCGAGGTGAAGAGGAAGGGCGAGGTGCGCCGCTCGAAGCTCTACTACCTGCGCGGTCGCTCCGGCAAGTCGGCGCGCATCCGCGAGAAGCTCGGCGGTGCGGGCGCCGCCGAGAGCGCGGCCACCGCTGAAGAGTAGGCATTGTGGGGACAGACCTTCAGGTCTGTCCCCTGACGGCGCATAATCCCGCCATGCGCCGAGAATCCGCCGCCATCAGCCCGATCGCCGACATCGTCGCCGACCTCCGGGCCGGCAAGATCGTCGTCCTCGTGGACGACGAGGACCGCGAGAACGAGGGCGACCTCGTCTTCGCCGCCGAGTTCGTTACCCCCGAGAAGGTCAATTTCCTCGCCAAGCACGGCCGTGGCCTGATCTGCATGCCGATCAGCGAGGAGCACGCGCTGCGCCTCGGGTTGCGGCCGATGGTCGAGCAGAACCGCTCGCGCCACGGCACCAACTTCACCGTCTCCATCGAGGCCGCCGAGGGCATCAGCACCGGCATCTCCGCCGCCGACCGCGCGCTCACCATCAAGGTCGCCTCCGCGCCGGACGCGAAGGCGAGCGACATCGTGCAGCCCGGGCACGTTTTCCCGCTCGTCGCGCAGGCGGGCGGGGTGCTCATGCGCGCCGGGCACACCGAGGCCTGCTGCGACCTCGCGCGCCTCGCCGGCCTCGCGCCCGCCGCCGTGCTGTGCGAGGTGATGAAGGACGACGGCACGATGGCGCGCCTGCCCGACCTGCTCGAGTTCAGCGCGCGGCACGGATTGAGAGTCGGGACCATCGCCGACCTGATCGAGTACCGAAGCCGCCACGAGTCCCTCGTCAGCCGCAGCGAAGAGCGCGACGTCGACACCGCCTGGGGGCGCTTCCGCCTCGTCGCCTACCGCGACCTGCCCTCGCGCGGCACGCACCTCGCGCTCGTCGCGGGTCAGCCCGCGCCGGAAATCGAGACGCTGGTGCGCGTGCACGAGCCGCTTTCCGTGCTCGACCTGCTCGATGCCGCGCGCGGCCCGCACTCCTGGGGCGTGGGTGAGGCGCTCGCGGAAATCCGGCGCGCGGGCACCGGCGTGGTCGTGCTGCTCAACTGCAATCAGACCTCCGAGGCGCTCGACGCGCGCCTCGCGGCGAACGAGCCCGAAGGCCAGGGGCGCAGCGTTGCGCTGCGCACCTACGGCATCGGCGCGCAGATCCTGCGCGACCTCGGCGTCGGGCGCATGCGCGTGATGGCCACGCCGCGCAAGATGCCGAGCATGACGGGCTTCGGCCTCGAGGTCACCGGCTACATCGAGTCGCCCGGGAGCTAGACCGTGCGCCTGGGCATCGTGGCGAGCAGGTTCAACGAGGAACTCTGCGCGAAGCTCCTCGAGCGCGCGCGCGCCGAGGCGGCGAAGCTCGGCGTGCGCGACGTGGTGGTCGAGCAGGTGCCCGGGGCGCTCGAGATCCCGCTCGCGCTGCAGTGGATGGCGCAATCGGGGAAGTTCGACTGCCTCGCCGCGATCGGCTGCGTGGTGCGCGGCGAGACCTACCATTTCGAGGTCGTGTCCAACGAGTCGGCGCGCGGCGTCATGGACGTGGCGCTCGAGTTCGGCATTCCCGTCGCCAACGGCATCCTCACGACCGAGGACGAGGCGCAGGCCGAGGCGCGCCTGGACAAGGGCGCCGAGGCGGTGCGCACGGCGCTGGAGATGGCGCGCCTGCGCGAGCGCCTCGCGGGGCGGGCGAAGTGAGCGCGAAGAGCGCGCGCCGGCGCGCCCGCGAAGTGGCGCTGCAGGCGCTCTACGCCTGGCAGCTGAGCGGCGGCGATGCGCTCGAGCAGGTGCGCGCCGCCGAGGGCTTCGAGCATGCCGACCGCGAGCTCGCCGAGACCCTGGTGCGCGGCGTGGCCGCGCGCGCGCCGGAGCTCGAGGCGCTCATCGCGCCGTGCCTCGACCGGGAGTTCCGGCGCCTGTCGCCGGTGGAGCGCGCGATCCTCTACATCGGCGCCTTCGAGCTGCTCGAGCACGGGCACACGCCCTTCAAGGTCGTGGTGAACGAGGCGGTCGAGCTCGGCAAGAGCTACGGCGGCACGGACGGCTACCGGTTCGTGAACGGCGTGCTGCAGAGGCTTGCCGCCGGCCTGCGGCCGCAGGAAGTGGCGGCCAGCCGCCAGACCGCCTAGGCGGCGCGGGGTGCCGGGCGAGTTCGACATCATCCGGCGCTACTTCTCGCGGCCGGCGCCCGGGGCGCTGCTCGCGGGAGGGGACGACGCCGCGCTCCTCGCGCCGCGGCCCGGCATGACGCTCGCGGTGTCGACGGATCTGCTCCTCGAAGGCCGTCATTTCACGAAGGACGCCGCCCCGCGCAGTCTCGGCCACAAGGCGCTCGCCGTGAACCTTTCCGACATGGCGGCCATGGGCGCCGCGCCGCGCTGGGCGACGCTCGCGATCGCGCTGCCCGAGGCCGACGACGGCTGGCTTGCCGAGTTCTCCGAGGGGTTCTACGCGCTTGCCGCACGCTTCGGGGTGGATCTCGTGGGCGGTGACACGACGCGAGGTCCGCGCACGATCTGCGTCGCGATCCTCGGCGAGGTGCCCGAGGGCCGCGCGCTCACGCGCGCCGGGGCGCGGCCGGGCGACGACATCTGGGTTTCGGGCGAGCTGGGCGGCGCGGCCCATGCGCTCGCGCATCCGGCAGACGCCGCGGCGGCCCGGCGCCTGCACGAGCCGGAGCCGCGCGTGGCGCTGGGCGAACGGCTGCTCGGCATCGCGAGCGCGGCGATCGACATCTCCGACGGCTTCGCGCAGGACCTCGGTCACATTCTCGAGCGCTCGGGCGCGGGCGCCGCGGTCGAGTACGCGGCGCTGCCGAAGTTCTCGATCGCCGATGCGGCCGAGGAGCGGCGCTGCGTGCTCGCGGGCGGGGACGACTACGAGCTGCTGTTCACGGCGCCCGCCCCGGCGCGCGGCCCGATCGGGGCGATCGCGCGCGAGCTCGGGCTGCGCCTTTCGCGCGTGGGCGAGATCCGCTCGGGGGGCGGGCTGGCCGTCCTCGATGCGCAGGGCGCGCCGATCGCGCCGGCGCGCGGCTTCGATCATTTCGCATGATCGTCTTTCGCCCGAGCGCGCGCTTCGTCTTCACCCACCCCGCGCACTTCATCGCCTTCGGCTTCGGCGCGGGGCTCTCGCGCTTCGCGCCGGGCACCGTGGGGACGCTCGTCGCCTTTCCGCTGTGGTGGCTGCTCGGCCCGGCTTACGGCCCTTGGGCGCTGCTCGGGATCCTCGCCTTTCTGTTCGCCGTCGGCGTGTGGGCCTGCGAGATCACGGGGCGGCACCTCGGCGTCGCCGATCACGGCGCGATGTGCTGGGACGAGATCGTGGCGTTCCTGCTCGTGCTGGCGATCGTGCCGCCTGCGCACGGCTGGCAGGCGGCGGCGTTCTTCCTTTTTCGCGCCTTCGACGTCGTGAAGCCGCCCCCGATCCGCCAGCTCGAGCGGCGCATGAAGGGCGGTTTCGGCGTGATGGTCGACGACATCCTCGCGGCGGGCTATACCCTGCTCGTCCTGGCGCTCGCGAAGAAGCTGCTCTTCGCATGAACGAGCTCGCGCTCAAGGTGGGCGAGGCGCTGAAGGCGAAGGGCCTGCGCCTGGCGACCGCCGAATCCTGCACGGGCGGCGGGGTGGCGGCCGCGCTCACCGCGATCGCGGGCAGCTCCGACTGGTTCGAGCGGGGCTACGTCACCTACTCCAATGCCGCGAAGCGCGAGGACCTGGGCGTCGCGCCCGGGACGCTCGAGCGCCACGGCGCGGTGAGCGAGGCGACCGCCCGGGAGATGGCGTCCGGCGCGCTGCGCAAGTCCAAGGCCCAGGTCGCGCTCGCGATCACCGGCATCGCCGGCCCGAGCGGGGGATCGGCGGCCAAGCCGGTCGGCACCGTGTGCTTCGCCTGGGCGCTCGGGAGTAAGATGACGAGCGAGACGCGACGCTTCGACGGCGACCGCGAGAGCGTGCGCCGCCAGTCTGTACTCCACGCCCTCGAGGGCGTACTGGAGCTGCTGTGAACGAGGTCCGTCCCGCCGCCGTGGCGGGCATGTTCTACCCGCGCGACGCGCGGGCGCTGGAGCGGGAAGTCGCCGGGCTGCTGGACGGCGTGGAGCACCTTGCGCCGCGCTTCGGCCACCCCAAGGCGCTTATCGTGCCGCATGCAGGCTATGTGTATTCCGGCCCGGTGGCCGCGCGCGCCTACGACGAGCTCAGTGCCGCGCGCGGCATCGTCACGCGCGTGGTGATGCTCGGGCCGGTGCACCGCGTGCCCGTGCGCGGGCTCGCGCTGCCCGGAGTCTCGGCGTTCGAGACGCCCCTCGGGCGCGTGGCGGTGGACGCGCAGGCCGTGAAGCTGCTCGCCCCGTACCGCCAGGTGACGACCAGTCCCGCCGCACACGCGATGGAGCATTCTCTGGAAGTGCAGCTGCCTTTCCTGCAGAGGATGCTGGGCGAGTTCGCGCTCGTGCCGCTCGCCGTTGGCGACGCGCGGCCCCAGGAGGTACGCGAGGTGGTCGAGCGGCTCTGGGGAGGCCCGGAGACGCTGTTCGTGATCTCCACCGACCTGTCCCACTACCATCGCTACGACGAGGCGCGCGCCATCGACCAGGCGACTCTGGCACGCATCGCGTCCTTCGACACCGACCTCAACCACGAGGAAGCCTGCGGCGCGACGCCGCTGAACGGCTTTCTCGCCGCGGCGAAGGCGCGCGGGCTGTCCATCCGGCTGCTCGGTGCCTGCAATTCGGGCGATACCGCCGGCCCCAAGGACCGGGTGGTCGGCTACGCCGCGTTCGCGCTGCACGAAGGCAGCCGCGCCTCGCTCGAGGAGACGGGCGAGACGCTGATCGACATCGCGCACGGCGCGATCGGGCACGGCCTCGGCGCGCACGCCGAGGCGCCGCGCACCGACACCGCGCCCTGGCTCGCGCGGCCCGGAGCGAGCTTCGTCACGCTGCAGCTCGAGGGGCGCCTGCGCGGCTGCATCGGCAGCCTCGCGCCGCGCCGCGCGCTCGGCGCGGACGTGGCCGAGAACGCGCTCGCCGCGGCGCTGCGCGACCCGCGATTCTCGCCCCTGACCATGGCGGAGTGGCGGCGCTGCGCGCTCGAAGTGTCGGTGCTCTCGCCGGCCAAGCCGCTGCGCTTCGCCGACGAGCCCGAGCTGCTCGCGCAGCTGCGCCCCGGCGAGGACGGGCTGATCCTCGAGCACGAAGGCCGGCGCGGGACCTTCCTGCCGCAGGTCTGGGAATCCTTGCCCGACAAGCGCGCGTTCCTCGCCGAGCTCGGGCGCAAGGCGGGGGTGTCGCCCGGCACGCCGCTCGCGCACTGCAGGTTCTGGCGCTACCGGGTGATCAAGTGGCACCGGCCCGCCCCGCACTAGAGTCGTCCTTCCCCGGGCGCTGGTGGCGCGCGCTGGAGGACGGCCGCATCCAGTGCGAGCTCTGCCCGCGCGACTGCCGGCTGCACGAGGGCCAGCGCGGACTGTGCTTCGTGCGCAGGATGGAGGGCGGGCGCATGGTGCTCACCACCTACGGGCGCTCGTCGGGCTTCTGCGTCGACCCGATCGAGAAGAAGCCGCTCAACCAGTTCTACCCGGGAACCTCGGTCCTTTCCTTCGGCACCGCGGGCTGCAACCTCGCGTGCAAGTTCTGCCAGAACTGGGACATCTCCAAGTCGCGCGAGCTCGACCGGCTGCAGGACGCGGCCTCGCCCGATGCGATCGCGCGGGCGGCGCAGGACCTCGGCTGCGCATCGGTCGCCTACACCTACAACGACCCGGTGATCTTCGCGGAGTACGCGATGGACATCGCGGACGCCTGCCGCGCGCGTGGCGTGAAGAACGTCGCGGTCACCGCGGGCTATATCCACGAAGCGCCGCGGCGCGAGTTCTTCGCCAAGATGGACGCGGCGAACGTGGACCTGAAGGCGTTCACGGAGGACTTCTATTTCAGGCTGTGCGGCGCGCACCTCGCCTCGGTGCTGGAGACGCTGGTGTACCTCGTGAAGGAAACCGATGTCTGGACCGAGATCACGACGTTGCTGATTCCCGGAAAGAACGATTCGGACGCGGAGATCGCGGCGGAGTCGAGGTGGATCTTCGAAAACCTCGGGCCCGACGTGCCGCTGCACTTCACGGCCTTCCATCCCGACTGGAAGATGACCGACATCCCGCCGACGCCGGCGTCGACTTTGCATCGAGCGCGGGAAATCGCGCTGGGCGCCGGACTGCGCTACGTCTACACGGGCAACGTGCACGACGAAGGCGGGGGCAGCACCCTCTGCCCGGCCTGCGGCGAAGCGGTCATCGTGCGCGACTGGTACCGGATCAAGGCGTACCGGCTGTCGGAGGCCGGTGCGTGCCTCGCGTGCGGCGCACCGGTCGCCGGGCGCTACCGGAAGTTCGAGAAACCCTTCGGTCCGAGACGCATCCCGGTGCGGCTCTCCGTCGCGGCGTGACCGCGGCCCCGGGGTCCGGGCGCTGGCTCGCGGCGCTTTGCGCCGCGCGCGTGCTCTCGGCGACCTGGTTCGTCGCCTACTCGGCCGTGCTGCCGCTCGTGCGCGAGGACTGGGGCCTGTCGGCGCGCGACGCCGGCATGATCCAGGGTGCCTTTCACCTGGGCTATCTGGCGTCGCTGTTCATCGTCGGCTTCATCGCCGATCACTTCGGCGCGAAGCGCGCCTTCCTCGTCACGGGGGTGGCCGGGTTCCTCAGCCCGATCGCGTTCGTGCTCTTCGTCGACGGCTTCTGGTCGGCGCTGTGGCTGCACGCGCTCACGGGTCTCACGCAGGGCGGCTACTACACGCCGGTGCTCGCCATGGTGAACGAGCACGTGGCGCGCGCGCGGCGCGGCCGTGCGATGGGGCTCATGATCGCCGCCTCGAGCGCGGGCTATGCGCTCGCGCTCGGCGTCGCGGGGCTGGCCGTGGCCTACGGCGGCTGGCGCGCGGCGCTCGGCGCCATCGCGGCGATGCCCGCGCTGTCGTGGATCATCGCCCTGATCGCGACGCGCGGCACGCCGAACGTCGTGCATCCGCGCCCGGAGGGCCACACGGTCTTTGCCGCGATTCCCGCGGTGCTGCGCAACCGCAAAGGCATGCTCTCGGTGTGGGGCTACACCTTCCACAGCTGGGAGCTGCTCGGACTGTGGGCGTGGATGCCGGCCTTCCTCACCGCGGCGCTGATGGCGAGCGGCGAGGGCGCGGCGCAGGCGGCGGCGGTGGGGTTGTCGCTGTCCGCGCTCACCTATGTGGCCAACATCGCCGGCTCGATTACCGGTGGCATCATGTCCGACCGCTGGGGGCGCACGCAGACGATCCTGCTGTGGTCCTGCGTGAGCCTCGCGCTGTCGTTCTCCATCGGCTGGCTGATCGCGCTGCCCGTGGCGCTGCTGGTGGCGATCGCGTGCCTTTACAACTTCGCGGGCATCGCCGATTCCTCGGTGCACTCCACGGTGATCGCCGAGAGCGTGCCGCCGCACATCCTCGGCGCGGCCTATGCGGTGCGCTCGGTGGTGGGCTTCGGCACGGGCGTGGTCAGCCCCGTGGTGTTCGGCTGGGCGCTCGACCTCGCGGGCGGCGGCCGCATGTCCGGCGACGCCTTTGCCTGGGGTATCGCCTGGGCGACGCTCGGCCTCGGCGGGCTGCTCGGCCCGCTCGCCACCTGGCGGCTGCAGAAGCTGCAGCGCTAGCCGTGGCGCGTCAGCGGCCGGCCGCTCCCCTGAGGCCGACCACCGCCTCGATCTCGACCTTCATGCCCGGGATCGCGAGCTCCTTCACGCCGATCAGGGTGCTCGCGGGACGCGCGGTGCCGAAGTACTGCTGGCGCACCGGATTGATCTTTGTGCGGTCGTTCACATCGGTGAGAAACACGGTCACCTTCAGCACGTCCGCGAAAGTCGCGCCGGCGGTGTCGAGCGCCGCCTTGAGATTCTCGAACACCTGGCGCGTCTGCGCCGCTACGTCGTCGCTCACCACCCTGCCGCGGGCGTCCACGGGCGCCATGCCGGAGATGAACAGCAGATCGCCCCAGCGCACGGCGTCGCAATAGTGGCTGATCGGGGGCGCGAGGCCCTCGAGCATGAACTCCTGCTTCGACGTCATGGGCTACTTCTTCTTCGTGGCGGCCGGCTTGCGCTCGGGCCAGTAGTAGCCCGCGGCGAAGGAGTAGGGCGGGTACATGAAGCGCTTGGCCGGCACCACGACGGCAGCGTAGGCGCGCTGCGAGTCCCAGACCTTCTTGAAGAACGGGCTGCGGCCCGCCTCCTCCTTCGCCAGGTCCTCCCAGGCCTTCAGGTAGGCGATGAGAATCTCCGGCGGGGTGCGCAGCACGCGCACGCCGTGCTTCTCCTGCAGCTCGCGAAGCGCGTCGGCGTTCTCCTTCTGGTACTTCGCGGTCCAGGTGACGAACGCATCGCGAAGCGCCGAGCGCACGGCCTCCTTGTGCAGCGGCGAAAGGCTGTTCCAGACCTCGAGGTTGAAAGTGAGCTCGCCCATCGTGTTGTTCTCGTGCAGCCCGGGCGTGTAGTGGTACTTCCAGACGTTGTGCAGGCCGAGGCGCAGGTCCTCGACGCCGCCCACCCACTCGGCGCAGTCGATCACGCCGCGCTGCGCGGCGGGCACGATTTCCCCGCCGGGCATGTTGACGGTACTCATGCCCATGCGCTGGAACACTTCGGCGTTGATGCCGGTCTGACGGCATTTCATGCCCTTGAAGTCCGCGAGGTCCTTGATCGGCCGCTTGAACCAGCCGAAGGCCTGCGGGCTGGTCGGGTGAGCTGGGAAGGGCATGAGCGGCAGCTTGAGCTCGCTCTGGTACAGCTCGATCCACAAGTCGTGGCCGCCGCCTTCCCACATCCAGCCAAGGTAGTCGGTATGGTCCATGCCGAACGGGCCTCCCGGCGGCCCGGCGAAGAGCACGGCGGCGCGGTTCTTGTTCACCCAGTAGTAGGAGATGGAGTGAAAACCGTCCAGTACCTTGCGCGCCGTGGCGTCGAGCACTTCGAACGGCGGCACGATCTGACCGCCGACGTTGGGCTCGGCCTTGAGCTGGCCGCCCGTGAGCTTGTCGAGCCGGTCGGCGAAGATTCGGAAATGGTCCTGCGCGTTGGAGCTGGCGGGCCAGGAAGACTGCATCTTCAGCGTCCGCGGGGCCTGACCGTAGGCGGGCAGGGCGACCCCGATCGCAACACCGAGCGCGGTGGCGATCTTCAGCATGCGGTTGTTCACGCGAATTCTCCTCAGACGATGGTGCCGCGTATCAGACCCCGGCCGCGCGCGGGCGGCAACCACCGTTTCGAAAAACAGGATGGCGCGTTCGAGCGATGTCCCCGATCAGTCCTTCATCAGCAGGTGCATCAGGCTGCAGGTGTCCCAGCGCGTGCCGCCGCGCGCCTGGACGTGGGCGTAGAACTGGTCGATGAGGGCGGTGACGGGCAGGCGCGAGCCGTTCTTCTGCGCTTCTTCCAGCGCGATGCCGAGATCCTTGCGCATCCACTCCACGGCGAAGCCGAAGCCGTCGAACTTGACCTCGTTCATCGCCTTCCAGCGGTTCTCCATCTGCCAGGACTGCGCCGCGCCCTTGGAGATGACGCCGATCACCTTCTCCACGTCGAGGTTCGCGCGCTTGGCGAAGGCAACCCCCTCGGCGAGGCCCTGCAGCAGTCCCGCGATGGCGATCTGGTTCACCATTTTCGTGAGCTGGCCCGCGCCGGGGGCGCCGATGAGGGCGGCCATCTTCGCGTAGACGTCGATCACGGGCTTCGCCTTGTCGAAGTCGGCCTGCTCGCCGCCGCACATGATGCCGAGCTGGCCGTTCTGCGCGCCCGCCTGGCCCCCGGAGACGGGGGCATCCACGAAGCCGAGGCCCATCGCTTTCGCCTTGGCGTGGAGCTCGCGCGCGACGATGGCCGAGGCCGTGGTGTGGTCCACGAGGATCGCGCCCTTCTTCATGCCGGCGAGCGCCCCCTGGTCGCCGAAGACCACCGAGCGCACGTCGTTGTCGTTGCCGACGCACATCATGACGAAGTCGCAGCCCTGCGCGGCCTCCCTCGGCGTGCCGGCGGCCTTGCCGCCGTACTCCTTCACCCACTGCTGGGCCTTCGCCGGGGTGCGGTTGTAGACGGTGACCTCGTGGCCGCCTTTCTTCAGCAGGTGCCCGGCCATCGGATAGCCCATCACGCCAAGTCCGAGGAAAGCTACTTTTGCCATCTTTCTGTCTCCTAAGGGTTTTTTCGGGGGTTTGACAGGGCCGTGTCAACCACCCACAATACATGGACGTTTATACAGTATCCGGTGTCGGCCCAGCGCCCCTTTCCCGGGCGGCGCCTGCCGAAGATGCCGACAACCAGAAAAAGAGGTACAGCAAATGGACGAGAACAAGTCTAAGGCATTGGCGGCAGCGCTGTCGCAGATCGAGAAGCAGTACGGCAAGGGGTCCATCATGAAGATGAACTCCGAGGCCATCAAGGACGTGCAGGTGGTCTCCACCGGCTCGCTCGGCCTGGACCTGGCGCTCGGGGTCGGCGGCCTGCCGCGGGGCCGGGTGGTCGAGATCTACGGGCCCGAGTCCTCGGGCAAGACCACGCTCACGCTGCAGGTGATTGCCGAGATGCAGAAGATGGGCGGCACCGCGGCCTTCATCGACGCCGAGAACGCGCTCGACCCGCAGTACGCGAAGAAGCTCGGCGTGAACATCGACGAGCTGCTCATCTCCCAGCCCGATACCGGCGAGCAGGCCCTCGAGATCGCCGACATGCTGGTGCGCTCGGGCGCGGTGGACGTGATCGTCGTGGACTCGGTGGCCGCGCTCACGCCCAAGGCCGAGATCGAGGGCGAGATGGGCGAGCCGCAGATGGGCCTGCAGGCGCGCCTCATGAGCCAGGCGCTGCGCAAGCTCACCGCCAACATCAAGCGCACCAACACGCTCGTCATCTTCATCAACCAGATCCGCATGAAGATCGGGGTCATGTTCGGCAATCCCGAGACCACCACCGGCGGCAACGCGCTCAAGTTCTATGCCTCGGTGAGGATGGACATCCGCCGCATCGGCTCGATCAAGAAGGGCGACGAGGTGATCGGCTCGGAAACGCGCGTCAAGGTCGTGAAGAACAAGGTGGCGCCGCCCTTCCGCCAGGCGGAATTCGACATTCTTTACGGCGAGGGCATCTCGCGCGAAGGCGAGGTGCTGGAGCTCGGCGTCGCGCACGGCGTGCTGGAAAAATCGGGCGCCTGGTACATCTACAAGGACGACCGTCTCGGGCAGGGACGCGACAACGCGCGCGAGTTTCTGAAGGAAAATGCCGAGCTCGCGCGCGAGATCGAGATCAAGATCCGCGAGAAAGCGGGGGTCGCCCTGCCGCTGCCGGTGGTGCCGGCCGCGAACGAGGCGGAGACCGAAGAGGAAGAAGCCGTCACCCGTGCGCCGGCGCGCAAGCGCGGCTGACGCGCGTCCGCCCGACAGCGCCGCTGAGCTGAACGCGAGGGCGCTGCGGCACCTCGCGCGCCGGGAGCACTCGCGCGCCGAGCTGGCGCGCAAGCTCGCGCCGTACGCCGAGTCCGAGCGCGCGCTCGACGGGCTGCTCGACGCGCTCGAGGCGAAAAAGCAGCTCTCCGACGAGCGCTATGCCGAGGCGCGCGCGCACCAGCTCGCGCGCAGGTACGGCGCGGCGCGCATCCGGGCCGACCTCAAGGCGAAGGGCGTCGACGAGTCGGTCGCCGGCCGTCTCGCCGCGGGCGACGAGCTCGGGCGCGCGCGCGCCATCCTCGAGCGCAAGTACCGCACGCCGCCCGCGAGCCGCGAGGAGCGCGCGCGCCGCATGCGCTTCCTGCAATCGCGCGGCTTCTCGCACGAGACCATCCGCAAGCTCCTGTCATCCGATGCCGGGGACGATGCGTTAATGCCCTAGCGCGCGCATTCGGGTGCGCTCGCGGAAAGGGGGTGATGGGCATGGACCAGGCACAGGCACTGGCGATCGTGAAATCGCTCGCCAATGGCGTCGACCCGGAATCGGGCGAGGTATTTCCCGCGGAAGGCGCCTACCAGCGGCCGCAGACGGTGCGGGCGCTCTTCGCCGCGGCCGAGGCGCTGGAGCGCGCCGCGCAGTTCGAGCGGCGCCGCCAGCAGCTGCCGGCGAAGACCGGCGAGCCGTGGAGCGAGGACGAGGACCGGAGGCTCCTCGCCGCGTTCGACGCCGGACAGGCGCTCGGCGAGCTCGCGAGCGCGCACCAGCGCACGCAGACGGGCATCCGCGCGCGGCTGGTGAAGTACGGGCGGCTCGCGGCCTAGCGGCGGCCGGGGACGGCTGCGGGCGGCCGGCCGCCCGCAGCGTTCCTTTAGAATGCGCTCAGCATGAATTCGAACGACATCCGCTCGAGCTTCCTCGAGTACTTCCGCGCCCGGGGACACGCCGTCGTCGCCTCGAGCCCTCTCGTGCCCGCCAACGACCCGACGCTGCTGTTCACCAACTCGGGCATGGTGCAGTTCAAGGACGTGTTCCTCGGCAAGGAAAAGCGCGCCTACACGCGCGCCACCACCTCGCAGCGCTGCGTGCGCGCCGGCGGCAAGCACAACGATCTCGAGAACGTCGGCTACACCGCGCGCCACCACACGTTCTTCGAGATGCTGGGCAACTTCAGCTTCGGCGACTACTTCAAGCAGGACGCGATCGCCTTCGCCTGGGAGCTGCTGACCCGGGTGTACAAGCTCCCGCCGGAGAAGCTCTGGACCACGGTCTACGAGACCGACGACGAGGCCTACGAGCTGTGGACGAAGACGATCGGCGTGCCGGCCGAGCGCTGCATCCGCATCGGCGACAAGCCGGGCGGGCAGAAATTCCAGTCCGACAACTTCTGGCAGATGGCCGACACCGGCCCCTGCGGGCCGTGCAGCGAGATCTTCTACGACCACGGCCCCGGCATCGCGGGCGGCCCGCCGGGCTCGCCCGAGGCGGACGGCGACCGCTACATCGAGATCTGGAACCTCGTGTTCATGCAGTTCAACCGCGACGAGCAGGGCGTCATGCACCCGCTGCCCAGGCCGTCGGTGGACACCGGCATGGGCCTGGAGCGCATCGCGGCGGTGCTGCAGGGAAAGCACTCGAACTACGAGATCGACCTCTTCCAGGATCTGATCAAGGCGGCGGCGCGCGAGACCGGCCAGAAGCCGCAGCCCAATCCCTCGCTCAACGTGATCGCCGATCATATCCGCGCCTGCTCGTTCCTCGTCGTGGACGGCGTCATTCCCGGCAACGAGGGCCGGGGCTACGTGCTGCGGCGCATCGTGCGCCGCGCGATCCGCCACGGCTACAAGCTCGGCCAGAAGCGGCCGTTCTTCCACCGCATCGTCGAGGATCTCGATGCGGCGATGGGCGAGGCCTACCCGGAGCTCCGGAAGGACAAGGCGCGCGTCGCGGCGGTGCTCAAGCAGGAGGAGGAGCGCTTCGCCGAGACGCTCGAGAACGGCATGGGGGTGCTCGAGTCCGCCCTTGCCTCGGGCGAAAAGCTGCTCGACGGCGAGACCGCGTTCCGGCTCTACGACACCTTCGGCTTTCCCGTGGACCTCACCGCCGACATCTGCCGCGAGCGCGGCGTGATGCTCGACATGGCGGGCTTCGAGGCGGCCATGCAGGCGCAGCGCGAGCGCGCGCGCGCCGCGAGCAAGTTCGCCGCGGCGGCGGGCCTCGAGTACGCGGGCGGCAAGACCGAGTTCCGCGGCTACGACACGCTCGCCGTGCAGGCGAAGGTCGTCGCGCTTTACCGCGAGGGCGCGCAGGTGGATGCGCTCGCGAGCGGCGAGTCGGGCACGGTGGTGCTCGACCGGACGCCGTTCTACGCCGAGTCGGGCGGGCAGGTCGGCGACCGCGGCGAGCTGGTGGCGGCCACCGGCACCTTCGAGGTCGCCGACACGCAGAAGATCCAGGCCGAGGTGTTCGGCCACCAGGGCACGCTGAAGACCGGCGCGCTCAAGGTGGGCGACGCGGTCGAGGCGCGCGTGGACGAGGCGCGGCGCGGGCGCACGATGCGCAACCACTCGGTGACGCACCTCATGCACAAGGCCCTGCGCGAGGTGCTCGGGCCGCACGTGCAGCAGAAGGGCTCGCTCGTCGATCCCGACAAGACGCGCTTCGACTTCGCGCACGACAAGGCGATGAGCGAGGAGGAGATGCGGCGCGTCGAGGCGCTGGTGAACGCCGAGATCCTGCAGAACACGCCGACGCGCGCGCAGATCATGCCGATCGAGGACGCCAAGGGCTCCGGCGCGATGATGCTCTTCGGCGAGAAGTACGGCGACGAGGTGCGCGTGCTCGACATCGGCAGCTCGCGCGAGTTCTGCGGCGGCACGCACGTGGCGCGCACGGGGGACATCGGCCTGTTCAAGATCGTCGAGCAGTCGGCGGTCGCCGCGGGGGTGCGCCGCGTCGAGGCGCGGACCGGCGAAGGGGCCCTCGCCTGGGTGCAGGCGCAGGAAGCGAAGCTCAAGCAGGCGGCCGCCGCGCTCAAGGCGCCGGTGGACGAGGTCGACGCCAAGATCGCGCAGGTCCTGGACAACGTGAAGTCGCTCGAGCGCGAGATGGCGAAGCTCAAGTCGCGGCTTGCCTCCGGCCAGGGCACCGACCTCGCCGGACAGGCGGTGCAGGTGAAGGGCGCCAAGGTGGTCGCCGCCACGCTCGACGGCGCGGATGCGAAGACGCTGCGCGAGGCGGTGGATCGCCTGAAGGATCAGCTGAAGAGCGCGGCCATCGTGCTTGGCGCCGTGGACGGCGGCAAGGTGTCGCTGATCGCCGGCGTGACGGCCGACCTCACCGCCCGGGTGAAAGCGGGCGAGCTCGTCAACTTCGTCGCCCAGCAGGTGGGCGGCAAGGGCGGCGGGCGCCCCGACATGGCGCAGGCGGGCGGCACCGAGCCGGGCAAGCTCCCGGCGGCGTTGCAGTCGGTGAAGGCCTGGGTCGAGCAGCGCGTGTAGCCCGTGACGCCGGTCGGCGCGATCGAGGCCAGCGCGCTCGGCGCGGCGATGCGCCAGTCGTTGTGGCTGTACCCGTTCGTCGAGATTGTCCACCTCGTGGGCCTGGCGCTGCTCTTCGGCTCGATCGCCGTCCTCGACCTGCGGCTGCTCGGGCTATCCCGCTCGGTGCCGGTGCGCCGGCTCGCCGCGCACGTGCTGCCCTGGACCGCGGGAGCGTTCCTCCTCATCGTGCCGAGCGGCCTTGCGATGTTCGTGGCGCACGCGGGGGATCTGATCGCCAATCCGGTGTTCGCGATCAAGATGGGGCTGATCCTCGCGGCAGGGACGAACGCGGCGCTCTTCCATGCCGGCGCCTTCCGCGGCGCGGCCGACTGGGACATCGGGCGCCGGCCCCCTGCGGCCGCGCGCATCGCGGCGCTGCTTTCCCTCGCGCTGTGGACGGCGGTGATCGCCTGCGGGCGCCTGCTCGCCTACACCTGAAACAAACGGGCAACACGCTCGCGACACGCCGCAGTCGGGGCGTTACCGGACGCGCCCATCATCTCCTCCGTCGTTCAACTTATCGAGGAGATGACCATGCAAGCCCAGATGACCAGCCGTGCGCTCCGCGCGCGCGTCGCGAACGCCTTCCGCCGCAGGGCCCAGGGCGCCCGCCGCAAGAGCGCGTACGCGAGCACCGTGGCCTTCTACCGCGCCACCGGCCACGCCTGGACGAAGGCGTTCGCCTAGAAGCCGATCCGGCGCTTCGCCCCGCGCGCGTCCTGCACGTCGTCGGGGCTCAGCTCGCCGCGGCCGGCGAGCTTGGCGTTGCCGAAGGCCGAGAGCACCGCGCGGCGCATCTCGCGCGGCGAGAGCTCGGCGAGCTTCGCCAGCGTCGCCGGCGAGGGCGCCTCGGGAAAGCGCTTGCCCCAGTCGTGCGCGCCGCGGATCTCGCGGTAGATGTTGAGCGCGATGCGCGCCGCGCCTTCGGCGTCGGGCGGGTCGATCTCGTAGACGTGCAGGCGGTTCAGGATCGGCTCGGGAATGCGCGCGGCGTCGTTCGCCGTCGCGAACCACACGGCGCCCGAGGCATCAATCGGGATCTCCGCGAACTCGTCCACGAAGCGCGTGGCGGTGTCGGCCTCGAGCAGGCCGTAGAGCGCGCCCAGCGGGTCGTAGCTGGACTCGGCGCTCGCCTTGTCGAGCTCGTCCACCACCATCACGGGGTTGGCGTACTCGCCGTTCAGGAACGTCTCGAACACCTTGCCGGGCTTGGCGTTCTTCCATTGCGACGAGGCGCCGCCCAGGATCCAGCCGGCGGTGAGCGAGCTCATCGGCACGAAGCCGAAGCCGGTGCCGAGCAGCTGCGCGATGCGCCGCGCGAAGTGCGTCTTGCCGATGCCCGGAGCGCCGAGGAGCAGCATCGGCGGCAGCTCGACCGCATCGTCGGAATCGAGGCACAGGGCGAGCTGCTTGCGGATGTCCTCGAGCACGTCGCCGAAGTTGGGCAGCTCCCCGGCGAGCTCGTCGAGCGGCGGCATGGCCGAGGGCTTGACGGTGAAGCGCTGCCCGCCCATGCGCAGCATCTTGTCGTAGAGGGCGCGGAGCGCCTCGTTCGCGCTGGGCGGGAGCTCCTGCAGCGCCTTTTCCACGGCCGGGACGTCGTAGACGTCCTTGAAGCCCGCGATCGGAATAGTCACATTGGCCGTCATGTGAGCCTCCTGTTCTTGTGCGGATAGCGTAGCAATTCCTGAGCCAGGCGGCTGGCAGTCGAGGGCCCCGAGTGCCAGCGGTGGACAATTCCCCGCCTCCGTGCTTCAATCCCGGCCCATGACCCGCTGGTATTTCGGCTTTTACTTCTTCTTCCCGCGCCATCTGGCGGAGGGGAACGGCTAGCCGCGTACCAAGCGCAACCGACGAACCGCCAGAGCAGAGATGCCTGGCGGTTTTTTTTTGACCTGAGGCCACGACCATGACCACGCCCCTCGACTCCTTCCTCGGCTCCGTGCCGGCGGACAAGACCTCCCTCACCGACGACGAGCGCATCGAGAACATCGTTCCGCTGCCGCCCCCGGAGCACCTGATCCGCTTCTTCCCCATCCAGGGCACCCCGATGGAGAAGCTGATCACCGAGACGCGGCGCAAGGTGCGCGCCATCCTGCACGGCAAGTCCGACCGGCTGCTGGTGGTCATCGGGCCGTGCTCGATCCACGATCCGGGCGCGGCGCTGGAGTACGCCGGGCGCCTCGCCGCCGAGCGCCGCCTGCACGAGGGCGAGCTCGAGATCCTCATGCGCGTGTACTTCGAGAAGCCGCGCACCACGGTGGGCTGGAAGGGCCTGATCAACGACCCGTACCTCGACGGCAGCTTCCGCATCAACGAGGGCCTGAGGATCGCGCGCGACCTGCTGGTGCGCATCAACCAGGCCGGGGTGCCGGCGGGCTGCGAGTTCCTGGACGTGATCTCGCCGCAGTACCTCGGCGACCTCGTGTCCTGGGGCGCGATCGGCGCGCGCACCACCGAGTCGCAGGTGCACCGCGAGCTCGCCTCGGGCCTGTCGGCTCCGGTAGGCTTCAAGAACGGCACCGACGGCAACGTGAAGATCGCGGTGGACGCCATCCTGGCGGCGGGGCAGAAGCATCACTTCCTCTCGGTGCACAAGACCGGGCAGGTGGCGATCGTGCAGACGCGCGGCAACGACGACTGCCACATCATCCTGCGCGGCGGGAAGCAGCCGAACTACGACGCGGCGAGCGTCGCCGCGGCCTGCGCCGAGCTCGCCAAGGCCAAGCTGCCCGAGCGCCTGATGATCGACTGCTCGCACGCCAATGCCGCCAAGCAGTTCAAGCGCCAGCTCGAGGTGACGCGCGAGCTCGCCGCTCAGATCGCGGGCGGCTCGCGCTGCATCGTCGGCACGATGGTCGAGTCGCACCTGGTCGAGGGGCGCCAGGAGCTCACGCCCGGCAAGCCCCTGCAGTACGGGCAGAGCGTCACCGACCCGTGCCTGGGCTGGAAGGACTCGCTGGACGCGCTGGAGATGCTGGCCGCCGCCGTGAAGGAGCGCCGCAAGCACGCCAAGGCCGGGCACTAGAGAGTCGCTAGAATCGCCGCGGTGCCTACCCTGACGCCGCGGCAGTGGTTCTGGGGCGCGCTCGGCGCGACCCTCGTCTTTCGCTTCTGGCTCGCGGCGGCGCTGCCGATCACCGCCGACGAGGCCTACTTCGCGCTCTGGGGGCGCGACCCCGACCTCGGCTACTACGACCACCCGCCGATGATCGGGTGGCTGCTCGCGCCGCTCGTCGCCGTGTCGCACGCGGAGTGGTTCGTGCGCCTGCCGTCGATCCTCCTGCCCGCGGCGCTCGCGCTCCTCGTGCGCCACGCGCTCGCTGCCTGGTTCGCGCGCGACGAGGATACCGCGCACCTCGCGGGCCTCGCCGTGCTGCTCGTGCCGATGAACGTCTGGAACGTGTTCATCACCACGGACACGCCGCTCGCCTTCTTCTCGGTCGCGTCGCTCCTCGCCTTCGCGCGCCAGCGCTTCTTCCGGGCGGGGGTGCTGCTCGGGCTCGCGTTCCTGTCCAAGTACTTCGCGGTGCTGCTGGGCCTCGCTTACCTCGTCTGGGCGCTCGCGGCGCGCCGCCCGGGCGCCTTCGGCCTCGCGTTCCTCGGCGCGCTGCCCGCGGGCCTGCTGAACCTCTACTGGAACTGGCAGGCCTGCTGGTGCAACGTCATGTTCAACGCGATCAACCGGCACGACGACGCGGGCCTCGACTGGACCACGCCCGCGCTGTACGCCGCCTCGCTCGCCTACCTGGCGGCGCCGCTCCTCTGGTACGCGTGGAAGGGGCGCGGGCAGCTGCGCGCGGCGATGCCGCGCGCGGAGACGGGAGTGATGCTCGCGGCATGGCTCGTGCCGCTCGTGATCTTCGCGCTGCTTTCGCCGGTGAAGCGCATCGGCCTGCACTGGCTGCTCGCCTTCGTGCCGGCGATCGTGCTGACGGTGGCGCTCGTCCTCGAGCGCCGCGCGCTGGTCGTCACCCTGCGCTGGTTCGGCGCGCTCGCCGTGCTGCACGCCGCGCTGTTCGTGGGTCTGCTCGCGCCGCCCCTGGAGACCTGGAAGGACACGCGTCAGTATCAGCGCCTGGTGCTGCTCTTCGATCCGCAGGCCGTGCTCGAGCCGTTCGGGCCGCTCCTCGCGCGCTACCGCCTTTCGACCGAGGGCTACTCCGTGGCCGCGCAGCTCGCCTATCACACGGGGCGGCGCGTGCCGGTGTTCGGGCCCGGATCCTCGCATGCGCGCCACGACGACATCCTCACCGACTGGCGGCGCCACGACGGGCGCGACCTGCTCATCTTCCGCCGCGAGCCGCCCGAGCTCGACCGGTACCGGCCCTACTTCCGCGAGGTCGAGGCGCGCGAGGCGAGCGCGCGCGGCGTCACGCATTACGCGGTGCTCGGGCGGGGATTCGACTACGCCGCGTACCGCGAAGGCGTGCTGAAGGTAGTGAACGAGCGCTGGTACCGCATCCCCGGCTGGCTGCCGGTGGGCCGGTGCTATTTCTTCGAGCGCTACGGCTTCCCATGAGCGCGCGCGCCTTTCTCGAGCTGGCGCGGCCGCACCATTGGACGAAGAACGGCTTCGTGCTGGCGGGCCTGCTCTTCGCGCACGCCTGGAGCGAGGCGGCGCTGGTCGCTGCGGCGCTCGCCGCGACGGCGGCGTTCTGCCTCGCCTCGAGCGCGGTCTACGCGTTCAACGACGCGCTCGACGCGCCGCGCGACCGCGAGCACCCGGAGAAGAGCGGCCGGCCGGTCGCGCGCGGCGCGGTGTCGCCGCAGGCGGCCTACACGCTCGCGGCCGCGCTCGCCGCGCCCGCGCTCGCGCTCGCGGCCTGGGCGGGCCCGGCGGTGGCGGCGTTCGTCGCGGGATATCTCGCGCTCAATGTCGCCTACAGCCTGGGGCTGAAGCGCGTCCCGGTGCTCGACGTCTTCCTCATCGCGGCGGGCTTCATGCTGCGCCTGCTCGCGGGCACCTGGGGCATCGGCATCGAGCCTTCGCGCTGGCTGCTCGCCTGCGGCTTCCTGCTCACGCTCTTTCTCGGCTTCGCCAAGCGGCGCGCCGAGCTCGCGCGGCTGGAGGACGACGCGGGCCAGCACCGCGAGGTGCTGGAGGCCTACAGCCTGGAGTTCCTCGACAAGGCGGTGTTTGCGAGCGCTGTCGGCATGCTGGTCACCTACGCGCTGTACACCGTGGCCGAGACCACGGTGGCGCTGCACGGAACCGACGACCTCATCTGGACGCTGCCCTGGGTGCTGCTCGGGACGTTCAGATATCTCTTTCGCCTGCACTACCGGGGCGGCGGCGGCGACCCCGCGCAGGAGCTGCTGCGCGACCCGCTGCTCGCCGCCAGCGCGCTCGGCTGGGTGGCGACCGTGATCGGGTTGATCGGCTAGAATCGATCGCCCATGTCCGCCCGGCCCCAGCAGCTCGCGCACCTGGAGTACCTCGGCGACGCCGCGCGCTTCGCGCCCCAGATGCACGCGCTCATCCCGCGTTGCGCGCTGCTCGAGAACTTCACGCCGGAGGAGGTGCGGCTGCTGTCGCACTTCATGGACGTGTACCGCGCGCCCGAGGGCGCCGAGATCATCCGCGAGGGCGACGGCGGCGACTTCATGACCCTGCTCATCGAGGGGCGCGTCGAGGTGCGCAAGCGCGACCGCTGGAACACGCCGCAGCTCATCGCCGTGGTGGAGCCGGGGCGCACGCTGGGCGAGATGTCGATGATCGACGGCGAGGCGCGCTTTGCCACCTGCGTCGCCGCGGCCCCGAGCATCGTCGCGGTGCTCGACCGCGAGAGCCTCGCGCGCATCATCGTCGAGCAGCCGCTGCTCGGCGCCAAGATCCTCATGGAGCTCGTGCTCATGCTGTCGCAGCGGTTGCGCGCCACGAGCGACCGCCTCATGGAAGTCCTGGACGAGCAGCAGGGGCAGCGCGCCGCGGCGCCGCTGTAAGCCGGGCGGCATCCGCCGCGACTGATCCCGCGTGTCCCGCTCCCGCCTCGCCGTCGTCGTGCTCATCGCCGTGCTGGCGGGCGCGTTCTTCGCGCTCGGCGGGCACCGCTACCTGACGCTCGAGCAGCTGCGCGCGCACCAGGCCGAGGCGCAGCGCTACTTCGTTTCCCACCCCTGGCAGACGGGGCTCGCGTACTTCCTCGCCTACGTCGCGGTGACCGGCCTGTCCCTGCCGGGCGCGGCGGTGCTCACGCTTTTCGGCGGCGCGGTGTTCGGCCTCGCCTGGGGCACGCTGATCGTGTCTTTCGCCTCGTCGCTCGGCGCGACGCTCGCCTTCCTCGCCTCGCGCTTCGTGCTGCGCGACTGGGTGCAGGCGCGCTTCGGCGAGAAGCTCAGGCCCGTGAACGACGGCGTGGCGCGCGAGGGCGCGTTCTACCTGTTCGCGCTGCGACTCGTGCCGGCGTTCCCCTTCTTCGTCATCAACCTCGTGATGGGGCTGACGCCGATGCGCGCGTGGACGTTCTATTGGGTGAGCCAGGTCGGCATGCTCGCGGGTACCGCGGTCTACGTGTACGCGGGCACCCGGCTGGGCGAGTTTCGCCTCTCGGGCGGCCTGGTCGCCGCCTTCACGCTGCTCGGCCTGTTTCCGCTCGCGGCGAAGAAGGCGCTCGGCCTGCTCAAGGCGCGCCGCGTCTACGCGCGCTGGCGCGAGCAGCGCCCGCGCCAGTTCGACCGCAACCTCGTGGTGATCGGCGCGGGCTCGGCGGGGCTGGTGTCCGCCTACATCGCGGCGGCGGTCAAGGCGAAGGTCACGCTGGTGGAGAAGCACCGCATGGGCGGGGATTGCCTGAACACGGGCTGCGTGCCCTCCAAGGCGCTCATCAAGACCGCGCGCGTGCTGGCGACGCTGCGGCGCGCCAGGGAGTTCGGGCTGCGCCATGCGGCGGCGGAGTTCGATTTCGCCGAGGTGATGGAGCGGGTGCAGCGGGTCATTCAGCAGATTGAGCCGCACGACTCGGTGGAGCGCTACGAGGGGTTGGGGGTTGAATGCATCCAGGGCGAGGCCAAAATCGCCTCGCCCTGGATCGTGGAAGTTCAAAAGCCCGACGGATCGAGTGAAGTGCTGACCACGCGCTCCATCATCATCGCCGCGGGCGGGCGGCCGCTCGTGCCGCCGATCCCGGGCATCGAGGAGGCCGGCTATCTCACCTCCGACACGCTGTGGGCGCTGCGCGAGCTGCCGCCGCGGCTCGTGGTGCTCGGCGGCGGGCCGATCGGCTGCGAGCTCGCGCAGGCCTTCCAGCGCCTGGGCTCGCAGGTCACGCAGGTGGAGATGCTGCCGCGGCTGCTGGTGCGCGAGGACCCGGAGGTCGCCGCGCTCGTCGAGAAGCGCATGCGCGCCGAGGGCGTGGACCTGCGCCTCGGCCACAAGGCGAAGGCGTTCCGTGTGGAGGACGGGCGCAAAGTGCTGATCTGCGAGCATGAAGGGCGCGAGCTCGCGATCGGCTTCGACGCGCTGCTCGTCGCGGTCGGGCGCGTGGCGAACACCGCGGGCTACGGGCTCGAGGAGCTGGGCATTCCGCTCACGCGCGCGCGCACGATCGAGACCAACGAGTACCTGCAGACCGTCTACCCGAACATCTACGCCTGCGGCGACGTCGCCGGGCCCTACCAGTTCACGCATACCGCCTCGCACCAGGCCTGGTACGCGGCGGTGAACGCGCTATTCGGCGGCTTTTGGAAAAAGCGCGCGGACTACTCGGTGATCCCATGGGCGACCTTTACGGACCCCGAGGTGGCGCGCGTGGGGCTCAATGAAACGGAGGCGAAGGAGCGGAATATTCCCTACGAGGCGACGGTTTACGGCCTGGATGACCTGGATCGCGCGATCGCCGACGAGGAGGCGCACGGCATGGTGAAGGTGCTCACCGTGCCGGGCAAGGACCGCATCCTCGGCGCCACGATCGCCGGCGAGCATGCGGGCGACCTGATCGCCGAGTTCGTGGCCGCCATGCGCCACGGCATCGGACTGAACAAGATCCTCGGCACGATCCACATCTATCCCACCCTCGCCGAGGCGAACAAGTACGCCGCGGGCGCCTGGAAGCGCGCGCACGCCCCGCGCACGGTACTCGGCTACCTGGAGCGGTTCCACGCGTGGCGGCGCGGCTGATCGCGCTGGCGCTCGCCCTCGCCGCGGCGCTGCCGGCGCGGGCCTTCGACCATTCGGCCTGGGATGCGCTGCTGAAGAAGCACGTGGTCGTGCAGCCCGGCGCGCATGCCTCGAAGGTGGACTACGCGGGATTCGCGCGCGAGCGCGCCGCGCTCAAGGGCTACCTCGGGGCTCTCTCGGCGGTGCAGCGCAGCACGTTCGACGCCTGGCTGCGCGACGAGCGCAAGGCGTTCCTCATCAACGCCTACAACGCCTTCACCATCGAGAAGATCCTCACGCGCTACCCGGACATCGGCTCGATCTGGGACTTCGGCAAGATCTTCGGCAATCCCTTCAAGGACAAGTTCTTCGCGCTGCTCGGCGCCCCGATGTCGCTCGACGGCATCGAGCACGGCATGCTGCGCCGGCGCGGCGCCTACGACGACCCGCGCATCCACTACGCGGTGAACTGCGCCTCGATCGGCTGCCCGATGCTGCGCGAGGAGGCCTACGGGGCCGCGCGCCTCGAGGCGCAGCTCGACGAGCAGGCGGTGAGGTTCCTCTCCGATCGCAGCCGCAACCGCTATCGCGGCGGGCGCCTCGAAGTCTCGAAGATCTTCGACTGGTTCGAGGAGGACTTCGAGCCGCTTTCGAAGTACCTCGAGCGCCATGCGGCCGCGCTCGGCCATCCCGGCGGCGAGGTGCCGATCGGCTTCCTCGACTACGATTGGTCCCTCAACGACTTACGGTCGTCGTCCCCGCGCTGAACGAGGCCGCGGGCATCCGGCGCTGCCTGGAAGGGCTCGCGCCGCTGCGCGCGCGCGGGCACGAGGTGATCGTCGTGGACGGCGGCAGCGCCGACGGCACGCGGCCGCTCGCCGCGATGCTCGCCGACCGCGTGCTCGAGGCGCCGCGCGGGCGCGCGCGCCAGATGAACGCGGGCGCCGCCGCCGCCGCGGGAGATGCGCTCCTGTTCCTGCACGCCGACACGCTGCTGCCCGAGGGCGCCGACCGCCTGGTGATCGCGGCGCTCGCCGCTCGCGCCTGGGGCCGCTTCGACGTGCGGATCGACTCGCCGCGCGCCGCGCTCGCCGTCGTGGCGTTCTTCATCAACGCGCGCTCGCGCCTCACGGGCATCGCCACCGGCGACCAGGCGATCTTCGTGCGTCGCGCGGACTTTCGCGGCTTTCCCGAGATCGCGCTGATGGAGGACATCGCCTTCAGCCAGGCGATGCGGCGCATATCGCCGCCCGCGTGCCTGCGCGCGCGCGTGCGTACCTCGGCGCGGCGCTGGGAGCGCGACGGCGTGGCGCGCACGGTGCTCCTCATGTGGCGCCTGCGCTTCGCCTACTGGCGGGGAGCGGATCCGGTTGAGCTGGCGCGCCGATACCCGCACTAGCGTGCTCGTCTTCGCGCGCGAGCCGCGCGCCGGGCGCGTGAAGACCCGCCTCATCCCGCTGCTCGGGGCGCGCGGGGCGGCGCGCCTGCACGCGCGGCTCACCGAGCGCGCGCTCGCCACGGCACGCGCGGCGCGCCTGGGCGAGGTGCGCCTGTGGAGCACGCGCCGCCAGCGCGGCGCCGACCTCGGCGCGCGCATGGAGCACGCTTTTCGCCTGGGGCTGCGGCGCGCCGCGCGCGTCATCGTCATCGGCGCGGATTGCCCGGCGCTGCGCGCGCCCGACCTGCGGCGCGCCGCGCGCTGGCTCGCGGGCGGCGCGGATGCCGTGTTCGCCCCCGCCGAGGACGGGGGCTACGCGCTCGTCGCGCTGCGGCGCGTTTCGGCGCGGCTGTTCTCGGGGATCGAGTGGGGCGGGCCGCGCGTCATGACGCAGACGCGCGAGCGCCTCGCTGCGCTCGGCTGGCGCTGGCGCGAGCTGCCCGAGGTCTGGGACGTGGACCGTCCCGAGGACGTCGCGCGGCTGCAGAGCCTGCGGCGATGAATCGCCGGGACTTCCTTGCCGTCGCATCGTTCGCCTTCCTGCCCGGCGCGGCGCGCGCGCAGGACAGGGTGCACGCGATGCGCTTCTCGTCGCTGCGCGCGGGGGCGCCGCTGCCGGCGGACTACCGCCTGTATGCGTTCGCGGGGCAGGACCGGCACACCGCGTATTCGCTGGTGGAAGACGCCGGGCGGACCGTGCTGCGCGCGCGGGCCGATGCGTCCACCGCGGGCATCATCCGCAACGTGCGCGCCGACCCGGCGGCGACGCCGCTCCTCGCCTGGCGCTGGAAGGCGCTGCGCCTGCCGGAGCGGGCCGACCTGCGCACGAAGGCGGGCGACGACTACGCGGCGCGGCTCTACGTGGTCTTCGACCTGCGGCTCGCCGAGCTGCCGTTCGGCGAGCGCTTCGGCGTGACCATGGCGCGCCTCATCTACGGCGAGGACGTGCCCGCGGCGGCCTTGTGCTACGTGTGGGCGACGCGCGCGCCGGTAGGCACCATCGCGCCGAACGCCTACACCGGGCGCGTGCGCATGGTCGTGGTGGATAGCGGCCCGGAGAATCTCGGACGCTGGGTCGAGCACGAGCGCGACGTCGGCGCGGACTACCGCCAGGCGTTCGGCACGGCGCCGCCCCCGGTGAAGGGCGTGGTGGTGTCCACCGATACCGACAACACGCGCGATACCGCCGAGACGTTCTACGGCGACGTGCTGCTCAGAGCGCGCCGGCGTCCCTGAGCAGCGCCGCCAGCCGCTCGGCGATCAGCCGGTAGCCGCGCGCGTTCGGGTGGATGGGATCGGACTTGAGCGTGGAGTCGCGCAGGATCTCGCCGATCACGCCGCCCTCGTAGGGGATGCCCAGCTGCTCGGCGATGTCGGCGTAGAAGCCCGGCGGGGTCAGCGTGAAGCCCTTTTCCGGCGTGCCGATCAGCACCACGTCGAGGCCGCGCTGGCGCGCCACCGCGATCATGGTCTGCACGTTGGCGGCCACCTGCTCCTTGCCGAGGTTGCGCAGGAAGTCGTTGCCGCCGATGCAAAGCAGCAGCAGCCGCGGCGCGTGCTCCTCGAGCGCCGCGGGCAGGCGCTTGAGCGCCTGCGCGCTCACCTCGCCGGGCACGCCGGCGTTCACCACCGGGCGGCCGATCAGCCGCTCGAGCTGCGCCGGATAGCTTTCTTCCGCGCTCGCGCCCGTGCCGTAGGTGAGGCTGTCGCCGAAGGCGAGCACCACGGCGTCCGGCGCGAGCGGCGCGAGCCTCGGCGCCTCGCCGCAGGCGGCGGCGAGCGTCGCGCACAGAGCGAGCAATGCGCGCCGGACGTGCATGCGCCACATGCTACACTCGGTCGCCGCGCCCGGGAGGTGAAATGTCGTTGAGAATCAGGAGCCCGAAGGATTTCTGGGCCGGAGCGATGTTCGTCGCCTTCGGCGCGTTCGCCGCCGGCTGGTCGCTCGCGCACTATCCGATGGAAACGGCGGTGCGCATGGGGCCGGGTTATTTCCCCGTGATGCTCGGCGGCCTGCTGGTCCTGCTCGGCCTCGTCGTGGCGGCGCGCGCGCTGGCGGTGGACGGCCCGAAGCTCGCGGCCGTGCACCTGCGCCCGCTCGTGCTCGTGTCGCTCTCGGTCATCGCCTACGGCTATCTGATGACGCCCGGCGGCCTCGTCGTGGCGACCGCGGCCGCCGTGGTCATCGGCGCGCTCGCCGGGCACGAGTTCCGCTGGAAGGAAGTGTCGGTGCTCGCGCTCGTGCTCGTCGCATTCTCGTGGCTCGTGTTCGTGAAAGGCCTGACGCTGCCGCTGCCCATGTGCCCCTCCTTCGTCGCCAGCTGTCCCCTGGGCTGAGCGCGCGATGGACGTCCTCGACTCGCTGCTTCTCGGCGCCCAGGTCGCGTTCTCCTGGAACAACGTCCTCTACTGCCTCGTCGGCGTGCTGCTCGGCACGCTGATCGGCGTGCTGCCGGGCATCGGGCCGGTGCCCACGATCGCCATGCTCCTGCCGATCACCTTCAGCCTCGACCCGATCGCGGCGCTGATCATGCTCGCGGGCATCTACTACGGCACGCAGTACGGCGGCTCGACCACGGCGATCCTCGTCAGCCTGCCGGGCGAGGCGGCCTCGGTGGTGACGGTGCTCGACGGCCACCAGATGGCCAAGCAGGGCCGTGCCGGGCCGGCGCTCGCCATCGCGGCGATCGGCTCATTCGTCGCGGGCTGCGTGGCGACGCTCATCATCGCCACGGCCGCGCCGCCCCTTGCCGAGTTCGCGCTGCGCTTCGGGCCCTGGGAGTACTTCTCCCTGATGGTGCTGGGCCTCGTGGCCGCGACCGTGCTCGCGCACGGCTCGCTCGTCAAGGCGATCTGCATGGTGCTGCTGGGGCTGCTGCTCGGCCTGATCGGCACCGACGTCAACTCGGGCACGCTGCGCTTCACCTTCGGCATCCCGGAGCTCGCCGACGGCATCGGCGTGGCGATCGTCGCCATGGGCATGTTCGGCATCACGGAGATCGTAGTCAACCTGGAGCAGGGCTCCCGGCGCGAGGTGTTCATCGGCAAGGTGAAGCATCTTTACCCGTCCCGGGAGGACCTGAAGCGCTCCTGGGGCGCGATCCTGCGCGGCACGGGCCTCGGATCCGTCCTCGGCATCCTGCCGGGCGGCGGCGCGCTGCTCTCGTCCTTTGCGTCCTACACGGTCGAGAAGAAGCTCTCGAAGCACCCCGAAGAGTTCGGCAAGGGCGCGATCGAGGGCGTCGCGGGCCCCGAGTCGGCGAACAACGCGGGCGCGCAGACCTCGTTCATTCCCATGCTCACGCTCGGCATCCCGGGCAATCCGGTGATGGCGCTCATGTTCGGGGCGCTCATGATCCAGGGCATCGCGCCGGGGCCGCTGGTGATGACGGAGAAGCCCGAGCTCTTCTGGGGGCTGATCGCCTCGATGTGGCTCGGCAACCTGATGCTCGTCGTCCTCAACCTGCCGCTCATCGGCATGTGGATCAAGCTGCTGCAGGTGCCCTACCGGTTCCTGTTCCCCGCGATCCTCGTGTTCATGAACATCGGCGTGTACAGCCTCTCCAACAATCCCTGGGACTGCCTGATGATGTCGCTGTTCGGCATCTTCGGCTACGTGTGCGTGAAGCTCGAGTGCGAGCCCGCGCCGCTCATCCTCGGCTTCATCCTCGGCCCGCTGATGGAGGAAAACCTGCGCCGCGCGATGCTGCTCTCGCGCGGCGACGCGACGCTGTTCTTCAACCCGGCGGAGAAGCCGATCTCGTTCTCTTTCCTCGTCGCTGCTGTGCTCCTCGTCGCGGTCATCGCGCTGCCCAACATCCGCAGGAAGCGCGAGGAGGTGTTCGTCGAGGAGTAGGTAGGGCGCGCCTACAGCACGGCGATGGTCTGCACCTCGACCAGGAACTGCTCGCCGACCAGCCGGTCGACGATGAGCAGCGTGTTCGGCGGGTACTTGCCGTCGGGGAACATCTTCGGGAACTCGCGCAGCCGCCAGGCCATGAATTTCGGGATGTCCTGCGAGTGCACGAGGTAGGTGGTGAACTGCGCGACGCTCGCCCAACCCGCGCCCGCCGACTTGAGCGCCGCCTCGATCTGGCGGAACACGCCCGTGCACTGCGCGTCGAAGTCGTCGCCCGGCGCGAGCATGCCCGCGATGTAGAGCGTCTCCTGCGCGTTCTTCACGCGCGCCATGTGCGAGTACTGGCCGAGCGGCTTGCCCAGCGCCTCGACGTTGCCGATCTTGATGTCCGCCATGCTCATCCTCCGGTTCAGCGCGCGAGCTGCCGCGCGAGGTCGTTGAAATCGCGCGCGTGCACGTCGAAGGCCGGCTCGCGCGAGACGTCGGGCGTCGCCGCGGGGCCGTACTCCTTCGGCCGCGGCACGAAGGCCGTGCGCAGGCCGCAGGCGCGCGCCGCGTGCAGGTCGTCTTTGTGCGCGGCCACCATCATCAGCTCCTGGGGCGCGACGCCCAGCAGCGCCGCGGCGCCGAGATAGGTCTCGGGGTCGGGCTTGTAGTGGCGCACCACCTCCGCGGAGAGGATGCAGTCCCAGGGCAGGCGCGCATGCTTCGCCATGTTGACGAGCAGGGCCACGTTGCCGTTCGAGAGCGTCGCGATCACGTGCCGGCGCTTGAGCTTCGCCAGCCCCGCGCGCGCGTCCGGCCAGGGCGCGAGCCGGTGCCAGGCGCGGTTCAGGTGGTCGAGCTCGGCCTCGTCCAGCCCTTGCAGGCCGAAGCGCGCGAGCAGCCCGTCGAGGATCATGCGGTGCAGGTCGTCGATCCTCGTCCACGGCAGCTCGCCCGAGCGCACGCGCGCCATCGCCGGCCGGTAGCCCGCGCGCCAGGCATCGGCGAAGGCGGCCCAGTCGACCTGCAGGCGCTTGCGCCGCCCGAGGAGCCGCCCCTCGCGGATGATCGAGCCGCGCCAGTCCACGACCGTGCCGAACACGTCGAACACCAACGCCTTCACAGCGGGCGCCCGGCGCGCGGTCATTGCAGCTGGATCGTGCCCGAGACCGTTACCTGCAGCCGCGTGGTGCCGGGCTCGATGGCCGGCGGCGCCGACGCCGACAGCGCGCGCGCCTCGGCGAACATCGGCCGGGGCGGCAGGCCGCCGCCCGCGCCGACCTGCAGGTCCTTCACGCGATAGGACTTCGCGCGCAGCGCGTCGCGCACGACGCGCGCGCGCTCTTCCAGCGCGGCGAGTGCCTCGGCGATGAGCGCATTCTCGGTGCGGCGGCGCGCCTCGTCCGAGACGGAGAGCGCGAGGCTCGCGAGCACGAGCTCCTGCTGCAAGCGGCCGATGAGCGCGGTCGCCGGCGCGAACTCCCCGGATTCCAGGCGCAGCTCCTGGCGCACGCGCCAGCGCACGATGCGACCCTTCTCGCTCACCGGCCAGGTGCGGTAGCCGCCCGAGCGCGCGCGCACGCCGCGCACTTCGCGCGCCGCCTCGAGCGCGCGCGCCATCCGGCGGTTCACCTCGGCCGAGAGCTTCGCCGGCTCGGCGCCCTCGGCTTCCGCGGCGAGCACGGCGGTGAGCAGGTCGTTCTCCACCTCGCGGCTCGCCTCGGCCTGCAGGCTGACGAGATTGAACAGCGGCTCGCGCGCATCGTCGGCGAGCGCCGCGAGCGGCAGGGCGAGGGCAAGGAGCAGGGCGCGTCGCATGGCGGAACTGTAAACCAGGGCCGCGCCCGCGGTCACTTGCGGCGCCGCTCGTGCTTCCACAGCACGTCGCCGCGCTTCGCTGCGCGATTCAGCGCGCGGCCGAGCACGAACAGAAGGTCCGAGAGGCGGTTGAGGTACTGGCGCGCGCGCTCGCCCACGGGCTCGGCGCGGCCCAGGGCGACGAGGCTGCGCTCGGCGCGCCGGCACACGGCGCGCGCGAGGTGCGCGGCCGCGGCGGCGCGCGTGCCGCCGGGCAGGATGAATTCCCTCAGGGGCTTCAGCTTCGCGTTGTGCTGCGCGGTGAGCGCTTCAAGGCGCAGCACGTGCGCCTCGGTGATCATCGTGTGCCCGGGGATGCACACCTCGCCGCCGAGGTCGAAGAGGTCTTGCTGCACCTGCAGCAGGGCCTTGCCGATCGCGGGGGGCAGCTTCTCCGCGAGCACGAGACCGAGGCAGGAATTCAGCTCATCGATGTCACCGAGCGCCTGGATGCGCGCGCTGTCCTTCGGCACGCGCGTGCCGTCGCCGAGGCCCGTGTCGCCGGCGTCGCCCGTGCGCGTGGTGATTCTGGATAGCCGGTGGCCCATGGGAAGCGCAGAATTATAGGCGCAGCAACCCGACCCCAGGAGGAGACCATGGCCGTACGCAAAGCTTCCTACTACTCGATGAAGGTGCCGCAGCGTCCCGGCGCGGGCGCGCAGCTGCTCGGCGAGCTGAAGAAGGCAGGAGTGAACCTGCTCGCGTTTACGGGCTTTCCCGCGAGCGGCGGGGCGCAGGTGGACTTCATTCCGAAGGACAACGCCAGGTTCACGCAAGCGGCGAGGAAGGCGAAGATGAAGCTCTCGGCGAGGAAGACCGTGTTCCTCGCCACGGGCGCGGACAAGGTGGGCGCCCTCACCTCGATCCTCAACCGGCTGGCGAAGGCGAGGATCAACCTCGTCTCGTTGCAGGCGGTGACCGCCGGCAGCGGCCGCTATGGCGCGATGTTCTGGGTGAAGCCGAAAGACGTGGCGAAGGCCTCGCGCGCGCTCAAGGCACGCTAGGCATGCGCACCACGGCGCGCAGGCCGCGTCCCGCGGGGCCGTCGCGCAGCTCGACGCGCCCGCCGTGCGCCTCGGCGATCTCGCGCACGATGGCGAGCCCGAGGCCGCTGCCGGCGCCCGGCGCGCCCGGCATCCGGTAGTAGCTCTCGAGCGCGCGCTCGCGCAGCTCGGGCGGGATGCCGGGCCCCGCGTCCGTGACGGCAATCCATGCCTCGCGCGCCTCGCGGCCGATCTCGACGTCGACGCGGCCGCCCTCGGGGCCGTAGCGCAGGGCGTTGTCGAGCAGGTTGGTGACGAGGCTGCGGAGCTTGTGGCGCTCGCCGAGTACCGCGGCGGACGCATCGCCCGCGATCTCGAGGCCGCACCGGCGCTCCTGCGCGAGCGGCTGCACGGCTTCGATCGCATCGGCGGCCAGGTCGCGCAGGACGATGCGCTCGCGCAGGCTGGCGTCGCCCGGCGCCGCGGCGCGGCTCAGGGCGAGCATCTGCTCGGCGAGTCGCACGGTGCGCTCGAGTCCCGCGAGCATGCGCGCGAGCGATGCCTCGCGCTCGTGCGCGGTGGTGGCGCGCGCGGCATTCTGCGCGTGCACCTTGAGAGCGGCGAGCGGCGTGCGCAGCTCGTGCGCGGCGTCGGCGGTGAAGCGCCGCTCGCGCTCGAGCGCCTCGCGCACGCGCTCGAGCAGCCCGTTGAGCGCCTCGACCACCGGTGCGATCTCGGAGGGCGTGCGCTCGAGCGCGATCGGCGCGACCGATCCCGGCTCGCGCGCGGCGATCTGGCGCGCGAGCGCCGAGAGCGGCGCGAGGCCGTAGCGGATGAGCAGGCCGAGGAGCAGGAGGAGCAGCCCGATGCCCACGAGGAGCGGCCCTGCCGCGGCGAGGGCGAGCTTCTCGGCGAGCTCGCCGCGCACGTCGTCGCGCTCGGCCACCTGGATCCACACGTCGCCCGACTGCAGCGTGAACATGCGCCACTGCCGGTCGGTGATCGGCCGCGTGCTGAAGCCCGCGGTGAGCGGCGCGAACGGCGCCTCGGGCGCGGAGGCCGAGCGCGCGAGCAGCCGCCCGTCGGCGTGGCGCACCTGGAAGGCGATCTTCGTCTCGTAGTAGTGGCCGAGCGGCCCGGGCTGGTCGTGGCTCTCGTACTCGAGCGGGCCCGGCAGGGTGATGACCACCGGCGCGGCGATGGTCGCCTTTTCCAGCTGCCGCGCGACCAGCGCCTCCAGCACGCGCGCGGACGTCGCCAGGCGCGCGTCGAACAGCTCGCGCGCCTCCTCCTCGCTGCCGTCGTAGCTCAGCCATGCCGCGGCCCCCAGCACGCCGAGCAGCGCTGCCACGGTGCCCGCGAGCAGCAGCGCGCGGATCGAGCGCGGCGGCAACAGGCTCAGGCCGCCCGCGCGGGCGGCGCGGCGTCGATCACGTAGCCCACCCCTCGCACCGTGCGGATGA
>JBFWWT010000001.1:42326-275277 GCA_050246035.1 Burkholderiales bacterium
GAGCAGCGCTGCCACGGTGCCCGCGAGCAGCAGCGCGCGGATCGAGCGCGGCGGCAACAGGCTCAGGCCGCCCGCGCGGGCGGCGCGGCGTCGATCACGTAGCCCACCCCTCGCACCGTGCGGATGACCCCGGGGTAGAGCTTCTTGCGCAGCTTGTGGATGTGGACGTCGACCGTGTTGCTCTCCACGCTCGCCTCCCAGCCGTACAGCGACTCCTCGAGCTGGGCGCGGCTCAGGACCTGCCCGGCGTTCTGCAGCAGCCGGTGCAGCAGCATGAACTCGCGGCGCTGCAGCGCCACCGGCCGCCCCTCGAGCATCACCGTGTGCGACACGGGATCCAGCCGCAGCGGGCCGTGCTCGATCGCGTTCACCGCCGCGCCGCGGCTGCGCCGCTGCAGAGCGCGCACGCGCGCGAGCAGCTCGTCGACGTCGAAGGGCTTCGCGAGGTAGTCGTCCGCGCCCGCGTCCAGGCCCGCCACGCGCGCGGGCGCGGTGTCGCGCGCCGTCAGCACGAGCACCGGCGTCGCGCCACCGCCCGCGCGCAGGCGGCGCAGCACCTCCAGGCCGTCCATGCCCGGCAGGCCCAGGTCGAGCACCACGAGGTCGAAGGCGCTCGCGCGCAGCGCCGCGAGCGCCTGCCGCCCGTCCGTGACCCACTCGACCGAGTAGCGCTCGCGCGCGAGCGCGTCGCGTACGCCGCCGCCCAGCAGCCCGTCGTCCTCGACCAGCAGGATGCGCATTTCAGCGCAAGGATACGCCCGCCCGGGGCGATGCCGCAGGCAGCTTCGCCAGCAGCTCCCGGATCTCCCTGCGCCGGCCCTCGTCGGCGAGGGCCCGCTCGGGCCGCGGCGGCGCGGCGAGCGCGCGCTCGAGCGCCCGGCGCGCGCCGTCGAAGTCGCGCTGGCGGTACAGGTAGTCGCCGAGGAAGTAGTTGGGATCGATGCCGTCCGGGTTGAGCGCGAGCGCCTTGTCGAGCATCTCTTTCGCCTTGGCGTCGTCGCCGAAGCCGATGGGCCAGCCCGGCACCTGGTAGTAGAGCGACCCGAGGCTCGTGTAGGCCGAGCCGCCGAGCGCGGTCGCGTCGAGGCTCAGCGCGTGCTCCAGGGCCTGGCGCGCGTCCTTGGCGAGCGAGAGCGCGCCGAAGCCGCCCTTCGCACCCGCGTAGCTCGCGACGATGATGCCGTACCAGATTTCGGGCTCGGCGCGATCGCGGTACTGGGAACGTACCGCGGCGGCGGACTCGGCGAGCCGCTGGAACGCCTTCTCCTGTTCGGCTTCCGGCCGGCGGTACTTGATTTCCTCCCATTCGCGCTGCAGGCGGCGCACGTCGTCGGTCATGTCGGCTTGCGCGGGCAGCGCGGCGGCGAGCGCCGCGAAGGCGAGCGCGAGGATCGTGGTTCTTCCGGGGTTCATCGCTTGGCTCCTTCGAGGGATGTGGGCGGGGTCGTGCCGCGCGCGTGGCGACGGATCACGTCGAGCTGCCGCCGCAGGCCACGGTCGACCAGCGACGGCAGGATCTGGTTGAGGCGCGCGAACAGCCGCTCGGGCATGCCGAGCAGCCGCTCGCGCTCAGGCCGCGCGAGGTGCGCCATGAAGGCGCGCGCGACTTCTTCGGGGTCGTCCATGGCCACGCCGAGCTCGGCGTTCATCGCGCCCACCGCGTCGCGGTTCATGGCCGTGCGCGTCGAGCGCGGCGCGAACCAGCTCACGCGCACGGGGCCGTCGGCGAGCTCGCGGCGCAGGGCCTCGCTGAAGCCGCGCAGCGCGAACTTGCTCGCGCTGTAGGCCGCGTAGCCGGGGTAGCCGAGATGGCCGAAGATCGAGCCGATGTTGACGATGCGCGCCGCGGGCTGCGCGGCGAGCAGCGGCAGCAGGGCGCGCGTGAGCTGCAGGGTGGCGATGACGTTGACGCGCAGGACGCGCTCCAGCGCCGCATCGTCCTGGTCGGCGAACCAGGCGAACTCGCCTGCCCCGGCATTGTTGATGAGCAGGTCCACGCCGCCCGGCAGCCGCGCGGCGGCTTCGCGCACGGCCTCGCGTCCCGCTGCGGTGGCGAGATCGACGGCGAGCGAGCGGCACTCGCTGCCCGCGGCGCGCAGGCCGCGGCACAGCGCCTCCAGCTTTACCGCGTCGCGGCCCACGAGGAGCAGCGCTTCGCAGGCAGGGGCGAGCCGAACGGCGATCGCTCGCCCGATGCCGCCCGTGGCCCCGGTGAGCACTGCGCGTCTGCGCGGCGGGTTCATGCCGCCTCCCGGGCGAGCGCGCCGGCGCGCGGCAGCCCGCGAAAGACGTCGCCGTAGAGGCGATACATCATGCGCGCCACGTGCACGATCGCGTCCTGGTCCGCGCGGGCGTCGATGCGGTCCATCAGCCCGGCGAAGAAGCGCACGTGCTCCTGGTCGAGGGATCCGTGCGAGGTGAGGTATGTGAAGGCCTCCGGCGCGAGCCCGAGCCGCGACTGGATCACCTGGGCGGCGCGCGAGGCGATCGCCTGGCTCGTGCCCTCGAGCACGTGCACCATGCCGAAGAAGCCGACGGGATTGCGCCGCGCGATCGTGTCGTAGGCATAGGCGACCATGAGCTCGGTCGCCGGCGCCGGCTGCCCGGCGCGCACGGTGCCGGCGTCGCCGCCGCTCGCGGCGATGTCGCTCAGGATCCATTCCTCGTGGCCGGTCTCCTCCGCGATGTAGTGCCCGATCGCGGCGCGCAGCCAGCCCTGCGACGCCGGCAGTCGGCTGCCGCAGGCCATGAGCAGCGGCACCGTGTGCTTCACGTGGTGGTAGGCCTCGCCGAGGAACGCGAGGTACTGATCGCGCGTGACCTGTCCCGCCAGGCATTCCTGGATGACGGGAACCGCGAGCAGCTCGGCGCGGGCGTCCGCGGTGCGTTGCTGCAATTGCTCAAAGAAGGGCATGGGAGGGTGCTCCGGATCGGGCTGCGTAAAGGGATGCGAGTCGTGCGCCGTAGCGCGACCACACGGCGTCGCGGCGCACGCGGCCATTGGCGGTGGCGGTGCCGTCCGCGGCGCCGAACGGCGCATCGGCGCGGATCCAGAAGGCGATGCGCGCATAGTCGGGCAGGCGCGCGTTGGCGCGCTGCACCTCGACATCGAGCGCCCCGTCGGTAGCGGCGGCCGATCGCGGCACGATCACGGCGGCGAGGCGCGGCCGCGCCTCGCCGAACACCGCGGCCTGCGCGATGGCGCCGCCCGCGGCGAGCTCGGCCTCCGGCCATTCGGGCGCGACGTTGCGGCCGAAGGAAGTGATGATCATGTGCTTGCGCCGCCCCTCGACGTGCAGGAAGCCGTCGGCGTCGAGGCGCCCGAGGTCGCCGGTACGCACGCCCGAGACGACGATCTCGTGGTCCGCGCCCACCGACACCCGCGCGTGCGCGAGCGGCCGGCCGACGCTGCCCGGGCGGTCCGCCCCCGGCAGATTGAGCGAGACCACGGAGCCGCACTCGGTGAGGCCGTAGCCCTCGTAGGCCGGCAGCCCGGCGGCGCGCGCGCGCTCGATGAGCGCCGGCGAGACCTTCGCGCCGCCCACCGCGGCGAAGCGCAGCTCCGCAGGCGGCGGCGCGCCGGCCTCGAGCGCCAGCGTCAGCGCGAGCAGCATCTGCGGGAGCAGGATCACGCTCTCGGCGCGCCAGCGCCCGAGGGCGGCGAGGCAGGCGAGGGGATCGAAGCCGCTCGAGCCGGCCACGCCCACCGCGGCGAGCGGCGGCAGCGCGCATTCCGCGCCCGCGGCAAGCGCGGTGCGCGCCCCGGCCACGTTCTCGAGGAGCACCGCGAGCGGCAGGAGGCACAGGTGGCGCCGGATGCCCAGGGGGCGCAGGGCCTGCTCGAGCGCGCAGGCGAGCGCCTGCTGCTGCGCCGCGTCGAGGTGCACGCCCTTTGGCGTGCCGGTGGTGCCCGAGGTGAAGGTGATCTTGCTCGTGCCGGCGGGCACAACGACGGGCGATGCCACGCGGTGGAACAGGCCCGCCTCGCCCGAAGGCGCGAAGCCAAGCGCCTGCGCGCGCTCGGCCGAGTCGATGAGCAGCGCATCCACGCCGCTGGCATCCAGCGCATGGCGCAGCTGCGCTACTGTGAAGAACGGCGGCAGCGGCACCAGGGGGATGCCCGCCCGCTCGGCAGCCAGATCGGCGGCGAGCCATTCGGGGCCGTTGTCGGCGAGCAGGCCCAGCACGCGCGGACGCGCGCGCTCGAGCGATGCCAGCCGCCGCGCGATGCGCGCCTCGAGCGATTGCGCGGTGACGAGCGCGTTCGGCGTCACGCGCGCAGGCCGAGGACGATCCGGCCCGCCATGACGACGGGATCCTGCGCGTAATAGCTGCCCCAGCTCGCGCCGCCGTCGGGCAGGCGCGCCGGGTCGGCGGCGGCGAGCGCGAGCGGCCGCAGTCCCAGGCGATGGAAGGAGTTGCGCAGCGGCCGGGTCGCGGTGAACGAGACCCAGCGATAGCCCATGCGGTGCAGGTGACGCGCGAGGAGCGGAATGAGCGCGCGCGCCATGCCGGCGCTGACCGCGGCGAGGTTGCCCACCTCGACGACGTCATTGCGCGACACGGGCCGCCCGGCGGCGCGCGCGATCGCGAGCTCGACGGGCGCATCGAGGTACTGCTCGAGAAACAGCTCCTGCACGCCCGCGGCGGCGTAGCCCGCCGCCGCCTGCCAGCGGTGGAGCGCGTCGCGCACTCCGAGCAGGTGCGGCAGGAAGTGCGTCAGGCGCGCGCCGTAGGCGCGGGCGAAGCGCGCGGCGATGAAGGCCTCGAACCCCGCGCGCTGCGGGTGCGTGCGGTGCATGGGCTCGAGGCGCGGCCCCGGCGCGCGCGCCGGCGGCGGGCTTTCGGTCGCGGTCGAAATGGAGGCGTCCCCGGTGAACATGGCCGGGGATGCTAGTCAGGCCGGATTAACGGGCCATTAATCTCGAGTGGCGCGCAGTGTGACGCAGGTCACGCGTCCAGCGCCTCGCGCAGGCGCTCGACGGCGCGCGTGGTGAGCGCGATGCGGGCTTCGTCGATCGGCGCCGCCTGCGAGGAGAACTTCGCGATCACGACCCCGCGCGCGCGATCGACGAACAGGTTCTGGCCGTGGATGCCCATGGCGAAGAGCAGCGGCGCGCGCCCGCGCACGACGTACCACTTGCTGCGGTAATGCATCTCCAGGCCGGGGTAGTAGGCGGCGAAGCTTCCCGCCGCCCAGGCCGCCGCGTCGCCGCGCGTCGCGATGTCCTCGATCCACCCGGCCGGCACCACGCCGCGCCCGCCCTCGACGAGGAGCTGGCCCACGCGCGCGAGGTCGCGCGCGGTCGTGCACATGCCGCCCGCGACGCGTGACGCGCCGAGCCGGTCCACGGTGACATAGGCGCTGCGCTCGGCGCCCATCGGCCGCCAGAGCAGCTCGCTCATCAGGTCGGCGTAGCGCGCGCCGGCGGCGCGCTCGATCACCCAGCCGAGCAGGTCGGTGTTGGGCGAGACGTAGTGGAAGCGCCCGCCGTGCGCGCCGTCGGCCTGCGTGAGGGTGGCAAAGAAGCTGCGCAGGTCCGAGGCGGATTCCCCGGGGCCGAGGGGGTTCCAGTTGGTCGCCTTGCGGTAGGCGATGATCGGGCCCGAGGTCGCCAGATAATCCTCGTCGAAGGCGATGCCGGCGCGCATGTCGAGGAGCTGCCGCACGCTCGCGCCCGCGTAGGCCGTGCGCGCGAGCTCGGGCACGTAGTCCGTGACGCGCCGCGCGACGTCGAGCGCGCCGCGACCGGACAGGATCCCTGCGAGGAGCCCGAGCATGGATTTCGACACCGACATGAGGATGTGCGGCGTGTGCGCGCTCATGCCGTTCGCGTAGTGCTCGAAGACGATCCGGCCCCGGCGCAGCACGACGAGCGCGTCGGTGTCGGTCACCTCGAGGAAGCGCGCGAGGTCCGTGCCCGGCTCGATCTCGAGCGCCGAGAGATCCTCGCGGGCCGCGGGGAGCGGGCTCACGCCTTCCGGATCGTTGGCGATGTCGGCCGAGGGCACGAGCTCGCGCACGTGCTGGAAGCCCCAGCGGTTGAAGGGTGCCGTGCGCCAGTTGGCGAGGGTGGCTTGCGCTGCGCCGGGATCCATCCGCTTCACGGGGTCAACCTCCCTTGTTCCTCACTTCGCTCTCGATCCAGCCTCGGGCGAGCGTGGTCGTCAGCCGCTCGCCCTCGGAAACCTTCGCGGCATCGAGCACCACCTCGCCGCGCGCGTTGCGCGTCAGGCTGTAGCCGCGCTCGAGCACCGCGGCGGGGTTGAGGCTTGCGAGCGAGGACTTCAGCTGCGCAATCTGCGCCGCAAGGCCGTCGACCCGGTGTATCGCGGCAAAGGACAGCCGCGCTGCGAGCTGGCCGAGCAGCCGCCGCGAATGCGCCAGCCTTTCGCGCGGATGCACGAGCCGCTTGGCGAGCGCGTCCACCGATTGCATGGCGTATTCGATGCGCCGCAAGGCCTCGCGCGTGGCGCGCTCGGAGAGCTCGGCCACGCGCGCGAGCAGCTCCGCGCGCGACGGGCTCACCATCTCGGCCGCGGCGGTGGGCGTGGGCGCGCGCCGATCAGCGGCGAAATCGGCGATGGTGACGTCGGTCTCGTGTCCGACGCCGACGACCACGGGGATCGTCGAGGCGCGGATCGCGCGCGCGACGGCTTCCTCGTTGAACTGCCACAGGTCCTCGATCGAGCCGCCGCCGCGCACGAGCAGCAGCACGTCGCACTCCCTGCGCTTGCCCGCGATGTCGAGCATCTGCGCAATCCTGGCCGCCGCGCCTTCGCCCTGCACCGGCACCGGGTAGACGATCACCGGGATCGCCGGATTGCGGCGATGCAGCGTCGTCAGCACGTCGCGCAGGGCCGCGGCCTGCAGCGAGGTCACCACGCCGATCGTGCGCGGGTGCTCGGGGATGGCGCGCTTGGCCGCCGGGTCGAACAGGCCCTCCTTTTCCAGGCGCGCCTTCAGCTTCAGGAAGCGCTCGTACAGGGGCCCGAGGCCCGCTCGCCGCATATGTTCGACGTTGAGCTGGAAGCGCCCTCGCGGCTCGTAGAGCGTGACCAGGGCCCGGGCCTCGACGCGCATGCCCTCGGCGGGCTCCCAGTCCAATGCTGCAGCGCGGCTACGGAACATTACGCAATCGACCTGCGCGGCTTCGTCCTTGAGCGTGAAATACCAGTGCCCGGAAGCGGCGGGGCGGAAGTTGGAAATCTCACCCGAGATCCAGGCGAGCGGAAAGCGCCGCTCGAGCGTGTCGCGCACGCTTCTGAGCAGCGCCGAGACGCTCAGGACGGGGGCCGATTCTTGAAATTCTGCGTCCGGCATGCGGCGACACTAATGCACAAGGCGGGCCGCTCGTCAAAGCCGCGAGCGCGCCTGCGGCGCGGACTCCGATTCTATTTCGTAAGCCGCTGTTTTCCAGCGGGAAAGCGCTGATGAAAAATTAATCGCTGCCGACTTGCGCGGCGATTCGCGAGGCAAGCCCCGCGCTGCCCATAGAAAATCCACAAACTTATCCACAGGAAATGTGGATAACGGGCGCGCCGCGTTTTCGTTAAACTGCGCCGGCCACCAGAGCCAACATCGCGGAGCGCTTCCTTGTTCGACATCATCCGGGCCGCAGGCTGGCCCATCTGGCCGCTGCTTGCGGCCTCCATCATCGCGGTGGCCCTGATCATCGAGCGCGCGGTGACGCTGCGCAGCAGCAAGATCATCCCGCCGACGCTCCTCGAGCAGGTGCTGGGGGTCTACCAGCGACAAGGTATCAGCGACGAGGTGCTGGAGCGCCTCGCCAAGGACTCGCCCCTGGGCGAGGTGCTGGCGGCGGGCCTGCGCAATCACCGCAGCTCCCGTTACGTGATGAAAGAGGCGATCGAGGAGGCCGGGCGCACCGTGGCGCACGAGCTCGAGCGCTTCCTCACCACCCTGGGCACGATCGCCACGGCGGCGCCGCTGCTCGGCCTGTTCGGCACGGTGATCGGCATGATCGAGATCTTCGCCTCGCAGTCGCCGACCGGCACCAACCCCGCGCAACTCGCGCACGGCATCTCGATCGCGCTGTACAACACTGCGTTCGGCATCGGCATCGCGATCCCCGCGCTCATCTTCTATCGCCACTACCGGAACAAGGTGGACGGCTTCGTGGTCGACATGGAGCAGCAGGCCGCCAAGCTCATCGACCTGGTGCACGGAGAGCGCAGCTGAGGCGCCGGTGAACTTCCAGCGCGGCCGCGAGAAGGAGCACCTGGAGATCAACCTGGTGCCGATGATCGACGTGATGCTGGTGATCCTCATCTTTCTCATGATCACCACCACCTACTCCAAGTACACCGAGCTGCAGATCAACCTGCCCTCCGCCGACGCCGAGCGCCAGCTGGAGCGCCCGAACGAGGTCGCGGTGCTGGTGAACGCGCAGGGGCAATACGTCGTCAACCGCGCGCCGGTCGCCTACGTCAGCGTCGAGCAGCTCGCCGGCGAGCTCGCGCGCGCGGCGCGCGGGCTGCAGGAGCCCGTGGTGGTGGTGAGCGCCGACGCCAGCGCCACGCACCAGTCCGTGGTGCGTGTGATGGAGGCCGCGCGCGCGGCGGGCCTGCAGCACATCACCTTCACCGCGCAAGCGAGCCCCTAGCCACGCGCCGGCCCGACTGGATCTGGTACCGGCAGAACCCGGTCGCGTGGCTCCTGTGGCCGGCGAGCCTCGCGTTCCGCGCGCTCGTCTTCCTGCGCCGCCTCGGCTACCGGCTGCGCCTGCTGAGGAGCACGCGCGCGGGCGTCCCCGTGATCGTCGTCGGCAATCTCACGGCGGGCGGCAGCGGCAAGACCCCGCTCGCCATTCACGTCGCCGAGCTGCTCAAGGCACGGCGCTGGTCGCCGGCCCTCGTTTCGCGCGGCTACGGGGGGCGCGGCGGCGCGCCGCGCGCCGTGTCGCTCGCCTCCGACCCGGCAGAGGTCGGCGACGAGCCGGTGCTGATGGCGCGCCGAAGCGGCTGCCCGGTCTGGGTCGGCGCGGATCGCGTGGCGGTGGTGGCTGCGCTGCGGCGAGAGCACCCCGATTGCGACGTAGTGATCCTCGACGACGGGCTGCAGCACTACGCGCTGCGGCGCGACGTGGAGATCGCGGTAGTGGATGCGCGCGGGTTCGGCAACGGCTTCATGCTCCCCGCGGGACCGTTACGCGAGCCGCGCACGCGCCTTCGGGCCGTGGATGCGGTGGTGGCGCACGACACGGACCGCGTCGAGGGTTTTGCGATGGCCCTGGAGGGTGACGAGGTGCACCGAGCCACGGATGCCCGCGAGCGCCGGCCGCTCGCGTCCTTCGCCGGGGAGCGCGTGCACGCAGTGGCCGGTATCGGCGATCCGGAGCGCTTTTTCAGGCACCTCGCGCGCCATGGCCTGCAGGTGGTGCCGCACGCGTTTCCCGACCACCACCCGTTCGTCGCGCGCGACCTCGAGTTCGGCGACGACGCGCCCGTGATGATGACGGAAAAGGACGCGGTAAAATGCAAGCGCTTCGCGAAGCCCGCGCACTGGATCCTGCCGGTGCGCGCGGCGCCCGATCCGGCGTTCGACGCATGGCTCTTGAGGAGGCTCGGTGAGCTCGGCCATAGATCCAAGGCTGCTTGAAATCCTGGTGTGCCCGCTGTGCAAGGGGCCGCTCGTCTACCGCAAGGCCGAGGGCGAGCTGGTCTGCAAGGCCGACCGCCTCGCCTACCCGGTGAAGGACGGCATTCCCGTGATGCTCGAGGACGACGCGCGCAAGCTCGATCCGGCCGAAGAGGTCGCGTGAGCGGCTTCGCGGTCCTGATCCCCGCGCGCTTCGCCTCCACCCGCTTTCCCGGCAAACCGCTCGCCGACCTGGCCGGCAAGCCGATGGTGGTGCGCGTGTGCGAGCGCGCGCGAGACAGCGGCGGCGCGCCCGTGTGCGTGGCCACCGACGATGCGCGCATCGCGGACGCCGTGCGCGCGCACGGCTTCGAGGCGCGCATGACGCGCGCGGAGCACGCGACCGGCACCGAGCGCATCGCGGAAGCAGCGGTGCAGCTCGGCCTCGCCGACGATGCCATCGTGGTCAACGTGCAGGGCGACGAGCCGCTCATCGCGCCGGCGCTCATCGCGCGCGTGGCGCGCGCGCTCGCGGAGGAACCGGGCGCGAGCATGTCCACGGCCTGCCACCCGATGACGGACGCGGGCGCCTTCGCCAACCCGAACGTCGTCAAGGCGGTGCTCGACGCGAAGGGCGGGGCGCTCTACTTCAGCCGCGCCGGCATCCCGTTCGCGCGCGAAGGCGGCGTGCCGCGCTGGTACCGGCACGTCGGCATCTACGGCTATCGCGTCGCCTTCCTGCGGCGCTACGGGACGCTTGCGCCCTCGCCGCTCGAGGCGATCGAGCAGCTCGAGCAGCTGCGCGCGCTGTGGCACGGCCATCGCATCGCCACGGTGATCGAAACAGCGGAGGTGCCGCCGGGGGTCGACACCCCGGCCGATCTCGAAGCTGTGCTAAAAATGCTGCGATGAGACTGGTCCTGCTGGGTCCGCCGGGCGCAGGCAAAGGCACGCAGGCCGCCCACATCTGCGAGCGCTATCGCATTCCCCAGATCTCGACGGGCGACATGCTGCGCGCGGCGATCCAGGCAGGCACGCCGCTCGGCGTCGAGGCGAAGAAGGTGATGGACGCGGGCCAGCTCGTGTCCGACGACGTCGTCGTGAAGATGGTGACCGAGCGGCTCACGCAGCCGGACTGCGCGCGCGGCTACCTGCTGGACGGCTTCCCGCGCACCGTGCAGCAGGCCGAGGCGATGAAGGCGGGGGCGGTGCCCATCGGGCACGTGCTCGAGATCGACGTGCCGGAGGCGGAGATCGTGATGCGCATGAGCGGCCGGCGCGTGCACCCGGGATCGGGCCGCACCTATCACCTGAAATTCAATCCGCCGCGCATCCCGGACCGCGACGACGTGACCGGCGAGCCCCTGGTGCAGCGCGCGGACGACCGCGAGGACACGGTGCGCGAGCGCCTGGAGGTCTACCGGCGGCAGACCCGTCCGCTGGTGGCGTACTACGCGGCCTGGCAGGGCTCGGGCGACCCGCAGGCGCCGCGCTATCACCGCATTTCCGGGGTGGGCAGCGTCGAGGAAATCCGCGACCGGGCTTTCGCCGCCCTCGGCTAGCCTGATAAAATCGCGCCCTTTCCAGGGAGACCAAGCATGACTGGCGGACTGACTTTCGCGCTCGTCTGCGCACTGCTGGCGATCGCCTACGGCGTTTGGCAGAGCGCGAGCATCCTCAAGCTGCCCGACGGCAACGAGCGCATGCGCGAGATCGCGGCCGCGGTGCGCGAGGGCGCCGTGGCCTACCTGTGGCGGCAGTACAAGACCATCGCCCTCGTCGGCGTGGTGCTGTTCCTCGCCATCGGCTTCACGCCGCAGCTCGGCTGGACCACGGCCTGGGGCTTCCTCATCGGCGCGGTGCTCTCGGGCGCCTGCGGCATCATCGGCATGAACATCTCGGTGCGCGCCAACGTGCGCACCGCGGAGGCCGCGCGCGTGGGCCTGAACGAGGCGCTGCAGGTGGCCTTCAAGGGCGGCGCGGTGACCGGCCTGCTGGTGGTCGGCCTGGGCCTGCTCGGCGTGGCGGGCCTCTTTGCGCTGCTCTACGCCAACGCGGTGAAGAAGGACGATCTCGTCCACATCATCCATCCGCTGGTCGGGCTCGCCTTCGGCGGCTCGCTCATCTCCATCTTCGCGCGACTCGGTGGCGGCATCTTCACCAAGGGCGCCGACGTCGGCGCCGACCTCGTCGGCAAGGTGGAGGCCGGTATCCCCGAGGACGACCCGCGCAACCCCGCCGTGATCGCCGACAACGTGGGCGACAACGTGGGCGACTGCGCCGGCATGGCCGCGGACCTGTTCGAGACCTACGCGGTGACCATCGTCGCCACCATGCTGCTCGGCGCGCTGATGCTGAAGTCGGGGGCCGCGGTCCTCTACCCGCTCGCCATCGGCGGCTTCGCCATCATCGCCTCCATCATCGGCACCTGGTTCGTGCGCGCCAAGCCGGGCGAGAAGAACGTCATGCCGGCCCTGTACAAGGGCCTCGCCTGGGCGGGCGGCATCGCGCTCATCGCCTTCTGGCCGATCACGCAGGTGGTGATGGGCGACGTGCTGAAGAGCGCGCAGTTCGACATCGCGGGCGCCTCGAGGACCATCGGCGTCGGGCACCTCTACGGCACGGCCGTGGTGGGCATGGCGCTCACGGGCTTTCTCGTCTGGATCACCGAGTACTACACGGGCACGCAGTACAAGCCCGTGCAGCACGTCGCCGAGGCCTCCAACACCGGCCACGCGACCAACATCATCGCGGGCCTGGGCGTGTCGATGAAGTCCACCGCCTGGCCGGTGGTCGCGGTGTGCGTGGCGATCCTCGTGTCCTACGCGCTCGCGGGCCTGTACGGCATCGCCATCGCCGCGACCTCGATGCTGTCCATGGCCGGCATCATCGTCGCGCTCGACGCCTACGGGCCGATCACCGACAACGCGGGCGGCATCGCGGAGATGGCGGACCTCCCGGACTCGGTGCGCGACATCACCGACCCCCTGGACGCGGTGGGCAACACGACCAAGGCGGTGACCAAGGGCTACGCCATCGGCTCGGCGGGACTCGCGGCGCTCGTGCTCTTCGCCGACTACACGCACGCGCTGAAGGCCGAGGGCGTCGACCTGACCTTCGACCTCTCCAACCACTACGTGATCGTGGGCCTGTTCATCGGCGGCCTCGTGCCGTACCTTTTCGGCGCGATGGCGATGGAGGCCGTAGGCCGCGCGGCGAGCTCGGTGGTCATCGAGGTGCGCCGGCAGTTCAAGGAAATTCCGGGGATCATGGCCGGCACGGCGAAGCCCGAGTACGGCCGGGCCGTGGACATGCTCACGCGCGCGGCGATCAAGGAGATGATGATCCCGTCGCTGCTGCCGGTGCTGGTGCCGATCCTGGTCGGCGTAATCCTCGGGCCGCAGGCGCTCGGCGGCGTGCTGATGGGCACGATCGTCACGGGCCTGTTCGTCGCCATCTCGATGTGCACGGGCGGCGGCGCCTGGGACAACGCGAAGAAGTACATCGAGGACGGCCACCACGGCGGCAAGGGCTCGGAGGCGCACAAGGCCGCGGTCACCGGCGACACGGTGGGCGACCCGTACAAGGACACGGCCGGACCCGCGGTGAACCCGCTCATCAAGATCATCAACATCGTGGCGCTGCTCGTCGTACCCTTGATGGTGTGAGCGTCCGGCAATCGAACGCAAAAAGGGCCGCTTGCGCGGCCCTTTTCTTTTTCTGCGCGGGCGCGCAGGCGCAGCTCGCCGCGCCCGAGATCGCGACCGGGCGCGTCGAGCGCGAAGCGGTCAACGCGAAGCGCTTCATGGTGGCGGCCGCCGATCCGCGCGCGGTGGAGGCGGGCCTCGAGATGCTGCGCGCGGGCGGCAGCGCCGCCGACGCCGCGATCGCGGTGCAGCTCGTGCTCGGGTTGGTGGAGCCGCAATCCTCCGGGCTCGGCGGCGGCGCGTTCGTGCTGCATTGGTCGGAGAAAGAACGCCGCCTGCGCAGCTACGACGGGCGCGAGACTGCGCCCGCGGCGGCGAAACCCGACCGCTTCCTCGACCGCCACGGCAATCCCGAGCAGTTCATGGAAGCCGTGCTGAGCGGCCGCTCAGTCGGCGTGCCGGGCGTGCCGCGGCTCCTGGAAACGCTGCACCGCGAGCACGGGCGGCTGCCCTGGGCGCGGCTCTTCGCGCCCGCGATCCGGCTGGCCGAGGGGGGCTTCGAGCCTACGCCGCGCCTCGCGCGCATGCTCGAGCGCGCGCCCGAGCTGCGCGCGCGGATTCCCTCCGGCGGCGCGTACGCGGCAACGCTGCGCGCGCTCGCCGCGCAAGGCGCGGACGCCTTCTATCGCGGGCCGATCGCGGAAGACGTCGTGCGCGCGGCGCGCTCCGACCTGACCCTCGAGGACTTCGCGCGCTACCGGGTGATCGAGCGCGAGCCGCTTTGCGGCGCCTACCGCGGCTACCGCATCTGCGGCATGGGGCCGCCCAGCGCCGGAGCGCTCGGCGTGCTGCAGATTCTCGGCATCCTGGAGCGGACTGACTTCGCGCGCGCCGCGCCGCGATCGGTCGAGGCCGTGCACCTGTTCAGCGAGGCCGCGCGTCTCGCCTACGCCGATCGCGCCTTGTACGTGGCGGATACCGACTTCGTGAAGGTGCCGGTGGAGCGGTTGCTGGACCCGCGCTACCTCGATACTCGCGCGCGACGCATCGGCGAGCGCTCGATGGGCTACGCGCTACCCGGAACGCTCGATCCCGAGACCCCGGGAACCAGCCACTTCTCCATCGTGGATGCCGAGGGCGACGCGGTGTCCATGACGAGCTCGATCGAGATGGCCTTCGGTAGCCGCATCCTCGTGCGCGGGTTCCTGCTCAACAACCAGCTCACCGACTTCAGCTTTTCGCCCGAGTATCAGCTGCGCCCGGCGGCGAACCGCGTCGAGGGCGGCAAGCGCCCGCGAAGCTCGATGGCGCCCACCTTCGTCTTCGATCGCGACGGGAGGCTGAGAATGGCGCTCGGCTCGCCGGGCGGGCTCGCGATCATCGCCTTTGTCGCCAAAACGCTGGTGGCGAGCCTCGAATGGGGCATGGACATCCAGCAGGCCATCTCCTCGCCCAACTTCGGCAGCACCAACGGCCCGACCTTCCTCGAGCGCGGCACGTCCATCGAGGCATTGGGAGAAGAGCTCGCCGCGCGCGGGCATGTGCTCAACTTCGCGCGCCTGACCTCCGGCCTGCACGGCATCGAGCGCGTGCCGGGCGGCTGGCGCGGCGGCGCGGATCCGAGAAGGGCGGGAATCGCGGCGGGGGACTAGCGGGCCGGAAGGCGCGCCTCGAGCCTGCCTGCCGGCTCCAGACCGGGCAGGCTGCGCAGCCAGGTGAGCTGGCGCTTGGCGAGCTGGCGCGTGGCGGCGATGCCGCGCGCGCGCAGCTCGTCGAGCCCGTACTGGCCCTCCAGGTAGCCCCAGGCCTGGCGGTAGCCCACGCAGCGCATGCTGGGCAGGGAGGCGGTGAGCTCGAAGCGGTTGCGCAAGGCGGCCAGTTCCTCGACCAGGCCGTCGCGCAGCATCGCCTCGAAGCGCTCGGCAATGCGCCCGTGGAGCGCAGTGCGGTCCTCCGGCACGAGGGCGAAGGCGCGCAGTTCGAAGGGCAGGGTTGCGCCGGCGCCACGCTGCAGCTCGGTGAGGGGCTTGCCTGAGGCCTCCCAGACCTCGAGCGCCCGCTGGATGCGCTGCGCGTCGTTGGGCGAGATGCGCGCGGCGGCAGCGGGATCCACCTTGGCGAGCTCGGCGTGCAGCGCGGGCCAGCCCTCGCGCGCCGCGCGCGCATCGAGACGCGCGCGCAGCGCGGGATCGGCCCCGGGCAGCGCGTCGATCCCCTGCGCGAGGGCCTTGTAGTAGAGCATCGTGCCGCCGACGAGCAGCGGAACGCGGCCGCGGCCGAGAATGTCCTCGATCGCGGCCATCGCGTCGGCGCGAAACCGGCCTGCGGAATAGGACTCGGTCGGATCGACGAGGTCGATCAGGTGGTGCGGCACGCGCGCGCGCTCCTCGCGCGTGGGTTTCGCCGTGCCGATGTCCATGCCGCGGTACACCTGCCCCGAGTCCACCGAGACGACCTCGAGCGGGTGGCGCGCGGCGAGCTCGAGCGCGAGGCGGGACTTGCCGCTCGCGGTCGGGCCGAGGAGCGCGTAGGCGGTTCGCTGGGGCACGCCGGCGAGTGTAAGGCGGCTGCTATGATTTTGCGCGTGAGCGATGCGCCCCTGCTGGACGAGGAACACGCCCGGTTCATCCTGCTGCCGGGGATTTCCATGACGGCCTCGTCGCGCGGCGCGGGCAATCGGCCCGAGCTCGGGCGCGTGCACGGCGTGCGGGTGGCCGCGGACCGGCGCCGCGTCACGGTGCTCCTGCCGGGCGAGCAGTACCCGGACCTGATCGACGCGCTGCGCGCCTCGCGCGCCATCGCCGTGGTCTTCAGCCAGCCGAGCACGCATCGCACCATCCAGCTGAAAGGCGCGGACGCCGAGGCCGGGGCGCCGGCCGCGGCGGACCGCGAGCTCGCGCGACGCTGCACGGAGGGCTTCGCCGCCGAGCTTGCCGCGCTGCGCTACGACGAGAGCGTGGTGCGCGCCGCCCTGTGGTTCGATCCGCAGGCGCTGGTGGCGGTCGGCTTCACGCCCTGCGCAGCCTTCCAGCAGACGCCGGGGCCGCGCGCCGGCGCGCCGCTCGCCGCATGACGCCCCGCATCACCGTCGACGCCATCCGCGAGTGCATGGAAGGCGCGCTGCCGGCGATGATCGCCACCTGCGCCGCCGACGGCACGCCGAACGTGAGCTACGTCTCGCAGGTGAACTACGTGGACGCGGGCCACGTCGCGCTCACCTTCCAGTTCTTCAACAAGACGCGCGAGAACGTGCTCGCCAACCCGCATGCCGCGGTGCTGGTGGTGAATCCGCTGACGGCGGCGCGCTTTCGCCTGGAGCTCGAGTACCTGCGCACCGAGGCCGAGGGGCCGCTGTTCGAGTCCATGAAGGCGAAGCTCGCCGGCATCGCCTCGCACACCGGCATGGTGGGCGTGTTCAGGCTGCGCGGGGCGGATGTCTACCGCGTGCACGACATCCGGCAGGTGCCGGGCAAGGTGCTGCCCGCGGCGACGCCGCGCCGCAATCTGCTCGCGTCGCTGCGCGCCTGTGCGCAGGTGTTCACGCGCTGCGCGGAGCTCGACACGCTGCTCGAAGACCTGCTCGCCGCGCTCGAGGCGCAGCTGGACGTCACCCATGCCATGGTCCTGATGCTCGATGCGCCGGGCAAGCGCCTGTACACGGTCGCGAGCCGCGGCTATCCGCAATCCGGCATCGGGTCGGAGATCGCGCTCGGCTGCGGCGTGATCGGCGTCGCCGCCGAGCAGAGAACGCCGATCCGCATCTCGCACATGAGCGCCGAGTACTCCTACGGCCGCGCGATGCGCGAGAGCGCGGAACTCGCCGGGCTCGGCGCGCGGCTGGAAACGGCGATCCCGCTTCCCGGGCTCGCCGACTCGCGCAGCCAGCTCGCCGCGCCCATCGTCGCGGGCGGCGAGCTGCTCGGCGTGCTCTACGTGGAGAGCCCGCAGGACCTGCGCTTCAATTACGACGACGAGGACGCGCTGGTGGCGATCGCCGCGCAGCTCGGCATGGCGGTACGCGCGCTGCAGGAGGCCGAGGCCGCGGCGGAGCCCGTCGCGGCGCCCGCGGGCCGGCCCGCGCCGGCCGCCGGCGCGCCGGTCGTGGTCAGGCATTACGCCGCCGACGACAGCGTGTTCATCGGCGAGGACTACCTGATCAAGGGCGTGGCGGGCGCGATCCTGAGGAAACTCCTCGCGGATTACCAGCGCGAGGGGCGCACCGAGTTCACCAACCGCGAGCTGCGCCTGGACGCCTCGATCCGGCTGCCGGACCTTTCGGACAACCTGGAAGCGCGCCTCGTGCTGCTGCACAAGCGCCTCGCCGAGCGCTCGGACGCGCTGCGGCTGGAGAAAAGCGGCCGGGGCCGGTTCCGCCTGCGCGTGAACCGGCCCGTACAGCTCGTCGAGATGCCCCGCTAGTCGCGGCGCGCGTGCTTGGTCTTCGGCGGCTGCGGCACGAAGACGATGTACGGCGTCGCCGGCTCCTCGCCGGGCGGGACGTAGGCGGGCGCCGGCGCGCCGGGCTCGCCCAGGCTCCTCACGTAGCGATGAATGGCGCGCAGGTCCGCGTCGGTCATCGCCGCGAGGTTGAACCACGGCATGGGCGGGCGCATGCGGCCGGAGCGCACATCGGCGATGAACGCCTGCTCCGAGACGCCGGCGAAGTAGCGGCGCAGGTTCGAGGGATAGGTCGTGCCCCAGGGACCGCGAAAGCCCACGGCGTCGCCCTTCAGCCATTGGGCCTCGGGAACCTTGCCCGCCGCCGGGATGTAGCCCGCGGTGTGGCAGTCGTTGCAGCCGGAGGTCGCCACGAGGTAGCGGCCGCGCTCGGTCGAGGCCTTGTCGCCGGCCGCGGCGGCCGCGGCGGTGAGCAGGCCGCCGGCGACCAGCATCATGCGGGCCGTCCTCATTGGGACACCGGGCCGATGGCGGCGGTGAGCTTCGCCCAGTCGCGCTCGCTCAATGCGGCGCGCGCGACCTCCAGGAGCTGCGGCGGCAGGTGGGAGAACAGCCCGGCGCGCTCGGCCGGGGTCATCGCCTGCGCCATCCAGTGCAGCCCGAGGGTCATGATCTCCGGCTTGATGCTGGCGAGCATCCCCTGGTGCAGCTTCTCCAGCTCCTCGTCCGTGTAGGCGGCCCAGAGGCCGGCGTTGTTCTCGGTCTCCTCGACGTGCATGTGCTCGAGGTTCTCCGCGACGAAGAGCGCGAGCTCGCGGTAGAGCGCGAGCGCGGCGCCGGGACGCGAAGCGTCGTCGGCGCTCTCGACGGCCAGCACGAGCGCTTCCAGGCGCTCGAGCGCGCGCTCGTGCTCGACGTGGTCGCCTGCGGTGCGCCGGGCGCTGCCCGGGCGGCGCGCCTCCAGCGCCGGATGCACGAACTGGTTCTCGTGGTGCAGGTGGGCGCGCAGGAACATGGCGAGCGCGCGCACCTCGGCCAGCGCGGCGGCGATTTCCTGCGGGTCGCTCGCGTCCATGCGGCCGACGGCCGCGAGCGTGGATCCCATGAAGGCGCGGATGCCCTTGTGCACCAGCGTGTACATGTCGACGCGCGGGCCGGCGGCGGGGCTCGGGGCCCGGCCGCGGTGCTCGTCGAGGCGGATGACGGCTTGCTTCATTTTCGTGTTCTCCCCTTGAGTTGAAAAAGCGAGGAGCGCACGATATCGGCGCCGCGCGCGGCGCGTCGCTAAATCCTGCTTAAGGGAACCTTAAGACTTCCTTAACGCCCGCCGGCGACGTCGAGGATCGCGCCGGTGGAGTAAGAGGCCTCGTCCGACAGGAGCCAGAGCACCGCGCGCGCCACCTCCTCGGGCTCGCCGCCGCGCTTCATCGGGATGCTGTCGCGCAGGCGCTCGAGGCGGTTGGGCTCGCCGCCGGCGGCGTGGATCTCGGTGTTCACGAAGCCGGGGCGCACGCAGTTCACGCGGATGCCCTCGGCCGCCAGCTCCTGGGCGAGGCCGAGGGTCATGGTGTCGATCGCACCTTTGGACGCGGCGTAGTCCACGTACTCGCCCGGTGCCCCGCGCCGCGCGGCGCCGGAGGAGACGTTGACGATTGCGCCGCCCTTGCCGCCGTGCTTCGTGGACATGCGCCGGATCGCCTCGCGCGCGCAGAGGAATGCGCCGATCACGTTGATGGCGAACATGCGCTGCAGGCGCGCCGCGTCCATCGCCTCGACGCGCGCCTGGCGCAGCACGGTGCCGGCATTGTTGACGAGGGCCGTGACCGGCCCGAGCGCGCGGTCGCATTCGCGGAACCAGCGCACGACGTCGGCCTCGTCGGCGACGTCGCCGGCCACCGCGATCGCCTTGCCGCCGGTCTCGGCGATGTCCCGCACGACGGCCTCGGCCGCGGCGCGGTCGCCGAGATAGCTCAGGCAGACCGCGTAGCCGCGTCGCGCGCCGAGCCGCGCGGTGGCGGCGCCGATGCCGCGCCCGCCGCCGGTCACCATCATCACGCCGCTCTTCATCGTCATCGCCCCCGCAGGAACAGCCGGTCGAGGTCGCCCAGCGTGAGCTGGTACCACGTCGGCCGCCCGTGGTTGCAGCTGCCCGAGCGCTCGGTCGCTTCCATCTCCCGGAGCAGGGCGTTCATCTCGGCCACGGTGAGCTGGCGGTTCGCGCGCACCGCGGCATGGCAGGCCAGGGTGGCGAGCAGCTCGTTCTGCCGCGCGGCGAGCACCTGCGCCGCGCCGTACTCGCGCAGCTCGGCGAGCAGCGCGCGCGCGAGCGCGGGCAGATCGCCGCCGGCGAGCAGCGCGGGGGCCGCGCGCACCGCGAGCTCGTTCGGCCCGGCGACGGAGAGCTCGAGGCCGAGCTTCTCCAGCGCCTCGCGGTTCTCCTCCGCGGTCGCCACCTCGAGCGCCTCGGCGCGGAACACCGCGGGCACGAGCAGGCTCTGGCGCTCGATGGCGCCCGCGTCGAGCCCGAGCTTCATCTTCTCCATCAGGATGCGTTCGTGCGCGGCGTGCATGTCGACGAGCACGAGACCCGCCTCGTTCTGCGCGAGGATGTACACGCCGTGCAGCTGCGCGAGCGCGTAGCCGAGCGGCGGCGCCTTCTTCGAGACGGGCAGCGGCGCGGGCGCGGCGCGGTACCCGGCGACGGGCTCCTGGATGGCGAGCGCCGCCTGGATCGCGGGGCCCTGGGGCGAGGCGAGCGTGGCGTAGCTCACCGGCGCCTCGGCGGCCGTGGGCGCGAGCGCGCGCTGCAGGGCGTGGAGCACGAACTGGTGCACCGCGCGCGCGTCGCGAAAGCGCACCTCGGTCTTCGCCGGGTGCACGTTCACGTCCACCGCGCGCGGGTCGATCTCGAGGTGGAGCGCGTAGGCGGGCTGCCGGTCGCCGTGCAGCGTCTCGCGGTAGGCCTCGCGCGCGGCATGCGCGAGCAGCCGGTCGCGCACGTAGCGGCCGTTGACGAAGAAGTACTGCGCGTCCGCGCGCGACCGCGCGGCCTGCGGCGTGCCCGCGAGGCCGTGCAGCCGCAACGCGCCGGCCTGCGCGTCCACCGGCAGGCTCGCCGCGGCGAACTCGGCGCCGAGGAGGGCGGCGGCGCGCGCCTCGCGCGTTTGCGGTGCGAGGTGCGCCGAAACGCGGCTGTTGTGCTTCAGCGTCAATCCCGCCTCGGGCCGCGCGAGCGCGATGCGTCGGAAGGCCTCGTCGCAGTGGCCGAACTCGGTCGCCTCGGTGCGCAGGAACTTGCGCCGCGCGGGCGTATTGAAGTAGAGGTCCGCGACCGACACCGTGGTGCCGGGGGCGCGCGCGGCGGGCCGCGGCTCGCCCGGCGCGCCGCCCTCGGCCGATACCGACCAGGCGTGCGCGGCGCCGAGCGCGCGCGAGACAATTTCCACGCGCGCCACGGCGGCGATCGAGGCGAGCGCCTCGCCTCGAAAGCCGAGGCTCGCCACCGACTCGAGGTCATCCAGCGTCGCGATCTTGCTCGTCGCGTGGCGCGCGAGCGCGAGCGCGAGCTCCTCGCGCGCGATGCCGCCGCCGTCGTCGTCCACCTGTACGCGCTTCGTGCCGCCCGCCTCGAGCGTCACCACGATCTCGCGCGCGCCGGCGTCGAGGCTGTTCTCGAGCAGCTCCTTCAGCACCGAGGCCGGGCGCTCGACGACCTCGCCCGCGGCGATCTGGCTGACGAGCAGCTCGGGCAGCACGCGGATGGCGCTCATGCGGGGAGTATATAGAATCGGGTCATGGAGCTCGTCGCGGTGCTGTGGGATTTCGTGGTGCGGCTCGACCACCACCTCGCCGCGTTCATCGCCGAGCATGGCGCGTGGGTGTACGCGCTGCTCTTCGTCATCGTGTTCTGCGAGACGGGCCTGGTGGTGACGCCGTTCCTGCCCGGGGACTCGCTGCTCTTCGTCGTCGGCGCGCTCGCCGCCGCGGGCGGCATGGACATCGGGCTGGTGATGGCGCTGCTCGTATCGGCGGCGCTGTGCGGCGACAACGTGAACTACGGGATCGGGCGCTGGGCGGGGCCGAAGGTGTTCCGCAGCGAGGAGGCGCGCTGGCTCAACCGCAAGCACCTCGACCGCACGCACGCCTTCTACGAGCGCCACGGCGGCAAGGCCATCATCATCGCGCGCTTCGTGCCCATCGTGCGCACCTACGTGCCGTTCGTGGCCGGCGTCGGCACCATGCCCTACGCGCGCTTCCTCGCCTACAGCGTGGCCGGCGCGCTGCTGTGGGTGGTGTCGCTCAGCCTCGCGGGCTACTGGTTCGGCAATATCCCCGCGGTGAAGGACAACCTCGCCCTGGTGATCGTCGTCATCGTGGCGCTCTCGGTCTCGCCGATCGCCCTCGAGCTGCTGCGCGCCTGGGCGGGGCGGCGCGCCGCGCGCCGAGTCAGTTGAGCGCGAGCGGCCCCTGCGGCCGCGGCGGGTGCTGGGCGAAGTAGCGCTGGATGCCGCCGAGGATCGCGCGCGCGAGCTTGTCCTGGTAGGCGCGGTCGTTCAGCCGCCGCTCCTCCTGCGGGTTGGAGATGAACGCGGTCTCCACGAGGATCGAGGGCACGTCGGGCGCCTTGAGCACGGCGAAGCCGGCGCGCTCGACGCGCGGCTTGTGCAGCACGTTGACCTGCCCGAGTTCGGCGAGCACGGCGCTCGCGAGCTTGTGGCTGTGGTCGCTGGTCGCGGTCTGCGACATGTCGAGCAGCACCTGCTTCAGGTACGGGTCGCGCTTGTCGAGGTTCACGCCCCCGATCAGGTCGGAGTCGTTTTCCTGCTTCGCGAGCCAGGCCGCGGCCTGCGAGGTCGGGCGCTGCGAGAGCATGAATACCGAGGAGCCGCGCGCATGCGGGCGCACGAAGGCGTCGGCATGCACCGAGACGAAGAGGTCGGCCTTCACGGCGCGCGCCTTTTCCACGCGCGCGTTCAGGTCGAGGAAGTAGTCGCCGTCGCGCGTGAGCACCGCGCGCATCCCGGGCTCGGCGTCGATCAGCGCCTTCAGCCGCTGCGCGATGAGCAGCGTGACGTCCTTTTCCCGGGTGCCGCGCCGCCCGAGCGCGCCCGGATCCTCGCCGCCGTGGCCGGCATCCACCACGACGGTGGCGAGGCGCGCCATCGCGGGTTTGCCCGGCTCGGCCTTGCCGGCGGGCAGGCCGATCTGCCCGCCGAGCTCGAGGAGCGCGACGAGGGGATCGGGCGGCACGAGGGGATAGAGGTCGAGCACCAGCCGGTGGCCGTAGTCGGCGATCGGCTTCAGCGCGAAGACCTGCGGCCGCACCTCGGCCTTGAGGTCGAGCACCACCCGCGTGACGCCCGGGCGGTTCGTCGCCACGCGCATCGCGGCGATATAGGGGTCGCCCGCCTGGACCTTCTCCTGCAGCGAGGCGAGCGCGCCGTCGGCGTCCTCGCCCCGCAGGTCGAGCACCAGCCGGTCGGGACCCGCGAGCGTGAACAGGCTGTAATCGAGCACCTCGCGCGACTCGAAGGTGACGCGCGTGTAGTCGCGCGCCGGCCAGACGCGGGTGGCGAAGACCTGCGCGTGCGCCTGGGCTACGGCGCCGAGGAGTAGTGCCGCAGCGAGCGCGCCCGCCAGTCCTCGCCCGCGGCGCCGAATGCGCTCAGCCACGCGCGCCGTCCCTCCGCCTCGTGCGCGAGGCGCACGAGGAGATCCGGCGGTGCGAGCAAGTCTCCCGCGCGCTCGGGCCACTCCACCACGCAGGCCGAGCGCTCGTTGAAGTACTCGCGGAAGCCCGATTCCAGCCATTCGCGTCGATCTTTGAACCGATAAAAATCAAAGTGATACAAGTTTAATCTTGAAACGACATAAAGTTCAACCAGCGTGTAGGTGGGGCTCTTCACCCGCCCGGTGTGACCCAGTTCACGAAGCAGCCCCCGGACGAGGGTCGTCTTGCCGGCGCCGAGCTCGCCCGAAAGGTGCAGGACGCGCCCCGGCCCGATGCCCGCGGCGAGCGCCGCGCCGAGTCGCAGCGTGGCGGCCTCGTCGGCAAGCGCGAGGCTAGACTCGGCGCTCATGGACTACTCGGCGCTCGCGGCGCGCATCAAGGATTGGGGACGGGAGCTGGGGTTCCAGGCGGTGGGCATCGCGGACACCGATCTCGCCGCTGCGGAAGTCCGGCTCGGCGAGTGGCTCGCGAAGGGCTGGCACGGCGAGCTCGATTATATGGTGCGCCACGGCGCTCTCCGCACCCGTCCAGCCGAGCTCGTGCCGGCGACGCAGCGCGTGATCAGCTGCCGCATGGACTACCTTCCGGCCAGTGACGAGGATCCTGATGATCCGCTTTTCGCGTGCATCTCGCGCTACGCGCGCGGTCGCGACTACCACAAGGTGGTGCGCGCTCGCCTGCAGAAGCTCTGCGACCGCATCGAGGCCGAGGCGGGGCCGTTCGGCCACCGCGTGTTCGCCGACTCCGCGCCGGTGATGGAGGTCGAGCTCGCGGCGAAAGCGGGGCTCGGCTGGCGCGGCAAGCACACCCTGCTCCTGTCGCGCGAGGCGGGCTCCTGGTTCTTCCTCGGCGAGATCTACACGAGCCTGCCGTTGCCGCCGGACGCGCCCGTGACGGAGCGTTGCGGCACGTGCGCGAAGTGCATCGACGTCTGCCCCACACAGGCGATCCGCGCGCCGTACCAGCTGGACGCGCGGCGCTGCATCTCGTACCTCACCATCGAGCTGAAGGGGAGCATCCCGGAGGAGTTCCGGGCGCTCATCGGCAACCGCGTCTACGGCTGCGACGACTGCCAGGCCGTGTGTCCCTGGAATTCGTTCGCGCAGGCCACGCGCGAGCCCGATTTCGCGCCCCGGCACGGCCTCGAGCGCTCGACGCTCGTAGAGCTTTTCGGCTGGTCGCAAGGCCAGTTCGACGAGCGCATGGCCGGCTCGCCGATCCGGCGCATCGGCTACGAGCGCTGGCTGCGCAACCTCGCCGTGGGCTTGGGCAACGCGCCCACGACGCCCGAGGTGGTCGCGGCGCTGCGCGCGCGCGCCGGCCATCCGTCCGCGGTCGTGCGCGAGCACGTCGCCTGGGCCCTTTCGCGCCATGAGTGACTGGATGGATGACCGTCTGCTCGCGGGCTTCGAGGCGAAGGCCCTCGAGTTCCCGGACGACTACGACGGGCGCGTGGTGGCCACGCTCGTGCGGCTGCCCGCGGGCGCGGCGCCGCGCGGCGCGGTGCTCTACGTGCACGGCTTCGTGGACTATTTCTTCCAGCGCCACATGGCCGAGCGCTTCGCGGCCGAGGGCTACGCCTTTTTCGCCCTCGACCTCCGCAAGCACGGGCGCTCGCTTCTGCCACACCAGCATGCCAATTTCTGCAAGGACGTCGCGGAGTACTTCGCCGACATCAGCCGTGCAATCGAAGAGATCGGCGCACCGGTGCTGCTCGCCGGGCATTCGACCGGCGGGATGATCTGCGCGCTCTACGCCGATCGCGGCGAGCGGCGCGAGGAAGTGCGCGCGCTGTGGCTGAACAGCCCGTTCTTCGACTGGAAGGTGACGCCCATGAAGCGCGCGCAGCTCGCGATGGCGTCCCTCATGGGGCAGGCGTTTCCGTTCCTGAGCGACACCAGGTCGTTCTCGCCCGCCTACGGGAGAAGCATCCATCGCGACTGCGAAGGCGAGTGGGACTACGACTTGTCGCTCAAGCCGCTGAACGGGTTTCCCGTCTACGCCGGCTGGACGGGCGCGATCCTCGCGGCGCAGGCGAAGGTGCATGCCGGGCTGGACATCCGCTGTCCTGTGCTGACGATGCATTCCGACGAAGCCGACATCGTGCTCGACTGGCGCCACATCGCAAAGTGGGGGAGGACGCTCGGGCCGCGAGCGAGCGTGCTCGCGTTTCCGGGCGGCCTGCACGACCTCGTGCTGTCTCGGCATGAGATCCGGAACGCGGTGTTCGGCGGTCTTTTCTCCTGGGCGGCGCAACTGTGACCACGCGCGCCATCGTGGCCGCAGTGCAGCTGCCCGGCGTGAGCGACGCCGAGCTCGAGTCCTCGCTTGCCGAGCTGCGCCAGCTGGCGAAGACGCTGGGCTTCGAGGTGGTGGACACGGTGACGCAGAAGCGCGCGAGCTTCGACGCCGCGGCCTACTTCGGCGAGGGCAAGCGCGAGGAGCTGCGCGCCCTGGTCGAGGCGCGCGCCGACCTCGTCCTCATCGACCACGAGATTTCTCCCTCGCAGGCGCACAACCTGGAGAAGGCGCTTGGCTGCGAGGTGATGGACCGCACCATGGTGATCCTCGAGATCTTCCATCGCCATGCGCGCTCGCGCGCCGCGCGCGCGCAGGTGGAGATCGCGCGCCTGGGCTACATGGCGCCGCGCATGCGCGAGGCCGCCAAGCTCGCCGGCCCCAAGGGCCGCGAACGCAGCGGCGTCGGCGGCCGCGCCGGTAGCGAGTCGCAGGCCGAGCTCGACCGGCGAAAAGTGCGCGACCGCATCGCCGAGCTGCAAAAGGAGCTCGATGCCATGCACCTCGAGCGCCGCACGCAGCGCGCGCGGAGGAAGGAGCGCCAGGGCCTCGCGCGCGTGGCGCTCGTCGGCTACACCAACGCCGGCAAGTCCACCCTGATGCGCGCGCTCACCGGCAGCGAGGCGCTGGTCGCCGACAAGCTCTTCGCCACGCTGGACACCACCGTTCGCGCCCTGCATCCGGAGGGCGTGCCGCGCGTGCTGGTGAGCGACACCGTCGGCTTCATCAAGAACCTGCCGCACGGCCTGGTCGCCTCGTTCAAGTCCACGCTCGACGAGGCGCTGGAGGCGTCCCTGCTCGTGCACGTCGTCGATGCGAGCGATCCGGGCTTCGAGCGCCAGCTCGCGGTCACCGACGCGGTGCTGGACGAGATCGGCGCGAAGGACGTGCCGCGGCTGCTCGTCTTCAACAAGATCGACCGCGGCGGCGACGAGGCCGCGCTGCGCGCGAAGCACCCCGGGTGCCTCGTGCTCAGCGCGCGTCGCGCGGGCGACGTCGAGAGGTTGCGCGAAGCGATCCGCGATTTCTTCCGCCGGCGGCTCGCGGAGGCGGAGCTGTTCGTGCCGTGGTCGAAGCAGGGACTGCGGGGCGAGATCTATGCGAGCAGCGAAGTGCTGGAGGAACGCAGCACGGGCGAGGGCACGTACCTTCGCGTGCGCGGCGAGCCGGATGCGCTCAGGCGGATGCAGGCGCGGCTGGCCGCTTGACTCACCTGCGCAAAGGCCCTTAACTGGCAGCCAGGAGGTGACCCATGCAAGGCACTGGCGTGATTGCTTTCCTCATCATCGGCGCCGTCGCGGGCTGGCTGGCGGGGAAGCTCATGAAGGGCAGCGGCTTCGGTCTCGTCGGCAACATCGTCGTCGGCATCGTGGGCGCCCTGATCGGCGGCTTCGTCTTCAGCCTGCTGGGGATCAACGTCGGCGGGCTCGTCGGGTCGATCGTCATGGCGACGATTGGGGCGGTGCTGCTGCTCTACATCGTCAGGCTGCTGAAGAAGGTCTAGCGCGGCGATTCAGCGGACGCGGCGGCACCAGCCGCAGCGTCACCACCGTGGCCGCCGCCCACGCGAGGTAGATCGTCGTGAACACCCACTCCGGCGCGCGGTAGAAGAGGAAGTACCTCACCCAGCGCCCGACGAACGACTCCGCCGGGCCGCCGCCGCGCAGCGCGTCTTCCAGCACCGTCAGCGGGCAGGCCATGCCGATGACCGCTTCCAGCGCGATGAACGCGATCCCGCCCAGATGCGCATAGCGGAACCACGGATTCCGGATCCAGCCCCACGAAAGCCAGGCGCCGACCCAGGTCAGGAGCAGCCCGCCGACGATGAAAACGACGATCGCGAAGTGAACGACGAGGATTGAGTCAGCCGCGCTCACGCGGTCGCGAAGGATCCGCGATCCACTCGCTCCAGGAGCCGGCGTAGAGCTTGCCGCCGCCAAGGCCCGCGACTTCCATGGCGAGCAGGTTGTGGCAGGCGGCGACGCCCGAGCCGCAGGAATGCACGACTTCCTCGGGCTTCCTGCCGCCGAGCACCGCCTCGAACTCCTTGCGCAGCGCCGCGGCGCTCTTGTGCACGCCTTCGGGCGTGAGGTTGCCGCCGTTGAACCGGTTCACCGACCCGGGAATGCGCCCGGCCTCCGGGTCGATCGGCTCGGCCTCGCCGCGCCAGCGCGCGGCAGCGCGCGCATCGACGACGAGCTCGTTGCCCAGCCGCGAAGCGACGTGCGCGACATCCACCGCCATGTCCGCGCGCACCTTGCCGGGGTACGAAGTCGCGGGAAAGGACGGCACTTCGGCCGTCACCGGCCGCTCCTCCTCGACCCATCGGGCGTAGCCGCCGTCCAGCACCGCGACGCTCTCGTGCCCGACCCAGCGCAGCATCCACCACAGGCGCGCGGCCATCGCACCTGGACCTCCGTCGTAGCAGGCGACGGTGTCCGAGGCCTTCAAGCCCTGCTTGCCGAGCCAGGCGATGAACGCTTGGGGATCGGGAAGCGGGTGCCGGCCGTTCCTGCCCGTCTTCGGCGCGGAGAGGTCGCGATCCAGGTGCGCGAACGCCGCGCCGGGTATGTGGGCCTTCCCGTACTGCTCCTCGCCCAGGTCGTGCTTCATCAGGTCGTGGCGGCAGTCGAAGACGCGCCACTCGGGATGCGAAGCGAGCTCCGCCGTGGAGACGAGCGGCTTCACCGGCCGAGCCTCGCGCGCAACCACTCGTGGAAATGCACCATGGTGTCCTCCATCGGCGACTGATACGGGCCGGCGTCGTCGCGCCCCTGCTGCCAGAGCGCGCGCCGGCCGCGCTCCAGGCGCCGGCAGATCTCGTCGTCTTCCTTCGCCGTCTCGACGTAGGCGGCCTGCTGCGCCTCGACGAACTCGCGCTCGAAGAGCGCGATCTCCTCGGGGTAGTAGAACTCGACCACGTTCGTGGTGCGCGTGGGCGAGCGCGGGATGAGGTGGCTCACGACGAGCACGTTCGGATACCACTCGAGCATGAAGCCGGGGAACCACGTCATCCACTTCGCGCCCTGCTCGGGCGCGCGCCCGTCGAGGTGCCGCAGGCACGCCTCGTGCCACTTGCGGTACACCGGCGTCCCCGGGCGGCCGAGCGCGTTCTTCGCCTGCACGACCTGCACCGACCAGTCCGCGCCGTAGTCGACGCGGAAGTTCTCGGCGTCGGCGAAGTTGCCCAGGCCCGGGTGGAACGGGTTCACGTGGTAGACCTCGAGGTAGACCTCGATGAAGGTCTTCCAGTTGAAGGCGTAGTCCTCGACGATCGCGCGGTCGAAGACGTAGCCCGAGAAGTTCCAGTCCGAGGCGTCGAAGCCGGCAAGCGCGCGCCGCGGATCGGCGCCGCCGGCGAAGAGCAGCCCGCGCCAGTTGACGAGCGGCGTCGAGGCGAGCTTCACGCAGGGGTTCTCCGGGAAGTGCGGCGCGCCGAGGAGCGTGCCCTGCAGGTCGTAGGTCCAGCGATGCAGCGGGCAGACGATGTTCTGTACGTTGCCGCGACCTTCGAGCAGGATCGACTGGCGGTGGCGGCAGACGTTGGCGAGCAGCTCCACCCCGGCGTCGTTCCTCACCAGCACCTGGGCGTCGTCCATCCAGCCGAGCGCGTGGAAGTCGCCGGCCTTGGGCGCCATCAGCTCGTGGCCGACGTAGCGCGGCCCCGGATCGAACAGCTTTCGCTTCTCCTCGGCAAACACGGCCTCGTCGAAGTACCAGGCCACGGGCAGCTGGCAGGCGGCGGGCTTGAGCTCGGGAGAACGCGACAGGTCGGACATGGATTCCGCGTGCGAAATCGAGGGCGCGCATTCTACCGCAGGCGGGGTTTGACCGGGGCCCGGCCGGGCGCTAAGTTCCCGGCATGGCGAAGCCCGCGGAAGCGACGTTCGAAAAGGCGCTCGCCGAGCTGGAAAAGCTCGTCGCGCAGATGGAAGGCGGCAAGCTCTCCCTCGAGCAGGCGCTCGAAGCGCATAGGCGCGGGCTGGAGCTCGCGCGCTTCTGCCAGGAGCGGCTGGAGGCCGCGCAGCGGCAGGTCAAGGTGCTGGAAGGCGAGGTGCTGAAGAAGCTCGCCGTGGAACCCGAGCCCGGTGACGGCGCCTGATCCCGGCTTCGCCGCCTGGATGGGCGAAGTCCAGGCGCGCATGGAGGCCGTGCTCGCGCGCGTGCTGCCCGCGCCCGGCATCGCGCCCGCGAAGCTGCACGGCGCCATGCGCTACGCCACGCTCGAGGGCGGCAAGCGCGTGCGGCCGATGCTCGCCTTCGCCGCGGGCGAGCTCGCTCGCGCAAGGCCCGAGCGGCTCGAGATCGCCGCCGCGGCCGTCGAGCTGATCCACGCCTACTCGCTCGTGCACGACGATCTGCCGTGCATGGACGACGACGTGCTCCGGCGCGGCAAGCCCACGGTGCACGTGGAGTACGACGAGGCGACCGCGCTGCTCGTCGGCGACGCGCTGCAGTCGCTCGCCTTCCAGCTGGTCGCCGAGCACCCGCTCGCCGACGATCCGCGGGTGCAGCTCGACATGGTGCGGTTGCTCGCGGCGGCCGCGGGCTCGCGCGGCATGGCGGGCGGGCAGGCGATCGACCTCGAGTCCACGGGCAAGTCGCTGGAGGTGCCCGAGCTGGAGTCGATGCATATCCACAAGACCGGCGCGCTCATCCGCGCGGCGGTGCTGCTCGGCGCCGCCTGCGGCGGCGCGCTGGAGGCGGGGCTGCGCGAGCGGCTCGACCGCTACGCGCAGGCCGTGGGGCTCGCCTTCCAGGTGGTGGACGACGTGCTCGACGCGGAGGCCTCGAGCGCGACGCTCGGCAAGACCGCGGGCAAGGACGCGCGCCAGGGCAAGCCCACCTACGTCTCGGCGATGGGACTGCCGCGCGCGCGCGAGCTCGCGCGGGAGCTGAGGCAGCAGGCGCTCGAGGCGCTCGAGCCGCTCGGCGAGGGTGCCGGCCGGCTGCGCGCGCTGGCCGATTTCATCGTGCTGAGGAAGTTCTAGCCGTGGTCGCGATCACAGGGGAGCTGCCGGCCGGCGGCTACAATCCCGAGATGTACGAGCTGCTGAGGACGATCAACGATCCGGCGGACCTGCGCGCGCTCGAGCGCAAGGACCTGCACCGCCTCGCCGAGGAGCTGCGCGCCTTCGTGCTCGACTCGGTGTCGAAGACGGGCGGGCACCTGTCGTCCAACCTCGGCACCGTCGAGCTGACCATCGCCCTGCACAAGGTGTTCGAGACGCCCGAGGACCGGATCGTCTGGGACGTCGGCCATCAGACCTACGCGCACAAGATCCTCACCGGGCGGCGCGAGGCGATGGCGCGCCTGCGCATGATCGACGGCATCTCCGGCTTTCCGCGGCGCAGCGAATCGGCCTACGACACCTTCGGCACCGCGCACTCGTCCACCTCGATCTCGGCCGCGCTCGGCATGGCGGTGGGGGCGAAGAGGAAGGGGGAGAACCGCAAGTGCGTGGCGGTGATCGGCGACGGGGCCATGTCGGCGGGCATGGCCTTCGAGGCGATGAACAACGCGGGGGCGATGGACGTGGACCTCCTCGTCATCCTCAACGACAACGAGATGTCGATCTCGCCGCCGGTGGGCGCGCTCACCAACTACCTCGCGCGGCTGCTCTCGGGACGCATGTACGCCACCGCGCGGCGCGCGAGCGAGCACATCCTGAAGCGCGTCGGGGTCTGGGAGCTCGCGCGGCGCACCGAGGAGCACGTGAAGGGCATGGTGACGCCCTCGACGCTCTTCGAGGAGTTCGGCTTCAACTACATCGGTCCGATCGACGGCCACGACCTCGACACGCTGATCGCGACGCTCACCAACATCCGCCAGCTGAAAGGGCCGCAATTCCTGCACATCGTCACGAGGAAGGGCCAGGGCTACAAGCTCGCGGAGGAAGACCCGATCGCCTACCACGGGCCGGGCACCTTCAATCCGGCCGAGGGCATCAAGAAGCCCGCCACGCCGGGCAAGCCGACCTACAGCCAGGTGTTCGGCGAGTGGCTGTGCGACATGGCGGCCGCCGACGAGCGGCTCGTCGCCATCACTCCGGCGATGCGCGAAGGCTCGGGCATGGTCGGGTTCTCCGAGAAGTATCCCGAGCGCTACTTCGACGTCGGCATCGCCGAGCAACACTCGGTGACCTTCGCCGCGGGGCTCGCCTGCGAGGGCCTGCGGCCGGTGGTGGCCATCTACTCGACTTTCCTGCAGCGCGGCTACGACCAGCTGATCCACGACGTCGCCATCCAGAACCTGCCCGTCACCTTCGCCCTGGATCGCGGCGGTCTGGTGGGCGGCGACGGCGCGACGCACAATGGCGCCTTCGACTACGCGTACCTGCGCACGCTGCCCAACCTCACCGTGATGGCGCCGGCGGACGCCGACGAATGCCGCCGCATGCTCACTACCGCGGTCCAGCTCGGCGCGCCCGCGGCGGTGCGCTATCCGCGCGGGGCCGCGCTCGGCGCGACGCGCCCCGGGCTCGAGACGCTGCCCGTGGGCAAGGGCGAGCTGCGCCGCAAGGGCCGGCGCATCGCGATCCTCGCCTTCGGCTCGATGGTCAAGCCCGCGCTCGAGGCGGCCGAGTCGCTCGAAGCGACGGTCGCGAACATGCGCTTCGTCAAGCCGCTCGATACGGGCCTCCTGCGCGAGCTCGCCGGCGCGCACGAGCTGGTGGTCACGGTGGAAGAGCACCAGATCATGGGCGGCGCGGGCAGCGCCGTGTGCGAGGCGCTCGCCGCGATGGGGCTGGAAAAGCGCGTGCTGCTCCTCGGCCTTCCCGATCGCTTCATCGACCACGGAGATCCCGCGAAGCTCCTCGCGTCGGTCGGGCTGGACGCCGCGGGGATCGAGAAGTCGGTGCGCGCGGCAATAGCCGAGTAAATTACTCGGGAGTTATAATCGCGCGCATGAAAGCCAAAGACCTCCACGCCATTCCGGACGTCCAGAGCACCCCCGATTCGCGCAAGCTCGCCATCGACCGGGTGGGCATCAAGGCGATCCGCCACCCCGTCCAGATCATGCAGCGCGCGGGCGGGCTGCAGCACACCATCGCCCAGTTCAACATGTACGTGCGGCTGCCGCACCACTTCAAGGGCACGCACATGTCGCGCTTCGTGGAGATCCTGAACGCCCACGAGCGCGAGATCACCGTGGACTCGTTCCAGTTGATGGTGCGCGAGATGGTCGCCAAGCTCGAGGCGAAAGAGGGCGTGGTGGAGATGACCTTCCCCTATTTCATCGACAAGGCCGCGCCGGTGTCGGGGGTGCGGAGCCTCATGGACTACGAGGTCACCTTCGTCTCACAGATCCTCGCCGGCCGGCAGGGCTTCGCCATGAAGGTGCTGGTGCCGGTGACGAGCCTGTGCCCCTGCTCGAAGGGCATCAGCGAGCGCGGCGCGCACAACCAGCGCTCGCACGTGACGGTCACCGCGCACACGGACGATTTCGTGTGGATCGAGGAGATCGTGGACCTCGTCGAGAAGCAGGCCTCGAGCGAGCTCTACGGGCTGCTGAAGCGCCCGGACGAGAAGTTCGTCACCGAGCGCGCCTACGACAACCCCAAGTTCGTCGAGGACATGGTGCGCGACGTCGCCGCCGTGCTCAACCTCGACGAGCGCATCACGCGCTATGTGGTCGAGTCGGAAAACTTCGAGTCGATTCACAATCACTCCGCCTACGCCCTCATCGAGCGCGACAAGGCGGCTCGCTAGCGCGCTCACGCTCTGCCTCGCGATGAGCGCGGCGGCCGCGGAGGACGACGCCGCGCAGCGCGCGCGCCTCGTCGGCGAAATCGACGCGATGTATGCCGCCACGCGCGCGCAAACAGGACTCGCGCGCATGTCGGATGCGGTGCGCGGCGCGCTCGGACGGGTCGAGCGCCACCGCTTCGTGCCCGAGAGCCAGCGCGCGCGGGCCTACGGCAACTACCCGCTGTCGATCGGCGCCGGCCAGACCATCTCGCAGCCCTACATCGTCGCGCTGTCCACCGACCTCGTCGCGCCGCGGCCCGGACACGTCGTGCTGGAGGTCGGCACCGGCTCGGGCTACCAGGCGGCGGTGCTCGCGGAAATCGTGGCGCGCGTCTACACGATCGAGCTCATCCCCGACCTCGGCAAGGCGGCGGCGGCACGGCTCGCCGCGCTCGGCTACGTGAACGTCGAGGCGCGCATCGGCGACGGCTACGCCGGCTGGCCGGAAAAGGCGCCCTTCGACGGCATCGTGGTGACCGCGGCCGCGCCGCATGTGCCGCCGGCGCTCGTCGAGCAGCTCAAGCCCGGCGGGCGCATGGTCATCCCGCTCGGCGCGGAAGGCGGGCACCAGGAGCTCGTGGTGGTCACCAAGCGCGCCGACGGCAGCCTCGAGCGGCGCAGCGTGCTGCCGGTGCGCTTCGTGCCGCTCGTGCCCGGCGCGCTTCGGCGCTAGAAGCGCTGGATGAGGGTCATGGTCTCGCCCTCGCGGCGCATCTCGACGCGGTTGAGGAAGCTCATGCCCAGGAGCGCGATGTCCAGCCCCTGCTCGATCACCACGCCGTCCACCTGCGCGAGCTCGATCGACCCGAGCCGCACGCTGTCGAAGCGCACCCGGTAGACCGGCACGACGCCGGCCGCCGTCTTGGTCACCGCGAGCGGTCCCTTGCGGTAGTCCAGCCCCAGTCGCAGTGCCTCGGCCGCGGGCAGGGCGATGAGCGTCGCGCCGGTATCCACCACGAAACGCACGGGCGCGCCGTTGATCGCGCCTTCGGTGACGAAGTGCCCGCGCGTGTCGGCGGCGAGCGTGACGCTGGGGCGCGCGTCGCCCCCGGTGCTGTAGTGCTGGCCGCGGGCGAGCGTGCGACGCTCGCCCGCGACCTCGATGACGGCGCGGTCGCGCTCGACGGACACCACCTTGACGCCGAGCGCCTCGCGTCCGACGCGCACGGTGCGCGGCGCGCCGCCGTCCACCACCAGGATCGCCGCCTTGTCGCCGAAGGTGCCCACCAGGCTCACGTCGAGCGCGAGCGCCGCGGGCGCGGCGAGCGCCAGCGCGAGCGCACTACAATGCCGGGCGATGAAGCCGGTTGCCATCTTCCGCCACGCTCCCAGCGAAGGTCCGGGCCATTTTGCCACCTATCTCGAGCGCCGGGAGATCCCCTGGGCGCTGGTCGCGCTCGACGCGGGCGAGCCGGTGCCGCGCAGCGCGCGCGCCTACGCGGGGCTCGTCTTCATGGGCGGCCCGATGAGCGTGAACGACGATCTGCCCTGGATTATTCCGGTGCTGCGCCTGATCGCCGACGCGGTGCGCCAGGACGTGCCCGTGCTCGGGCACTGCCTCGGCGCGCAGCTCATGGCGCGCGCCTTCGGCGGCGAGGTGCGGCGCGCGGCGGCGAAGGAGATCGGCTGGGGCGAGGTGCGCGCCGCGGACAACGCGCTGGCGCGCGACTGGCTGGACGACGTCGCCGCGTTCGAGGCCTTCCACTGGCACGGCGAGACCTTCACCATCCCGCCCGGCGCGACGCGCATCGCGCAAAGCGCGCACTGCGACAACCAGGGCTTCGCCCTCGGCCGCCATTTCGGCATGCAGTTCCACGTCGAGATGACCGGGGACATGGTGCGCGACTGGGTGCGCGGCGGCGCCGCGGAGATCGCCGGGGCGCGCGGCTCGCCCGGCGTGCAGGCGCCGGCGGACATCGAGCGCGACCTCGAGCGTCGGGTGGCCGCGCTGCACGCGGTCGCCGACCGCGTCTACGCGCGCTGGTGCGAGGGGATCAGTCGCGGAAATTGATGAACTGCAGCGGCTGGTCGGTCACCTGGGACCGCACCAGCTGGATCGCCGCCTGCAGGTCGTCCTTCTTCGCGCCGGAGACACGCAGGGCGTCGCCCTGGATCGAGGCTTGGACCTTGAGCTTGGCGTCCTTGATCAGCTTCTGCATGACCTTCGCCTTTTCCTGCGCGATGCCGGTCTTCACCGTGATCGCGCGCTTCGCCTTGTCGCCGGCGGCCTTCTCCACGGCGCCGAGCTCGAGGCAGCGCACGTCGATGTTGCGCTTGGCCATGCGCTGGCGCAGCACGTCCACCACCTGGCCGAGCTTGAACTCGTCATCGGCATACGCCGACAGCGCGAGCTCGTTCTGCTCGATGCGCGCGTCCGAGCCCTTGAAGTCGTAGCGGTTCTGGATTTCCTTGTTCGCCTGCTCGACGGCGTTTTTCACTTCCTGCGCGTTGACCTGCGAGACGATGTCGAAAGAGGGCATGGCGCGATTTTACGCGACGAGGCCGCGCAGGTAGAGGGGCTCGCCCGTGAGTCGAGCGGGCGAAACCGCCTCGCCGCAGGCGTTTTCCGCGAACTCTGCCTCGAAGGGCAGCGCCGCGCCGTGCGCGTAGGCGAGCGCGACGCGCTCGCCGTCGGGGCGGCGGAAATCGAACCGGTAAGCGCCGTGCCGCTCGCCGCGGGGCGCGGGAAGCTGCGCGGCGACGAACGTGGCGTCCCCGAGGACCTGCAGGAATCGCTGCAGCATGCGATAGGCGGGGCGCACGCGCAGCGCATCGGGGTCGGCATCGTCCACGAGGCCGTAGCCGCGCGCCGCGAGCCGCCACCAGTAGACGCGCTCTACCATCCCGGAGCAGAGCGCGAGGCAGAGGTAGCGCAGCAGGTAGGCGCCGTACTCTTCCTCGGTGACGCCGGTGTCGAGCGCCGCGCGCCACGGCGGAAAATAGGGCGCGTGGATGGGCGCGTGCGCGCCCATGCCGCGCAGGGGCCAGTTCACCTCGGACACGACGAAGCGATCCAGCCCCGCGACGCGCGCCACCGCCTTGCCGAGCGCGAACTTCTCCAACGGGCCGAAGCCGGACTGCGGATTTTCCGGCGCGCCGCGCCGGTCCACGTACAGGTGGTGCGAGAGCGCGGCGAGCGGCACGTCCGCGGGCCATTCGCGCAGCGCCGGGAACACGGCCGGATACTCGAAGTCGATCGCCGCCGGGCCCATGAAGCGCAGCGCCGGGTAGCGCACGTGCCAATCCGGAAGCGGCGCGTAGAGCGCGCGCAGCTCGTCAAACCCCCACACGCCCCATTTCACGCGATTGATGGCATGCCCGACCTCCACCGACTCGACCAGATCCCCCACGCCTTCCAGCACGGCGCTGCCGAATGCGCTCCAGGAGCCGGGATACAGCAGCGCGCGGCGGTCCTGCACGAGCGCGACGCTCACCGCGTGCCCGGCGCGACGCAGCGCGCGGACCAGCTCGGCGCGAAAGCGCAGTTCCTGCGGGCCGTCGTGGTGATAGAAGCGCACGAGCGCCGGCACCGGCCCCAGCGCGGCGAGCAGCCCGAGCTCCTGCTCCAGCGTGCGCGGCGTCGGCTCGAGGGCGATACCGATCCGGCCCTTGATGCCGACCGGTTGCGCGTAGGCCTGCGCGCGCAGCTCGCGGTAGGCGCGCCAGACGGCGGGCGCGGCGCGCAGCGTTTCGGCGAGCAGCCGACGGGCGCGCGAAGGTGGAAACAGTCGCGCGCGCTCGGCGCGCAGCAGCGCGCTGATCGGCTGCGCCGTGGGCGCATCCCAGATCCACACGTCGCGCGGCGCGGGATAGTCGCGCGCGCGCGGCCCGCCGCTGCGCCGCCAGCGCCGGTAGCGGATCGGGTGGCGCCAGCGGCGGCTGGCGATCCACCATTCGTTGCGACGCCGGTAGCGCGCCACCCAGCGCCGCAGCCCGGTCGGCGGCACGCCCTGCCAGTACATCTCGACGAGCACCTGCAGCAGGTCCGACGGCAGCTCGAGGCGCGAGAAATCGCGAGCGCGCTGCTTGGGGTCGAGCTCGCTGCGGATGCGGCCGCGATTGAGGTCCACGACCATGAAGTCGCGCCAGCGATTCCCGGACTCGGAACGCAGCAGGATGTTCTGGTTGCCGAGATCGTTGTGCTGGAAGCCCGCCGCGTGCATGGCGCGCAGCCCCGCGGCCACGCACTCGAGCAGGCCGACGAAGCGCGTCGATTGCGGCGGCACTTCCTCGAAGAGCCGAAGCAGCACCTCGCGCAGCGTCTCCACGCCCTCCTGGAACTCCGCGAGGTAGTAGCTCTCCGCGAGGCGGGTGCCTTGCCAGCGCTCGAGGTAGCCGATGGGCGCCGGCGTGCCCGCGCCGTGCCGCGCGAGGTGCGCAGCGGCGAGCCACGTGCGCCGCGCCTTCGAGCCGCGCCGGGCGTCGCGCAGGTCCTTCAGCCGCATCTGCGGCCCGAACGCCTTCACCATCACCGGCACCGGCCGTCCGTCGAGGACGAGCTCGATGCGCACGTTGCGATTGCGCCCGCCCGCGATCAGGCGCGCCGTCGGCGCCTCGAGCAGGGCGGGCAGCCGCGCGAGCTGCGCGAGCGCCTCGGGGCGGCACCAGCGATCGGCAAGCTCGCCCGCGTAGCGGCCGGCGAGCGGCGCCGCGCTAGCGCGCATTCAGCCGCTGCAGCTCGTCGATCCAGCCACGGGTGAGCGCGCGCAGCCAGGCGTCGTCGAGCTCCTCGCCGAACTCCGCGTACGCCGAGGCGACGAGCTGTTTGCCGCGCAGCAGCAGCAGCGTCGTGGTGTTGAGCAGGTACTGCGGCTTGCCCTCGCGCGGCGGCAGGCGCGTGCCGATGAGCAGCGAGACCATGAGCGGCGTGCGCTGCAGCTCCGCGAGGTAGTTCGCCTGGCCCACCGGCTGCGAGTCGAGAAACGCGCGCAGGTTCCCGGGGGAGGCGGGCTGGCCGAGGTTTGCGGCCGCGTCCGCGGCGATCTTGCGAAACTGGCTCAGCCCGACGCTCTCGCGCTCGAGCGCGCGGGGCGTCGCGAGGAGCAGGTAACGGCGCAGGTCGGGCGAATCGCCGACCGTGAAGCGGCGCAGGTCCGCGTCCGTCAGCGCGAAGAGCAGGATGCGGTTCGAGGCCGAGGTGAGGCCCTCGGCGAGCGCCTGCAGCCGCGGCGAGGCGAGGTCGAGCGTGTCGGCGAAGCCGGCCGGCGCATCGAGCACCACGGGCACTTCCCCGAGGCGCACGGAGAACGGCGCCGCGGCGCAATGCAAGGACAGGGCCGCCAGCAGAGGGAGAACGAGCGCGCGCACGGCCGCCATTTTATCCACCATCCCGTATGATCCCGGTTTTCTGGAGCGCGGGAACTTGGCCACCATCCTCAGCACGCTGCCCAAGGGGGAGAAAGTCGGGATCGCCTTCTCGGGCGGCCTGGATACGAGCGCCGCGGTGCACTGGATGCGCGCGAAGGGCGCGATCCCGTACGCCTATACGGCGAATCTCGGCCAGCCCGACGAGCCCTCCTACGAGGCCATCCCGAAGAAGGCGCTCGCCTACGGCGCTCAGAAGGCGCGGCTCGTGGAGTGCCGGCCGCAGCTCGTCGCCGAGGGCATCGCGGCCATCCAGTGCGGCGCCTTCCACATCTCCACGGGCGGGGCGACCTACTTCAACACCACGCCGCTCGGGCGCGCGGTGACCGGCACGATGCTCGTCGTGGCGATGCGCGAGGACGCGGTCGGCATCTGGTCCGACGGCAGCACGTTCAAGGGCAACGACATCGAGCGCTTCTACCGCTACGGGCTGCTCGCCAACCCGGCGCTTCGCATCTACAAGCCCTGGCTCGACCAGCGCTTCATCGACGAGCTGGGCGGTCGCAAGGAGATGTCGGCCTACATGGCGAAGGCGGGTTTCGACTACCGGATGAGCGCCGAGAAGGCCTACTCGACCGACTCCAACCTGCTCGGCGCCACGCACGAGGCAAAAGACCTCGAGTTCCTCGACAAGGGGCTCGCGATCGTCGAGCCGATCATGGGCGTCGCATTCTGGCGCCCCGAGGTCGCGGTGAAGCCCGAGCGGGTCACGGTCGGCTTCGAGGAAGGCGTGCCCGTGGCGCTGAACGGCCAGCGCTACGCCGACGCGGTCGCACTGCTGACGGAGGCCAACGCCATCGGCGGCCGGCACGGCCTGGGCATGAGCGATCAGATCGAGAACCGCATCATCGAGGCGAAGAGCCGCGGCATCTACGAGGCGCCGGGCATGGCGCTGCTGCACATCGCCTACGAGCGGCTGGTGACCGGCATCCACAACGAGGACACCATCGAGCAGTACCGGCTGAACGGCCGGCGCCTCGGGCGGCTGCTCTACCAGGGTCGCTGGTTCGACCCCCAGGCGATGATGCTGCGCGAGACCGCGCAGCGCTGGGTGGCGAAGGCGGTGACGGGGGAGGTGGCCCTCGAGCTTCGCCGCGGCAACGACTGGTCGATCCTCGACACGAGGAGCCCCAACCTCACCTACCACCCGGAGCGCCTGACGATGGAAAAGGGCGAGGCCCACTTCACGCCCGCCGACCGCATCGGGCAGCTGACGATGCGCAACCTCGACATTGCCGACACGCGCGAGAAGCTGCGCGTCTACGGCGAGGCGGGGTTGCTCGGCGAAACGGGCGCGGGCGGCGTGCCGCTGCTCGGCGGCGACGGCGCGGACAAGGCGAAAAGGCGCTAGCCGGCGCCACCCCGGCCCCTCGGCCATGGCGCAGCAGGGCAGGCAAGAGGATGTCGCGTTCGTCTGGCCGGGCGTGAACCGGATCGCGCCGGGCGCCGTTCGCCGCTGGCTGGCGGCCGCCTGGCGCGACCTCGCGGCCGCGCCGGTGCCGAGCCTCTTCTACGGCGTCATCCTCGCCCTGATGGGCTTCCTGCTGACGCGGTATTTCGGCGGGGCGGTGGGCATCGCGCTCACCACCGGGTTCCTGCTCGTCGGGCCTTTCCTCGCCATCGGCCTGTACGACATCAGCCGGCGCCGGGAGGCCGGGGAGCGGGTGCGCCTCGCTCCGACACTGGTGGCGTGGAAGGGCAACTTCCCGGCGATCGGCTTCTACGCGCTCGCGCTGACGCTGCTGCTCGCCGTGTGGATCCGCGTGTCGGTCGTCGTGGTGGCGCTGTTCTTTCCGGACGGGCGCATCGACTGGGGCGCGCCGGAAGTCTGGACCTTCGCCGCCGCCTATGCGGCGGCCGGCGCGGGGCTCGCGCTCTTCGTGTTCGCGACCGCGGCGCTGTCGCTGCCCTTGCTCCTCGACCGGCGCGACATGGACACCATCAGCGCGGCGATCGTGAGCTTCAACGCGCTGCGCGCCAATCCGGCGCAGATGCTCGCCTGGGCGGCGACGATCGTCGCGCTGACGCTCGCCGGATTCGCGACGCTGTACGCGGGCCTGGTGGTGGCGCTGCCGCTCGCCGGCCACATGGCCTGGCATGCCTACCGGGAAGCGATCGCGCCGCACGGCGCCCGGGGCGACGCCTAGCGCTTGGCGCGGGCCTTCGCCACCTTCCCCAGCAGCAGGAACTCGATCAGTGCCTTTTGCGTGTGCAGGCGGTTTTCCGCCTCGTCCCAGACCGCCGACTGCGGCCCGTCGATCACCTCGGCGGCCACCTCCTCGCCGCGGTGCGCGGGCAGGCAGTGCATGAAGAGCGCGCCCTTCTTCGCGGACTTCATCATCTCGGCGTCCACCTGCCAGTCCTGGAAGTCGCGCCGGCGCGCCTCGTTCTCGGACTCGAACCCCATGCTGGTCCAGACGTCGGTGGTCACGAGGTCGGCGTTGCGCGCCGCGTCCATGGGGTCGCGGAACTCCTCGTAGTGGTCGGTGCCGTACAGGCCCGCGCGCTCGGGCTCGACCTCGTAGCCGGGCGGCGTGGACACGTGCACGTTGAAGTCGAGGACCTCGGCCGCCTGCAGCCAGGTGTTGCACACGTTGTTCGAGTCGCCGATCCAGGCCACCGTCTTTCCCTTGATCGAGCCGCGCTTTTCCACAAATGTGTAGAGGTCGGCGAGCACCTGGCAGGGGTGGTACTCGTTGGTGAGCCCGTTGATCACCGGCACGCGCGAATGCGCCGCGAAGCGCTCGAGGATCGCCTGCTCGAAGGTGCGGATCATCACGATGTCGCACATGCGCGAGATCACCTGGGCGGCGTCCTCCACCGGCTCGCCGCGGCCGAGCTGCGAGTCGCGCGTCGACAGGAAGATCGCCGCGCCGCCCAGCTGGTGCATGCCGGCCTCGAACGACAGGCGCGTGCGCGTCGACTGCTTCTCGAAGATCATGACGAGGGTGCGGTCCTCGAGCGGCCAGTAGCGCCGGTAGCGCTTGAACTGGTCCTTGATCCAGCGCGTGCGCGCAAAGAGGTGCTCGAGCTCCGCGCGCGAGAAGTCGTTGAACTGCAGGAAATGGCGCAGCTTCGCCACGGCCGCGATCCCGGCGGCTAGCGCGCCGCGGCGGCGCGCGCGGCCTGCACCGCGTCCGCGGGCCGCGCGAGGAACTCGCGCACGATGGGCGCGAGCCGCTCGACGACCTCGCGCCCCTCGGCCTCGCTCATGACGAGCGGCGGCAGGATGCGGATCACGCTGTCGGCGGTGACGTTGACCACCAGGCCGCGCTCGAGCGCCGTCCTCGCGATCTCGCCGCAGGGGCGATCGAGCTGCACGCCGATCATGAGGCCCATGCCGCGGATCTCGACGACGCCGGCCACGCCCGCGAGCGCCGCGGCGAGTCCCCCGCGGATGGCGTCGCCGACCCGCACCGCATTGTCCAGCAGCCCCTCGTCCTTCATGGTGTCGAGCGTGGTGACCACGCCGCACATGGCGAGCGGGTTGCCGCCGAAGGTCGAGCCGTGATTGCCGGGCTTGAAGACGCCTTTCGCTCGCCCGCCCACCACGCAGGCGCCGACCGGCACGCCCGAGGCGAGGCCCTTGGCGAGCGGCACCACGTCGGGCTGGATGTCCGCGTGCTGATAGACGAACCACTTGCCCGTGCGCCCGAGGCCGCACTGCACCTCGTCGGACATGAAGAGCCACTCGTTGCGATCGCAGATCTCCTTCAGCCCGCGCAGGTACTCCAGGCGCGAGACGTTGATGCCGCCTTCGCCCTGGATCGGCTCGACGAACACCGCGACCACGTTCCGGTTGCGCTCGGCGACCTGGCGCACCGCGTCGAGGTCGTTGAGCGGCACGCGCACGAAGCCCTGCACCAGCGGCTCGAAGCCCGCCTGCACCTTGCGGCTGCCGGTGGCCGAGAGCGTGGCGAGCGAGCGCCCGTGGAACGCCTTCTCCATCACGATGATGGCCGGCTCGGCGACGCCGCGGTCGTGGCCGTACTTGCGCGCGACCTTGATCGCCGCCTCGTTCGCCTCCAGCCCCGAGTTGCAGAAGAACACCTCGTCCAGCCCCGTGATCTCCGCGATGCGGTCCGCCGCCTGCTCCTGCAGGGGAATCTGGAAGAGGTTGGAGGTGTGGATGAGGCGGCCGATCTGCTCGGTGAGCGCCTTCACCAGGCGCGGGTGAGCGTGGCCGAGCGTGTTGACGGCAATCCCCGCCAGCGCGTCGAGATACTCCTTGCCCGACTCGTCGTAGAGCCACACCCCGCGGCCGCGCACGAACGCCACCGGCAGCCGGGCGTAGGTGTTCATGACGTGGCTCATGGCCTCACCTCCATCGCGATGCAATGAAAAACGGCGGCTCGAGCCGCCGTTCCGGGAATGCTAGCACAGCGGCCATAATGGCGAGACCATGACCCAAGACCAGATGATCGTCCTCGGCGTGCTCGCCGCCACGGTGGGGATGTTCCTGTGGGGGCGCTGGCGGCACGATATGGTGGCCGCAGGCGCGCTGCTCGCGTGCGTGTTCGCGGGCCTCGTGCCGACCGGCGCGGCCTTCGCGGGCTTCGGCCATCCCGCGGTGATCTCGGTGGCCTGCGTCCTCGTGCTCAGCCAGGGCCTGCAGAACACCGGCGCGGTGGACGTCCTCGCGCGCTACGCGGTGCCGGGCAAGGCAGGCCCCACGCTCACGATCGGCGCGTTGACCGCGCTCGCCGCGCTGATGTCCGGCTTCATGAACAATGTCGGCGCGCTTGCGCTGCTGATGCCCGTGGCGATCCAGGTGGCGCGCCGCCTCGAGCTGCCGCCCGGGAAGGTGCTCATGCCGCTCGCCTTCGGCTCGATTCTCGGCGGCATGACCACGCTCATCGGCACGCCGCCCAACCTCATCGTCTCGGGATTTCGCGCCCAGGTGGGGCTCGAGACGTACGGCATGTTCGACTTCACGCCCGTGGGAGCCGCGGTCATGGGGGCCGGCGTGCTGTTCGTCGCGCTGGTCGGCTGGCGGCTCGTGCCGGCGCGCAAGCAGGCGAGCGTCGAGGGCTTCGAGACGGAGAACTACCTCACCGAGGCGCGCGTCCCCGAGGGCAGCAAGGCCGACGGCAAGACCTTGCGCGAGATCGAGTCGGCGCTGGACGAATCCGGGGCGCAGGTGATCGGCCTGGTGCGCAACGAGGTGCGCGTGACCGCGCCCAGCCCGGGGCGCATGGTGCGGGCGGGCGACATCCTGGTGATCGAAGCGGAGGCCGAGGCGCTGGCCGGCGCGATCTCCGTCCTCGGGCTCAAGCTCGAGGAGGCGAAGGCGCCGGCGGAAGAAGCCGAAGACAAGCGCGCGGCCGAGGCGGAGGCCTCGGGAGAGAAGCGGGAGCAGAAGAAGGAGGAAGAGGACAAGGCGGCCCGGTCCGACGAGATCGCGCTCGTCGAGCTCGCGGTCCTGCCGCAGTCCGGCCTGATCGGGCGCTCGGCGACCGACCTCATGCTGCGCACGCGCTTCGGCGTGAACCTGCTCGCCGTGTCCCGCGGGGGGCACCGCTCGACCGCGCGGCTGCGCACGATCGACTTCGCGGCGGGCGACGTGCTGCTCATGCAGGGGCCGCCCGAGGCGATTGCGGAGTTCTCCTCGAGCTCGGGCTGCCTGCCGCTCGCCGAGCGCGAGCTGCGCATTCCCGACAAGGGCAAGGCGGTCACGGCGAGCGGCATCATGCTGCTCGCCGTGGCCGGCGCCGCATTCGGTCTGGTGCCGGCGGCGATCTCGTTCGCTGCCGGCGTGCTGGCGTCGATGGCCACGCGCACGGTCACGCCCCGCGCGGTCTACGATGCCGTGGACTGGCCGGTGATCGTGCTCCTCGGCGCGCTGATCCCCGTGGCCGGCGCGATGGCCGAGACGGGCGCCGCCGATCTGGTCGCGAGGCTCATGCTCGAGCACGTCGCGCAGGGCAACGCCGTCCTCGCGCTCGCCGCGATCCTGGTGGTCACCATGACGCTGTCCGATCTCATGAACAACGCGGCGACGGCTGCGGTCATGTGCCCGATCGCCATCGGCGCGGCGGGACAGCTGGGCGTGAGCGCGGACCCGTTTCTCATGGGCGTGGCGGTGGCGGCCTCGTGCGCGTTCCTCACGCCGATCGGGCACCAGAACAACACGCTGATCCTGGGCCCGGGCGGCTTCCGCTTCGGCGACTACTGGCGCCTCGGGCTGCCCCTCGAGGTGCTGGTGCTGGCGGTGAGCATCCCGATGCTGCTCGTGGTCTGGCCCCTCTAGGAGGCACTGCATGGAATCGCTGATGCAATGGCTCGGCAATGCGCGCGAGCTCCTCGACGTGACGATCATCGAGGCCGGCGGCACGCGCATCACGCTGTGGTCGCTCCTCTACGTCGTGGTCTTCGTCCTCGTGCTCTTCTGGCTCGCGGGCTGGCTGCAGCGCTGGCTCGCGCGCGGGCCGCTGACGCGCACCTCGCTCGACGCGGGCTCGCGCCAGGCGGTGGCCACCATCACGCGCTACGTGCTGCTGCTCGTCGGCTTCCTCGTGCTGCTGCAGACGGCGGGCATCGACCTCACCACCTTCAACGTGCTCGCGGGCGCGATCGGCATCGGCGTGGGCTTCGGCCTGCAGAACGTGGTGAGCAACTTCATATCGGGCCTGATCATCATGTTCGAGCGGCCGATCAAGATCGGCGACCGCATCGTGGTGGACCAGGTGGAGGGCGAGGTGATCGAGGTCGGCGCCCGCGCCACCACGGTGCTCACCAACGACAACATCGCCATCCTCGTGCCGAACTCCAAGTTCATCACCGAGAACGTGATCAACTGGCAGTACAACGACAACAACGTGCGCTTCCGTATGCCGGTGAGCGTCGCCTACGGCAGCGACGCGGCGAAAGTGGAGAAGCTCCTGCTCGAGGTGGCGAAGGAGAACAAGGATGTGCTCGACGATCCGCCGCCGGCCGTGCGCCTGCTCGAGTTCGGCGACAACGGCCTCGGCTTCGAGCTGCGCGCCTGGAGCTCGAGCCTCGTGCACCGCAAGGGGCGGCTCACGAGCGCGCTCAATCGGGCGATCTACGACAAGTTCAACGAGGCGGGGATCTCGTTTCCCTTCCCGCAGCGCGACCTGCACGTGCGCGGCGGCGTTCTCGAGGTGCGCCGGGCGAAGGGCGAGGACTAGCGGATCGGGCGCAGACTCTTTTCCTCGGCGGGCTTGAGGACGCGCACACAGGGCTGGTAGCCCTCGTAGACCACGCCGTGGATCTCCATGCGCTTCTGCGAGCGCAGCAGGCCCGCCAGGTACTCGGCGATGTCGCGCGTGATCGCCTGCCCCGGCACCAGCACCGGGATGCCGGGCGGGTAGGGCACGATCTGGTCGGCGCACACGCGGTGCGCGAGCGCCTTGTTGACGCGCTCCTTGTCGTCGAGGAGCGGAACGAGCTCGCCGCCGCAGTAGAAGGCGTCGCGCGGCAGGTAGCGCAGCTTGGTGAAGGGCGGGATCTCGGGCGTGCGCACCAGGCGCCGCGGCGCGCGCTTCTCGCGCGCGATGCGCATGAAGGCGTCGTACAGGCGCGAGACCTTGGAGCGCGTGGTGCCGATCGTGAGGAGCAGCGTGAGCGTGTTGAAGGTGCTCTTCTCGGTCTGGATGTTGAAGCGCTCGAAAAGCACCTTCTGCAGGTCGTCCACGGTGTAGCCGCAGCCCGAGATGTCCACCGTGACCTTGGTGGGGTCGAGGCGGATGCCGTCGTGGCGCAGCTCCTCGGGCAGCAGGTCCTCGAGCTCGAGGCTCCTGAACACGCCGGTCGAATTGATCTGCTCGCGCAGCTCCTTGGCGAGCGCGAGGGTTCGCGACAGGAGCTTGTAGCCCTCCATCACCGCCTGCTTGCGCGCCACGTCGAGGCTCGCGATGAGCCCGTACTGCGGGCTCGTGGAGGTGTGCATGTTGAAGTTCTCGCGGAACAGGTGCTCGCGGAACTCGGGGTCGTTCACGTGGATCATCGAGGCCTGCGAGAAGGCCGAGAGCACCTTGTGCGTGGACTGCGTGGCGTAGTCGGCGCCGGCTTCCAGGGCGGTGGGGCGGAACTCCGGGTGAAAGCGCGCGAAGCCGTACCAGGCCTCGTCGATGATCACCTTGATGTTCTTCGCGTGCGCCGCCTCGACGATGGGCTTCAGGTCGTAGCGCAGGCCATCGTAGGTGCACGAGGTGAGGATGAGCGCCTCGGCGTCCGGGTGCCGGCGGATGGCCTCGAGCAACGCCTTCTTCGGCACCGGCCCGTACAGGCCGTACTTGCGGTTGAGCGCCGAATGCAGGTAGATCGGGTGCGCGCCCGAGAGCACCACGCCGTGGTGCACGCTCTTGTGGCAATTGCGGTCGAGGAGCAGCTTCTCGCCCGGGGCGAGCAGCGTCTGGAAGATCACCTTGTTGGCGGTCGAGGTGCCGTTGGTGGCGAAGAAGGTGCGCCGCGCGCCGAAGGCCTGCGCGGCCATGTGCTGCGCTTCCGCGATCACCCCCTTGGGGTCCATGAGCGAATCCAGCATCGGCACCGACACCGAAAGGTCGGCGTCGAACACGTGCTCGCCCATGAAGTCGTAGAAGTCGTTCACCCAGGGGCTGCCGCGCAGGCTCTCGCCCGAGGAGTGCCCGGGCGTGTGCCACTGGTCCTTCGCCATCCAGACGTAGTTCTTCAGCTGGTCGTAGAAGGGCGTGCGCGCGCGCTCCTGGATCTGCGCGTTGAGGATGCGGTAGATGCCCCGGTAGTCGCGCTCCTCGCGGTAGAAGTAGCCGTCCACCGACTCGGTGAACAAGGCGTCCACCACGTCGTCTTCCTTTTCCTGCGCGATCAGGATGTAGACCGAGAGCTCGGGGCGAAAGCGCGTGATGCGCTGCACGAGCTCCAGCGCCGAGACCTGCAGCGTGCGCGAGCCCTCTTTCCGGCCGAGCGTGTAGAGCGTGTCGTCGACCAGGACCGCCTGGATGTCGCCGTCGGCCTCGATGGCCTCGAGCGCCTCCTTGGCGGTGGTGACGCCGGAGAAGGTGATGCCGTGAGGGTTGTCGAGCGAGCGGGCCGCCGCATTCAGGCCCTTGACGAACTCGCGAAGCACCAGGTGCTCGTCATTGATGACGAGGATGCGGCTGACGGGCTTCGCCATGAGGGGCGCAAGTATAATCCGGCATGCCCGTGGACTCGGCGGACGAGCCCGCCCGGCGGCGGCGCGCCGGGCCTGCCGGATGCAGCGCTATTGCATCGCCTTGATGGCCTGGGCGAGGCGGCTCTTGTGGCGCGCCGCGGCATTGCGGTGCAGGATGCCCTTGGCAGCGACCCGGTCGATGACGCCGCGCGACTTCTCGAGCTCGGCCGCGGCCTTCGCCTTGTCGCCGGCGGCGATCGCCTTCTTCACGTTCTTGATCGCGGAGCGCACCGTCGTGCGCAGGGTGAAATTGTGCGCCCGGCGCACGACCGCCTGCCGGGCCGACTTGCGCGAGGATTTGATATTGGCCATGACCTTGATCCGTTTGCGAAAAAGGGCGGCATTCTAGCATGAACCTCCTGCGCGCCCTGGCCACCGTGAGCAGCATGACGTTCCTGTCGCGCGTGCTGGGCTACGTCCGGGACTTCTTCATCGCGCGGCTGTTCGGCGCCGGGCTCGCGACCGACGCCTTCTTCGTCGCCTTCCGCATCCCGAACCTGCTGCGGCGCATGTTCGCCGAGGGAGCCTTCTCCCAGGCCTTCGTGCCCATCCTCTCCGAGTACCGCAACCGGCAGTCCCCCGAGGAGACCCGGTCGCTGGTGGACGCGATCGCCACCGCGCTCTTTCTCGTGCTGGTGGCGGCGACGGCGATCGGCATGCTCGCCGCGCCGCTCATCGGCTACCTGTTCGCGCCGGGCTGGTTCCACGCGCGGCCCGAGCAATTTGAGCTCACGGTGCAGATGCTGCGCATCACCTTCCCCTACATCCTGTTCATCTCGCTCGTCGCGCTGGCCGCCGGGGTGCTGAACACCTGGAGCCGCTTCGCGGTGCCGGCCTTCACCCCGGTGCTCCTCAACGTCTCGTTCATCGTCGCCGCGGCGTTCTTCGCGGAGCGCTTCGAGCCGCCGGTGCTCGCGCTTGCCTGGGCGGTGTTCGCGGGCGGCGCGCTGCAGCTCGCGTTCCAGCTGCCGTTCCTCGCGCGCATCGGCCTGCTGCCGCGCTGGCGGCTGAACCTTCGGCACCCGGGACTCGCTCGCGTCGGCAAGCTCATGCTGCCTGCGCTCTTCGGCGTCTCGGTGAGCCAGATCTCGCTTCTCATCAACACGATCTTCGCGTCGTTTCTCGCCGCCGGCAGCGTCTCGTGGCTGTACTACGCCGACCGGCTGATGGAGCTCCCCGCGGGCATGCTCGGCGTCGCCCTGGGCACGATCCTGCTGCCGAGCCTGTCTCGCCACTACGCCGGCGGGGAGGGGCAGGAGTACGCCCGGCTCCTCGACTGGGGGCTGCGCGTGACGCTGCTGCTCGCGCTCCCCGCGGCGGCGGCACTCGCCGTCCTCGCCGTGCCGCTCATCACGACGCTCTTTCACTACGGCAGGTTCGGCGACGAGGACGTGTGGATGACGCGCCAGGCGCTCGTCGCCTACAGCATCGGCCTGCTCGGCATGATCTTCGTGAAGATCCTCGCGCCGGGCTTCTACGCGCGCCAGAACGTGGCGACGCCCGTGAAGATCGGCGTGCTCACGCTCGCGGCGACCCAGCTCATGAACCTCGCCTTCATCGTGCCGCTCAAGCATGCGGGGCTCGCGCTCGCCATCGGTCTCGGCGCCTGCCTGAACGCGGCGCTGCTCTACCGCACGCTGCGCAGGACGGGCATCTACGTGCCGCAGCCGGGCTGGGGCGCCTTCGCCGCGAAGGTCGTTCTCGCCGTCGCGGTGATGTGCGCGCTCCTCTATCTTGTCCTGATCGGCCTGTGGCCGAGCGACTGGTGGCTGCAGGCACCGTGGCAGCACAAGGTGCCCGCGATCGCCGGCCTGGTGGCGGGGGGCGCGCTCGCCTACGCGCTCGTGCTGCTCGCGCTCGGCTTCCGCCCGCGAGATTTCGCACGCCAGGAGCCTTCCTGATGACCGCGCCGGACCGCTTTGCGGAGCTCCTTGCGCGCGACGAGGCCGAGATCGACCTCGCGCGCGCCTGCCTGCTCATCGCCGAGGATGCCTACCCGGGGCTCGATGTCGAGGGCTACCTCGGCGAGATCGAGCGGCTGGCGCGGCGCCTGGCCGGTCGGCTGGCGCCGGCGGCGGGCCTCGAAGAGCGCGTCGCGGCGCTCAACGAGTTCCTGTTCGACGAGCTGGGCTTCGCAGGCAACGCGCGCGATTATTACGATCCGCGCAACAGCTACCTCAACCAGGTGCTCGACCGGCGCACCGGCATCCCGATCACGCTGTCGATCGTCTACCTCGAGATCGGCCGCCGCGTCGGGCTGGCGCTGGAGGGCGTGTCCTTCCCCGGGCACTTTCTCGTGCGGCTGCGATTGCGCGGCGCGATGCTGGTGCTCGATCCCTTCTCGGGCGGAGACGCGCTTGCCGAGTCGGAGCTGCGGGTGCGGCTCGCGCGCGTCATTCCGGAGGGCGCGACGGGCGGCGTGCCGGTGGACGCGCTGCCGCTCGATAGCTTTCTCGAGGCGGCGGGGAAGCGCCAGATTCTCGCGCGGCTGCTGCGCAACCTGAAGGGCATCTACCGCGAGGCGGGCCAGCCCCAGCGGCAGCTCGGGGTGCTCAATCGCATGCTGGTGGTCGCCCCCGAGGCGCACGGCGAACTGCGCGACCGCGGCTACCTCTACCAGCAGATGGAGTGCTACCGCGCCGCGCTCGAGGACCTGCAGGCGTACTCGGCGCTCGCGCCGGAGGCGCCGGACATCGACGACGTGCGCGCGCGGCTGCTCGAGCTCTCCGCGCGCTGCGCGCGGCTCAACTGATTCAGGCCGCGGCGGTGCGGTCGCGAACGCCGGCCGCGGTGCGCATTTCGAGCGCGCGCTTCTGCACGGCGGCATGCAGCGCCGGCTTGTAGCCGAGCGCGAAGAAGGCTTCCGCCGCGAGGAAGATCGGGGCGACGAAGATCTGGAAGAAATTGTCCACGAGCGCGGGCTTGCGCCCCTCCCAGGCGTGGCCGATCAGCTGAATCACCCAGCCGCCGGCGAAGAAGACGAGGAACCAGGCCATGCCCTGGGACAAGGGCTGGCGAGACACGAGGTCGGCGAGATAGAGCAGCACCGCGTTCACCGCCAGCATGACGAGCGCGAGCGGCACGTCGAGCAGGAAATACCAGGCGAGCACGACCGCGGCGAGCAGCATCGCCGCGGTGAGCGGAACCCCGGCCAACTCGAGGCGCGCCCAGCCCAGCGCGATGAACAGGCCGAAGATGATCATGGGCACGCCGACGAAGTGCGTCGCCTTGTTGCGCGGATCCTGGTGGTACGCCGCGTAGAAGGCCATCTGCTGCTCGAGAGTCTGCATCGCCGCCTCCCTGAAAGCCGCTATAATTCAGCATTTTACACGCGCTGATGCAGGTCACGCACGGGTCCTGGGCGCCGTCGGGCCGACGGTCGGCGCTCACCATAGGCAATTTCGACGGCGTGCACCGAGGCCACCAGGCGATGCTGGCGCGCACGGTCGAGCGCGCGCGCGAGCGCGGCTTCGACGCCTGCGTGCTGACCTTCGAGCCCCATCCCCGCGAGTACTTCACCCCGGCGATGGCGCCCGCGCGCCTGACGCGCCTGCGCGACAAGCTCGAGCTGATGGCGGCCGCGGGCATCGCGCGCGTGCACGTGGCGCGCTTCGATGCGCGGCTGGCCGCGCTTGCGGCCGAGCGCTTCGTCGCGGAAGTCGTCGCGCGCGGCCTGCGCGCGGCGTGGCTACTCGTCGGGCGGGACTTCCGCTTCGGGGCGAAGCGCGGCGGGGATTTCGCGCTCCTCGAGCGCGCGGCGCCGGCCCACGGCTTCGAGCTCGAAGCCATGCCCGAGGTCCTCATCGAGGGCGAGCGCGTCTCGAGCTCCGGCGTGCGCGCGGCGCTCGCCGCAGGAGACCTGGCCGCGGCGCAACGGTTGCTCGGGCGGGCCTATGCGATGAGCGGGCGCGTGGCGCACGGCGAGAAGCTCGGGCGCGAGCTTGGCTTTCCCACGGCGAACATCGTGCTGCGGCGCCGGCCTGCGCTCGCCGGCATCTTCGTCGTCGAGTGCCGGATCGAGGGCGAGGCGCAGTGGCGCGCCGGGGTGGCGAGCGTCGGGCGGCGCCCGACGGTGAACCCGACGGCCGCGCCGCTGCTGGAAGCGCACCTGCTCGATTTCGCCGGCGACCTGTACCGGCGTCACCTGCAGGTGCGATTCCTCCGGAAGCTGCGCGACGAGGAGCGCTACGACGACGTACCGGCGCTGCGCGCGGCGATCGCGCGCGACGCGGCCCAGGCCCGAACTTACTTTGCGACCCAGACGAATGCCTGACTACAAGAGCACGCTGAATCTCCCCGACACGCCGTTTCCGATGCGCGGCGACCTCGCCAAGCGCGAGCCATTGCGCGTCAAGGAATGGCAGGACAAGGGCGTCTATCGCCGGCTGCGCGAGGTCGCGAAAGGCCGCCCCCGCTTCGTCCTGCACGACGGGCCGCCCTACGCGAATGGCGACATCCATATCGGCACGGCGGTGAACAAGATCCTCAAGGACATGGTGGTGAAGTCGAAGTCGCTCGCGGGGTTCGACGCGCCCTACGTGCCGGGCTGGGACTGCCACGGCATGCCGATCGAGGTGCAGATCGAGAAGAAGCACGGCAAGAACCTGCCGGCGGAGGAGACGCTGCGCCTGTGCCGCGCCTACGCCGCCGAGCAGATCGAGCGGCAGAAGGCCGATTTCCGGCGCCTGGGCGTGCTCGGCGAGTGGGACAACCCCTACCTGACGATGGCCCCGGGGAACGAGGCCGACGAGATCCGCGTGCTCGGCAGGCTCCTCGAGAAGGGCTATGTGTACCGGGGCCTCAAGCCCGTGAACTGGTGCTTCGACTGCGGCTCCGCACTCGCCGAGGCCGAAGTGGAGTACGAGGACCGCAAGGATCCGGCCATCGACGTGGGCTTCGCCTTCGCCGAGCCGGACAAGGTGGCGCAGGCCTTCGGGCTCCCCAAGCTTCCCGAGAAGCCGGGTCACGCGGTGATCTGGACGACAACGCCCTGGACGATTCCGGCGAACCAGGCCCTCAACGTGCATCCCGAGTTCACCTACCACCTCGTGGACACCGAGCGCGGCCTGCTGATTCTCTCGGCCGATCTCCAGGATGCGTGCCTCGCGCGCTACAAGCTCGAGGGCACCACGCTCGCGAAGTGCAAGGGTCGCGCACTGGACCGGATCAGCTTCCGGCATCCCTTCTACGACCGCCTGGCGCCCGTCTACCTCGGCGATTACGTGACGCTCGACGCCGGCACGGGCATCGTGCACTCCGCGCCCGCCTACGGCGTCGAGGACTTCGAGTCCTGCCGCCGCAACGGCATGAAGGACGAGGAAATCCTCACGCCGGTGATGGGCGACGGGCGCTTCGCGGCCTCGCTGCCGCTCTTCGGCGGCCTGTCCATCTGGGACGCGAACGCGAAGGTGGTGAAGGCGATCGAGGAGAGGGGCGCGCTCTTCGCCGTGGACTGGAAGTACGCGCACAGCTACATGCACTGCTGGCGCCACAAGACGCCGGTGATCCTGCGCGCGACCACGCAATGGTTCGCGGGCATGGACGACGTGCCCGGCTACGGCGGCGCAAGACCCGCGGAACGCCTGCGTGCCACCGCCCTGCGCGGTGTGGACGAGACGCAGTTCTTCCCGGCCTGGGGCCAGCCCCGCCTGCACGGCATGATCGCCAACCGACCGGACTGGACGCTGTCGCGCCAGCGGCAATGGGGCGTGCCGATGCCGTTCTTCCTGCACCGCGAAACCGGGGCGCTGCACCCGCGCACGCTCGAGCTCCTGGAGGAGGTCGCGAAGCGCGTGGAGCGGGGCGGCATCGAGGCCTGGCACGCGCTCAAGGCCGAGGAGCTGCTCGGCGCCGAGGCGTCGCAGTACGAGAAGAGCCGCGACACGCTCGATGTCTGGTTCGACTCGGGCTCCACGCACCAGACGGTGCTGCGCGGCTCGCATCCCGGCCTCGGTTTTCCCGCCGACATGTACCTGGAGGGCTCGGACCAGCATCGCGGCTGGTTCCACAGCTCGCTCCTCGTATCCTGCATGCTGAACGGCGTCGCGCCCTACCGCTCGCTCCTCACGCACGGCTTCGTCGTCGACGGCGAAGGCCGCAAGATGTCGAAGTCCAAGGGCAACGTGGTCGCGCCGCAGGAGGTCTCGGGCAGGCTCGGCGCGGAGATCCTGCGCCTGTGGGTGGCCTCCACCGACTACTCGGGCGAGCTCTCGATCTCCAACGAGATCCTGAAGCGCGTCGTGGAGAGCTACCGGCGCATCCGCAACACGCTGCGGTTCCTTCTCGCCAACACCTCGGACTTCGACGCGGCGAAGGATGCGGTGCCGCTCGAGGACCTGCTGGAGGTGGAGCGGTACGCGCTCGCGATGACCGCGCGCCTGCAGCGCGCGGTGATGGAGGACTACGCGCGCTACCAGTTCCACCTCGTGGCGCAGCGGCTGCAGGCCTTCTGCGCCGAGGACCTGGGCGCGTTCTACCTCGACGTGCTGAAAGACCGCCTCTACACCTGCGGCGCGGGCTCGCGCGCGCGGCGCTCGGCGCAGACGGCGCTCTGGCACGTGACGCACTCGCTCGTGCGCCTGATGGCGCCGATCCTCTCCTTCACCGCCGAGGAGCTGTGGCAGGCCTTCGGCGGCCAGGCGGAGGACAGCGTGTTCTTCCACACGACGCACGAGCTGCCTGCGCCGGCGGACGCCGAGGCGCTGCTTGCCCGCTGGGACCGGCTGCGCGAGCTGCGCGTGCCGGTGCAGAGGAAAATCGAGGAGCTGCGCGCGGCGGGCAAGGTGGGCTCATCGCTCCAGGCCGAGGTCACGCTCGCGCTTGACGGCGCCGACTATGACCTGCTCGCGAGCCTCGGCGACGACCTGCGCTTCGTGCTCCTCACCTCGGCCGCGCACGTGCGCCGCGCGTCCGGCGAGCTGGTCGTCGAGGTATCGCCGAGCGCGCACGCGAAGTGCGATCGCTGCTGGCACTACCGCGCCGACGTGAACGAGGCGAAGCTGTGCGGCCGCTGCCGCAGCAATCTCGAAGGGCCGGGCGAGGCGCGCGCGCATGCCTAGGGCGTTGCCCTGGTTCCTCGTCGCCGCGGCGGTGGTCGTCCTCGATCGCCTGACCAAGTGGGCCATGCTCGACTGGCTGCGGCCGGGCGAGGTCGTCGAGGTGACGTCTTTCTTCAATTTCGTTCTCGTATACAACCGCGGTGCCGCCTTCAGCTTCCTCGCCAATGCGCCCGGCTGGCAGACGCCGTTCTTCGTGGCCGTCGCCGTGATCGCCTCGGCGGTCGTGAGCTGGCTGCTCTGGCGGCATCCGGCGCGCAGGCTGCTCAGCGCCGGGCTCGCGCTCATTCTCGGCGGCGCGCTCGGCAACCTGTGGGATCGCCTGCAGTGGGGCGCGGTCGCGGATTTCCTCGATTTCCACGCCTTCGGCTGGCACTGGCCCGCGTTCAACGTCGCGGACTCCGCGATCACCGTGGGCGCGGTGGTCCTCATCGTCGAAGGCTTCGTGCACAAGGAATAGAATGGCGGCCGTGGAAGTCCTGCTCGCCAACCCGCGCGGATTCTGCGCCGGCGTCGAGCGCGCCATCGAGATCGTCGAGCGCGCGCTGGAACAGCACGGCGCGCCCATCTACGTGCGCCACGAGATCGTGCACAACAAGACCGTGGTGGAGGACCTGCGCGCCAAGGGCGCGGTGTTCGTCGACGAGCTCGACGAGGTGCCCGCCGGCTCCATCGTGGTCTTCAGCGCCCACGGCGTGGCCAAGGCGGTGCGCGCCGACGCCGAGCGGCGCGGCCTCAAGGTGTTCGACGCCACCTGCCCGCTGGTCACCAAGGTGCACGTCGAGGTCGCGAGGATGCTGCGCGAGGGCTACGACGTCGTGATGATCGGCCATCGCGGGCATCCCGAGGCCGAAGGCACTATGGGCCAGTCGGCCACGCACATGCACCTCGTCGAGACCGTCGCGGACGTGGCGGGCCTCGCCTTCGCGCCGGACGCGCGGCTGGCGTACGTGACCCAGACCACCCTGTCGGTGGATGACGCAAAGTCGATCGTCGCGGCCCTCAAGGTGCGCTATCCGCAGATCCGCGGGCCGAAGAAGGACGACATCTGCTACGCGACGCAGAACCGCCAGGATGCGGTGAAGCTCATGGCGCCGCGCTGCGACGTCGTGATCGTGGTGGGCTCGCCGAACAGCTCGAACTCGAACCGGCTGCGCGAGGTCGCCGCGAACATGGGCGTGCCGGCGTACATGGTGGACACCGCTGCGGACCTGAGGCCGGAGTGGATCGCCGGGCGGCGGCAGGTCGGCGTGACGGCCGGCGCCTCTGCGCCCGAGGTACTGGTGCAGGAAGTGGTCGCGCGGCTGCAGGCGCTGGGCGCCGAGAGCGTGCGGCAACTCGAGGGGATCACCGAGAGCGTGGTGTTCACCCTGCCGCGGGAGCTCGCGCGGCGTTAGACGGCGCGCCCGCTGCGCGCTTCAGTCGCCGTAGGTCACTTCGATACGCACCAGGCTGCTCACCGCCTTGCCCTTGCGCAAGCCCGGTGTGAAGCGCGCGCCGGCAAAGGCCTTCAGCGCGGAGTCCTCGAAACGGCCGGGCGGCTCTGCGCGCACGACTCGCACGCGATCGAGCGTGCCCTGGGGGGAGATGTAGAGGTCGAGCACGACGCGCCCCTTCACGCCCGATATCAGGTTCGGGGGATACTCGGGCATCACGTGCGTCCTGATCTGCGGGCGAACGTCGAGCCGGGAGGCGGGCCAGTAGCGCGCCTCGCCGCGCCCCTCCGCCTTGGGCGCCTTTGCCGCGGGGGCGGCCGCGAGCCGCACCTGCAGCGGGGCTGGCTCCCCGCCGGCCGCGGCATCCGCGTCGCCGATCAACCCGGCCGCGCCCCAGGCGAGCAGCAGGTGCGCGGCCAGCGACAGCACGACGGCAGCGCCTAGCCGGGCGGGCAGTGAGCCGGGAGCCACGTCAATCCCGCGCTCACTGGTCGGCGTTCAGTTCGCGCCAGCCCACGCGCCGTCCCTGGAAAGTGGCCGGCGCAATCGGCGTCTCCACCGCGCGCTGCTGGTTGTCGGCCGTGGTGACCACGGTGACCACCTTGCCGCCCGGAAGCTGGATCACGTTGATGCCGACCACGACCGAGCCCGTCACCTTCTGGCTGACCGCGCTGCCGGTCGCGCCCGCGACGAAGCTGCCCGTCTTGAAGTCGAAGGTGTTGATCCAGGCCGTGCCGCCCGCCACGCACGTGTCGTTCGAGGGAACGTTGGACGGCACCACCAGCGTGCCGAGCTGCAGCTGCGGGTCGACGCTCACGCGCTCGCCTTTGTCGGGCAGGTCGACGTACCAGCCGCGTACCGCCGGATTCGACCAGTTCACCGTGGCGGGCGTGGCCACCGTGCGGATGGTCGAGTCGTTGGCATCGGTGGCGATGGTCTGGGGCACCAGGTCGGTCGAGCGGTCCGTCATCGTGAAACCGTTCACGAGATCGTCGGCGATGGCGTAAATGGTCTGCTTGCTCGTATTCGCCTTGTCGGTGTTGCCGAGGAAGCGGCCCGTGCCGACGAAGATCACGCGGCGGTTGCTGATCAGTCCAAGCTCCGGCTTGGTGGTCACCGGCTGGGCGGTGCCGAACTGGTCCTTCAGCTCCGCGACCTTGACGGCTTGCAGGTAATTCGCGCTCGAGCCGTCGAGGTCGAAGCGCCACAGGTTGCCCTTCATGTCGCCGCCGTAGACCGCAAGGGTCGTGTTATCGGTGAGCGAGCTGTCCACCCAGTTGTTGATCTTGGCCAGGCCGCTCGGATCGGCATCGGCGTAGTTCGCGCCGGCCGTGCCCGGATCGCCCACGCCCGTGGCGATCTTGCGCAGGATCTTCCCGGTTACCGCATCGAGGATGTACAAGTACCCCTTGCCGTCGCCCTGCCGCAGGGTCCCGCCCGGCTCGACCCCCGTGTTGTTCAGGCCCGAGCTGACGATGACCACCCAGCGGCTTTCGTAAACGATGGGCGGGCCGTCGGCGATCTTGAATTTGACCTTCGTGATCACCGGATTGCCGAAGCTGAGGCCGAGGTCGCAGTCGTCCGTCTCGCCCATGGCGTCCGTAAGGTCCGCCGCGCACGCGGTGACGCTCGGATTGCGGACCTTGAACTCCCACATCGCCCGGGGCTTCAGCGGATTGGTGATGTCCAGCGCGTAGAAGCCGCGGCCGCCGGCGTTCAGCCCGCCCACGAGGATCGTGCGCCAGTCGTTCAGGCCCGCGCACGGCTTGGAGAGGCAGATGTCGCTCACCACGGGAGAGCCATCCACGTAGTAGCGGTGGACGAAGGGCGGCAGCGTGGCGAGCTTGTGCAGGTCCGGCAGCACGATGCCGGGAATGTAGGCCCAGCGCTCCTCGCCGTTGCCCGCATTGTTGCCGCCGGAGAACTCGTCGTCGCCCGTGGTCGCGGTGTCGATCCCCTTGGTCTGGTAGTAGGGGTCGTTGTTCACGTCGGTCTCGATCGCGTGCAGCATGCCGTCGTTGGCCGCGATGTACACCGTCGGGCGCCGCGGCTTGCTCGGGTCCTCGAACTGGGCGCTCGGGCAGGTGACCGCCGGAGACAGCTGCGAAGCCGTGCCCTCGGTGCAAGCCTTGAAGTGCGCGTATCCCGGGTCGGAGTAGTCGAACGGCGCCGCCTTCACGTAGGCGGGCTGCGCGTTGATGATGTCGCCGAGCAGGGCGGAGCGCCGGCGGAACAGGTCCTGCGGGCCGACGGCGCCCTGGTCCTCGAACGTCTTGTCGCCGCGCAGGTAGTTGACGAGATTCGCGGTCGTCCAGTTGGGCGCCTGCGCAGGGTTCGAGTTGATGGTGATGCTCTGCGGCAGCTGGGTCGGGTCGAAGTACAAGAGCTCGTTCAGCGTGTCGCCTGAGCCGTCGGTGAGGCCCGGACCGTCGTCGCACCAGTCGTCGGCGCCGGCGTCCGCCGCCATGCAGAAATGCTTCATGCCGTTGCCGACGGCGTCGGTGCTGGTCGAGACGTAGGCGTCCTTGGGATCAAAAGTGAAGAGCGTGCGCTGAATATGCTGCCGCACATTGAGCCGCGCCTGCGCCGACCAGAGCTCCACGAAGGAGATCGCGCCGGTGCTCAGGTCGATGGTGCGGGCCTTCAGGTCGCCGATCCAGTCCTGCGTCTGGTACTGGGCCGTGAAGGCGAAGTTGTCGCCCGCGACCGGCTGCAGGTTCGAAGTCGCCGCCGCCGCGCCGGCGCCGACGCGCTTCTTGAGGGCATCGAGCGTATCCGTGAGACTCCGGGCCAGCTCCTGGGGGTTGGAGGCGCTGAAGAACACGCCGCGCCCGTTGACCGCCGCATGCCAGAGGTCGTCCAGCGCCGAGGGCGTGTCGCCCACCGGGTCCGGCCAGTCGAGCGTGCCCTGCCGGATGGCGTGGAAGTCGCCCGAGTTCGCCGTCTGGTAGTCGCTGCGGTAACTGAGGAAGCCGTCGAGGCCCAGGCCGAGCGTGAACGTGGTCATGTGCTGGTGCGACGCGAAGTCGAGCTGCGTCGTCGGGACGTTGTCGGCTGAGACGTTCACGCCACCGGGGTTCGTCGAGCCCGACGGCCGCAGGTCGGTCTGGTAGTAATACAGCGCCGTGTCCGCGAGGCCAACGGTCTGGTTGGACGGATTGCCGTCATACACGCCGTCGGCGCGACGCGAGTACGGCGCGACGTCGGCGTCGTCCTGCTGGTCCATGCCGCTGCCGTCCAGCTTGTCGCCGTTGTTGCCGTTCCAGTAGCCGTCCGACGACAGGATCGCGAAGTTGGGCTGGCAGGACACCTGCATGGGGTCGTCCGCCGGCGGGATGCCGCTGTTGATGCCGTCGAACTTACCGGCGTAGAGCCGGCCGACCCGCGCCAGCGCCTCGCGAAGCGGCGTGCCGCCCAGCGGCGTCTGCGCGTAGAACTTGGCGTACCAGTCCGCCTTGTGCGTGCTGTTGAACGCGTCGATCTTCAGGTAGCGGCTCGAATGCACGTTGGCGGACGTGTTGTTGGGATTCTGGAACGGCTTGATGGTGATGAAGCCGACGCGATACGTGTCGTCGATGGGGACGAAAGCGCGCCCGGCGGCCGATTTCATCATCTGCATGCGGGTGCGGTAGTAGGCGTACCAGTTGGCGAAGTTGGTCATCTCCTCGGCGAACGTGCAGGTCGCGCCAACGCAGTCCACGCGGCCCGGGGCCTTGGGATAGCTGTTGTTCACGGGATCGATGTTCGTGCGCGTCACGAAACCGACGCCGGCGCGCACGATGTCCACGGTCTGCGTGACGGCATCCGCGCCGCCCGACGTGCTGTTGGAGGCGCTCGCGGTCACGCGGTTCGACGCGCCGCCCGAGAAATTGGTGAAGCCGTAATTGATGTTCTGCCCTCCTGCGGTCACGCGAATTCCGCGCCCGTTCAGCAGGTCGCCATCGGCGAGCGGTGCGCGCACCGTCACCACGTTGTTGGTGGCGGTGGCGCTGTAATTGTTGCCGGCCTGGTTGATGCACGCGGCGATCGCTGCCGCCATCGAGTCTCGCTCGTCCGGGCTGTTGGTGCCGCGGTCGGCGCGGATGCGGCGGTTCCCGCCCCATTGCTGAGTTCCGACGTCGTTGCCATATGAACCCGTGCAATCCGTGAACATGACGTTCGTCCAGCCGGCGCCGCCGGGCAAATTGACTTCGACTCCGTAGACGTAAGCGTCATTATTGTTGTTGGTCGCATTGACCGTAATGGTCGCGCTGGCCGACGAGATCCCGGTCGAGGTCGTCTCCACGGCGATGGTCTTGCCGTTGCCGTCCAGGCCCGGCGTGACCGCGGTGATCGTCACCACGTTGCCCGACACCGTCGCGGTGTAGTCCTCGGGGGTGGAGACGTAGGCATTGATCGCATCGCGGACCGCCGTCGCGAGCGCGCTCGTCGAGCTGCCGCCGGCGACCACCGGGGCGGCGATGATGGACACCGTGCCGACCGTGATGTTGGTCACCCGCTCGCCGATCGCCGACTGGGTGATGGTGATGGTGGCGGTGGCGGGCTTGGCCGGGGCGATGGTCGTGGTCAGGGCCTTCGTCACGCCCAGATGCTTCGGCCAGCGGAAAGCGCCGACTTTCTTGCGCTGGCAGTTGAGCAGGGTGCTCTGGTCACTGCACCAGCGGATGCCGGAGAAGGTGTGCGAGGCGGTGACCGCGGCGCCGGCCGCGCAATTGGTGAGCTCGCTGTCGGTGCAGTACTCCGGCGCGACGTAGACATGGACGCTCGGGTCCACGTCGTTGCCGCTCACGCAGGTGCCGGCGTCCAGGGTCGGCGTCGAGCACCACTGCGCGGTCTGCATGCGGTAGTAATACGGCCGGCCGAACCGGTAGCGGCCGTCGTCGCTCGTGTACTTGAACTCGTTGTTCGGGTAGCTGTAGGCGGAATTGGCGCGGCAGTTGACCGTGTCGGTCACGTTGTCGTCGTCGTCCCGGCACCAGACGCGGTCCGGATAACCCGTCACCAGGTTCTCCGTCGATTTCGAGTTGCCGAGCTGGTTCACCTGCTGCTGGCCGTAGGGATCGGTGGATACCGCCGTCCAGTTGGAGGTATTCGCCGCGTTCATGTTGGTCTTCTCGGAGCCGTCGGCGTTTACCCCAGGCCGGTAGAAGATGGCGGGGTTGTAGTACTGCCGGTTGAAATCCGGGCTCATGTAGGGCGGGTCGCCGACCCGGCAGGCGTCGGGGTTGCCGGTGATGGCGCCCGAGTCGTCGTCGCCGGAGTCGAAGCACGATGCCGTTCCGCTGCCGAAAAAAGACTGCCCGTCGTCGACGTAGTCGGGGCTGTAGTCCCAGTCCATCGATCCCGAGGCGTCCAGGATGAACATGACGTTCGGCTGCACGCCGCTCGCCGCCTGCGACAGCGGCTCGTTTGCGATGTCGGTGTTCGCGCCGTGCGCCGTCCGCAGCACGACGAGGGCGGCCGCGACCGCGACGCCAAGGATGGTGGTGTGGAAGAAATTGCGCTTGATCATGGCAGCCTCTCTCGGCATCCGATCAGTTGACCATCACTTGCACGTAGCTCACGGTGTTGCGCGCGCCCGTCACGCGGGCGGTGATCCGGTAGTAGATCTGCGACGTGCTGGGGAGCGCCGCGCCTCCATAGGTGGCGCCGCCCTTGGTGCCGCCCGCCGTCCCGCCGGTCGAGGTGCGCACGCAGTTGACGGAATTGGGGTTGCCCGCCACCTCGCACATGCGGTGGATCACGTATCGCACCTGGTTGCCGGCGGGATCCGCGCCGGCATTGAACGAATTGTTGTCCCAGTCGAAATCGGGCAGCGCGGGATCGGTGCCGGTGAAGTCCGCGCCGGTCTGCATCGCGGCGAAGTAGCGCCCGGCCACGTCGTTGTACAGGGCGGTCGCGTCCTGGCCCTGCAGCCACGCGCGCGCCTCCTCGGCACCCCAGTCGCCGCCGTGCGTCGCGTTCTGCTTGAAGGCCAGGTTGCCCGCGATGAGGTTGGCGGTATCCACGCTCCGGATCAGGGCAATGCCCGCCAGCGACATGGCGACCAGCACGATGAGCGCGATGAACAGGACCGCGCCTTCCTGACCGGGGCGATCGGCGATGCGGCGGCTCATCCCTGGCTCCAGATCATGTTGCGCAACGGCACGACGGTTTCGAATACCCGGTAGCCGTAGCAGCGGGCCTGGTTGGCGGTATCCGTGAAATCCCCCGGTGCGGGGAAAGCCCCGCCCGCCCACGTGGGCGCGGCGACCGTCGCCGTGCACGGGTTGCCGGGCGCATCCGGCTTCACGTAATGCTCGCTGCGCGCGAGAACCCCGATGCGCGCCGACAGCACCTGGCGCCACTCCGCCACGCTTGCGGGCGTGACGTTGTCGTAGGTGTCCACGGCGCCGTCATTGTTCGTGTCCTTGCCGTACTCGGCCTGCAGGTCCACGATATGCTCGACGACCGTGAACGGCGCGGGGGTGTAGGCGGGCACCACCGTGGACGACGTGGAGGTGAAAAGGCTCGCCAGCTGCATCGCGCCGTTGTTGATCGAGTAGATATTGACGACCGGCCGCCCCAGGTTGAACACCAGGGCGTTGGCGGAGAACGCGGGCAGCGCGCCGCCGCCGGCCGGATTGAAGGGGGCGCCCGCGCCCGCAGCATGCACCAGTTGGCCGGCGGTGATGTCGGTGACCTGCAGCATCGCGCAAGTGCTCGCCTGGGTGACGAGGATCAGGTCGCCGGGATCCTTGGAGAATCCCTGCGGATTGTCGACCTCGAGCGAGTCGCCCGACGTCGCCATGGTCTTGCCCAGAGTCGCCGGGATGACACGCTCGGTGCCCGTGCCGTACATGGCGGTGATCGTGTCCGGGCCGGCTCCGCCGTCGGCGATGAAGACGGGCACGGGCGGAAACGCCGGCAGCGTGCCGCCCGGCGGATTGGAGAAGTCGCCGTTGTAGTGCCATTGCACGCCGCTGCATTCGAGCACGGAGCTCCAGGCGATGCCCCAGCCTCCCATACGCACGTCGCGCTCGACGGTGTAGAGCGCGAGCGCGCCATTGGTCTGCGCGCCGCCGGCGCTCACGGTCGAGCGCTTGTAGCTCTCGTTGACAAGGTAGGTCTGCGTGATGACGACCACCCCGATCAACCCGATGGCCATCGCCACCAGGATCTCCATCAGCGACATGCCGGCCATGCGACCGGGCGCTGCGCAGGGGGCATGACGGGCGGATGCCATGGCTCAGGTGTTGTTGATCTGCGCGACCACGGAGAACTGCCGCTGCGCGCTGTCGTTGCCGGGCATCTGCCAGAAGATGGTGACGGTCACCTGGTTGCCCGCCACGGCGATCTCCGGCGAGTTGGCGCCGCCGACGACGACCCGGGGCAACGTGTTCGCGACGCGCGCGCGCCAGGCATCCATGTTGGCGCTGGCGCCGCCGCCGGTGTCGTAGTCCGCGAGGTTGGCGCGATCCACCCACATCTGGCCGATGATCTGGTTGGCGAGGTAGGCGGCCTCGTTGCGGTACTTCGCCTCGACGGTATTGCGGATGGACTGCGCCTGCAGGCCCATCAAGGCGAGGATGCCGATGGAGAAGATCAGGATCCCCACGAGGGCCTCGAGCAGGGCGACGCCGGATTGGTGCCTTTTCACGGGCAGATCCTCGGGTCGGTTGGATTGGCGACCGGATCGACGGCCGGGTCGCACATCTTGGCTTCGCCGCCGATGGAGATGTTGATGCGCATGCAGCGCATCGGGCCGCCGGAGCCGTCCGCGTTCTCGCAGGCGCCGCCGGTCGGATTGCTGATGTCGATGCGCGTCATGTTGATGGCGCCCCCGGGGCTCGTCAGGCGCCCGAGGCCGTTGAAGTAGGCGACGGCCGCGGGCGTGGCCGCGGGCACCGCCCGCGTCGTGCCCTCGTCACCCGAGCGCACTTGCAGGATGCGCGGCGGCGGATCGCCGGGCGCCGGCTCGCCCGGCGCCGCGTCGCAGGCCGCCGTCGGGTCATCGAGGCTCACCACCCAGCTGCGCCCGCCGGTGGAGATGGCGCAGCCGGAGGTGAGGTCGCTCACCATCTGGAAGCGCACGATCTGGTTGCGCCTCACGGCCTCGGTGCGCGCGAGCGCCAGGCCCGCGAGCATCGTTTCGCCCGTGGTGCGGATCTGCGAGTTGTTCAGCCAGATGGACATGTTCGGCAGCCCGATCATGATGAGCAGCGCCATGATGACGAGCCCGATCATGAGCTCGATCAGGGTGACGCCCGACTGAGGGCGGGAGGTCAGCACTGCCCGCCTTTGCGTTTCACCCAGCAGTTGGCGTTGCCGACGTACCCCTTGTCCGCCATCTTCGAGCCGCCGGTGACGGTCGTGGTGCGCACGTTGGACTCGTTCACGGTGAACGTGATGCCTTCCAGGTCGTTCAGCCCGCGCGCGCGCAGCGTGAAGGTATCGGCGGCGGCCGCCGGATTGCAGTCGAACTGGAAGTACTTGACGTCCGCGGCCGCGCCGCCGGTCGGCGCGCAGGGCCCGCCGACGTAGCTGCGTGCGTCCTGGAACCGCTGCTCCATCTTCACGCGCAGATCCGCAAGATGCGTGTGCGCCTCGACTAGCTTGCTGCGCGTCACGTAGTCGGTATAGGACGGCAGCGCGACCGCCGCGAGGATGGCGATGACCGCCACGACGATCATCAGCTCGATCAGCGTAAAGCCCTTCTGGTCTTGCATGGGTTCCCCCTCGTAGTCAGGTTGAATGCTAGGCGCGCGGGATCCCCGGGGCCAAGGGCCGGCGACCGGCGGCGGCTATCCATGCGCGAACGGCACGCGGCCCGCCCGCGCGCGTGAATTGGATCACAGTCTGCAGGCCCTCCGGCGGTGGGAGCGTATAATGCACGCCTGCTTGGCGCGGTCCGCTGGTGTAGCTCAGCTGGTAGAGCAACTGATTCGTAATCAGTAGGTCGCCCGTTCGAGTCGGGCCACCAGCACCAATGCAGAAAAATTTCGCATGGGCGCACGCATCCTGGTGGTCGACGACGACGAGAACATCCGCGACCTGCTGCGGATGCATCTCCGGTCGGCCGGCTACGAGGTGCAGGTGGCGCCCGACGCGATCGCCGCGGGCTACATCATCCTGCGTTCGCCGCCCGACCTGATCATCACCGACGTCAACATGCCGCACATGGACGGCTTCGAGTTCGTGGCGGCGCTGAAGGCCGACAAGTCGCTGCCGCCCATCCCCGTGATCTTTCTCACTTCGGTCGAGGAGGGCGACGCCCGCAGCCGCGAGCTCGGCGCCGTCGGCTACGTCACCAAGCCCGTGCGCGCCGACCGCCTGCTGGCGATGGTCGCGCAGCACGTGCCCGGGGGCGCGATCCCCATCGGCTGAGTCAGCCGCGCGGCGCGCATTCCTGCAGCGTCACGCCGTCGAACTCGGCGGCGATGGCCTTGAGCCTTTCGCCCAGCCCGGCGTCGACCTCGAGCACGCGGAACCAGACCTTCGTCACGCGCGTGTCGCGGCGGTCGATGAGCGCGGTACGCACGCCCCTCGCGCGCAGGGCGCTCAGATGCGACTGCGCCGCAGCCTCGGTGCTGAACACGCCGAGCGACAGCGACCACTGCCAGCGCCCGGGCTCCTGCACGACGAAGTACTCGCGGATGCCGAGCTCCTTGAGCTCGGCCGCCTTGCGTTGCGCATTGGCCCGGCTGCCCTGTGGAGGCATGTGCACCCACCAGCTCGCGGTCTCCTCGCCCCGAACCTGGGAAAGCCGCGCCCCGAGCGCGAGCGGCTCCAGTCGCTGCGCGGCGCGCGCCGCCTCCGCGGGGCTGAATCCGCCCCACTCCAGGCAGGCGACGGCGGGTACCTGCGCGGCGGCGGTTTCGGCAGGTGCGTCCGGCGGGGCGGTGTCCGGCTTCGCGGCGGGCTCGGGTTGCGGCTTGGCTTGCGGCTGGGTCGGCGGGGGCGGCTTCGATCTGGCCAACTCGCGCTCGCTCACGATGCGCAGCTTCTCCGGTTGCAGCTGCCGCTGCAGCGGCGCCGGGTCCACCGACAGGTCGGCAGGCGCCAGGAACCGCACCCACGCGAAAAAGGCCAGGTTGGCCGCCAGCAGCAGGAGAAAGGCGAGCCTCACGACCAGGCGATCCTCGCCAGCCCCTCCAGGACCAGGTTCTCCACGTACTGGCAGGGAATGTCGAGCTGCTCCATGAGCGTGGGCCCCGCGCCGCCGGACACCAGGCACCTCGCGCCCTCGCCGGCGAGCCGGTACATGCGCTCCACCGCGCCCGCCTGCGCGTGGCGGCAGCCGCTCTCGATCGCGTCCACCGTGTTGCGCGGCGTGCGCATGAAGCGGCCCTCCTGCAGCGGCAGCCGGCCCGTATGCTCGTGCAGCACGAAGCGCATCAGGTCCACGCCGGGCAGGATGAGCCCGCCGAGAAACTCTCCCTCGGCCGAAAGCAGGTCGGCGGTCGTCGCCGTGCCCGCGTTCACCACGAGGCAGGCCCCGCGGTGCAGGGCGCGCGCGGCGACCAGCGCCGCCCAGCGGTCCGCGCCGAGCTGCTCGGGCCGCTCGTAGCGGCTTCTCACGCCGCAGCGCTCGGCCTCCCCCTTCAGCCAGAAGGTCTCGGCCTCGAAGATGCTCGTCCAGTTGACGAGCAGCTGGTGCGTGCCTTCGCCCGCCACATTGGAGATCACGATGCGCTCGGGATCGGCGTGCGTCGCGGCGAAGGGATTGATGTCGTGGTTGGCCGCCGCGAACTCGATCAGCGACACGGTGGCGAGGCCGGACCAGGCCTTGCCGTCGTGCCAGCCCCATTTCACGCGCGAATTGCCGGCGTCGATGGCGAGGATCACGCGGGCCGCCCGGAGAGGACCGTGCCGCTGCGCACGGTGCGCAAGCCGCGCCGCGTGCGCAGCAGCAGCGCGCCGTCGGCCGCGAGGCCCGCGGGCACGCCGGCCACGCGCCGGCCGTCGGCCAGGCGCACGCGCAGCCGCTCGCCCGCGTGCGCGTGCAGGCGCTCCCAGTCGTCGCGGAAGGCCGCGAAACCTTGCGCGTCGAACGCGGCGAGCGCGGCCAGCAGCTCGCGGCCGAGCGCGCCGATCACCGAATTGCGGTCGGCCAGCGGGTCCATGAATTCCTCGAGCGCGGCCACCGGCCGGCGCAGCCGCGCGGCCAGCCCGCGCGACCTGCGGTGATTGACCCCGACGCCGACGACGACCGCGCTGCCCGCGCCTTGCGCGCGCGACTCGACCAGGATGCCGCCGAGCTTCGCGCCGCGCGCCATGAGGTCGTTGGGCCACTTGAGCGCGACCTCCGTGGCGCCGAGCGCGCGCAGCGCGCGTACCGCAGCCATGCCAGCGACGATCGACAGCCCGGCGAGCTCGCGCGGCGCACGCCGCAGCCTCAGGCCGAGCGAGAACAGAATGCCCTTGCCCGCCGGGCTGTGCCAGCGCCGCCCGCGCCGCCCGCGTCCCGCGGTTTGCAGCTCCGCGGCGAGGAGCACGGGGTGCGCCAGCCGCTCGCCGAGCAGCACACGGTTGGTCGAGCCGCAGCGCCCGGCGACGCGCACCTCGGCGCCCGGAACGCCAATGGCGTGCGCATTGAGCCGGTCCATCGACCGTAGTTTACGGTCTACGGCGTGCCGAATGCGAAATCGCGTCCGGGCGCCGCCTCGAACAGGGCGCGCGTATACGCATGGCGCGGCTCGCCGAATACCTGCGCCGCGGGGCCGTACTCCACGACGCGGCCCTGGGACATGACCGCGACGTGGTCGCACACCTGGGCGGCGACGCGCAGGTCGTGCGTGATGAAGAGCATGGCGAGGCGCAGCCGCTCGCGGATCTCCTCGAGCAGCGCGAGCACCTGCGCCTGCACCGAGACGTCGAGCGCCGAGACGGCCTCGTCGGCCACCAGCAGCTCCGGCTCCATGGCGAGCGCGCGCGCGATGCAGATGCGCTGGCGCTGGCCGCCCGAAAACTGGTGCGGGTAGCGCGACAGCGACCCGGAGTCCATGCGCACCAGTTCCATGAGCTTTCGTGCGCGCCGTTCGGCCTCGGCGCGCGGCACGCCGTAGTTGCGCGGTCCCTCGATGATTGCCTCGAGCACCGTGCGCCGCGGGTTGAGCGAGCGGTAGGGATCCTGGAACACGATCTGCACGCGATGCCGCAGCGCGCGCAGCTCGCGGTGCGGCAGGGTGGCGATGTCCTCGCCGCCGAGCCGGATCTCGCCCGCGGTCGGATCGATCAGGCGAACGATGCAGCGCGCGACCGTGGACTTCCCCGAGCCCGATTCTCCGACGATGCCCAGCGTCTGCCCCTTGCGGACCTCGAGGGTCACGTCTTCGGCCGCGCGCACCTCGCCGCGGCGCGAGAACCAGCCGCGATCCTGGTAGGTCTTCGCCAGCGCGCGCGTGGCGAGCACGAGCGGTGCCTCCGGATCCGCCGGCCGGCCGTGCGGCTTGAGCGTCGGCACGGCGCCGATCAGCATTTTCGTGTACTCGTGGCGCGGGCGGCGCAGCACCTCTTCCTTCGCGCCGAGCTCGACCAGCTCGCCCAGGCGCAGCACGGCCACGCGGTGCGCAATCTCGGCGACCACGCCGAAGTCGTGCGTGATGAAGAGCACGCCCGTGCCGTGGCGCGCCTGCAGGTCCTGGATGAGCCGCAGGATCTGGGCCTGCGTGGTGACGTCGAGCGCCGTGGTCGGCTCGTCCGCGATGAGCAGCGCCGGCTCGAGCACGAGCGCCATGGCGATCATGATGCGCTGGCGCTGCCCGCCGGAGAGCTGGTGCGGATAGGACTCGATCATGCGCTCCGCGTCCGGCAGGCGCACCTCGCGCACGATGTCGACGATCTTCGCGCGTCGCGCGGCCGGCGCGAGCCGCGTGTGCTCGCGCAGCACCTCGTCGAGCTGGGCGCCGCAACTCATCACCGGGTTGAGCGCGGTCATCGGCTCCTGGAACACCATGGACATGCGCGTGGCGCGCAGCTCGCGCAGGCGCTTCGCGCTGGCGCGCGTCACGTCCTCGCCTTCGAGAACGATCCGGCCGCCGGTCACCGGCAGGGCGGCGGGCAGCAGGCCCATGATGCTCTGCGCGATCACCGACTTGCCCGAGCCCGACTCGCCCACCAGGCACAGGATCTCGCCGCGGTCCACGCTGAAGGACACGCCCGAGGCCGCCGCCCGCCGGTCGCCGCCGCTCGGCAGCGCGATGCTGAGCTCGCGGACCTCGAGGACGCTCATACGCGTTTCGCCATCTTCGGGTCGAGCGTGTCGCGCAGTCCGTCGCCGAGGATGTTGACCGCGAGCACCGTGATCGCGAGGAACAGGCCGGGGAAGAACACGTTGTGCGGATAGGCGATGAACTGCACGCGCCCCTCGGCCATGATGTTGCCCCAGGTGGGAATGTCGGGCGGCAGGCCCACGCCGAGGAAGGACAGGATCGCCTCCACCAGGATCGCCGCCGCGCAGATGTAGGTGCCCTGCACGACGAGCGGCGCGATGCAGTTGGGCAGGATGTGGCCGAACATGATCTTGGGCGTCGGCGTACCGAGCGACACGGCGGCCTCGACATAGGGCTCCTCGCGGATCGAGAGCACGAGCGAGCGCACCAGCCGCGTGACGCGCGGGATCTCCGGGATGGCGATGGCGATCACCACCGTGGTCAGGCTCGCGCGCCACAGCGCGACGAGCGCGATGGCGAGCAGCACCGGCGGAATGGCCATGACGCCGTCCATGACGCGCATGAGCGGCCCGTCGAGCCAGCGCAGGTAGCCGGCGGACAGTCCCAGCGCGATGCCGAAGGCAAGCGCGACGAGCGCGGAGGCGAGGCCGATGAGCAGCGACACGCGCGCGCCGTAGAGCACGCGGCTGTAGATGTCGCGCCCGAAGGAGTCCGAACCCATGAGGAAGCGGTGCCGGAGCAGATCGCCGTCGAGCGTCATGATCTCCCCCGCCTGCCCGGGGCGCAGGTCGCGGCTTGCCGCGTCGAAGAGGGTCGGGTCCACCGTGCCGAGCCACGGCGCGGCGAGCGCGACCAGCACGAGCACGGCGAGCACGATGCCGCCGAGGCGCACCGCCCCGTTGCGCCTCACTCGCACCCAGGCGCTATCCCGGGGCGCGATGTTGGCGGACTCGACCGAGAGCGACTGCGGCTCCATCAGTAGCGGATGCGCGGGTCGAACACGACGTACGACAGGTCGACCAGCAGGTTGACGACCACGTAGACGAAGGAAAAAAGCAGGATTACCGCCTGCACCGTCGGGAAGTCGCGCGCCAGCACCGCGTCGACCGTGAGCCGGCCGAGCCCCGGGATGGCGTACACCGACTCGGTGACCACCACGCCGCCGATGAGCAGCGCCACGCCGATGCCGATCACGGTCGCGATCGGCACCGCCGCGTTGGCGAGCGCGTGGCGCACCAGCACGCGCGCCTCCGGCAGGCCCTTGGCGCGCGCGGTGCGGATGTAGTCCTCGCCGAGCGCTTCCAGCACCGAGGCGCGCGTGACCCGCGCGATCAGGGCGATGTAGATCACCGAGAGCGTGATCGCGGGCAGGATCAGGTGGTGCAGGAACGGCCAGAAGCCGTCGGCGAGGCGCTTGTAGCCCTGCACCGGAAACCAGCCGAGCTTGAGCGACACGATCCAGATGAGGATGTAGGCAAGCACGAAGACGGGCACCGAGAAACCGAGCACGGAAAAGCCCATGAGCGCCCGGTCGAACCAGCCGCCGAAGCGCCAGGCGGCGACGACGCCCAGCGGCACCGACACCGCCACGGCGATGAGGATGGTGAGCGCGGCGAGCGCGAGCGTCGGCTCGATCCGCTGCCCGATCAGCTGCGTCACCTCCATCTTGTAGAAGTAGGACACGCCGAAGTCGCCCTGCAGCAGGTTGCCGGCCCAGATCGCGAACTGCACCGGAATCGAGCGATCCAGGCCCAGGGTCTTGCGGATCTCGGCGATCTGCTCGGAGCTCGCCGCGTCGCCGGCGAGGATGGCCGCGGGATCGCCCGGCGTGAGTCGCAGCATGAGGAAGACGAGCACCGCCACGATCAGCAGCACGGGAATCGTCGACAGCAGCCGGCGCGCGATGAACGTATACATAACAAAAGGGCCCCTCGCGGGGCCCGTCAGCGGGGGTCGCTCAGGCTAATTCTTCCTCACGTTCCAGTAGATGTCCCCCGGCCCGATCACCCAGCCCGACACGTTCTTGCGCGCGGCGAGCGGGTTCACGTACTCGCCGAGCGGCGCGTGCGTGCCGATCTCGAAGGCTCGCGCCTGGATCGCCTCGGCCAGCTCGCGCTTTTTCTTCTCGTCGGTGGCGCGCGCGAACGCCTCGCGCAGCTCCTCGATCTTCGCGTCGCTCGGCCAGCCGAACCAGGACTTCTCGCCCGCCGAGCCGATCGCCGCGTTGGTGAGGGGGTTCCAGATGTCCGGCGCCACCCACGCGGTGAAGAACATGTTCCAGCCGCCCTGCGACGGCGGCTCCTTCTTCGCGCGGCGCGACACCACCGTGTTCCAGTCCATCGCCTGCAGGTCGACCTTGAAGCCGGCCTGCCGCAGCAGCTGCGCGCCGACGTCCGGCAGCTTCTGGATCGCGGCGAGGTCGGTGGGCTTGAGCATCACCACCGGCGTGCCGTCGTAGCCCGAGGCCTTGAGCAGCTCCTGGGCCTTTCTCATGTTCGACTTGGACTGGATGTCGCTGCCTTTCGCGCTCCCGTAGGGTGTGCCGCAAGTGAACATGGAGGGGCAGGGCTTGTAGAACTCCTTGATGCCGACCTGCGCGCGCAGGAACGGCTCCTGGCTGAAGGCGGCGAGCGCGGCCTGGCGCACCTTCGGGTTGTCGAATGGCGGGTGCAGGTGATTGAAGCGCCCCATGTACTGGAAGCCGAGCGGGTCCTTGGTCACCAGCACCACGTCCGTAATCTTGCGCAGCTGCTCGTAGCTCTCGAAGGCCGGGCGCTCGAGCACGTCGACCTCGCCCTTGGCGAGCGCGTTCACCTGCGACTGCGCGTCGCGCAGCGCGAGGTTCCACTCCACGCGGTCGACGTACACGTGCTTGCCGCCCGCGGTGCCCGAGGGCTTCTCCTTGCGCGGCTTGTAACTGGGGTTCTTCACGTAGACGGCCTTGTCGCCCGGCTTGAACTCGTCGCGCTTGAAGATGTAGGGCCCGGAGCCGACGTAGTCCTCGATCTGCTTGGCGGCGTCGGTCTCGGCGACGCGCTTGGGCATGATGAAAGGCACGTTGGAGGAGGGCTTGCCGAGCGCCTCGAGCACGAAGCCGCAGGCCTCGCGCAGGAAGATGCGGAAAGTCTTCGCGTCGGGCGCGTCCATGCGCTCGACGAAGCTCATCAGCTTCTGGCCCATCGCGTCGCGCTTGCCCCAGCGCGCGATCGAGGCCGCCACGTCCTCGCCGGTCACCGGCTTGCCGTCGTGGAACTCAAGCCCGTCGCGCAGGGTGAACGTCCACAGGCGGTTGTCCGGGCTCACCGTCCACTTGTCCACCATCTGCGGCTGCACGCGGCTCTTCTCGTCGGTGCCGAAGAGCGTGTCGTAGATCATGTAGCCGTGGTTGCGCGCCATGTACTGCGTGGTCCAGATCGGGTCGAGGATCGAAAGATTGGAGTGCGGCACCACGCGCAGCACCTTGTCCTGCGCGAACGCGGCTCCTGCGGCCGCCAGCAAAGCGACTGCAACGATCTTGCGGTTCATGCGGGTATCCTTTGGGTTCGGACGGGCGAAAAACAGGTTAGCAGGCCATGGCACGCGTCGCAATCGGCGGCTTCCAGCACGAGACCAACACTTTTGCGCCTTCGCCGGCGGACTACCCCGCGTTCGAGTCGGGGGGCGGTTGGCCCGGCGCCCAGTACGGCGAGCCGATGTTCGCGGCCCTGGAGGGCGCGAACATCCCGGCGCAGGGCGCCATCCAGGCGTTGCGCGCCGCCGGCCATGACCTCGTCGCCACGGCCTGGGCGGCCGCGAGCCCCTCGGCGCGCGTCACCGCCGACGCCTTCGAGCGCATCCTCGGGGAAATGGTGGCGCGCCTGAAGGCGGCGCTGCCGGTGGAGGGGGTGTACCTGGACCTGCACGGGGCAATGGTGTCGGAGGCCTACGACGACGGCGAAGGCGAGATCCTGCGCCGCGTGCGCGAGGCGATCGGCCCGCGCGTGCCGCTCGTGGCGAGCCTCGACCTGCACGGCAATGTCACGCGCGCGATGGTGGCCTTCGCCGATGCCCTGGTCGGTTACCGGACCTATCCTCACGTGGACATGGCCGAGACCGGCGCGCGGGCCGCGCGGCTGCTCGACGCCATGCTGCGAACCGGGGAGCGCCCGGCGAAGGCCTACGCCACGCTCGACTTCCTCACCGGGCTGCCCGCGCAGTGCTCCTTCATCGAGCCGTGCAAGGGTCTGTACGCGCGGCTCGAGAGCCTCGAGCGCGCGGGCGGCGCGACGCTCACCTTCATGCCCGGTTTTCCAATGGCCGATTTCGAGGAGTGCGGCATGACCGTGTTCGGCTACGGTGCCGACGCGGGCGCCGTGGACGCTGCGGTGGCGAAGCTGCGCGGCGCAGTGGCCGATGCCGAGCGTGACTTTGCCATGGAGCTTCACCTGCCGGACGAGGCCATCTCGCGCGCCCGCGCGCGCGGCGAGCCGGGCAGGCCGGTCGTCATCGCCGACACGCAGGACAATCCCGGCGCCGGCGGCAACGGCGACACGACCGGGATGCTCGCGGCGCTGGTGCGGCAGCGCCCCGCCGACGCAACCCTCGGCCTGCTGATCGACGCGGCGTCGGCGCGACGCGCGCATGAAGCAGGGCAGGGCGCGACGCTCGGCTTCTCGCTGGGCGGCAAGTCGCGCATTCCCGGCGATGCGCCGTTCGAGGGCGAGTTCACCATCGAGCGCCTGGGCGACGGCAAGTTCACCTGCACCGGACCCATGTTCAAGGGCTTTCGCATGACGCTGGGCGAGATGGCGCTCCTGCGCAGCAAGGCGGCGCCGGGCGTGCGCGTCGTGCTCGCCTCGCGCAAGGTGCAGGCCGCCGACCAGGAGATGTTCCGCCACGTGGGCGTCGAGCCCGTGCGCGAGCGCATGCTGGTGCTGAAGAGCTCGGTGCACTTCCGCGCGGATTTCGAGCCGATCGCGCGCGAGGTGCTGGTGGCGAAGGCGCCGGGCCCCGCGCTCGCCGACCCCTCCGAATTCCCGTGGAAGAAGCTGCGCAAGGGCCTGCGCCTTCGCCCCCTCGGCCCTGCCTTCAATTAGGGACTGTCCCTAATTAAGCGCAGGCCAGGGCTTCTGCGCGGGGCGCAGGTTCTCGATCGCGCGCGCGAGCTTGAGCACGCCGGCGTCGTCGAAGCGATGGCCGATGAGTTGCACGCCGATGGGGAGTCCGCCGGCGCTGAAGCTCCAGTTGACCGACGCCGCGGGCTGGCCCGAGAAGTTGAACGGCACCGTGAAGGCGATGTGCGGCAGCGCGTTGCGCGGGTCGTTGCCGGGACAGGGAAGCTCGGCCTCGTACGGCAGGATCGGCGACACGGGCGAGATTACGTAGTCGTACGGCTCGCAGGCGGCGACCGCCGCCTCGTGCATGGCCATCAGATGGCCGAAGGCCTGCATGACGTCGCGCCCGCCGAAGTCCTTCGCGCGCCAGGTGCACCATTCGGCGATGAACGGCAGCACCTTCTTCTGCCGCTCGGGCGGCAGCGCGGCGAAATCGTTGTACGAGCGCGCCTCGAAGAATCGGCCCGTGCCGTCGAGCATCTCCGGCGTGAGAAAGCTCTTCATTTCCTCGACCTCGGCGCCCGCAGCCGCGAGCGCCTTGGCCGCGGCCTGCGCGGCCGCGCGCACCTCGTCATTTACCGGCAGTCCCGCGCGCATGTCCGGCAGGAATCCCACCTTCAGCTTCTTCAGGTTCATCTCGTCAAGCCCGGCGGTGTAGTCGACCGGCCGGTAGGGCAGGCTCATGTAGTCGCGCGCATCCGGCAGCGCGAGCCAGTTCATCATCGCCGCGGCGGCCTCGACGTCGCGCGTCATCGGCCCCGTCACGCGACCGAGATACGGCGGATAGACGGGTACCCGGCCGTGGCTGGGCTTGAGCGCGAAGATGCCGCAGTGCGTGGCGGGGAGCCGCACCGAGCCGCCGATGTCGGTGCCCAGATGCAGCGGCGCATAGCCGGCGGCGGCCGCGGCGCCCGCGCCCGAGCTGGAGCCCGACGTGTTCCGCGTCGTGTCCCACGGATTGCGCGTCACGCCATGCAGGCTGGACGCCCCCGAGGAGAGCATGCCGTAGTCGGGCATCGTGGTCTTGCCGAGGATCACGCACCCGGCCTGCCGCAGGCGCGCCGCGGGCGGCGCATCGGCGGGCTGCGGCGCGGCGGGCGCGTTCGCCGCCGTGCCGATGGGCGCCGGATCGCCCTTCGTGTAGATGTTTTCCTTGATCGTGACGGGCACGCCGTCCAGGGGGGAAAGCGGCGCCTGCACGCGCCAGCGCCCCTCGGACTCCCGCGCCTGCCTGAGCGCCGCCTCGCGGGGCAGCAGGTACATCGCGTTCAGCCTGGGTTCCCAGGCGTCGATGTGCTCGAGCAGCGCCCGCACGACGTCGACGGGCGACAGCTCGCCCCCCTCGTAGCTGGTGGCGATCTCGGCGGCGGTCAGTTCGTGCAGGGCGGCCATGATTTTGACCCGTGTATACCCCAGGCGGGGCGAATTCTGTAGTATTTCCGAAATGTGGCGCCGACAGAATCGCCACTTTCACTCAGGAAGAGAGGACATCCGATGAAAGTCAGACTGCTCGCCGCGACCGTCGCGGTCGCGGGCGCGTTCGCCCTGCCGGCGCATGCGCAGGTTGAAGTCCAGTGGTGGCATTCCATGGGCGGCGCGCTGGGCGAGGCGCTGAACGGGCTCGCCAACCAGTTCAATGCCGAACAGAAGGAATACAAGGTCGTCACCTCCTACAAGGGGTCCTACCCTGAGTCGATGACCGCCGCGATCGCCGCGTTCCGCGCGGGCCAGGCGCCGCACATCCTCCAGGTGTTCGAGGTCGGCACGGCGACGATGATGGCCGCCAAGGGTGCCGTGAAGCCCGTGTACCAGCTGATGAAGGAAACGGGCGAGCCGTTCGATCCGAAGGCCTACCTGCCGACGGTGACGGGCTACTACTCGGACACGAAAGGCAACATGCTGTCGCTGCCCTTCAACAGCTCGACGGCGCTCTTCTACATCGATCGCAACAAGTTCAAGGCGGCGGGCCTGCCGCCGGTGGCGCCGAAGACCTGGAAGGAAGTGATCGCGACGGCGGAGAAGCTGAAGGCCGCCGGCCAGGACTGCGTCTATACAACGGGCTGGCCGTCCTGGGTGCACATCGAGAACTTCAGCGCCTGGCACAACATCCCCATCGGCACGAAGCAGAACGGGATGGGCGGGCTGGACACCGTGTTCACCATCAACTCGCCGACGCACGTCAAGCACATCCAGATGCTTTCCGACATGGCGAAGAAAGGGCTGTTCACCTACGCCGGCCGCACGAACCAGGCGGACGCCAAGTTCCAGAGCGGCGAGTGCGCGATGGCCACCATCAGCGCCGGGGCGCTGGGCGGCACGATCAAGGCCGGCAAGACCGACTGGCAGCTGAACATGCTGCCCTACCATGACGACGTGAAGGGTGCGCCGCAGAACTCGATCATCGGCGGGGCGTCGCTGTGGGTGATGAGCGGCCGCAAGCCCGAGGAGTACAAGGGCGTGGCGAAGTTCTTCACCTTCCTGTCGCGTCCGGAGGTGCAGATGGAGTGGCACACGAAGACGGGGTACGTGCCGATCACGCTGGCGGCTTACGAGCTGACCAAGAAGTCCGGTTTCTACGACAAGAATCCGGGCCGCGACATGGCCGTGCTGCAGCTCACGAACAAGGCGCCGACGGCGAACTCCAAGGGCCTGCGCTTCGGCAACTTCGTGCAGGGCCGCACCATCATCGAGGAGGAGCTGGAAGCGGCGTTTGCCGGCAAGAAGAGCGCCAAGGCGGCGCTCGACGACGCCGTGCGCCGCGGCAACGAGCTATTGCGGCAGTTCGAGGCGGCCAACAAGTAATCCCGGCCTCCCGCAGTCCCGCCGAGCGGAATGGAAAAAAGGGTCGTCTTCCGCTCGGCGTGGCTGCCGTTCGCCCTGGTGGCGCCGCAGCTCGCCATCACGGTGGTGTTCTTCTTCTGGCCGGCCTCGCAGGCCGTCTGGTACTCGTTCCAGCTCCAGGACGCCTTCGGCCTGCGCTCACAGTTCGTCGGCCTGCAGAACTTCTATACGCTGTTCGAGGACCCGAACTACCTGGCGTCGTTTCGGACCACCGCCGTGTTCAGCATCGCGGTGGCCGGGATCGGCATCGCGCTGTCGCTGCTGCTCGCCGTGATGGCCGATCGCGTAGTGCGCGGCGCCATGGCCTACAAGACGCTGCTCATCTGGCCTTACGCCGTGGCGGCCGCCGTCGCCGGCGTGCTGTACGCCTTCATGTTCGCCCCCTCGATCGGCATCGTCACCTACATGCTGCGCCAGTTCGGCGTGCACTGGAACTGGGTGATCGACGGCAACCAGGCGATGCTGCTGGTGATCATGGCGGCGGTGTGGAACCAGATCAGCTACAACTTCCTCTTCTTCCTCGCCGGCCTGCAGTCGATCCCGAAGTCGCTGATCGAGGCGGCGGCGATCGACGGCGCGGGTCCCGGGCGGCGCTTCTGGTCCATCGTCTTCCCGCTGCTGTCGCCGACCGCGTTCTTCCTGCTGGTGGTGAACGTCGTCTATGCCTTCTTCGGCACCTTCGGCATCATCGACGCGATCACCCAGGGCGGGCCGGCGCAGTCCACGACGATCCTTGTCTACAAGGTCTATCACGACGGCGTGAAGGCGGCCGACATCGGCGGCTCCTCGGCCCAGTCGGTGATCCTCATGGCCATCGTCATTGCGCTCACGGTGGTGCAGTTCCGCTACATCGAGCGCCGGGTGCAGTACTGATGGGGGCGCCATGGTAGAGCGCCGGCCCTGGCTCGATTTCCTGTCGCACGCGATCCTGATCGCGGGCGTGGTCGTCATCGCCTTCCCGGTGTACGTGACCTTCGTTGCCTCGACGTTGCCGCTCGAGGAGATCATGGTGGCGCCGATGCCGCTGGTGCCCGGCGACCGCCTGATCGAGAACTACTCGCAGGTGCTGTTCGCCGGCACCGAGAAGGGCTCCAAGGCGCCGGTGGCGACCATGCTGTTCAACAGCACGGTGGTGGCCCTGTGCATCACCACCGGCAAGATCGCGATCTCGCTGATCTCGGCCTTCGCCATCGTCTATTTCCGCTTTCCGCTGCGCATGTTCTTCTTCTGGATGATCTTCATCACGCTCATGCTGCCTGTGGAGGTGCGCATCATCCCGACCTTCCAGGTGATCGCCGACCTGGGCATGCTCAATTCCTACGCCGGCCTCACGCTGCCGCTCATCGCCTCGGCGACGGCGACGTTCCTGTTCCGGCAGTTCTTCATGACCATTCCCGACGAGCTGGCGGAGGCCGCGCGCATGGACGGCGCGGGGCCGATGCGCTTCTTCTGGGACGTGGTGCTGCCGCTGTCGAAAACCAGCATGGCGGCGCTCTTCGTCATCCAGTTCATCTACGGCTGGAACCAGTACCTGTGGCCGCTGCTCATCACCACCGACGAGTCCATGTACACGGCGGTGATCGGCATCAAGCGCATGATCGTCGGCGGCGACGCCGCCAACGAGTGGCACCTGGTGATGGCCACGGCCATGCTGGCGCTTCTGCCGCCGGCGGTGGTGGTGCTGGTGATGCAGAAGTGGTTCGTCAAGGGACTCGTGGAGACCGAAAAGTAATGGCCGCCGTATCGATCCGCAACGTGCACAAGTCCTTCGGGCCCGTGAAGGTGATACAGGGCATCTCCATGGACATCAAGGACGGCGAGTTCGTGGTGATGGTCGGGCCCTCGGGCTGCGGCAAGTCGACGCTGCTGCGCATGGTGGCCGGCCTGGAGGAGATCACCTCGGGCGAGATCGCCATCGGCGACCGGGTGGTGAACGACCTCGAGCCCAAGGACCGCAACATCGCCATGGTGTTCCAGAACTACGCACTCTATCCGCACATGAGCGTGTACGACAACATGGCCTACGGCCTGCGCATCCGGGGCCGCACGAAGGCCGACATCGACGCGCGCGTGCAGCGCGCCGCGGAGATCCTCGAGCTTTCCAAGCTGCTCGCGCGCCGCCCGCGCGAGCTCTCCGGCGGCCAGCGCCAGCGCGTGGCCATGGGCCGCGCCATCGTGCGCGAGCCGTCGGTGTTCCTGTTCGACGAGCCGCTCTCGAACCTCGACGCCAAGCTGCGCGTACAGATGAGGAGCGAGCTGCAGTCGCTGCACCAGCGCCTGAAGACCACCACGCTCTACGTCACGCACGACCAGGTCGAGGCCATGACGCTCGCGCATCGCATGCTGATCATGAACGCCGGCCGCACCGAGCAGATCGGCGCGCCGCTGGAGGTGTACCAGAGGCCCGCGACCACGTTCGTCGCCGGCTTCATCGGCTCGCCGCCGATGAACCTGGTGCCGGGGCGCCTCGCCGATGGCGGTCGCAGCCTCGCTGCCGAGGGCAACGGCGGCGTGCACGTGCGCCTGCCCGCGCCGCGACCCGCGCACGACGGGCGCCCGGTGCTCCTCGGCGTGCGGCCTGAGCATCTGGAGACCTGCGGCGACGCCGAGGCGCTGCTCCGGCCGGACATCGACTTCATCGAGCTGCTCGGCTCGGACTCGCTGGTCTACGGCCATCTCGGGGCCGACCGGACCGGGGCGCGCGTGGCCGCGCGCCTGCATACCTCGGTGGTGGCGAAGGAAGGCCGCCTGCCGCTGCGCTTCGCGGCGGAGCACATGCACCTGTTCGATCCCGAGAGCGGCAAGCGCATCGAGGACTGAACCGGTGAAGTACAGCGCGCGCACGCTGGTGCGGGGCATGCGCCTGTGGCCGCCCTTCCTCGGCGCCGGCATCCGCCTGCGGCACATGAGCGAGGACTTCCGCGACGCGGAGGTGGAGCTGCGCCTGGGCCGCCTCAACCGCAACGCCGTCGGCACGCAGTTCGGCGGCAGCCTGTTCGCCATGACCGATCCGTTCTACGCCATCATGCTGATGCGCAACCTGGGCCGCGACTACCTGGTGTGGGACAAGGCTGCGTCGATCGAGTACGTGGCGCCCGGCCGTGGCACGGTGCGGGCGCGCTTTGCGCTGTCCGAGGCGCGCCTCGCGGACATCCGCGCGCGAGCGGCGGGCGGCGACAAGGTGCTGCCCGAGTTCGACACCGACATCGAGAACGCGAAGGGCGAGGTCATTGCGCGCGTGCACCGGACGGTCTACGTCCGCCTCAAGCCGAGGCATCGTCCCGCTTGAGCCACTGGCCCTATCCGCGCGTCTTCGCCCACCGCGGCGGGGGCACGCTCGCCCCGGAGAACACACTCGGCGCGATCCGCCTGGGCGCCGACATGGGATTCAAGGGCGTCGAGATCGACGTCATGCTCGCCGGGTGCGGCACGCCGGTGCTGATCCACGACCGCACGCTCAAGCGCACCGCCGGCCTCAAGGCCGAGGTGGCGCGCACGGCTTACGCGGACATGGCGCGCCTGGACGCCGGCGGCTGGCACGGCGCGCGCTGGCGCGGCGAGCGCATTCCGCGCTTCGAGGACGCGGCGCGCCTGTGCCGCGAGCTCGGGCTGGCGGTGAACGTGGAAATCAAGCCGGCGTACGGCTACGAGCGGCGTACGGGCGAGGCGGTGGCGCGCATGGCCGCCGAGCTCTGGCGCGGCGCCGAGCTGCCGCCGCTGCTGTCGTCGTTTTCTCCGGCGGCGCTGGTCGCGGCGCGCGAGGCCGCGCCGCAGCTGCCGCGGGGCCTGCTCATCGGCCGGCTGCCGCCGCACTGGCCGGAACTGCTGGCGGACCTCGGGTGCTTCGCGCTGCACGGCAACTTTCGCGCGCTCAAGGCAATCGTCATCGAGCAGGCGCACGCCGCGGGCTGCGCCGTGCTCGCCTGGACCGTGAACGACCTGCGCCCGGCGCGGCGCCTTCTCGCGGCGGGCGCCGATTGCCTGGTGACCGACCGGCTCGACCGGATCGGCCCCGACCTCAGCGCGCCCTGAGCCGGCGCTGCAGGAAGCGCATGAGCCCGCCGAGGATCGGCGCCTTCGCGTAGAGCTCCTCGGCGACGTCCCAGTAGTCGCGGTGGTAGACGATCTTGCCGCGGCTGTTCCACTTCAGGTGCGTGGCACCGCGCACCGCGTACTCGCGCCGGCCGGCGCCGAAGCGGAACTCCCAGGCGAGGAACGCCCCGTGCTCGTCGGCGATGCGCTCGGTGATGCGAAAGCGCGGCGCGCGCAGGGTCTCGAACATGTGCGCGAACACGCGCTGGATCGCATGCAGGCCGCTCACCTCGTTGAAGGGATCCTTGAACCAGGCGTTAGCGGCATAGAACTCGCCCATGCGCCCGAGCGACTCGGGCGTCAGCGACTCGTACCACTCGACGAGCGCGTTCAGATCCCGGTGAAGCGGCGCACGCATCGGAAGTACAGGCCCTGCGGCAGGAGGTTGAGGAGCTTCAGCAGCCGCGTGAAGCGTCGCGGGTAGTCGATCTCGAAGTTGCCGCGCTCGAGGCCGGCCACGGTGCGGTGCGCGGCGTCCTCCGCCGGAATGATGAAAGGCATCGGGAAGCGGTTCTTCGCCGTGAGCGGCGTCTCGACGAAGCCCGGGTTGATCAGGTAGACGGCGACATTGCGCGCGCGGTAGTCGAGCCACAGCGACTGCGCGAGGTTGATGAGGCCCGCTTTCGACGCCCCGTAGGCGAGGCTGTTGGGCAGGCCGCCGTAGCCCGCCACCGAAGCGACGAGGCCGAGTCCCGTCCCGGGTTTCAGGTGCGGCTGCAGCGCCTCGAGCAGGTTGAAGGCACCGGTCAGGTTGAGCTCGACGATGGCGCGCACCGCCGCGAGGTCCATCGCCCAGGGACGCATCTCCTGGTAGGTGCCCGCGAAGTTGAGCGTGAGATCGATCCCGTCCCGGGCCGCGGCGATCTCGGCCGCGGCCGCGCTCAGGCTCTCGGCGTCGGTCACGTCGGCCGGCACGACGAGCGTGTCGCCGCCGAAGCGCTCGCGCAGCCGCTGCTGCGAGCGCGCCGAGACTGCGACGCGCGCGCCGCGCTCGAGGAGCAGCGCCGCCACCTCCGCGCCGATGCCGCTCGAGGCGCCGAGCACCCAGACGCGGCGGCCGCGCCAGTCCCGGATCGGCGGGTTGAGCGCCATCAGCCGCGCCGGCGGAAGGCGAGGGTCACCTCGCCGAGGCGGATGCCGAACTTGGACATCACCGCGCGGTTTAGCAGCACGCGCTCGTCGTGCAGGAACATCCAGTCGTCGAAGTGCACGTGCCACACGCGCCCGTCCACCGGCAGCGCGAGCACGTAGCGCCAGTTGAGCGCGTTGCCCGCGACGCGGCCCTCGGCCTCGCCGACGACGTCGCCCGAGGTGCCGCGGTAGCGGCCCTCGCCCAGCCGGTCGATCGTCCACACGCGCCGCTCCTTCGTGCCGTCGGAGTAGGTGAAGTCCTCCTCCAGCGTGAGCCGGTTGCCCTCCACTCGGCCACGGATGTCGACGGTGAAGCGCTTCGCCACCTTCCCCGAGCGGTCCTGGAACTGCCCCCATGCGTCGACCTCGCCCTCGAAGTAGCGGAAAAGATCGAGCGCCGGGCGCTCGTCGCGATAGGCCTCGGGCTCGATCGAGGCGCAGCCGGCGAGGAAGACGAGGGCGAGAGCGAGCGGACGGATCATGCGCGGGTCCTCCACAGGAGCGCCGCCGCGGCGAGCTTGAGCGCGCAGGGCAGCAGGCAGTAGGCGAAATAGAGCGGGGCGAGCTCGCCGCCGCCCCCGGGCCGGTAGCCGGCGAAGGCGAGCAGCGGCAGCGCGAGTCCCGCGGCGAGCGCGAGGTTTGCCTTGGCGGCGAGGCTCCACAGGCCGAAATAGGCGCCGGCGCGCGCTTCCTCGCCGCGCCCGCGGATCGAGTCCGCGAGCAGCGCCGGGGGCAGCGCGAGGTCCCCGCCGAGCGCGAGGCCCGAAAGCAGGCACACGGCGAAGAAGCCCGCGGCGTCGCCCGCGCCGAGGGCGAGCGCACCGGCGAAGGCGACGACGCTCGCCGCCATGGAGGCGAGCCAGGCGTTCGTCTTGCCAAAGCGCCGCGCGAGGCGCAGCCACAGCGGCAGGCTCGCGGCGCCGGCGAGGAAGTAAGCGGCGAGGAAAGCGCCCGCGAGGCGCGGCAGCCCGAGCGCATCGTTCACGAAAAAGAGCACGAGCGTCGCCGGCAGCGCCGCGGCGATGCCGTTCAGCACGAACACCGCGAACAGGCCGCGGAAGGCCGGGTTGGCGAACGGCGCCGCCATCGCGGCAAAGCCGGGCGCCCCGCCGGGCGCGCGCGGCGGGCGCGGCGCATGCTGCAGCGTGAGCACGGCGCACACGAGCGCGATGGCCGCGAAGACGAGGCTGAAGCGCGCGAGGCCCGCCTCCATGCTCGAGGCGAGCAGCACCGGCGCGAGCGAGGCGATCACCACGCCGGCGAGGCCGAAGCCTTCACGCCAGGCCGAGACTTGCGTGCGCTCGTGCGGCGTCTCGCCGAGCAGCGAACCCCACGCGAGATAGCCCACGCTTGCCAGACTGTAGCCGAGATAGGCGGGCACGAGCGCCGCGGCGAGCCACCACCAGTGCCCGCCCGGCGGGTTGAGCACTGCGGCGAGCCCGGCGATGAGCAGCACGACGCCCGTGCCGACGAGCAGCCGCGGCCGCTGCAGCCAGTCGTTCAGCGCGCCGAGGAGCGGGTCGACGAACGCGTCGGCGAGACGCGCGGCGAGCAGCACCGCGCCGAGCACGGCGAGGTTCATGCCGAGCGTGCCGCCGTAGAGGTTCGGCAGGTGCACGTAGATGGGCAGCGCCGCCGCGGCGAGCGGCAGGCCGAGCGCGCCGTAGGCGGCGAGCTGCGTCCGGGCGAGCGTCATGGCCGACCGAGGAGCGCGGCGCGCAGCGCCGGGGCGCTGGTGCGCGGGTCGAGCCAGATGGAGAAGAACGCGCGCGAGAACTCCGGGTCGGCGATTTCGCCGAGCGGCGCGCCGTTGCGGAAGAACCGGGCGCCCTGCCCGGGCAGGTGCTCGCCGGCGAGCGCGTCGCCCGCCTCGACGTCCGGGAACAGGCGCCGCATCTCGTCCAGCCAGCGCGCGCGCGCCTCGGCCGTGCCGAATCCCAGGCGCGCGATCTCCTCGTCCGAGCGCTCGGCGATCGCGCGGCCCGAGAGCGCGCGCGCATAGCGCAGCTCGAGCCGCAGAGGCGCGGAGAGATCGGCGCGCTGCCCGGCTGCCCACAGCGTCGCCTCGTAGACCTTGAAGCCGAACCAGCGAAGGGTGCCCTCGCCCAGGCGAGCGAGGTCCGTGCTCGCCGTCGCGGCGAGCGGAACGAGCAGGACGAGTGCGGCGAGCGCGCGCCTCATCGCTTCACCAGGGTGTACTGCACGACGTCGGTGGAACCGGCGGTGAAGCCCGCCTCGCAATAGGCGAAGTAGAACTCCCACATGCGGCGGAAGCGTTCGTCGTAGCCGAGCGCGCTCGCCTCGGGCCAGCGGGCGAGGAAGCGCTGGCGCCACAGGGCGAGCGTGCGCGCGTAGTCGGCGCCGAAGGGGTGGGCGTCGCGTACCGAGAGCCCCGCGGCCGCCGCCTCCATCTCCACGCGCGCCGGCGAGGGCAGCATGCCGCCGGGGAAGATGTAGCGGCGGATGAAGTCGCTGCCCTCGCGGTAGCGCGCGAAGAGCGCGTCGTCGATCACGATCGCCTGCACGAGGGCGCGGCCGCCCGAGGGCAGCACCTCGGCGATCTTGCCGAAGTAGGCGGGCCACCAGCGCTCGCCCACCGCCTCGATCATCTCGATGGAGGCGACGGCGTCGTAGCGCCCGCGTTCGTCGCGGTAGTCGCGCAGCTGCAGGTCGGCGCGGCCGCCGAGGCGCGCGCGCGCGAACTCGAGCTGCGCGCGCGACAGCGTGAGGCCCGTGACGTGCAGGCCGGCATCGGCCGCGAGCTCGGCGAACGAGCCCCAGCCGCAGCCGATCTCGAGCACGCGCGCGCCCGTGGCGGGGGCGAGCTGCTGCAGAGCGCGCGCGAGCTTGGCGTGCTGGGCCTCCTCGAGCGTGCGGCCGGCGTCGCCCGCGAAGAGCGCGCTGGAGTAGGTCATGCCGCGGTCGAGCCACAGCGCGTAGAAATCGTTGCCGAGGTCGTAGTGGGCCGCGATGTTGCGGCGGCTGCCGGCGCGCGTATTGGCGCGCGTCATGTGCAGCAGCCGTTGCAGCATCCGCCCGAGGAAGCTGCCGTAGAGCGGCCCTTCGAGCGCGTGGCGGTTCGCGGCGAGCAATGTGAGCAGCCGCGGCAGGCTGGAAGTCGTCCAATCGCCCTCCAGATAGCCCTCGGCGAAGCCGATGTCGCCCGAGCGCAGCACGCGCGCGAAGGCGTTGAGGTTTCGCACCTGCAGGTCGGCCGTCGCGCCGTTCGGCTCGCCGAACGCGCGGCGCGCGCCGCCGGGCAGCGCGACTTCGAGGCGCCCGCGCTCGAGGCGCTCGAGCGTGCGCAGGACGAGGGCGGCGCTCATCGCGACAGCTCCTCGCGGGGCGGCAGGGGCTTGGCGTGGAACGGCGCGCCCTTCCACCACAGCTTGAGCGCCTGCCAGTGAATGCGTGCGATCACGCCGAAGGTGAACGCCGGGTGCGCGAGTAGCGCGCGCGCGAGGCGGGCGCGCGAGAGCGGCTGCGCGCGGCCCGCGATCGCGGTGAGCAGCTGCGGTCCCGATTCGTCGTGATAGTCGACGCGCGCCACGTGGCGTGCGCCGTGCGTGCTGAAGCGGAAGCGGTAGCGGCCCGACACCGGAAAGAAGGGCGAGACGTGGAACACCTTTTTCACCTCCAGGGCATCCCCGGCAAGCAGGTAGGAATGGCGCTCGCCGAACGTGTTGTTCACCTCCGCCAGAACCGCGCGCAGCTTCCCGGCGCGGTCCTCGCAGAACCAGAAGCTCACCGGGTTGAACACGTAGCCGAGCACGCGCGGAAAGCAGTGCAGCCAGACCTCGCCGTCCGCCTCGATGCCTTCGCGCGCGAGGACGCCGCGAATCCACTCGAGCGGGTGGGTGTCGTCGCGCGCGCCGTGGTCGCGGTAGTGGAAGCTTGCGAGGCCCGGGCGATTGACCGGGATCGCCGCCTCTTCGAGCCGCGTGAGCGGCAGCCGCAGGTAGAACACCGGATAGGCGAAGCGGTGCTCGAAGGGACGCAGCCGCCGGTGCACGACCGTGCCGGAGAGGAGCTGGGCGCTCACGCCGCCTCCCGCAGGGACTCGAGGCGAAGGCTGTCGGCCACCGCGATCGCCGAGGCGAGCCCGTCTTCGTGGAAGCCGTTACGCGTCCAGGCGCCGCAGAACCAGGTGCGGCGCGTGCCCTGGATGGCGGCGAGGCGCGCCTGCGCCGCGTCGGCGCCGGCGCCGAACACCGGGTGCTCGTAGTCGATCTCGGCGAGAACGGATCCGGCCGCGGGCTCGCGGTGCGGGTTGAGCGACACGATCACCGGCCGCGCGAAGGGCAGCGGCTGCAGCTTGTTCAGCAGGTAGTGCACGGCGACCGGGCGCCCTTCAGGCGTAGCGCGGCCCGCGCTGTAGTTCCAGGCCGACCACACTCGCCGCCGGCGCGGCAGGAGCGAGGCGTCCGTGTGCAGCAGCGCGCGGTTGCGCCGGTAGGGAATCGCGCCGAGCACCGCGCGCTCGGCGTGCGTCGCGCCGGCGCCGAGGAGCCGCAGCGCCTGGTCGCTGTGGCAGGCCAGCACGACCGCGTCGAAGCGCTCGCCGTTCACGCGCACGCCGCCCGCCTCTCGCTGCAGCGTGCGCACCGGTGTCGAGACGCGCACGTCCGCAAGCTCGCGCGCGATGGCCTCGACGTAGCGGCGCGAGCCGCCGGGTACCGTGTACCACTGGGGGCGGTCGGCAAGCTGCAGCAGCCCGTGGTTGCGGAAGAAGCGCGCGAAGGCCTCAAAGGGGTAGTCGAGCATCGCGCGCGTGGGGCAGGACCAGATGGCGGCGGCCATGGGCAGCAGATACCAGTCCCGGAACTCCGCGCTGTAGCGGCCCGCGGCGAGGAAGGCGCCGAGCGTGGGCGCGCCGTGGGCGCGCGGCGCTTCGTGATTGAAGCGCAGCACGTCGCGCAGCATGCGAATGAAGCCCGGGCGCAGCAGGTTGGCGGGCTGGGCGAACAGCGTGCCGAGGTCCGTGCCCGCCCATTCGATCGCGGGCGAGTCGAGCGACACGCTGAAGCTCATCTCGCTCGGAGCCGCCGGCACCCCGAGCTCGTCGAACAGGCGCACGAGGTTCGGGTAGGTCGCCCGGTTGTAGACCAGGAATCCCGTGTCCACCGGGTGCGCGATCCCGTCCAGGACAACGTCGAGGGTGTTCGCGTGTCCGCCCAAGCGGGGGGCGGCTTCGAAGAGGCTTACCGCGTGCCCGCGCGACAGCAGCCGGGCGGCGGCCAAGCCCGAAATGCCTGAGCCGACGACGGCGATCCGGCTTCCAGTGCGAGTGTGCACTAACACTTATATTGTCCTGGACAAAAATGTCGAAGGCGCGCATAATTCAGCAAAACAAACCGGAAGTCAACTACTTTGTCTACGTCAAACGAGAGCTTTGTCGGAATCGCGGCGGTGGAGCAGGAGACCGGAATCTCGAAGGACACCTTGCGCGTCTGGGAAAGGCGCTATGGCTTTCCCAAGCCGAAGAGGGACGCCCACGGCGAGCGCGCCTACAGCTCGGCCGAAGTAGAGGAGCTGCGCCGGATCCGCCGGCTGATGGACCAGGGCATGCGGCCCGGGCGCATCTTCGCCAGGGGCCTGGCCGCGCTCGACGCGGACCCGGCGCCGGCCGCGCCCGCGCCGCTTCCCCACGAGATCGCGCTGCTGCGCGCGCACCGCATCGGCGAGCTGCGAGCGCTCCTGGAGCAGGCGGCGCTGCGCGAGGGCCTGTACGCGTTCGTGACCGAAACGGCCGCGCCGCTCACCGTGCAGGTGGGCGAGGCCTGGGCGCGCGGCGCGCTCCAGGTCTACGAGGAGCACCTGTTTTCCGAGCAGCTGCAGGCGGTGCTGCGCGGCGCGATCGCGCGCCTGGACGGCGCGGGCTCGGCGCCCAAGGTGCTGCTGACCACGCTGCCCGGCGAGCAGCACGGCCTGGGACTCCTCATGGCACAGGCGGTGTTCGCGCTCGAAGGCGCGGACTGCGTGTCGCTCGGCACGCAGACGCCGGTGCGCGAGCTCGCGGACGCCGCGCGCGCGCAGGGCGCGCACCTCATCGCGCTGTCGGCGAGCGGCGGCTATGCGCCGGGCGCGCTGCGCGAGGGCGTGCACCAACTGCGTGCGGCGCTTTCCGATAATGTCGAGATCTGGTGCGGCGGCGCCGGCGCGGCGCGCCTCAAGCGCCCCGGCGCCGGCGTGCGCGTGCTGGGCGAGCTGGCGGGAATTCGCGAGGCGCTCGCCGCCTGGCGCGCGGCACGCCCCTGAACTTTCATCGGACACTCATATATGGAAACGATGCTCTACCCCGAGATCTTCAAGTCGCTCGAGCGCGTGCGCTGGAGCCTGGAGCGCGACGTGCCCTGGCACGCGTTCGACGCCTCCCGCCTCACCGACGAGCAGGCGCTCACCATCAAGATGAACGCCATCACCGAATGGGCGGCGCTGCCGGCCACCGAGATGTTCCTGCGCGACAACCGCCACGACAGCGACTTCTGCGCTTTCATGTCGGTGTGGTTCTACGAGGAGCAGAAACACGCGCTGGTGCTGATCGAGTACCTGCGCCGCTTCCGGCCCGCGCTCGCGCCGACGGAGGCGGAGTTGCATGCGGTGCGCTTTCCCTTCGACCCGGCGCCCCCCGAGCAGACCCTCATGCTGCACTTCTGCGGCGAGATCCGGCTGAATCACTGGTACCGGCGCGCCGCCGAGTGGCATAGCGAGCCGGTGATCAAGCACATCTACGGGCTCATCTCGCGCGACGAGGCGCGCCACGGCGGCGCCTACCTGCAATACCTGAAGCGCGCGCTGGAGCGCGGCGGCGAGGGCGTGAAAGCGTCGTTCGCCAAGGTGGGGCTGCTGATGGCGGCGGCCGGGCGCTCCGGCAAGCCGCTGCACCCGACCAGCCTGCACGTGAACGAGTCGCTCTACCCGCAGGACACGGTGCAGTCGCGCCTGCCCGACCCCGAGTGGCTCGAGCGCTGGCTCGACGAGCAGATCCGCTTCGACCGCGAGTGGGAAAAGAAGGTCGCCTACATGATCCTGCTCAACCTGTCGAAGCTCTTCGGCGCGCCGATCCGCTCGCTGCAGGACCTGTCGCGCTACCGGCGCGCGCTCGCCGCGGCCTGAGCTAGAAGGGCAGCGGCGCGCCGGGCTTGAGCGGCGCGAGCGCCGCGCGGAACTCTTCCTGGATGCGCGCGAGCGCGTCCTTCGAGTCGGCCTCGAAGCGCAGCACGATCACCGGGGTGGTGTTCGAGGCGCGCGCCAGGCCGAAGCCGTCCGCGTACTCGGCGCGCACGCCGTCGATGGTGATCACGCGCGCGGCATTGGGAAACGACTTCGCCGCCTGGAGTTTCGCGATCAGCGCGTGCGGCTCGCCCTCGGCGAGCTTCCACTGCAGCTCGGGCGTGGAGGGCGCGTCCGGCAGCGACGCGAGCACGCCGCTCGCGTCGCGCGAGCGCGACAGGATCTCGAGCAGGCGCGCCCCCGCATAGAGCGCGTCGTCGAAGCCGTACCAGCGCTCCTTGAAGAAGGTGTGGCCCGACATCTCGCCGGCGAGCGGCGCGCCGGTCTCGGCGAGCTTCGCCTTGATGAGCGAGTGCCCGGTCTTCCACAGCAGGGGCTTGCCGCCGTGGCGCTCGATCCACGGCGCGAGCAGGCGCGTGGACTTCACGTCGTAGATGATCTGCGCGCCGGGGTTGCGCGAGAGCACGTCCGCGGCGAAGAGCATCAGCTGCCTGTCGGGGTAGATCACGCTGCCGTCCTTGGTGATCACGCCGAGCCGGTCGCCGTCGCCGTCGAAGGCGAGGCCGAGCTCGCTCTTGCCGCGGCGCACCGCGGCGATCAGGTCGGCGAGGTTCTCCAGGTGCGACGGGTCGGGATGGTGATTCGGGAACGCCGGATCGACCTCGCTGTAGAGCTCCTCCACCTCGCAGCCGAGCGCGCGGAACAGGCGCGGCGCCGCGATGCCCGCGACGCCGTTGCCGCAGTCGATCGCGATGCGCATGCGGCGCGCGACACGGACGTCGCCCGCGATGCGCTTCACGTAGTCGTCGAGGATCTCGGCCTGGCGGCGGCCGCCCTTGCCCTCGCGAAATTCCCCGCGCTCGATGCGCGCGCGCAGCGCCTGGATCTCGTCGCCCGAGAGCGTGTGGCCGTCGACCACCATCTTCAGGCCGTTGTACTCGGGCGGATTGTGGCTGCCCGTCACCGAGACGCAGCTCCCGCAGCCCAGGTGATGCGCGGCGAAGTAGGTCACCGGCGTGGGCACCATGCCGATGTCGACGACGTTCGCGCCCGAGGCCTGCAGTCCCTCGCACAGCGCATCGACCAGGCCCGGGCCCGAGCTGCGGCCGTCGCGGCCCACGGCGAACTCGCGCGCCATGCTGCCGAGCGCGCGTCCGACCGCGCGCACCGCGTCCGCGGTGAGCGTCCTGCCCGCGATGCCGCGGATGTCGTAGGCGCGGAAGATCTCGGGGGCGAGGTTCACGGGGAGGCGAAGAACTCCAGGATGCGGCGCGCGAGCCAGCGGTCGCGGCCGGGGAAGCCGGCATGACCTCCCGTCGCGGGAAATTCTAGCACCACGTCCCTGGCCGCCTGGCGCGTCGCCACGTGCAGCGCAGCGCGCGGCAGGAAGGGGTCGTTCTCGGCGTTGAGCACGAGCGTGGGCACGCGGATGCTCGACAGCCACGGCGCGCTGGAAGCGCGCGCCCAGTAGTCGTCGGCGTCGCGAAAGCCGTGCAGCGGCGCGGTGACGAGGTCGTCGAACTCGTGCAGCGTGCGCGTGCGCTCGAGGCGCTGCGCGTCGACCGGCAGGCGGTGCGCGGCGATCTTGGCGCGCGTCTTCGCCTTCATCGAGACGAGGAAGTGGCGCGTGTAGAGCAGCCGGTTCAGGCCGCGATCGAGCGTGCGGCCGGAGGCGGCGAGGTCGAGCGGCGCCGACGCGGCGGCCGCTCGCCGGAGCAGTCCCGGCGCCTCCGCGCCGCGCTCGCCCAGCCACTTGAGCAGCGCATTGCCGCCGAGCGAGACGCCGGCGGCGAAATCGGGGCGCAGTCGCCGCAGGATCCAGTCGATCTCCGCCGTGTCGCCGGAGTGGTAGGCGCGCGGCAGGCGATTGAGGCTGCCGGAGCAGCCGCGAAAGTGCGGCACGACGAGGCGCCAGCCGCGCAGGCGCGCTTCGGCGGCGAGCTTGCGCGCATAGTGGCTCGCCGAGCTGCCTTCGAGGCCGTGGAACAGCGCGACGAGCGGCCCCGTGCCATCGCCGGCCCAGTCGAGGTCGATGAAATCGCCGTCGGGGGTATCCCAGCGCTCGCGGCGCCACGCGATGCGCGGCGCGGGACCGAAGGCGGCGTAGATCGTCTGCAGGTGGCCGCCGGGCAGCCACCAGGGCGGCCGATAGGGGCTCAATGCAGGATCTTCGGCGTGGTGCGTGGCGGCTCGGCGGCGCCCGGTGCCGGCGAGCCGTGATGCGCGACCATGCGCCAGCCCGCGGGCGTGCGCAGGTAGACGTTGGTCGCGACCACTGCCTGCATGGGCTTCTTCTCGCCGGGGACGGAGAAGTTCTCCTGCACGCTGTGCACGGCCACCATGGTGCCGGTGATGGCGACGAGCTGCGTGACGTGCAGCCGCGCGCGCGCGCCGCCGGCGAAGATCTGCCGCCAGCTGTCGCGCACCTGGTCCTGCCCGGCGAGGCGCTGGCCGCCGGGATGGACGCAGACGATTTCCTCGTCCTCCGACCAGACCGCCATCATCAGCTCCAGGTCGGCGCGCTCGAGCGCCTCGTAGAAGGCCGCCTCGGCGTCCTGTGCGGTGGGAAAGATCCTGAGGGCCATCGCCGCGTCGCGAGTCAGGGCGCCATGGCGCTGATTTCGCCGAGCACACGTTCGACCATCAGCTCGCGCATGCAGCGGAAGTGCCCGAGCGGGCACTCGCGCGCGTAGCACGGGCTGCACTCGAGCTCGAGCCACAGCACGCGCGCGCTCGCCGACAGGGGCGGCGTATGCCGCGGGCTGGACGAGCCGAAGAGCGCCACCTGCGGCCGCCCCAGCGCCGCGGCGACGTGCATGAGCCCCGAGTCGTTGCTCACGACGACCGCGGCGCCCGCGATCAAATCGATCGCCTCGTCGAGCGTGGTCTCGCCGGCGAGGTTGCGTCCGGAAATGCCGGCCGCGTGCTCGCGATCCTTGGGGCCGCCGAGGGCAACGACGGGCATCTCGAGCCGGTGCGAGAGCTCGGCGAAATACGGCCAGCGCTTGGCCGGACCGTACTCCGCGCCCGGGCAGAGCGCGGCGTAGGCGCCCTCGAGCCCGAACCTGCGCTGCGTGGCCTCGACGGTCGCGGCATCGGCGGCGAGCCGCGGATCGGGCAGCGGCTCGGGGACCGGCGACCCCGGACGCTCCGAGAGCCGCGCGTAGTGCATCGCCATCGGCTCGCGGCCCGGCCGCTTGCGGTAGAGAAGGTTGAGCAGCCCGTAGCGCGATTCGCCCACGTAGCCGCTCCTCACCGGGATGTCGGCCAGGAAGGGGACCAGCGCCGACTTGAAGGAGTTCGGCAGCACGATCGACTGGTCGTAGCCGAGCGCCTTCAGGGTGCGTGCAAGCCGCCAGCGCTCGCGCAGCCGCAGGCGCCCGTGCTCGAACGCGGTCTCGATCACGCCGGCGACCTCGGGCATGCGGCGAAACACTGGCGCCACCCACGCCGGGGCGAGCACGTCGATGCGCACCTGCGGCGACTTCGCGCGCAGCCGCGCCAGCAGCGGCTGCGCCATCAGCGCGTCGCCGATCCAGTTCGGGGCGACGACGAGCAGGCGCGGCAAGCGCTCAGTGCCCCTTTGGCGCGGTGCCCTTGTAGACGTAGCGCGTGCCGCAGTAGGGGCAGAGCGCTTCGCCTTCCTTCACCACGTCGAGGAAGACGCGCGGATGCCGCGCCCAGAGCGGCGCGTCCGGCAGCGGGCAGTGCAGCGGCAGGTCCTTCTCCGTCACCTCGACCCGGCGTGCCGTGTCCGTGCCGCTCATCGCCGGGCCTTCCCCATCGGCACGGGCGTGAGCCAGTGCGCGTGCTTGCGGTCCTTGCCCGTCACGACGTCGAAGAACGCCTTCTGCAGCTTCTTCGTCACCGGCCCGGCCTTGCCGGCGCCGATCACGCGGCCGTCGAGCTCGCGGATCGGCGTCACCTCGGCCGCCGTGCCGGTGAAGAAGCACTCGTCGGCGATGTAGAGGTCGTCGCGCGTCAGGCGGCGCGACTCCACCCGGTAGCCCAGGCCCGCGGCGAGCTCGATCACGGAGGCGCGCGTGATGCCGGTGAGCGCCGAGGTGAGCTCGGGCTCGTAGATCACGCCGTCCTTGACGATGAAGACGTTCTCGCCGGCACCCTCCGCGACGAAGCCGTCGACGTCGAGCAGCAGCCCCTCGTCGTAGCCGTGCATGGTCGCCTCGAGCGTCGCCAGCACCGAGTTGGGGTAGGTGCCCGACATCTTGGAGCGCGCCATGGTGACGTTGATGTGGTGGCGCGCGTAGGACGAGGTCTTCACGCGGATGCCCTTCTCCAGCGCCTCGGGCCCGAGGTAGGCGCCCCAGGGCCAGGCGGCGATCGCCACGTGCACGCGCGCGCCGACGGGCGACACGCCCATCTTCTCCGAGCCGTAGAAGGCGATCGGCCGGATGTAGCAGGCTTCGTGGCCGTTCGCGCGCACGACCTCGATCTGCGCCTTCATGAGCTGCTCGAGCGTGTAGGGGATCTTCATCAGGTAGATGTGCGCCGAGTTGAAGAGCCGCTGCGTGTGCTCCTTCAGGCGGTAGATCGCCGTGCCGCGGCTCGTCTTGTAGGCGCGCACGCCCTCGAACACCGCGAGCCCGTAGTGCAGGGAGTGCGTGAGCACGTGCGTGGTCGCCGAGCGCCACGGCACCAGCTTGCCGTCGTGCCAGATCCAGCCGTCGCGGTCGGCCATCGAGAGCGGCGCCTGCGGCGCGGCCTTCTTCTTCGCCATGGTGCGGGGTCCCCTTGAATGTGTGCGGGCATTCTAGCCGGGGCGGCCGGAAATGCGCCATACTATTAACATGAGCGTTAATATTCAGGACGAGGTATTCGCCGCGCTCGCCTCGCTGCCGCGGCGGCGCACGCTCGCCTTCCTCGCGCAGACGGCCCTCTCGACGACCGACCTGGCGGAGCGCTTCGGCATGAGCGCGCCCGCGGTCTCGCGCCACCTCGCGGTCCTGCAGCGCGCGGGGCTCGTCTTCGCCGAGCGCCAGGGGAAGCGCGTGCTCTACCGGCTCAGGCGCGAGGCGCTGCTCGATGCGCTCGGCACGCTTGCCTCGGCGGTCGACGGGCCGCTGCGGCGGGCGCCGAGGGAGGCGATCTGATGCGCGCCCGGCTGGCGGCGGCCGCGCTCGCGTTGCTCGCGGGCTGCGCGACGGTGCACGAGGAGGACGCCTATCTCGCCTCGGCGCCCATCGTGCGCGAGCTGCCGCGCGAGCAGGACGCCGTGGTGCCGGTCGCGCGCTTTTCCGGCATGGCGGCGGGCGCGCTCTTGTCGGAAGACTGGCGGGGCTGGGGCCTGCGCTCGGGCAGGCGCCCGACGCGCTACCGGCTGGTGGACGAAGGCGGCGACGTCGCGCTCGAGGCCGACGCCGACCGCGCAGGGACCGGGTTGTACCGGCGCGTGCGCGTCGATCCGCGCCGGCAGCCGATCCTCGAGTGGCGCTGGCGCGCGGAGCGGCTGATCGCCGGTGCCGACCTCGCCAAAGGCTCGCGCGAGGACGCGGTCGCGCGCCTGGTGGTGTCCTTCCACGGCGATCCCGCGCGCCTGGACTTCCAGGAGCGCTCGCTGCTGCGCCTGGCGAGGGTGTTCGCGGGCGAGCCGCTGCCCTACGCCATGCTCATCTACGTCTGGTCGAACAGCCTCCCGGCGGGCACGATGCTGCCCAGCCCGCAGCTCGATCGCATCCGCATGGTGGTGGTGGAAAGCGGCGAGGAGGGCCTGGGCCGCTGGCGCAGCTACCGCCGCAACGTGCTGGAGGACTACCGGCGCGCCTTCGGCGAGGACCCGGGCGACATCGTCGCGGTGGGCGTGCTCACCGACACCGACAACACGCAGCAGCGCGCGCGCGCGCTGTACGGCGACATCACCCTGCGCGCGCCCTAGCCGAACAGCGCCGTCCACAGCGCGCGCACGGCGGCGGCGTGCCCGGCCACGCGCTCCTGCGGCACGCGCGCGAACTGCGCGCCGTTCAGCCGCAGGCCGTGCTGCAGCCGGCGGTACTCGCGGTAGGCGACGCGCGAGCGCTCGGCGAGGGCGCCCTCGATCAGCCCGTGGCCGGCGGCCATCGCGAGCAGCGCGATGTTGCCCAGGTTCCCCGTCAGGTCGGGAAAGCGCTGCGCGTGCGCGAGCACGAGGTACTGCACCGCGAACTCGATGTCGATCATGCCGCCGCGGTCGTGCTTCACGTCGAACAGGCCCGAGCGGTTGGGGTGCGCCTCGTGCATGCGCGCGCGCATGGCGAGCACCTCGCGCGCGAGCGCTGCGGGCTCGCGCGGGCGCATGAGGATGCGCGTGCGGATCTCCTCGAAGCGCGCGCCGATCTCGCGGTCGCCCGCGCAGGCGCGCGCGCGCGTGAGCGCCTGGTGCTCCCACACCCAGGCGGATTCCTCCTGGTAGCGCGCGAAGGCCTCGAGCGTCGTCACCAGCAGGCCCGACTCGCCCGAGGGCCGCAGCCGCAGGTCGGTGTCGAACAGCACGCCGCTCGGCGTGCGCGTGGTGAGCCACAGGTTGAAGCGCTGCGCGAGCCGCGCGTAGGCCTCCGGCGCGCGCTCGTCGGCGTCGTCGTAGAGGAAGATGAGGTCGAGGTCGGAGGCGTAGCCGAGCTCCTTGCCGCCGAGCTTGCCGTAGGCGATCACGGCGAAGCGCGGCCGCTCGCGGTGGCGCGCGGGCATCTGCGCCCACACGGCGCCGAGCGTCGCGTCGAGCACCAGGTCCGCCACCTGCGAAAGGTGGTCGGCGAGCCGCTCGACGGTGAGCAGCCCCGCGAGGTCCTGCGCGAGCAGGCGGAAGACGAGCGACTGGTGCTGCTCGCGCAGCACGCTCATCTGCCGCTCGGCGTCGCCCGCGGCGTCGGCGAGCAATCGCTCGAGCGTGCGCGCGAACTCGGCCCAGTCGGGCGGCGCGTACAGCATGCGGTCGTCGAGCAGCTCGTCGAGCAGCAGCGGGTGCCGCGTGACGAACTCGGCGGCCCAGCTGGAGGCCGCGATCATGCGCGTCACGCGCTCCAGCGCCTCCGGGTGCTCGGCGAGCAGCGCCAGGTACGCGGCGCGGCGCGCGATGGCCTCGATCAGGTCGAGCCCGCGCGCGAGCGTCGCATCGGGATCGGCGCAGGCGGCCGCCGCCGCGACCAGTGCCGGCACGAGCGCGTCCACGCGCCGGCGCGAATCCGCCGGCAGCAACGTGTAGCGCTGGCTGCGGCGCGTGGCGAGGAGGCGATCGGCGCTCATCTCCGCGTTGCGGTAGCCGCGGCCCGAGAGCGCGTGCGCCATGGCCTCGCGGTCGTCCTGCCACAGGTCGGGCGCGTCCACGCCGGCCGCCTCGGCGAACACGTCCTGGAAATGCCGTTGCACCATTTCGCGGTGCCCCTGAAGCTCGGCGTAGAACGCCGCCCAGTCGGCGCGGTCCGACATGCGCGCTACGCGCTCGCGGTCTTCAGGGTCCTCCGGCAGCGCATGCGTCTGCTGGTCTTCGAGGTACTGCAGGCGATGCTCGGTGCGGCGCAGGAACCGGTAGGCCTCGCTCAGCTCGCGCACCGCGGCCGCGGGCAGCAGCTGGCGCTCCTCCAGGCGCGCGAGCGCCTCGAGCGTGGGGCGCACGGCGAGCCCGGGGTCGCGCCCCGCGCGCACGAGCTGGAGCGCCTGGGCGATGAACTCGATCTCGCGGATGCCGCCCGGGCCGAGCTTCACGTGCTCGGCGAGCTCGCGCCGCGCCACCTCGCGCCGCACCTCGGCGTGCAGGCGTCGCATCGCGGCGAGCGTGGCGTAGTCGAGGTACTTGCGGTAGACGAACGGCCGCACGATCGCGGCGAGCTCCGGGTGCCCGGACCCGCTCAGGGGCCGCGCCTTGATCCACGCGTAGCGCTCCCACTCGCGGCCCTGCGCGACGAAATAGGCCTCGAGCGCCTCGAAGCTGACCGCGAGCGGCCCGGAGTCGCCGTACGGCCGCAGCCGCATGTCCACGCGAAAGGCGAATCCGTCCGCGGTGATCTCGGAGAGCAGGCCGATGAGCCGGCGCCCCGAGCGCTCCAGGCGCTCGGGGTCGGCGCCGTCGGGGTAGGCGAAGACGAGATCGATGTCGGAGGAGACGTTGAGCTCGCGGCCGCCGAGCTTGCCCATGGCCACGACCACCAGGTCGGGCTCGCGCATCCACTCGAGCGCCGCCGCGATCTGGAGCTCCGCGAGGTCGCTCATCGTTCCGCAGACCTCCTCGATCGCCGCCCCGCCTTCGAGGTCGCGCGCCATGACCCGCAGCAGCACCCGCTGGCGCAAGCGGCGCAGCCGCCGCTTGAATTCCGCCTCGTCGTCGCGCTCGGCGCCGGCGAGCGCCTCCGCCATTGCCGCGCGTGCGAACGGCGCGTCCGCGCGCACCTCCCCAGAGAGCTCGGGTCTGGCGGCGAGCAGCCGCTCGGCATAGCGCGACAGGGCGATTTTCCCAATCATTCCGGGCATCTACGGTTAGAATGACGCGTGGGAACGGGTCTGCGCGAGAACTTTTCGCGCCGCGGCGCCCCCAATCCGCAGTTCGCGCGTACCTCCTGCCGCGAGCGGTCACGACTATAGGGGCAAGGCGAAGCGCGATGCAATCTGCCGGGCGAAGCACGGTCGTGGGCACGCTGCTGCGCGCGCTGGAAGCCCTCGCCTGGACGGCATTGTTCCTGTTCGCCGCGGCTTTCCTCGCGCTTCGCTTCTGGTTCCTGCCGCAGATCGATCGCTACCAGCCCGAGATCGTGCGGGCGCTCGAGGGCGCGATCGGGCTGCCGGTGACGGTCGGCGCCCTGCGCGCCGACTGGGACGGCCTGCACCCCCGGCTTGCCGTGACCGACCTGCGCGTGTTCGACCGCTATGGGCGCGAGGCGCTCAGGCTGCCCTCGGTCGAGCCCGTCGTGGGGTGGCGCACGCTCGTTGCGCTCGAGCTGCGCCTGCACTCGCTCGCCATCGAGGCGCCGCGCCTGACCGTGCGCCGGGGTGCCGACGGCGTCGTTTCGATTGGCGGGCTCGCGCTCGCCGCGGGCGGCGGCGGTGGCGGCGGCGGGCTCACGGACTGGATCCTCGGCCAGCGCGAGATCGTAGTGCGCGACGCCGAGGTCGAGTGGATCGACGAGCAGCGCGGGGCGCCGCCGCTTGCGCTCAAGCGCCTGCAGTTCCGCCTGCGCAACCGCGGCGAGGTGCATCGCATCGGCCTTTCGGCGCGCCCGCCGCGCGAGCTGGGCGCGGCGCTCGAGCTGCGCGCCTCGCTCGTCGGGCACAGCGTGGCGCAGCCGGCGGCATGGAACGGCCGCGTCTATGCCGAGCTCGGCGAGACGGATCTGGCCGGCTGGCGCGCCTGGCTCGACTACCCGATCGAGGTGGCGAGCGGCAGGGGCGCGCTGCGGCTGTGGGCGACGTTCGGCGCCGGCAAGCTGGTCGACGCCACGGCGGACCTCGCGCTGACCGACGTGGCCGCACGGCTCGCGCGCGAGCTGCCCGAGCTGCGCATGCGCCGTGTCGCGGGCCGCGTGCAGGGTCGGGAGACCGCGCGCGGCTACGAGTTCGCGGCCCGCGGCCTGTCGCTCGAGCCCGAGGCCGGTCCGGGGATGCGCGAGGCGTCGTTTCGCGCGAGCTGGGACGCGGGCGAGCCGCCGCGCGGCGAATTCGCCGCCGCGCGCATCGAGCTCGAGCCGCTCGCCTGGCTGGCGGCCTACCTGCCGTTTCCCGCGGACCTGCGCCGCCTGCTGGAGGATCTGCAGCCGCGCGGACTCGTGAGCGACGCGAGCTTCGAGTGGCGCGGCACACTGCCCGACGCCGCGGGCCTCCGGGCGCGCGCGCGCTTCGAGGGCCTCGGCATGCGCCCATGGCGCCGGGTGCCGGGCTTTGCCAACCTGTCGGGGCGCGTGGACGCGTCCGAAGCGAAAGGCACTGTCGCCCTCGCGGCACGCGACGTCGAGGTGGACCTGCCGCGCGTGTTCGCGGAGCCGCGCGTGCACCTGGATGCACTCTCGGGCGAGGTGAGCTGGGAGCGACGCGCGGGCGGCGGCCTGAGCGTGCGCACGTCCGGACTGCAGTTCGCCAACGACGATGCCGCCGGCACGGCTTCGGGCACCTACGTCTATGCCGAGCAGGGTCCGGGCATCATCGACATGACCGCGCAGCTCGCGCGCGCCGATGCCGGCGCGCTGCCGCGGTACCTGCCGCTGCCGACCGTCGTCGGCGATCGCGCGCGCGAATGGGTGGTGCAATCGGTCCTGGCCGGGCACTCGCCCGAGACGCGGCTGCGCCTGCGCGGCGACCTGCGCCATTTCCCCTTCGTCGACCCGAAGCAGGGCGAGTTCGAGATCGTCGCGCAGGTGCGCGGCGGTGTGCTCGCCTTCGCCGAGGACTGGCCGGCGATCGAGGACATCGAGGGCGAATTGCGCTTCGCGGCCGACCGCATGGAGGTGCTGGCGCGCCGCGCGCGCGTGCTCGGCGCGCAGGTGGGCCCGACACGCGCCGCCATGCGCCTGCGCGCGCCGGCGGTGCTGACGATCGAGGGCGGCGCGCAGGGGCCGACCCGCGAGTTCCTGCGCTTCGTCGAGCGCAGTCCTCTGCGCCGCACTCTGGGCGAAGCCGCCGGCGGCGTGCGCGCCGACGGCAGCGGAGAGCTGCGCCTCGCGCTCAAGCTGCCGATCGGCGACCTGGAGCGCTTCGAGGCGTCCGGCGAGTACGCCTTCAACGGCAACCGGCTGCGCATCGGCGCGCGCCTGCCGCCGATCGAGGAGGCGACGGGGCGCATCGCATTCACGCGCGACGCGATACAGGTGCGCGGCGCGACCGGGCGCTTCGCCGGCGGGCCGCTGCGCGTGATCGGCGGCACGCAGCGCGACGGCGCGGTGGTGCTTTCCCTGGGCGGCCGTTTCGAGGCCGCCGCGATCGAGGCGCTGCTGCCCGAGCCCTGGCAGGGGCATCTGGGCGGCTCGGCGGACTACGCCGGCTCGGTCCGCCTGCGGCGCGGCACGGCGCCGCAGATCGCGCTCGAGTCGGCGCTCGCCGGCATCGAGAGCCGGCTGCCGCCGCCGCTCGCCAAGGCGCCGGGCGAGTCGCACTTGCTGCGCGTCGCGCTGCTGCAGGGCGAGGACGGCGCGCGCGACCGGGTCAGTGTCACGCTCGGGCGGCTCCTGCGCGCCGAGTTCCTGCGTCAGCGCGTGGGCGAGGAGATGAGGCTCGAGCGCAGCACGGTCGCCTTCTATCCGCCGCCGGGCGCGCGACTGCGCTTTCCCGAGCGCCCGGCGCGCACCCTTCTGTACGGGTCGCTCCCCCACTTCGACCTCGACAGCTGGCTCGCCCTGCTCGGGCGCGCGTCAGGAGAGGGTGCGTCGGACGTCGTGCGCGCGGACATGAGCTTCGGCGACCTGGACGTCTTCGGGCGCCGGCTTCAGGGCATCTCGGTCGACGCGCGACTTGCCGAGGGCGGCTGGGCCGCGACCGTGACGTCGAAGGACATCGCCGGCGAAGTCGAGTACCGGAGCGGCGCCAAGCCTACGCTGACCGCGCGCATGGCCCGCTTCGAGGTGCCCCCCGCCGCGCCGCAGGTGGCGGCCAGTGGCGAGGCACCCCGGCTGCCGGACGTGGACCTCGTCGCCGAGGAATTCGGCTACCGGGGCAAGCGCTTCGGGCGCGCGGAGATCCTCGCACGCCACGAAGGGCCGGACTGGCTGATCGAGCGCCTGGCGATGACGAGCCCGGAGGGCTCGCTTGCGGGCAAAGGGGTCTGGCGCACGGGGGCCGCGCCGCGCACCACGCTCGACCTGTCCATGCAGGCGTCCGACGTGGGCCGCTACCTCGATCGCGTCGGCTACCCGGGCCTGGTGCGCGGGGGCGAGGCGCGGGTGTCGGGAACGCTCGCCTGGAACGGCCCGCCGACGGCGATCGACTACCCGAGCCTCGCCGGCGAGGTGCGCCTCGAGGCCGCGAACGGCCGCTTCCTCGAGATCGACGCGGGTGTCGGCAAGCTCGTGTCGCTCATGAGCCTGCAGATGCTGCCGCGGCGCGTGGTGCTCGACTTCCGCGACGTGTTCTCGAAGGGCTTCGAGTGGGATCGCATCGCCGCCACCGCGAAGCTCGACGGCGGCGTGCTCGAGACGCGCGACTTCCGCATGACGGGCAGCGCGGCCGACGTGCGCATGCAGGGCACGGTGGATCTCGCGCAGGAAACCCAGGACCTGCGCGTGCGCGTGGTGCCCGAGGTAGGCAGCGCCGCCTCGACCGTGGCCGGGGTGCTGGTCAATCCCGCGGTAGGATTGGGCACGCTGCTCGCGCAGAAGATCCTGAAGGATCCCCTCGGCCAGATGTTCGCGTTCGAGTACGGCATCACCGGCGGCTGGGCCGATCCCCGCGTGGAGAAGCTCGCCGCGGCCCCCGTGGAGCCGCCCAAGCCGCCCGTCGGGGATTGAATCGCCGCCACCGCCCCAAACCTAGGACCCATGGACATCGACCCCCTCATCGCCACCGCCCAGCAGCATCTCCTCGCGCCCCACGACCTCGAGGCGCGGCGCCTGGACGCCGTCTTCGGCGAGCTCGCCGCGCCGCGCATGGACTACGCGGATCTCTACTTCCAGTACACGCGCGCCGAGGGCTGGAGCCTGGAGGAAGGCATCGTCAAGTCCGGCAGCTTCGCCATCGAGCAGGGCGTCGGCGTGCGCACGGTCTCCGGCGAGCGCACCGCCTTCGCCTACTCGGACGAGATCAGCTACGCGGCGCTCGCCGACGCGGCGCGCGCCACGCGCGCCATCGCGCGCCAGGGCGGCGGCAAGCGCGCGCGCATCGCCCGGCGCGCGGCGGCGCCGCGCCGCTACGAGCCGCTCGATCCGCTCGCCTCGCTCGGCTCGGAGGCGAAGGTGGCGCTGCTGCACCGGCTCGAGCGCCTGTGCCGCGCGCGCGACCCGCGCGTCATCCAGGTGATGGCGGGCCTCGCGGCGGAGTACGAGGTGGTGCTGGTGGCGCGCGCCGACGGCGTGCTCGCCGCCGACGTGCGGCCGCTCGTGCGCCTGTCGGTGCAGGTGATCGCGGAGGCGAACGGCCGGCGCGAGACCGGCAGCGCCGGCGGCGGCGGACGCACCGACTATGCGATGTTCACCGACGCGGTGGTCGAGGACTACGCGCGGCGCGCGGTCGACCAGGCGCTCGTCAACCTCGAGTCCCGCCCGGCGCCCGCGGGCACCATGACCGTGGTGCTCGGCCCCGGCTGGCCGGGGGTGCTGCTGCACGAGGCGATCGGCCACGGGCTGGAGGGCGACTTCAACCGCAAGGGCAGCTCCGCCTTCGCCGGGCGCATGGGCGAGCGCGTCGCCGCGCCGGGGGTCACCGTGATCGACGACGGCACGCTCTCGCATCGGCGCGGCTCGCTCACCGTGGACGACGAAGGCAATCCCACGCGGCGCACCGTCCTCATCGAGGACGGCGTGCTGCGCGGGCTGATGCAGGACAGCCTCAACGCGCGCCTGATGAAGATGCCGCTCACCGGCAACGCGCGGCGCGAGTCCTACGCGCACCTCACGCTGCCGCGCATGACCAATACCTACATGCTCGCGGGCCCGCACGATCCGCGGGAGATCGTGGCGAGCGTCAAGGACGGGATTTACGCGGTGAACTTCGGCGGCGGGCAGGTGGACATCACCAACGGCAAGTTCGTGTTCTCGGCCTCGGAGTGCTATCGCATCGAGAACGGGCGCGTCACCTATCCGCTGAAGGGCGCCACCCTCATCGGCAACGGGCCCGACGCGCTCACGCGCGTGGCCATGATCGGCAACGACCTCGCGCTCGACCCGGGCATCGGCACCTGCGGCAAGGAGGGCCAGAGCGTGCCCGTGGGCGTCGGGCAGCCGACGCTACGCATCGACGGCCTCACCGTGGGCGGCACGGGGTGAGCCTGCCGTCGAACGCGACGGCGTTCATGAAGGACGCCGAGGCGGTCGCGGCGGAGATCCGCGACGGATCGTCCCTCGGGCTGCCGCCGGACTATTCGCTGGTCGCCATGGCGGTGGTGCGCGCGCTCGTGCGGCGCCAGGCGAGGAACCTCAAGCTGATCGGCGTGCCGCAGCTGGGGCTGTGCGCCGACATACTTATTGGTGCGGGCTGCGTGAGGGAGCTGGAGACGAGCGCCGTGACGCTGGGCGAGGCGGGGCTCGCGCCGCGCTTCACCGAGGCCGCGGAAAGGAAGGCCCTGAGGATCGTGGACGCCACCTGCCCGATGGTGCACTCCGGCCTGCAGGCGACGGAGAAGGGCGTGCCCTTCATGCCGATGCGCGGCGTGCTCGGCTCGGACCTCGTGCAGCGGCATCCCGACTGGAAGACGATCGAGAATCCGTACGCGCAGGGCGATCCGATCCTGCTCGCCAAGGCGATCGTGCCCGACGTCGCGCTCTTTCATGCGCGCTGGGCCGACGAGGCGGGCAACGTCTGGGTGGGGCGGCGCCAGGAGCTCGCCACCATCGCGCATGCGTCGAAGGCCTGCTACGTGACTTTCGAGGAGCTGAGGAAGGGCGACATGCTGGAGGACGAGCTGCTCGCGCCCGGCTGCATCAGCTCGGTCTACGTGACCGGCGTGGCGCCTGCGCCGCGCGGCGCCTGGCCGCTCGGCGTGCCGCTCGTCTACGGCATCGACGATGCGCACGTGCAGACGTACGCGCGCATGGCGAAGACCGCCGAGGGCTTCCGGCAGTACCTGGACGAATTCGTCCTCAAGCCCGTTCCGGCGTGAGCTGCGCGAAAGAGGAGCTCCTCGCCTGCGTCATCGCGCGGCTGATCGGCGACGCGCGGCACGTGGCGATCGGGGCGGCCTCGCCCATCCCGGCGACCGGTGCTTTTCTCCTCAAGCAGAAGAATCCATCGCTGCGGATCTCGCTCCTCGCGAAGCGCGTCGGTAATCCGTTCACGGCGGGGTCGCGCGAACTGTTCGATCTCGCGGGGCAGGGGCGCATCGACGTCTTCTTCCTCGGCGGCGCGCAGATCGACGGCGAGGCGAACATCAACCTGGTGGAGGCGGAGGGCAAGAGATTTCCCGGGTCGTTCGGCTCCGCCTACATGTATTTCGCGGCGGGCAGGACGATCCTGTTTCGCGAGGAGCATTCGCCGCGCGTGCTGGTGAAGAAGGTGGACTTCGTCTCCGCGCCGGGCTGGAGCCCGCCGGAGGTGCAGAGGAACGGGGGGCCGGCGGCGCTGCTCACGGGCAAGGCGCTCTTTTCGTGGCAGAAGGAGAAGAAGCGGTTCCTGCTGGAGAGCGTGCATCCGGGCTCGAGCGCTGAAGAGGTGAAGGCGAGCACGGGGTTCGAATACGACGTCGTGGCCGGTGTCCGCGAGACCGCGAGTCCGGGCGTGGACGAGCTGGAGCTGCTGCGCGGCCCGGTCGCGAAAGTGATTGGGGAGAACTACCCGGCGTTCGCGCGGCGCGTGTGGAGCGCCGCTAGCCCGGCTGCTCCCACCTGAGCGCGCGCTCGACCGCCGCCTTCCAGCGCGCGCGCAGTTCCTCGCGCGTTCCCGGTTCCATGCGCGGCTCGAAGCGCCGCGCCTCCTGCCAGTTGGCCGCGATCTCCTCGCGCGACTTCCACAGGTCCACGGTCAACCCGGCGAGATAGGCCGCGCCCAGCGCGGTGGTTTCCAGCACCTTCGGCCGCACGACGGGGACGCCCAGCAGGTCGGCCTGGAACTGCATCAGCAGGTCGTTCGCCGTCGCCCCGCCGTCCACGCGCAGCTCCTTCAGCGTCATGCCCGAGTCGTTCTCCATCGCCTCCAGAACGTCGGCGCTTTGAAAGGCGATCGACTCCAGCGCCGCGCGCGCGATGTGCGCGCGCGTGGTGCCGCGCGTGAGGCCGACGATCGCGCCGCGCGCCTGGGGATCCCAGTGCGGCGCGCCCAGGCCGGTGAACGCGGGCACGACGAACACGCCGTCGGCATCGAGGACGCTGTTGGCGAGCGCCTCGATCTCGGAGGAGCTCTGGAAGAACCCGAGCCCGTCGCGCAGCCACTGCACCACCGCGCCGCCGACGAAGACGCTGCCTTCCAGCGCGAACTCCTTCGCCTTCAGGTGCGCGCACGGCGTGGAGACGAGCCCGTGCACCGACTGCACCATCTCCTCGCCGGTATGCAGCAGCATGAAGCAGCCCGTGCCGTAGGTGTTCTTCGCCATGCCCGGCGCGTGGCAGGCCTGGCCGAACATCGCCGCCTGCTGGTCGCCGGCCATGCCGGCGACGATCATCGGCTCGCCGAGAAGCGCCTTCGGCACCATGCCGAAGGCGTGCGTGGACGGATGGACGTCGGGCAGCAGCGCGCGCGGCACGCGAAAGAGCCGCAGCAGCTCGTCGTCCCAGTCCTGCATGTGCACGTTGTAGAGCATGGTGCGCGCGGCATTCGAGACGTCCGTGACGTGCGTGCGGTTGCCGGTGAGGTTCCACACGAGCCAGGTGTCCATCGTGCCGAAGGCGAGCTCGCCGCGCTCGGCGCGCGCGCGCGCGCCGGGGAGGGCGTCCAGCAGCCACGCGATCTTGGTGGCGCTGAAGTACGGGTCGATCACGAGCCCGGTGCGCTCGCGCACGAGCGACTCGGCGCCGGCGGCCTTCAGCGCCGCGCACTCGGCCGCGGTGCGCCGATCCTGCCAGACGATGGCGTTGGCGATCGGCTCGCCGCTCTGCCGGTCCCAGAGGAGCGTCGTTTCGCGCTGGTTGGTGATGCCGATCGCGAGCAGGTCGGCGAGCGCCACGCCCGAGCGCTCGACGGCCTCGCGCGCGGTGGCGCGCTGCGTGTGGAAGATCTCGCGCGCGTCGTGCTCGACCCAGCCGGGCTGCGGGTAGACCTGCCGGAACTCCTGCTGCGCGACGCTCACCGGCGCGCCGCGCTCGTCGAAGACGACGGCGCGCGAGCTGGTGGTGCCCTGGTCGAGGGCGAGGACGTACTTCACGCGGCTATTCTGACATGACGCAAGTCAAGGACGACCCGCGCGCCGATGCTAAACTGCCGCGCCATGCCGCTTCCCGTCACCGAGATCGAGCGCGAGCTCGTGCACACGCGCCGCGTGCGCTACGAAGGCTACAAGCGCGCCGACGGCCTCTGGGACATAGAGGCCCACCTCACCGACGTGAAGAATCACGATTTCAGGCTGAAGACCGGCGTGCGCCGCGCGGGGCTGCCGGTGCACGACATGGTCGTGCGCGTCACCATCGACCGCAAGTTCAACGTGGTGGACGCGGTGGCGGTGTCGGACGCCGTTCCCTATCCGGGCGGCTGCGAGCAGGCGGCGCCCGAATACGGCAAGCTGGTGGGCCTCAACCTGCTGAAGAAGTTCCGCGAAGGCCTGAGGCAGCGCCTGGGCGGCGTGCAGGGCTGCACGCACATCACCGAGATGCTCGCCGCGTTGCCGACCGCGGCGATCCAGACCTTCGCCGGCGAGTTCCGCGAGGAGGGCGCGGGCGGCCGCAAGCCCTTCCAGCTCGATCATTGCCTCGCCATGGACACGAGCGGCGAAACCGTGAAGCGCTGGTACCCCGAGTGGTACGCGAAGAAAGAGGAGAAGGCGGGCGCATGAAAATCCACGAGTACCAGGGCAAGGAGATCTTCCGCAAGTACGGCGTGGCCGTGCCGCGCGGCGTCCCGTGCTTCAGCGTCGAGGAGGCGGTGGAGGCGGCGAAGAAGCTCGGCGGCAAGGTCTGGGTGGTGAAGGCTCAGATCCACGCGGGCGGTCGCGGCAAGGGCGGCGGCGTGAAGGTGGCGAAATCGCCCGACGAGGTGCGCGCTCACGCGCAGGCCATCCTCGGCATGCAGCTCGTCACGCACCAGACCGGCCCCGAGGGCCAGAAGGTGCGGCGGCTGCTCGTCGAGGAAGGCGCCGACATCGCCAGGGAGTTCTACGTCGGCATGGTGGTGGACCGCGGTACGCAGCGCGTCGTCCTCATGGGGTCCTCCGAGGGCGGCATGGACATCGAGGAGGTCGCGGCGAAGACCCCCGAGAAGATCGAGAAGGGCTTCGTCGATCCGCAGACCGGCCTCACCGAGGCCGAAGCGCGCGACCTGGCGAAGCGCATCGGCATCCCCGAAGCCTCGCAGGAGGCGGCGGCGACGCTGCTGCGCGCGCTGTACAAGTGCTACTGGGAGACCGACGCGTCGCTCCTGGAGGTGAATCCGCTCGTGCTGACGGGCGACGGGAAGGTGATCGCGCTCGACGCCAAGATCAACTTCGACGACAACGCGCTCTTTCGACACGAGGACATCGTCGCGCTTCGCGACCTCGACGAGGAAGACCCGCTCGAGATCGAGGCCTCGAAGCACGGGCTGTCCTACATCTCGCTGGACGGCGACATCGGCTGCATGGTCAATGGCGCGGGGCTCGCCATGGCGACCATGGACACCATCAAGCTCTACGGCGGCGCGCCCGCCAACTTCCTCGACGTGGGCGGCGGCGCCACCGCGGAGAAGGTGACCGCGGCCTTCAAGATCATGCTCTCCAACCCGAAGGTAAAGGCGATCCTCGTCAACATCTTCGGCGGCATCATGAAGTGCGACACGATCGCCACGGGCGTGGTGACCGCGGCGCGCGAGGTGAAGCTCTCGGTGCCGCTCGTGGTGCGCATGAAGGGCACCAACGAGGACCTCGGCAAGAAGATCCTCGCCGATTCGGGGCTGCCGATCATCTCGGCGGACAACATGGCCGAGGCGGGCGAAAAGGCGGTGGCGTCAATCGGGAAGGCGAAATGAGCATCCTCATCAACAAGGACACGAAGGTGATGACGCAGGGCATCACCGGCAACACCGGACAGTTCCACACGCGCACGAGCCGCGACTACGCGAACGGGCGCGCCTGCTTCGTCGCCGGCGTGCACCCGAAGAAGGCGGGCAGCGACTTCGAGGGCATCCCCATCTTCGGCTCGGTGCGCGACGCAAGCGCCAAGACCGGCGCCACGGTCTCGGTGATCTACGTGCCGCCGCCCGCCGCCGCGGCGGCCATCTGGGAGGCCGTGGAGGCCGACCTCGACCTCGCCATCTGCATCACCGAGGGCATCCCGGTGCGCGACATGATCGAGGTGCGCGACCGCATGCGAAAGGAGAATCGCCGCACGCTGCTCCTCGGCCCCAACTGCCCCGGCGTGATCACGCCGGAGGAGCTGAAGATCGGCATCATGCCGGGCCATATTCACAAGAAGGGGCGCGTGGGCGTGGTGTCGCGCTCGGGCACGCTCACCTACGAGGCGGTGGCGCAGCTCACCGACCTCGGCATAGGACAGTCCAGCGCCGTCGGCATCGGCGGCGACCCGGTGAACGGCCTGAAGCACATCGACGTGCTCAAGCTCTTCAACGACGACCCGGACACCGAAGCGGTGATCATGATCGGCGAGATCGGCGGCTCCGACGAGGAGGCCGCCGCCGAGTGGGTGAAGCAGAACATGAAGAAGCCCGTCGTCGGCTTCATCGCCGGGGTCACGGCGCCGCCGGGCAAGCGCATGGGCCACGCGGGCGCCATCATCTCCGGCGGCAAGGGCACGGCGCAGGAGAAGCTCGCCGTCATGGAGGCCTGCGGCATCCGCGTCACGCGCAATCCGGCGGAGATGGGCCGTCTGCTGAAGTCGGCGCTGAAGTAGGGTGCTCGGCCGGCTGCTCGCGCGCAGGCTGATCGCGAGCGGCCAGCGCGCCGAGCGCGACGGCCGGTGGGCACGGGCCTGCGCTCGCTATCGTGCCGCGGCCGCCGTCGCGCCCCGCTACCTCCCGGCGTACCTCAATCTCGGCGCGGCGCTGGAGGCCGCCGGCGAAGCTCACGCGGCGGCGCGCGCCTACGAGTCCGCGCTCGCGGCGGCGCCGCGCGATGCGTACGCGAGCTACAACCTGGGCCGGCTGCGCTATGCCGAGGGCGCGCACGCGCAGGCGGAGCGGCTGCTGCGCGACGCCGTGCAGGCGAAGCCGGAATTCGCGGAAGCGCACGTTGCGCTGGCCAACGTGCTCGAGGCGCGAGGCGATCCCGCGGCGGCGGTGGCGTGCCTGGAGTCGGCGCTCGCCCTGCAGCCGGGGCTCGCGGGCGCCTGGTACAACTATGCCGGCCTGCTGTCGCGGGCCGAGCGCCTCGACGCGGCCGAGGCCGCGCTGCGCCGCGCGCTCGATCTGGACCGGCGCTCCGTGCCGGCGTGGCACCTGCTCGGCAGCGTGCTGCGACGTGCCGGACGCCTGCGCGAGTCGCTCGACGCCTGCGCTGCCGCGCGGCGCCTGGAGCCGGCTCGATTCGATCTGGAGTCCGCCGAGCTCCTGACGCTCAACCTGAGCGACGCGCTGACGGCCGACGAGCTCTTCGCGCGGCACCGCGCATTCGGCGAACGCCTGGAAGCGTCGGTCCCGGCGCGCGCCGCGCCGCACCCGGTGTCGCGCGAATCGGAGCGGCGTCTGCGCGTCGGCTACCTGTCCTGCGATTTCTACCGGCACCCGGTCGCCTGGTTCCTGCTGCCGCTGCTCGAGCGCGGCGATCGCGGGCGAGTCGAATCGATCTGCTACGACGCCGGCGACCAGGCGGACGAGGTTACCGCCCAGATGCGCGCCGCCGCGGGCGCCTGGCGCGAAGTGAGGCCGCTGACGGATGCGGCGCTCGCGCAGGCGATCGAGCAGGACAGGGTCGACGTGCTCGTCGATCTCACCGGGCATGGCGGCGCCCACCGGCTCGGGGTATTCGCCCGGCAGCCGGCGCCGGTGCAGATGACGTGGCTCGGGTACCTGCACTCCACGGGCCTTACGCGCATCGGCTATCGCCTGAGCGACGCGCGCGCCGATCCGCCCGGGGCGAGCGACCGGCGGCACACCGAGCGGCTGGTTCGGCTGCCGCATTGCCTGTGGTGCTTCCGGCCGGCCTATTCCGCGCCCGCCGCGGTCGAAGCGCCGTGCCTCCAGAACGGATACATCACCTTCGGGTCGTTCAACCACGTGGCAAAGCTGACGGCCACGGCGCGCGGCCTCTGGGCGGCGATCCTGCGGCGGCTGCCGAGCGCCCGGCTGCTTCTGGTCGGCATACCGGAGGGGCGGGCGCGCGACGACCTGGTGCGCGAGTTCGCCGCCGCGGGCGTCGGTCCGGAACGGCTCACGGTGGTGCCGCGCGTGTCGATGGGCGAGTACCTGCGGCAGTTCGCCAAGGTGGACATCGCCCTGGACAGCGTACCCTACAGCGGCGGAACGACGACCTTCGACACCTTGTGGATGGGCGTGCCCGTGCTGACGCTCGCCGGAGACCGGTCGGCGTCGCGCAGCGCCGCGAGCATCCTGGGCGCGCTGGGCCTGGGGCAGTGGATCGCGTCGACGACCGAGGAGTATCTGCAGCGCGCACTGGCGCACGCCGCCCACCCGCAAGCGCTCGCCGCCCTGCGCGGCTCGCTGCGCACGACCCTGCAAGGCTCGCCGCTGATGGACGAACTGCGCTTTGCGCGCGACGTCGAGGCCGCCTACCGCGGCCTTTGGCGCGAGTGGTGCGAGCAGGGCATCACGTAGAATGGCGCCTCGTCATGGCCAACCGGGGCATCCATGTTCGGTAACTGGTTCGATACCAAGGAGGTCGACGAGGTGGCCGACGCCATCGTCGCCGACCTGGTGAAGCGGCTGCCGCCCTCGCCGGGCCCGCATACGCGCAAGACCGCCGACCGCCTGCGCAAGACGCACGACGTGATTTTCGCGCGCCTGGAGCAGTTCGCGCGCTCGCGCAAGCTCAACATCTACAAGAAGGCGCGTCTGGGCAATCGCGTGCGCTGGGCGTTGCGCGAGGCGGGCTATGCGGCGGAGTTCACCGATGCGCTGAGCTATGAGCTGGTGACGGTGGCTACGCTCGCCGCGCGCCAGGCGGCCAAGCCGGGCGCCTGAAGCCGCGTCGATGCTGAAGCGGCTGTTCGGCGGGAAGCCGCGGCCGGACAAGGCCGCCGACCTGCGCAACGCGCTCGAGCGCGCCCTCGCGCTGCAGGTCGAAGGGCGCTTTGCAGAAGCCGACGCCGTCTACCGCGAGGTCCTCTCCCGCGAGCCCGGCCATTTCGACGCGCTGCACTTGCGCGGGGTGCTCGCCCTGCAGTCGGGGCGGCCCCGGGAGGCCGCGGAGCTGCTGCAGCAGGCGCTGGGCGCGGATCCCGCACGCCCGCAGGCGCATAACAATCTCGGCGAAGCCTGGCGTCTGCTCGGCCGCTTGCCCGAGGCCGTCGCGAGCTACCGGCGGGCGCTCGAGCTCGCGCCCGCCTATCCCGACGCTCTGTTCAACCTGGGCGGCGTCCTGCACCGCCTCGGCCGCCTCGAGGAGGCGACAGCCGCCTGCGAGGCGCTGCTCGCGCTGCAACCCGAGAGCGCGCACGCGCACCATCGCCTCGCCCTGGTGCTGCGAGATGCGGGCAGGCTCGATGAGGCGCTGTCCGCCTGCCAGCGTGCCGTGGCGCTCGATCCGTCGCAGGCGCCGGCCCGCTTCGACGCAGGCAACCTGCTGCGGGAAAAGGGGTTCCTGGACGAGGCCGCCGCGGCCTATCGCGCGGCGCTCGAGCGCGATCCGAGCCTCGCGGAAGCGCACAACAATCTCGGCAACGTGCTTCGCCACCAGGGCCGGATCGGCGAGGCGCTCGCCTGCTTCCGGCAGGCGGTCGCGCTCAGACCCGATTTCGCGGTGGCGCAGCTGAACGCGGCGCAGGTCCTGCGCGAGGAGGGTCGGCTGGCCGAGGCGGCCGACGCTTATCGAGTGCTGATCGCCGCCCGGCCGGACATGCCGGAGGCGCATTTCGATCTCGGCAACGCGCTGAAGGGCGTGGGCGACGCCGCGGGAGCCCGCTCCTGCTACGAGCGCGCCCTGGCGCTCGATCCCGATTTCGCCGAAGCACGCTGGGCGCTCGCCATGTCGCAGCTGCCGCTGGTCGCGACGGACGCCGCCGAGCTCGATGCGAGCCGCGCCGCGTTCGACGCCGAGCTTGCCGCGCTCGAGCGCTGGTGCGCGGAGCGCGGCGCGGAGAAGGCGGCGCGCGCGGTCGGCACGCAGCAGCCGTTCTACCTCGCCTACCAGGAGCAGGATCATCGCGAGCGCATGGCGCGCTACGGCGCGCTGTGCGCGCGCCTGATGGGCGACTGGCAGGACGCCACCGGGTTGCCGATGCCGGCGCGCATCACGCGTGCGCAGATGCGCGTGGGCATCGTCTCGGCCCACGTCCACGACCACTCCGTGTGGAACGCCCTCGTCAAGGGCTGGCTGCAGCAGCTCGACCGCGGCCGTTTCGAGTTGCACCTGTTCCACCTCGGCCGCGCGAACGACGTCGAGACCGCGCTCGCCCGGACGCTGGCCGCGCACTATACCTACGGCCGCAGCGACATCGTCGACTGGACGCAGCAGATCCTGGCGCAGCAACCCGACGTCCTCATCTACCCCGAGATCGGCATCGATCCGCTCACGGCGAAGCTCGCCAGCCTCCGGCTGGCGCCGGTTCAGGCCGCCTCCTGGGGACACCCGCTTACCTCGGGGCTGCCGACGATGGACTACTTCCTGAGCGCCGACGCGCTCGAGCCGCCGGGCGCGGAGGCGCACTACACCGAGCGGCTCGTGCGCCTTCCGGGGTTCGGCAGCCCGTATACCCCCGCAACGCGCGCGCCGGCGAGCGCTGACCTCGCCGCCCTCGGCCTGCGCGCGGACGTGCCGTTGCTGCTGTGTCCGGGCACGCCTTTCAAGTACGCGCCGGGCTTCGACGCGGTGCTGGTGGAGATCGCGCGCCGGCTCGGCGAGTGCCGGTTCGTCTTCTTCGTGCCGCGAATACCCGAGTTGATGCAGCGCCTGCGCGCGCGCATGGCGCGCGCTTTCGCCGCCGCGGGCCTGGACTTCGACGCCCATGTCGCGCTCGTGCCCTGGCAGAGCCGCCCGGCCTTTTTCGGCCTGATGCGCGAGGCCGACGTCTTGCTCGATACGATCGGCTTCTCGGGCTACAACACGGCCATGCAGGCGATCGAATGCGGCCTGCCCGTGGTCGCCTGGGAGGGGCGCTTCCTGCGCGGTCGGCTGGCGAGCGGCATCCTGCGGCGCATGGGGCTGGACGAGCTGGTGGCCGGCTCGGTGGAGGCGTACATCGAGCGTGCCGTGCGCCTCGCGCAGGACGCCGCGTACTGGAAGGAGATGCAGGCGCGCATCGAGGCCGCGCGCCCCGCGCTCTATGGCGACACCGAGGGCGTGCGCGCGCTGGAAGCGTTCTTCGAGGCGGCGCTCAGGTCGGCGTAGCCGGCTCGGCGGCGCCCGGCCGCTCGAGATCGGGCTCGCCGCAGTGCTTGAGGATCTCGGCGCGCGCGGCGTCGCGCAGCCGCAGGGCCGCCGCCCAGTCCTCGCCGTCGGGCGCGATCGGCGGGCACACGATCACCGCCACCGGCGCGCGGCGCGCATACCAGGTGCCGTCGCGCAGCACCGAGCGCACGCCGCGCAGCGCCACCGGCACCACGGGCACGCCCGCCTGCGCGGCGACCTGGAAGGCCCCGGCGCGAAACGGCATGAGGCCGGCGTTGCGCGTCAGCGTGCCCTCGGGGAACACGATGAGCGAGCGCCCGGCGCGCGCCGCCTCGACCAGCACGTCGGCGTGCTCGGCGCTCTTTTGCACGTCGAAGCGCTCGACCAGGATCGCGCCGAAGCCCTTGAGCAGCAGGCGCATGAGCGGGTTCGACTCGAACTCGCGCTTGGCGACGAAGGCGTACTCGCGCGGCCCGAGCGCGGCGACCAGCACCACGGCGTCGAGATAGCTCGTGTGGTTGGGCGTCACCACCACCGGGCCCGGCGGGACGGCCTGCGCGCCCTCGAGGCGGGCCGGGATACCCGCAAGGCGCAGGAACCCGCGCGCGAGCGCGCCGCCGGCGCGCCAGGTCGTGCGCGGGCCCGCGAAGGCCGCGATGGCGAACGCGGGCGCGAAGGCGAGCGCGAAAGCCGCATAGGCGCGCAGCGCGAAGAGCGCGCCGCGCAGGGCGCGCGCGGTGCGGCGCAGCTGCGGCCCGGCGCCCGCGAGCGTGAGGCGCGCGAACTGCAGCCACACCGCCTGTGGCTTGACCGCGCTCGGACCGCGCTCGTAGAACTCCCGCGCCGCGGTGCGGCGGATCTTGCCGCTCGAGGTCTTGGGCACGGTGGCCGGCGGCGCGAGCACGATGTCGTCGGCCGGCGCCCCGGTGAAGCCGATCGCCAGCTCGTTGATCATGCGCTTGAGGTCCGCGTGGCGCGAGGCGTCGGCGTCGCGCATCTCGGCGAGCACGACCATGCGCTCGGTGCCCGTCGCGGGATCGAGCGCGCCGAAGACGGCGACGCAGCCGCGGCGCACGCCCGCGAGGTCGCCCACCGCCTGCTCGAGCTCGTACGGGCTGACGTTGCGCCCGCCGCGGATGATGATGTCCTTCTCCCGGCCGGTGATGTAGACCATGCCGTCGCGCAGGTAGGCGCGGTCGCCCGTGTTCAACCACTCGCCGTCGAACAGCGTCTTCGTGGCCGAGGGGTTGCGGTAGTAGCCCGAGGTGGCCGAGGGGCCGCGAAACTGCAGCAGCCCCTCGTGGCCGTCGGGTAGCTCGAGGCCCGCGGCGTCCACCACGCGCAGGTCATGGCCCTCGAGCACGCGGCCGCAGCCCACGACCTTGAGCGGCGACGGATCGTCGGGCGAGGCCGCGCGCGCTTCGCCCGTGCGCGAGAAGTGCTCCCGGTCCAAGGCGTCCATGCGCCAGGGCTCGCCCGGCGAGGTGAAGGCGAGGCCCACGGTGCACTCGGCCAGGCCGTACACAGGGGCCAGGGCGTTCCGGCGCAGGCCCCAGCGCGCGAATTTTTCCGAGAACGCGGTGATCGTCTCCGGGCTCACGGGCTCCGCGCCGTTGAAGGCGAAGCGCCACGAGGAGAGGTCCACGCCCTCGAGCTGCTCTTCGGGTATGCGCCGCAGGCAGAGCTCGTAGCAGAAGTTCGGGCCGCCCGAGATCGTGCCCCCGTGCCGGTGGATGGCGCGCAGCCACGAGCCGGGGTGCGACAGGAAAGCGAGCGGCGACATGAGCACCACCGGAAAACCGAGGAACATGGTGGCGAAGCATCCGCCGATCAGCCCCATGTCGTGATAGAGCGGCAGCCAGCTCACGAACACGTCCCGCGGGGTCACGCCGACCGCCTTGCCCATCGCCTGCACGTTGACGAGCAGATTGGCGTGCGACAGGACCACGCCTTTCGGGTTGCCGGTGCTGCCCGAGGTGTACTGCAGGAAGCCGATGTCGCCGGATTTGCCGCGCACCGGCGCGAATCCCGCGCCGTCGCCCTCGAGGTCGGCGGGCATCAGCACGGCGCGCAAGCTCTCCACCTGCGCCCGCAGCAGCCAGGCGAGCGCCTTCGCCTCGGGAATCGTGACCATGATGCTCGCGCCGGCGTTCTTCAGGATGCCGACGTGTCGCGTCATGTGGTCTTCGATCGTCGTGAGGCGCGCGGGCGGATACAGCGGCACGGGCACGCCGCCGGCGAGCAACGTCCCGTAGAAGGCGCTCAGGTACGCGCGCGAGGTCGGCAGCATGATCGCCACGCGCTGGCCGGGCTCGAGGCCCGCCGCGGCGAGGCGCGCCGCGTAGCCGAGCGCGCCGTCGTAGAGCTGGCGGTAGGTGATCGGGGTTTCCGCGCCGTCCTCGTAGAGATGCACCGTGAGCCGCTCGGGCTGGCGCTCGACGTGGTACTCGAGCGCCTCGACGAGCGTTTGCGCCTGGTAGGGCGGGCGCACGTCGGTGGACGCGGCAAGGCTCGCCACGGTGAGGTCCGCGGCGCGCGGCGCCTGGCCTGCGCTGGAGAGCAGGAAGCGCAGCAGATCGCGCGGCGTCTCGCTCGAGCCGAGCGCCTGCTCCGGCAGGCTGGTCGCGAACTCGCGCTCCAGGCGCAGAACCAGCTCCACGCGCGCGAGGCTGTCCAGGCCGAGTTCCTTCTCGAGCGAGCTGTCGAGGGACACGTCGGCCTGCAGATGCGGACGCGCCTCGCGCGCGACCGCCCGGACCACGGCGAGCACCTTGCCTGCGTCGATCGCGCCGTCGGCCTGGCTCATGAGCGCACCGAGTGTACACTCGGACGCGATGCCCGCCGGAGCGCCGCCCGGCGGCAATGCCGGGCGCTGCGCATCCGGTCGTCGTCCCGAAGCGCTTGACCGCAGTCAAGTAACCGCGCTGGTCCGCTGCCGGATAATGGCCGTATCGTGAAGAAGCCCCGCAGCACACCGAAGGGCCGCGGCGTCGAACCGAAGGCGCTGGAGGAAGTGAAAGCGCTCCTCGGCCCGGTCCCCCGCCGCCGCGACCTGCTCATCGAGCACCTGCACCGCATCCAGGACCGCTACGGCCACCTGTCGGCCGCGCACCTCGCGGCGCTCGCGCAGGAGATGCGCCTGTCGATGACCGAGGTGTTCGAGGTCGCGACCTTCTACCACCACTTCGACGTGGTGAAGGAAGGCGAGGCGCCGCCGCCCGCGCTCACGGTGCGCGTGTGCGACTCGATCGCCTGCGAGTTGGCGGGCGCGCCCGAGCTGCTGGAGAAGCTGCCGCGGATCCTCGGCAAGGACGTGCGCGTGATCCCCGCGCCGTGCGTCGGGCGCTGCGAGGCGGCGCCCTGCGTGGTGGTGCACCAGAACCCGATCGGCGGCGCCACGACCGACGAGGTGCGCGCCGCGGTGCAGAAGAAGGCCCTGCGTTGCCCCGAGCCGAAGTACACCGATTACGCGAAGTACCGCAAGCTCGGCGGCTACCGCCTGATCGCCGACTGCCTCGCCGGCAAGCGCGCGCGCGAGGAGATCACGAAGATCATGGAGGATTCGGGCCTGCGCGGCCTGGGCGGCGCGGGCTTTCCCGCGGGCCGCAAGTGGCGCCTCGTCGCCGCGGAAGCCCAGCCGCGCCTGATGGCGGTGAACATCGACGAGGGCGAGCCGGGCACCTTCAAGGACCGCTGGTACCTCGAGCGCGACCCGCACCGCTTCCTCGAAGGCATGCTCGTCGCGGCCTGGTGCGCGGGCGTGGGCGAGATCTATATCTACCTGAGGGACGAGTACGCGGGCTGCCGCGCCATCCTCGAGCGCGAGCTCGCGGCGCTGCGCAAGAACCCGCCCTGCGCGCTGCCGCCGATCCACCTTCGCCGCGGCGCGGGCGCCTACATCTGCGGCGAGGAGTCGGCCATGATCGAGTCGATCGAAGGCAAGCGCGGCATGCCGCGCCTGCGGCCGCCCTACGTCGCGCAGGTCGGGCTGTTTGGCTACCCGACCCTCGAGCACAACATGGAAACCGTTTTCTGGGTGCGCCAGATCGTGGAGCAGGGCGCCGAGTGGTTCGCGCGCCACGGCAGGAATGGCCGCAAGGGCCTGCGCTCGTTCTCGGTGTCGGGGCGCGTGAAGAAGCCGGGCGTGCACCTCGCGCCGGCCGGCATCACACTGAAGGAGCTGGTCGAGGAATACTGCGGCGGCATGCTGGAGGGCCACGAGCTCTATGCCTACCTGCCGGGCGGCGCCTCGGGCGGGATTCTCCCTGCCGCCAAGGCGGATATCCCGCTCGATTTCGACACGCTGCAGCCGCACGGCTGCTTCATCGGCTCGGCGGCGATCGTCGTGCTCTCGCAGCACGACAAGGCCGCGGCCGCCGCGAAGAACCTGATGCGCTTCTTCAAGGAGGAGTCCTGCGGCCAGTGCACGCCCTGCCGGGCGGGCACGGCCAAGGCGCTCGCCCTGATGGACGAAAAGCGCTGGAACCAACCGCTCATCGCCGAGCTCTCACAGGCGATGATGGACGCCTCCATCTGCGGCCTGGGCCAGGCGGCTCCCAATCCGGTGCAGTGCGTCATCAAGTACTTTCCGCACGAGGTGCAGTGATGGATCGCGTGGGAACCCAGCAGCAGGCGACGATGCCGGTCGAGTTCAAGCTGAACGGCAAGACCGTGATCGGCCGCCCGGACGAGACGATCATCGAGACCGCGCGGCGACACGGCGTGGAGATCCCGCACTTGTGCTACACGCCGGGCCTGCGGCCGGACGGCAACTGTCGCGCCTGCGTGGTGGAGGTGAAGGGCGAGCGCACGCTCGCGCCCTCCTGCTGCCGCTATCCCAAGGAGGGCATGGAGGTCACCACCGACTCCGCGCGCGCGCGGCTGTCGCAGAAGATGGTGCTCGAGCTCCTGCTCGCCGACATGCCGGAGAAGGACTACCGCAAGGACTCCGAGCTCGACCAGTGGGCGAAGAAGCTCGACGTGGGCCTGCCGCGTTTCCCGGCGCGCCAGCAGCCGAAGGCCGATCTCTCGCACCCGGCGATCGCGGTGAACCTCGATGCCTGCATCCAGTGCACGCGCTGCCTCAGGGCCTGCCGCGAGGAGCAGGTGAACGACGTCATCGGCTACGCCGGGCGCGGCGACGCCGCGAAGATCGTGTTCGACTTCGACGATCCCATGGGCGAGTCCACCTGCGTGGCCTGCGGCGAATGCGTGCAGGCCTGCCCGACGGGGGCGCTTGCGCCCGCGCGCGAGGCGGCGCTCGCCGCCATCGACAGGACCGTGGACTCGGTGTGCCCGTTCTGCGGCGTGGGGTGCCTGCTCACCTACCACGTGAAGGACAACGTCATCCGCTTCGTCACCGGCAAGGACGGCCCGTCGAACCACGGGCGCCTGTGCGTGAAGGGACGCTATGGCTTCGACTACGCGCACCATCCGCACCGGCTGACGAAGCCGCTGATCCGCAAGCCCGGCGTGAAGAAGTCGGCCGATTTCAAGGTCGACCCGGGCAACTGGAGCGAGGTATTCCGCGAGGCGACCTGGGGCGAGGCGCTGGCGTTCGCGGCCGGCGGCCTCGCGCGCATCCGCGACCGGGACAGGGCCGCGCTCGCGGGCTTCGGCTCCGCCAAGGGCTCCAACGAGGAGGCCTATCTCTTCCAGAAGCTCGTGCGCACGGGCTTCGGCACGAACAACGTGGATCACTGCACGCGGCTGTGCCACGCCTCGTCGGTCGCGGCGCTGCTTGAGGGCATCGGCTCGGGCGCGGTGTCGAACCAGGTGAACGACGTCGCGAACGCCGAGGTGATCTTCCTCATCGGCGCGAATCCCACCTCGAACCACCCGGTGGCTGCCACGTGGCTGAAGAACGCCGCGCAGCGCGGCGCGAAGCTGATCGTCGCCGACCCGCGGCGCACCGACCTCGCGCGCCACGCGAGCCACTTCCTGCAGTTCAGGCCCGACACCGACGTGGCGCTGCTGAACGCGATGATCCACACGATCATCGACGAGGGGCTCGCCAACGAGGCCTTCATCCGCGACCGCACCAGCGGCTACGAGGCGCTGAAGGAGAACGCGAAGGCCTTCTCGCCCGAGAAGATGGCGCCGGTCTGCGGCATCCCGGCAGGCACGATCCGCGAGGTGGCGCGTCTCTATGCCACGTCGAAGGCCTCGATCATCCTTTGGGGCATGGGCGTGAGCCAGCACGTGCATGGCACCGACAACGCGCGCTGCCTCATCGCGCTCACGCTCATGACCGGCCAGGTAGGGCGCCCGGGCACGGGACTGCATCCCCTGCGCGGCCAGAACAACGTGCAAGGGGCGTCGGACTCCGGCCTCATCCCGATGATGTATCCGGATTACCAGCGCGTCGCGACGCCGGAGGCGAGGTCGCGGTTCGAGAAGTACTGGGGCGCCGAGCTCGATCCGAAGCCCGGCCTCACGGTCGTCGAGATCATGGACGCGGCCTACGAGGGCAGGATCCGCGGCATGTACATCATGGGCGAGAACCCCGCGATGTCCGACCCGGATCTCGCGCACGCGCGCGCGGCGATGGCGAAGCTCGAGCACCTCGTGGTGCAGGACATCTTCCTCACCGAGACCGCGTACCTCGCCGACGTGGTGCTGCCGGCGACCGCGTGGCCCGAGAAGGATGGCACGGTGACCAATACCGACCGCATGGTGCAGCTCGGACGCAAGGCGCTCGAGGCGCCGGGCGAGGCGAAGCCCGACCTGTGGATCATCCGCGAGATGGCGCGCGGCCTGGGCCTCGACTGGGTCTACGGCGGGCCGCAGGACGTGTGGGACGAGATGCGCGGCTGCATGGACTCGATCCGCGGCATCACCTGGGAGCGCCTCGAGCGCGATTCCTCCGTTACCTACCCTTGCGAGAACGAGGGCGACCCGGGCCAGCCGGTCGTGTTCCAGACGCATTTCCCCACCGCGACGGGGCGCGGCAAGTTCGTGCCCGCCGACCTGATCCCGGCGGCCGAGCGGCCGGACGCGGACTACCCGATGGTGCTGATCACCGGCCGGCAGCTCGAGCACTGGCACACCGGCGCCATGACGCGGCGCGCGGGCGTGCTCGACGCCATCGAGCCCGAGCCGGTGGTGTCGCTGCACCCGCTCGACCTCGAGGCCCTGAAGGCGAAGCCTGGAGACCTCCTCACCGTCGAGTCGCGGCGCGGCCGGATTTCGCTCTATGCGCGCGCCGATGCGGGCACGCCGCGCGGCGCGGTGTTCATCCCCTTCGCCTACCAGGAAGCGGCCGCGAACCTGCTGACCAATCCGGTGCTCGACCCGTTCGGCAAGATCCCCGAATTCAAGTATTGCGCGGTGAAGGTCGAGAAGGGTGGGACGCGCCCCGCGGATCCGGGCTACGGCAGGGGACGCTCGCTCGCGCTGACTTCGTCCGGCGCTTGACCGCCGTCAAGGGGCGGCGCTCGCGCGCTCCCCTATAGTCCCGGCGTCCGCAAGACTCACCGGGGAATCCGCCATGCCGTCCGACATCGAAATCGCGCAGGCCGCGAAGCTGCAGCGCATCAGCAAGGTGGCGCTCGAGCGCCTGGGCATCGCCGAGGAGCACCTCGAGCCCTACGGCCACTACAAGGCCAAGGTCTCGCTCAAGTACCTGGATACGCTCAAGGATCGCAAGGGCGGCAAGCTGATCCTGGTGACGGCCATCAGCCCGACGCCGGCGGGCGAGGGCAAGACCACCACCACGGTGGGCCTGGGCGACGCGCTCAACCACATCGGCAAGAAGGCGGTGATCTGCCTGCGCGAGCCTTCGCTCGGGCCGGTGTTCGGCGTGAAGGGCGGCGCCGCGGGCGGCGGCTACGCGCAGGTGGTGCCGATGGAGGACATCAATCTCCACTTCACCGGCGACTTCGGCGCGATCCAGCTCGCGAACAACCTGCTCGCGGCGATGCTCGACAACCACATCAACCACGGCAACGAGCTCGGCGTCGACCCGCGGCGCATCCAGTGGCGGCGCGTGCTCGACATGAACGACCGCGCGCTGCGCGACATCGTCGTCGCGCTGGGCGGCACCGCCAACGGCTTTCCGCGCGAGGACGGCTTCGACATCGTGGTCGCCTCCGAGGTGATGGCGATCTTCTGCCTCGCCACGTCGCTCGAGGACCTGAAGAAGCGCCTGGGCAACATCGTGGTCGGCTATACGCGGGAGCAGAAGCCGGTGCATGCCAAGGACCTCAAGGCGCACGGCGCGATGACGGTGCTGCTGAAGGACGCGCTCGCGCCCAACCTCGTGCAGACGCTGGAGAACAACCCGGCCTTCATCCACGGCGGGCCGTTCGCCAACATCGCGCACGGCTGCAACTCGGTGATCGCCACCCAGTCCGCGCTCAAGCTCGCCGACTACGTGGTGACCGAGGCCGGCTTCGGCGCCGACCTCGGGGCGGAGAAGTTCCTCGACATCAAGTGCCGCAAGACGGGCCTGCGGCCGAGCGCCGCGGTGATCGTGGCCACCATGCGCGCGCTCAAGTACCACGGCGGCGTGGACGTGAAGGAGGTGAGCAAGGAGAACCTCCAGGCGCTGGAGAAGGGCCTCGCCAACCTCGAGCGCCACGTCGAGAACGTGACCAAGGTCTACGGCATGCCGTGCGTGGTCTCCATCAATCGCTTCACCTTCGACACGCCGGCGGAGATCGAGCGGGTCACCGCGCGCATGAAGAAGCTCGGCGTGCCCGTGGTGCTCGCCAACCACTGGGGCGAGGGCGGCAAGGGCGCCGCCGAGCTGGCGAAGACGGTCGTGGACCTCTGCGGGCAGTCCTCGAAGCCGAGCTTCGTCTACGAGGACGCCGATCCCCTGTGGGACAAGATCAACAAGATCGCGAAGAAGGTCTACCGCGCCTCGGAGGTGACGGCGGACGCCAAGGTGCGCAACCAGATCAAGCAGCTGCAGGAGTCGGGCTACGGGCACTACCCGGTGTGCGTGGCGAAGACCCAGTCCTCGTTCACCACCGACGCCAAGGTGCGCGGCGCGCCCGACGGGCACGTGGTCAACGTGCGCGAGGTGCGCCTCGCCGCGGGCGCGGAGTTCGTGGTCATGATCTGCGGCGACATGATGACCATGCCCGGGCTGCCCAAGGTGCCCTCGGCGGAGAAGATCGACCTGGTGGACGGGAAGGTCGTCGGGCTGTTCTAGGCCGGCGGCCGCCGGCGCAGCCGCAGGTTGAGCATCTCGACCGCGACCGAGAACGCCATCGCGAAGTAGAGGTAGCCCTTGGGCACGTGGAAGTCCAGCCCGTCGGCCACCAGCGCCATGCCGATCATGATGAGGAAGGCGAGGGCGAGCATTTTCACCGTCGGGTGGCGCGAGACGAAGCGCCCGATCGGCCCCGCCGCCACCATCATGAGCGCGACGGCGGCGACCACGGCGGCGATCATGACGCGCACGTCGTTCACCATGCCGACCGCGGTGATGATCGAGTCGAGCGAGAACACGAGGTCGATGACGATGATCTGGCCGATGATGGCGCCGAAGGTGGCGCGCACCGTCGCCGCCAGGTTCTCGCGCGGCTGCGCCTGGTCCACGTAGAGCTCGTGAATCTCGCCCGTCGCCTTCCAGATGAGAAACAGCCCGCCGGCGAGCAGGATCAGGTCGCGCCCGGATATCTCGTTGCCGAGCACCGTGAACAGCGGCGCGGTGAGGCCGATGATCCAGGCGATCGTGAGCAGCAGCCCGATGCGCATGAACATGGCGAGGAACAGGCCGATGCGCCGCGCGAGCTCGCGCTGCCGCTCGGGCAGCCGGTCCACCAGGATGGAGATGAAGACGATGTTGTCGATGCCCAGCACCAGCTCGAGCGCGGTGAGGGTGAGGAAGGCGATCCAGGCGTGCGGATCGAGCAGCAGGTCCACGCGCGAAGTGTACAATCGCGCGGCCATTTCCGGCTGAACCACGCGAAGAACCCATGGACTCCCTGACCGGCGCGATCGTCGTATTCCTCGTCAGCTCCGCCTTCGTGATCGGCGCGGGCATCGGCCTGGCGCGCTTCGGCGACGACCTGGCCGAGGCGACCGGCTGGGGCAAGCTCTGGGTGGGCACGCTTCTGGTGGGCATCGCCACGTCGCTCCCCGAGGTGACGGTGAACGTTTCGGCGGTCTGGCTGGAGAAGAACCCCAGCCTCGCGCTCGGCAACGTGTTCGGCGCCGACATGATCAACGTCTTCGTGATCGGCGTGGTGGCGCTCGTCTTCGGCGTGCCCAACCTGTTCGGCAATCAGGGGCGCGACACGGAGCTGCTCATCTTCACCGGCCTCGGGCTGGTCGCGCTGGCGCTCCTGTTCGGCGCCTTCGGCGACATCCGCGTGCTCGGGCCGACGAGCGTCGGCGGGCTGCTGATCGGCGCCGGCTACGTCTACGGCATGCGCCGGGTGTACCTCGCCGGGCGCGCGGCGGCCGCGGAGGAGGAAGGCGGCGGCCCGCGGCCGAGCGCGCGAAACGCCTGGATAGGCTTCCTCAGCTCGGCGGCCGTGGTGATCTTCGCGGGGCGCTACCTCGCCTCCAGCGCCGACGCCATCGCGGAAGCCTCGGGCATCAGCGCGAGCTTCATCGGCGTGCTGCTCGTGTCCATCGTCACCACGCTGCCCGAAGGTTCGGTGACCGTGGCGGCGTCCTTGCGCCGCTCCTACGGCATCGCCATGGGCAACGTCTACGGCAGCTGCGCCTTCAACGTCACGATCATCGCGATCGCGGACCTGTTCCACAGCGGCGCGCCGCTCCTGCGCGAGATGCAGGGCGCGCACTTCGCCGCGGGGCTCGCCGCTTTTGCGCTGATGGGCATGGGCTACCTCGTCCTGAAGTCCTGCCAGTCGCGCGACTACGCGCCGTTCCGCGCGCTGGCGCCCGCCATTCCGGTGGTCTACGTCGGCGCGCTCTACGTCGTGTACGTGCTGGGGCAGGCTTGAGCGGATCGCAGGCCGACCGGGAAATCTTGACTCTGGTCAATGTGGGGCAATTCGGGTACAACCCAGAATGGATCGTGGCAGTACCGCGCCAGAATGGTGCGCCGCGGCGAACAGGACTACCGACATAGGAGGATCTATGAAGAGCAGCGTACGGCGCGTTCTTGCTGCGACGATCGCTTTCACCTGGGTGGGAGCGGCGCAGGCTTGGGAACCGACGCGCAACATCGAATTCATCATCCCTGCCGGCACCGGCGGCGGCGCCGACCAGATGGCGCGTGCCGTTCAGGCGATCGTCGCCAAGCACAACCTGGCGAAAGTCGCGATCCTGCCGATCAACAAGTCCGGCGGCGCGGGCGCCGAGGGCTTCCTCGACGTGAAGAATTCCGCGGGCGAGCCGCACAAGATCATCATCACGCTGTCCAACCTCTTCACCACCCCGCTCGCGACCAATACGCCGTTCAACTGGCGCGACCTGACGCCGGTACAGATGCTGGCGCTGGACAACTTCATTCTCTGGGTGCAGGCCGACAAGCCCTACAAGACCGCCAAGGACTACATCGCGGCGGCCAAGGCCGCGGGGCCCGGCAAGTACCGCATGGCCGGCACCGGCGCCAAGCAGGAGGACCAGATCATCACCGTGGCCATCGAGCAGGCGACCGGCGCCAAGTTCACCTACATCCCCTTCAAGGGCGGCGGCGCGGTGGCGACGCAGCTGGTCGGCGGGCACGTGAACTCGACGGTGAACAACCCGATCGAGGCGGTGGCGCACTGGCGCGGCGGCAAGTTGAAGCCCCTGTGCGTGTTCGAGCTGAAGCGCATGCCCTACAAGGCGAAGGTGACCGACACGATGTCGTGGGCCGACATCCCGACCTGCAAGGAGTCCGGGCTGGACATCGACTACCTGATGCTGCGCGGCATCTTCATGCCGGCGGGCGTCAAGCAGGAGCACGTCGACTACTACCTGGGCCTGTTCGCGAAGGTGTTCGCAACGCCGGAGTGGAAGGACCTGATGGAGCGCGGCGCGTTCAACCAGACGCGGCTCAAGGGCCAGGAGTACGCCGCGTGGGTGGCGAAGGAGGAAGCGCGCCACGTCTCGCTGATGAAGGCCGCGGGTTTCATCGCGAAGTAGCCCCGCGCGCGGAGCACGGGCCCGGCCAGCGCCGGGCCTTTTTTTGACCTGAGGGAGGGGAAGGCATGTCGCAGGAACCGGCCGGACGCGCGGCGTTCAGCCTGCGCACCGCCGAGATCGGCATCGCGCTGCTGTTCATCGCCTTCGGCGCCCTGGTGATCTTCGACAGCGTGCGCCAGGGCGCGCGCTGGCTCGCCGAAGGCCCGCAGCCGGGCTACTTTCCGTTCTACCTCGGCGTGATCGTCTGCGCAGCCTCGGCGGTGACGCTGGTGCGCGCACTGCTCATGCCGGCGGAGAAGAATCGCACGTTCGTCGAGCGCGGGCAGCTCAAGCTCGTGCTGAGCGTGCTCGTGCCGTCGGCGGTGTACGTGGCGATCGTCGGCTGGATCGGCATCTATGTCTCGGCGATCTTGTTCGTGGCGCTCTTCATGCGCTGGCTCGGCAAGTATCCCTGGTGGAAGGTCGGCGTGGTCTCGGTGGGCCACAGCGTGATCCTGTTCATGATCTTCGAAGTGTGGTTCCTCGTGCCCCTGCCCAAGGGCCCGCTCGAGCGCCTGCTCGGGGTGGGCTAGCGACATGGAAGAGATCCAGTCCCTGATGCACGGCTTCGGCGTCGCGCTGACGCCGACCAACCTCGTGCTGATGTTCACCGGGGTGATCCTCGGCGTGATCATCGGCGTGCTGCCCGGCCTGGGCGGGGCGAACGGGGTCGCCATCCTGCTGCCGCTCACCTTCAGCATGGCGCAGACCCCGGAAGGGCAGACCTCGGCCATCATCCTGCTTTCCTGCATCTACTGGGGCGCGCTGTTCGGCGGCGCGATCACTTCGATCCTGTTCAACATCCCGGGCGAGCCCTGGTCGGTGGCGACCACGTTCGACGGCTATCCGCTGGCCCAGAAGGGCCAGGCGGGCCGCGCGCTGACCTCGGCGTTCACGTCGTCGTTCGTCGGTGCGCTGCTGGCGGTGATCCTGATCACCTTCATCGCCCCGCTGATCGCGGATTTCGCGCTCGCCTTCGGCCCGCCCGAGTTCTTCGCGGTGTACCTGCTCACCTTCTGCGCGTTCGTCGGCATGAGCAAGGAGCCGCCGTACAAGACGATCGCCGCCATGATGACGGGCTTCGCGCTCGCCGCCGTGGGCACCGACCCGGTCACCGGCACCCTGCGCCTGACGTACGGCTTCACGCACCTGCTCACCGGCTTCGATTTCCTGGTGGCCGTGATCGGACTGTTCGGCATCGGCGAGATCTTCCTCACGCTGGAGGAAGGGCTGGAGTTCCGCGGCACGAAGGCGAAGCTCAACATGCGCGTGGTGCTGGAGACCTGGAAGGAGCTGCCGCGCTACTGGCTCACCTCGCTGCGCTCTTCCGCCGTCGGCTGCTTCATGGGCATCGTCCCGGGCGGCGCGACGCCCGCGTCCTTCATGAGCTACGGCGTGGCGCGGCGCTTTTCCAGGGACGGCGACAAATTCGGCACCGGGCAGGTCGAGGGCATCGTCGCGCCGGAGACCGCGGCGCACGCCGCCGGCACGTCGGCCCTGCTCCCCATGCTCACGCTCGGCGTGCCGGGATCGCCCACGGCGGCGGTGCTGCTCGGGGGCCTGCTCATCTGGGGCCTGCAGCCCGGTCCGCTCCTGTTCATCGAGCAGAAGGACTTCGTCTGGGGCCTCATCGCCTCAATGTACCTCGGCAACATCGCGGGCCTCATCGTGGTGCTCACCTGCGTGCCGCTGTTCGCGGCGATCCTGCGCATCCCCTTCTCGGTGATCGCGCCCATCATCATCGTCATCTGCTCGATCGGCGCCTACACGGTCAACAACGCGCTGTTCGACGTGTGGATGGTGGTGGTGTTCGGCGTGCTCGGCTACTTCTTCAGGAAGCTGCAGTATCCGCTGGCGCCGCTGGTGCTCGCCGTCGTGCTGGGCGACAACGCCGAGGCCGCGTTCCGCCAGGCAATGCTGTTCTCCGCGGGGGACATGGCGATCTTCTTCGAGACGCCGCTGGTCGCCTCCATCACCAGCCTCGCCTTCCTCCTGCTGTTCTGGCCGCTCATCTCGGCCGCGATCCGCAAGCTGCGCGGCGGCTAGGCGCGCGCTACGCGCCCTTGCCCAGCCGCTGCTTGAGGCGCGAGAGCGTCTCGGGCGTGAGGTTGAGGTAGGCGGCGAGCTCCTTCTTCGGGATGCGTCCGGAGAGCTCGGGGTGCTTGCGCTGGAAGCGCAGCAGCCGCCCCGGCGCGTCGAGCAGGTGCAGGGTGATGGTGTGCGCCATCACCTCGCTCATCAGCTTCATTACCTCGTACTCGAAGCGCTGCTTCACGTCCGGGTGGCCCTCGAGGAACTCCGCCCACTGCGGCATGGGCAGCTCCGCGGTGCGCACCTTGGTGACCGCGACGATGGAGTAGGGCACGGGCGTCCTCAGGCGCCACGCCGCGTACGAGGTGTCCATCTCGGTCTCGGCGGCGAAGCGCAGGATCATCTCGCGCCCTTCCGGGTTGGAGACGACGCGCTTGAGCATGCCCTCGAGGATGAAGATCTGCTCCATTTCCTCGTCGCCCTGGCGCACCAGCGGCTCGCCCTTGCGGTAGTCGGCGACCGCGAGCAGCGGCTCGAGCTCGCTCCACTGCGATGCGCTGAGGCCCCGCAGCAGCTGGTTCTGGCGCAGCTGCAGGCGGATGCTGTTACGCTGCGGGTGGCTCGGATAGGCGGTCATCGGAGGCCGGATTTTAGACCCTTGACCTGAGTCAAGGCCCCCTGCGAGGGGCGCTTCTTACCATACCGCTCCTCTCGAGGAGGCCATCATGGGCACCGTCGAACCGCACATTGCTACCGGCGCGCAGGCGCAGCAGCTCGACGGCTTCCAGCTCGTCATCGACGCGCTGAAGCTGAACGGCATCGACACGATCTACGGGCTGCCGGGCATCCCGATCACCGACCTCACGCGCCGTGCGCAGGCCGACGGGCTGCGCGTGCTCGCGTTCCGCCACGAGCAGAACGCGGGCTACGCCGCCTCCATCGCCGGCTTCCTCACGCAAAAGCCGGGCATCTGCCTCACGGTGTCGGCGCCCGGCTTCCTCAATGGCCTCAACGCGCTCGCGCACGCGACCACCAACTGCTTCCCGATGATCCTGATCAGCGGCTCGAGCGAGCGCGAGATCGTCGATCTGCAGCAGGGCGACTACGAGGAGATGGACCAGCTCGCGATCGCCCGCCCGCACGCCAAGGCGGCCTTCCGCGTGCTGCACGCGGAGGACATCGGCGTGGGCATCGCGCGCGCCATCCGCGCCGCGGTGTCGGGGCGACCGGGCGGCGTCTATCTCGACCTGCCGGGCAAGCTCTTCGCGCAGAGCATCGACGCCGAGACCGCGCGCCGCACGCTCATCCAGGTCGTGGATCCGGCGCCGCGCCAGATTCCGGCGCCCGAGGCCGTGAAGCGCGCCCTCGATCTGCTCAAGGGCGCGAAGAAGCCGCTCATCATCCTCGGCAAGGGCGCGGCCTACGCGCAGGCCGACGCCGACATCCGCGCGCTGGTCGAGAAGTCCGGCATTCCCTACCTGCCCATGTCCATGGCGAAGGGCCTGCTGCCCGACACGCACGAGCAGTGCGCCTCGGCCGCCCGCTCCTTCGTGCTGCCCGAGGCCGACGTGGTGATGCTGATCGGCGCGCGCCTCAACTGGCTGCTCTCGCACGGCAAGGGCAAGACCTGGGGCGGCAAGAGCGCGAAGGACTGGGGCGGGCAGCGGTTCGTGCAGGTCGACATCTGGCCGCAGGAGGCCGACAGCAACGTGCGCATCGACGCGCCGGTGGTCGGCGACATCGGCTCCTGCGTGCAGGCGCTGCTCGCCGGCATCGGCGCGGGCTGGCCCAAGCCGCCGGCGGAATGGCTGGGCGCGATCCAGGAGCGCAAGGGGAAGAACGTCGCGAAGATGGCCGAGACGCTGGCGAAGGATCCGGCGCCGATGAGCTTCCACAGCGCGCTCAACGTGGTGCGCGACATCGTGAAGGCGAACCCCGAGGCGATGTTCGTGAACGAGGGCGCCAACGCGCTCGACTTCACGCGCAGCATCGTCGACATGTACAAGCCCCGCAAGCGCATCGACGTGGGCACGTGGGGGATCATGGGGATCGGCATGGGCTATTGCGTGGCCGCGGCCGTCACCACCGGCCAGCAGGTCATCGCGGTCGAGGGCGACAGCGCGTTCGGCTTCTCCGGCATGGAGGTGGAGACCATCTGCCGCTACGATCTGCCGGTGTGCATCGTGATCCTGAACAACAACGGCGTGTACAAGGGCACCGATGTCGATCCCACCGGGCGCGACCCGGCGCCTACCGTGTTCGTGAAGAATGCGCGCTACGAGAAGATCATGGAGGCCTTCGGCGGCGTGGGCGTGTACGCCACCACGAAGGCCGAGCTGAGAAAGGCGATGGAGGAGGCGATGCGCTCGAGGAAGCCGACGCTCATCAACGCGATGATCGACGAGACCGCGGGCACCGAGAGCGGCCGCATCACGAGCCTCAACCCGTCGGCCGCCAAGAAGAAATAGTCACCCGGAGAACCAGATGCAAGCGCTCAAGGGAGTCCGCATTCTCGACATGACCCACGTGCAGGCGGGGCCGACCTGCTCGCAGCTGCTCGCCTGGATGGGCGCGGACGTGATCAAGTTCGAGAACCCGGCGGGCGACGCCACGCGGGGGCAGCTGCGCGACGTGCCGAACGCGGACTCGCTCTACTTCACGATGCTCAACTGCAACAAGCGCTCGATCACGGTCAACATGAAGACGGCCGAGGGCAAGCAGGTGTTCGTCGACCTGCTGAAGAAGTGCGACATCGTCATGGAGAACTTCGGCCCGGGCGTGCTCGATCGCTTCGGCTTCACCTGGGAGAAGATCCACGAGCTAAACCCGAAGATCGTCATGGGCTCGATCAAGGGCTTCGGCTCGAGCGGCCCCTACGCCGACTTCAAGGCCTACGAGAACGTCGCGCAGGCGATGGGCGGCGCAATGAGCACCACTGGCGTGCCGGAAGGCCCGCCCTTCGTCACCGGCGCGCAGATCGGCGATTCGGGCACGGGGCTGCACCTCGCCATCGGCCTGCTCGCGGCGCTGCGCCAGGCGGAGAAGACCGGACAGGGCCAGTACGTCGAGGTGGCGATGATGGACGGCGTGATGAACCTGTGCCGCGTGAAGTTCCGCGACCACCAGCGACTCACGCGTGGCGGGCTCTCGGAGTTCTCGGTGCCGACGCACCAGGGCATGGGCGCGGTGCCGCGTGCGGGCAACGACTCCGGCGGCGGCCAGCTCGGCAACGCCATTCGCTGCAAGCCGGGCGGCCCCAACGATTTCCTCTATATCGTGGTGCAGGAAGCGGTGTGGGAGCCGCTTGCGAAGCTGATCGGGCCTGCGCTCGGCGTGCCCGGGCTCGCCACCGATCCCAAGTTCGCGAAGATCGCCGACCGACGCAAGAACCAGGCCGAGATGTGGGAGCTGATCGGCGAGTTCGCGCTCAAGCACACCAAGCGCGAGCTGATGGCGATCCTGAATCCGCTGGACGTGCCCTGCGGGCCGATCATGAGCACCGAGGACCTGGCCAACGACGAGCACGTGCGCGGCCGCGACATGTGGGTCGAGCTCGACCATCCGCAGCGCGGCAAGTGGTTCAACGTCGGCATGCCGATCAAGCTCTCGGCTTCGCCCGCGGTGATCAAGCGTTCGCCGACGCTCGGCGAGCACACCGACGAGGTCCTGAAGGAAGTCCTCCAGTACGACGAGGCGAAGATCGGCGCCCTGAGGCAGTCCGGCGCGTTCTCGCTCCCGCCGAAGAAGGCGGCCTGAGATGCGCATCGCCATCATCGGCCAGCAGGATTTCGGCAAGGCGGTGCTCGAGGCCTTCCTCGCGCGCGGCGACGAGGTGAGCGCGGTGTTCTGCGCGCCCGAGAAGGAGGGCGCGCGCCCCGACGCGCTGCGCGCGGCCGCGCAGGAAAAGGGCCTCAAGGTCCACCAGTTCAAGTCGCTGAAGGCGCCGGAAGCCGCCGAGGCGATGAAGGCGGCGAACGCGGACATCGGCATCATGGCGTTCGTGCTGCAATTCGCGCCGCAGGACTTCGTGAAGCTGCCGAGGCACGGCACGATCCAGTACCACCCGTCGCTGCTGCCGAAGTACCGCGGGCCGTCGTCCATCAACTGGCCGATCACGCTGGGCGACACCGAGACCGGGCTCACGATCTTCCGGCCGACCGACGGCCTGGACGAAGGGGCGGTGATCCTGCAGAGGAAGACCCCCATCGGCGAGAACGACACGCTGGGCACCGTCTACTTCGAGCGCCTTTTCCCGATGGGCGTGGCGGCGATGCTGGAGGCCGCCGACCTGGTCGCGGCGGGCAGGCACACCGAGACCGTGCAGGACGAGGCGCAGGCGACCTACGAGGGCTGGTTCCGGTCCGCCGAGGCGCGAATCAACTGGGCGAACCGCGTCGACGTGATCCACGACCTGATCCGCGGCTGCGATCCGGCGCCCGGCGCCTGGACGACGCTGAACGGGGCACGGCTGCAGCTGTTCGATTCGCGCAAGGAGCGCACGCGCACCTTCGGCGCGGTGCGCGGCAAGGTGGGCGAGGTTCTCGGCGTGGAGGACGGGCGGCTCGTCGTCGCCGCGCAGGGCGGGCGCATCCACGCCGGGAAGGTCAAGCTCGGCGACGGCAAGAAGGTCGCCGCGGCCGAGGCCGGCATCCAGTCGGGTCAGATCCTGGGCACCTGATCCGTAAACATTTGACGCAGCTTAGTTTCGACTGCAAGAATGCGGTCCAGACGGCTGTTTCAAGAAAGGTTGTCGGAGGCCGGGCCGCCTCGAGCGACAACAGCGGATCGGGGAGGGCCCAGGCATGAAAGCGGCATTCTGGAAGACCGATTGGTTCCTCGGCCTCGTCGTCGTGGTCGCGATGCTGTTCGCGGGCGGGGGCGACCTCCTGCAGAGCCTCGAGCGCAAGGCCTACGATCTCGGCGTCCAGGCGACGTCGCGCGCGCCGAGCGACCGCATCGCGGTGATCGCGATCGACGACACCTCCATCGCCAACATCGGCCGCTGGCCCTGGTCGCGCGAAGTACACGCGCGCATGACCGATCTGCTTGCCGGGGCTAAGGCGAAGGTCGTCGCCAACACGCTGTTCCTGTTCGAGCCGCAGATCGACCCCGGCTACCAGTACATCACGAAGCTGCTCGAGATCGCCGCACGCGCGGACCCGGCCGCGCCCCCGGGCGCCGAGCGCGAGTCGATGCTCGCGCTGCTGCAGGAGGCGGAGGCGGCGCTCAATACCGATCGGCGTCTCGCCGGGAGCTACGAGCGGGCGGGCAACGTGCTGCTGCCGATGCTCTTCACCATCGACATTCCGCGCGGCAGGCCGGACCGGGCGCTGCCGGAATTCGTCGCGCGCAACGCGATTCCGGCAGGCGCGGAAGACTTCGGTGCGCTGCCGGCGGCCGAGGTGTACTACCCCCTTGAAAGTCTCGGGCGCGCCGCCGCCGGACTGGGGCACCTGAACGCCAATCCCGACGTGGACGGCGGCATCCGCACCGAGCCGCTGGTGCTGCGCTACTTCGACCAGCACTTCCCGTCGCTGTCGCTGATGATCGCGGCGAAGAGCCTCAACCTCGCGCCGACCGACATCCGCATCCGCGCGCTCGAAGGCGTGTCGCTGGGACGCCTCAATATCGGCACCGACCCGGCGCTGCAGATGTACACCTACTTCTACAAGGATCGCGAAGGGCGCCCCGCCTTCCCGGTGGACTCGTTCTACGACGTGATCACGGGCAAGATCCCGGCCGCGAAGTACGCGGACAAGATCGTGCTCATCGGCGCGACCGCCGCGGGCGTCGGCACCACCTCGGTGACGCCGGTCTCGCCCGCCATGGCGCCGGTGCTGACGCTCGCGCACTCGGTGTCGTCCATCCTGCAGGAGCATTTCTTCGTCTCACCCGCCTGGGCCTGGATGGCGGAAAAGGGCGTGTTCGTGCTGGTGGCGCTCTACCTCGTGATCCTGCTGCCGCGCCTCAAGGCCGCGCCGGCCGCGCTGGTCACGGCGCTCGCGCTCGGCGCGCTGCTCGCCGTGCACTTCGTGCTCATGACCACGCAGAACACCTGGATGCAGCTGATGGTGCCGGCCACGCTGCTGCTCGTGGGGCACGTGGCCCTGGTGACCAAGCGCTTCATCGTGACCGAGGCGGCGAAAGTGAAGTCCGACGAGTCCTCCGCCGAGTCGAACCGCATGCTCGGCATCGCCTACCAGGCGCAGGGGCAGCTGGATCTCGCCTGGGACAAGTTCCGCCAGGTGCCGATGTCGGCGGCGGTGATGGACAATCTCTACGCGCTTGCGCTCGATTTCGAGCGCAAGCGCCAGTTCAACAAGGCGGAGACCGTGTTCCGCCACATGCACGACTACGACCCGAAGTATAAGGACCTCGAGCAGCGCTTGTCGCGCGCCAAGCAGCTCTCCGAGACCGTGATGCTCGGCGCCGCTTCCAGCCACCCCGGCGGCTCGCTCAACCTCGCGGCCGGCGAGAAGCCCAAGTTCGGGCGCTTCGAGGTGCAAAAGGAATTGGGCAAGGGCGCGATGGGCGTGGTCTACCTCGGCAAGGACCCGAAGATCGGCCGCGAGGTGGCGATCAAGACCATGGCGCTTGCGCAGGAGTTCGAGCCCGACGAGCTCGCGGAGGTGAAGGAGCGCTTTTTCCGCGAGGCGGAGACCGCGGGGCGGCTGTCGCACCCGAACATCGTCACCATCTTCGACACGGGCGAGGAGCACGATTTCTGCTACATCGCCATGGAGCTCCTGAAGGGCGGCGATCTCGCGCCGTTCGTGAAGGCGGGCAACCTGCTGCCGGCCGAGCGGGTGGTGTCGATCGTGGCGCGCGCGGCAGAGGCGCTCGGCTACGCGCACAAGCAGGGCGTCGTGCACCGGGACATCAAGCCGGCCAACATGATGTACCACCCCGAGACCGACACGCTGAAGCTCACGGACTTCGGCATCGCGCGGCTCACCGATTCCTCGAAGACGAAGACCGGCATGGTGCTGGGCACGCCTTCCTACATGTCGCCCGAGCAGCTCGCCGGCAAGAAGATCGAAGGTCGCTCGGACCTGTTTTCGCTCGCCGTGAGCCTGTACCAGATGCTGTGCGGCCGGCTCCCCTTCGAAGGGGAGTCGATGGCGCAGCTCATGTACAAGATCGCCAACGAGCCGCCGACCGACATCCAGTCGGTGAATCCGGGCGTGGCGCCCGGCATCGTGGCGTTCCTCGCCCGGGCGCTCGCCAAGAATCCCGACGAGCGCTACCAGAGCGGCGAGGAGTTCGCCGCGGCGCTGCGCGCGGCCGCCGCGGGCGGGGGCGCAGGCCCGGCAGCCGCGGGCGGACGGGTGACGAGCGTCGACATCGAGCTCTGAGCGCGATGGACCTGAGCCAGGCGCTGGAGCTCGCCACCTGCACCGATCCGGGCATGGTGCGCTCGCACAACGAGGACTCGGTCGCGGCCGACGCCGCCAACGGCATCGCGGTGCTCGCCGACGGCATGGGCGGCTACAACGCGGGCGAGGTGGCGAGCGGCATGGCGACCTCGGTGATCACCACCGAGCTGCGTGACCTGCTCACGCGTGTCAGGCCTTACGACGTCGATCCGGAGACGCAGAAGATCGTCGCGCCCCGTCTGGTGCGCGAACAGGTGATGAAGGCGAACGCCGCCATCTACCAGGCGGCGCAGAGCCAGCCGCAGTACGCCGGCATGGGCACGACGCTCGTCATGTGCCTGTTCTACGACAACAAGTCCCTGGTCGCGCATCTCGGCGATTCGCGCCTGTACCGCATGCGCGAGGGCGCGCTCAAGCAGATCACGCGCGACCACTCCCTGCTGCAGGAGCAGATCGACTCGGGTCTCATCTCGGCGGAGCAGGCGAAGCACGCACAGCACAAGAACCTCGTCACGCGGGCGCTGGGCATCGACCCGAGCGTGGAGCCCGAGATCCGGGAGTACGAGACGCGCCCCGGGGACATTTACCTGCTGTGCTCCGACGGGCTGTGCGACATGGTCGCGGACGAGGACATCGAGATGACGCTCGACGCGCTCGGCGCCAACCTGCCGCTCGCCGCGCAGCAGCTGGTGCAGATGGCCAATGACAACGGGGGGCGGGACAACGTTTCGGTTATACTCGTGCGCGTCCTGCGGGAGTACCCCGCCGCCCGCGGCGTGGTGGGGAGGTTTCTGGGATGGCTAAAATGAGCTCCAGGGGTTGGCTATGGCGAAACTGATACTCAGCATGGACGGGCTGGTGCTCAAGGAGATCCCCCTCGTCAAGGAGCGCACCAGCATCGGCCGCAAGCCCCACAACGACATCCAGATCGACAACCTCGCGGTGAGCGGCGAGCACGCGGTCATCGTCACCATCCTGAACGACTGCTTCCTCGAGGATCTCGGCAGCACCAACGGGACGCTGGTCAATGGCAATCCGGTCAAGAAGCACTTCCTGCAGAGCAACGACGTGGTCGAGCTGGGCAAGTACCGGCTGAAGTTCATCGCCGATACCCCGGTGCCGGCTGCCGCCACGGTGGACAAGGCCGATTTCGAGAAGACGATGGTGCTGCGCCCGTCCGCGATGCGCGCGGCGGCCGACCAGGCCAAGGCGATGGGCGCGAGCGGCGCGGAAGCCGTCCGCGCGAGCGCCGCGCAGCAGGCGGCGGCGAGCGCCGCTTCAGCCGGCACGGCGGACAAGGCGAAAGCGCCGGCCTCGCCGACTGCCACCACGCCGATCCCCGCGCCGCACGCGACCACGCCGACCCCAGTGCCGGCGGCGCCCGCAGCATCGCCCGCACCCGCAGCGACCGCGTCGGTTGCGCCTGCGGCGGCGAGCGCCGCTGCGGCGCCCAGGCCCGGCCAGCCGCTCGGCGCGATCCAGATCCTCTCGGGGGCGAACGCGGGCAAGGAGCTCGAGCTCGCCAAGCCGCTCACCACGCTCGGCAAGCCGGGCGTGCAGGTGGCGGTGCTCACGCGCCGCCCGCAGGGCTATTTCATCACGCACGTCGAGGGCGCCAATCCCCCGTCGGTGAACGGGCAGGGCATCGGCACCGCGCCGCACTCGCTCAAGGACCACGACGTCATCGAGCTCGCCGGCGTCAAGATGGAGTTCTTCCTGAAGGGATGAGCCGCGGGGCCCCTGCGCGCCCCGCGCCCGGCCCCGCCGCGCCGACGGAGCCCCGATGAAACAGCACCTGGCGCGCATCATCCTCGGGCTCGTCATCACGCTGTTCTTCATCGGGCACGCGGCCCGGTACTACGAAGTCCCCTTCATCACGCAGCTCGATAACATCATCTACGACGCGCGGCTGCAGCTCACCATGCCGGGCGGCGTGGACGAGCGCATCGTCATTCTCGACATCGACGAGAAGAGCCTGCAGGAAGTCGCGCGCTGGCCGTGGCCGCGCGACGTCATGGCCGATGTCGTCGACAAGCTCTTCGACCGATACCAGGTCGCGATCGTGGCCTTCGACGTGGTGTTCGCCGAGGCCGACCATTCCTCGGGCCTGCGCGCCCTCGAGTCGCTCGCGCAGGGCGAGCTGAAGGAGCTGCCGGCTTTTCACCAGGCGCTGCGGGAGTTGCGCCCCCGGCTCGACAACGACGGGCGGTTTGCGCGCGCGCTCAAGGGCAAGCCGGTGGTGCTCGGCTACTACCTGAACAGCGACCAGAACGCCAAGCGCATCGCGGCGATCCCCGGGCCGGTGCTGCCCAAGGGCACCTTCCAGGGGCGCAATATTCCGTTCACGACGTGGGTGGGCTACGGCGGCAACCTGGCGCAGCTGCTGGAGAGCGCGGCGAGCGCCGGTCACTTCAATCCGCTCACCGATGCCGACGGCGTGGTGCGGCGCGTGCCGATGATCGCGGAGCTGGACGGCGCGTACTACGAGGCGCTGTCGCTCGCCGTGGTGCGCACCATCCTCGGCTTTCCCAAGGTGGAGCCGGGCTACGCGCCGGATCGCTTCCTGCAACGCGGCTACTCGGGGCTGGAGTGGCTGCAGGTCGGGCCGCTGCAGATCCCCGTGGACGAGACGGCGAGCGCGCTCATCCCGTACCGGGGACACAAGTTCAGCTTCGCCTACGTGTCGCTCGCCGACGTGGTCGCCGGCCGCGTGCCGCCCGAGCGCCTGAAGGGCAAGATCGCGCTGGTCGGCACGACCGCGCCCGGCTTGCTCGACCTGCGCTCGACGCCGGTCGACAACGTGTTCCCGGGCGTGGAAGTGCACGCCAACCTGATCGCCGGCATCCTCGACAAGGCGATCAAGCTCAAGCCGCCGTACATGCTCGGCGCCGAGGTCGTGCTGCTGCTGATCGGCGGCGTCGCGCTGTCGCTGCTCATCCCGATGCTCGCGCCGCTGTACGCGACGCTCGTCACGCTCGCGGGGCTCGCGGGCGTGACCGGACTCAACATCGCCATCTGGACCGAGGCGGACATGGTCCTGCCGCTCGCCGCCTCGATCCTGATGACGGTGTCGCTGTACACGGTCAACATGGCCTATGGCTACTTCGTCGAGGCGCGCTCGAAGCGCCAGTTCACCGAGCTCTTCGGCCAGTACGTGCCGCCCGAGCTCGTGGACCGCATGGCGCGCGATCCGGAGAAGTACAACATGGAGCCGCGCGCCGCGGAGCTCACCATCCTGTTCTCCGACGTGCGCGGTTTCACCGGCATCTCGGAGGCCCTCAAGCCCGAGGAGCTGCGCGAGTACATCAACGAGTACCTCACCGACATGAGCGGCATCATCCGCGGTCGCCACCGCGGCACGCTCGACAAGTACATCGGCGACGCCATCATGGCATTCTGGGGCGCCCCCGTGGAGGACGCGCTGCACGCGAGGAACGGCGTGCTCGCCGCGCTCGACATGCAGAAGGAGTGCGCCGTCCTGAACGCGAAGTTCGCCGCGCGCGGCTGGCCGACGCTGAAGATCGGCGTGGGGGTCAACACCGGCAACGTGCGCGTGGGCGACATGGGATCGCAGATACGTCGCGCCTATACGGTGATGGGCGACCCGGTGAACGTCGCCTCGAGGCTGGAAGGCCGCACCAAGGGCTACGGGGTCGGCATCCTGGTGGGCGAGGCGACCCGCAGCCAGGTGAAGGACGTGGTGTTCCGCGAGGTCGATCGCGTCAAGGTGAAGGGCAAGGAGGAGTCGGTCACCATCTACGAGCCGCTGGGACTGGAGTCCGAGGTCGACCGCAAGGTGCAGGAGGAGCTCAAGCTCTGGAACCAGGCGCTGCGCGCTTACCGCGCGCAGACCTGGGACCAGGTCGAGGTCGCGCTGCTCAATCTTCAGCGCATGAATCCGGACTGCGCCCTCTACCAGATCTACGCAGAACGCGTGGCCGGGCTGCGGCGCGATCCGCCCCCCGCTGGCTGGAACGGGGTGACGGTCTTCGACGAGAAATAGGCCGCGCGTGAGGCTCAAGGTCCTCGGCTGCTCCGGTGGCATCGGCGGTCGCCACCTGCGCACGACGTCGTTCCTGGTGGACGGCGACGTGCTGCTCGACGCCGGCACCGGCGTCGGCGAGCTTTCGCTCACGGAGCTTTCGCTGGTCGATCACATCCTGGTTACGCACTCCCACCTGGATCACGTGACCTCGATTGCCTTCATCGCCGACACCGTGGGGGGCATGCGCGCCCAGCCCGTGCGCGTGCACGCGGTGCCCGAGACGATCGCCATCCTGCGCGAGCACATTTTCAACTGGGACATCTGGCCCGACTTCACGCAGGTGCCGACGCCCGAGGCGCCGTTCATGCGCTACGAGCCGCTCGAGCTGGGCCGCACGCTGTCCCTCGCGGGACGCGCTTTCACGCCGCTGCCGGCCGTCCATACCGTGCCCGCCGTCGGCTTTCACCTCGATAGCGGCGAGGGCAGCCTGGTATTCACCGGCGATACCGGGCCGAACGATGCGCTCTGGGAGATCGTGAACCGCATCGACAACCTCAAGTACCTGATCATCGAAACCGCGTTCGCGGACAAGGAGCGGCATCTGGCCGAGCTCTCCAAGCATCTGTGCCCGTCGATGCTCGCCGAGGAGCTGGCGAAGTTCGAGGGCGATGCCGAGGTGTACGTCACCCACCTGAAGCCCGGCGAGACCGAGCTCACCATGCAGGAGATCGAGGAGTCCTCGGGGCGGGTGCAGCCGCGCATGCTGCAGAACAACCAGGTTTTCGAATTTTGACCCCGGCGCGCGCGCGGAGCGTGAAAAGCGCCCAAGAATCAGGGGGCTGGCGGTTGAATGTTTGCGGCCCGGGGGATAGCATTGGCCGCAGGCTCGACTTGAGGGGTTCCCGATGAGCGCCGTTCTCAGCCCGCACGCTTCGCCGCAGGCCGACGTCAGCGTCCGCCTGGCGTTCCAGAAGCAGCTGCAGGCGGTCACGAACAAGATCCACGCCACCTCGAACATCGACGAGATCATGCTCGAGGTGAGCGCGGACATCTGCGTGCTGTTCAACGCGGACCGCCTCACCATCTACTCGGTGAGCGAAGACCGCCAGGCCATCGTCTCGAAGGTGAAGACCGGCCTGAACTCCTTCAAGGACCTGAAGCTGCCCATCGCGGAGCACTCGATCGCCGGCTACGTGGCGCTGTCCAAGAAGACGATCAACATCCGCGACTGCTACGACGACGCGGAGCTCAAGGCGATCAACGCGAACCTGCGTTTCCTGCAGGAGGTCGACAAGCGCACCGGCTATCGCACCAAGCAGCAGCTGGTCGCGCCCATCCTGGACGGACAGACCCAGGAGCTGATCGGCGTCATCCAGATAATCAACAACAAGGCGGGGGTGCCGTTCGGCGCGCTTGCCGAGGACGGCGTCGGCGAGCTCGCGCAGACGCTGGCCATCGCCTTCCGCCAGCGGCAGAAGCCGTCGCTGGTCAAGACGAAGTACGACTACCTGATCTCGGACGCCGTGCTCTCGGCGGGCGAGTTCGAGCTGGCTTCGCGCCAGGCGCGCAAGAAGGCGGTGGACATCGAGCAGGTGCTGGTCGAGGAGTTCCAGGTGAAGACGCCGGCGATCGGCGCGGCGCTTTCGAAGTTCTTCGGCGTGCCGTACGAGGCATTCCGGCAGGACCGCGTGAAGCCGATGGAGCTGCTCAAGAACCTCAAGCGCGAGTACGTCGAGCAGAACCAGTGGCTGCCGATCGACGACACCAAGGAAGGCCTGGTGGTGCTTTGCCTGGATCCCGAGCGCATCCGCAGCTCGCGCATCGCCTCGAACGTGTTTCCGAAGGCGCGCATCGTCTACCGCGTCACGACGCAGCGCGAGTTCAAGGAGACGGTGAACCTGTTCTACGGCGCCGAGGCCGCGGACATGGGCGACATCGGCGACATCCTGTCCGGGATGGACGAGGAGGAGGAGGGCGTCCTCGAGGGCGCGTCGGCCGACGAGGCCTCCGCGGCTGCCGACAACGAGCTGGTCAAGCTCGTGAACAAGGTGATCGTTGACGCCTACAACCAGGGCGCGTCCGACATTCACATCGAGCCCTATCCAGGCAAATCGAAGACCGAGATCCGCTTCCGGCGCGACGGCTCGCTGGGGCCGTACATCGAGGTGCCGGCGAGCTACCGGGCGGCGATCGCGGCGCGCATCAAGATCATGTGCGACCTGGATATCTCGGAGAAGCGCCGGCCGCAGGACGGCAAGATCAAGTTCAAGAAGTTCGGGCCGCTCGACATCGAGCTGCGCGTGGCCACCATCCCGACCGCTGGAGGGGTCGAGGACATCGTCATGCGGATCCTGGCCGCCGGCGAGCCGATGCCGCTCGACAAGATGGGCTTCACCAAGCAGAACGAGGAGAAGCTGAAGGACGTGGTGGGCAAGCCCTACGGCCTGTTCTTCGTCTGCGGCCCGACGGGCTCGGGCAAGACGACGACGCTGCACTCCGTGCTCAAGTACCTCAATACGCCCGATACCAAGATCTGGACCGCGGAGGACCCGGTCGAGATCACGCAGAAGGGCTTGCGCCAGGTGCAGGTGAACAAGAAGGCGGGCCTGGACTTCGCGACCGTCATGAAGGCGTTCCTGCGCGCCGACCCGGACATCATCATGGTCGGCGAGATGCGCGACAAGGAGACCACGTCCACCGGCATCGAGGCCTCGCTCACCGGCCACCTCGTGTTCGCGACGCTGCACACCAACTCCGCGCCCGAGTCGATCATCCGCCTCCTCGACATGGGGATGGATCCGTTCAACTTCTCCGACGCCCTGCTCGGCATCCTCGCGCAGCGGCTCGCGAAGCGCCTGTGCAGCTGCAAGCAGGCGTACACGCCGGAGCCCGCGGAGCTGACCGCGTTCCTGCGCGAGTACTGCGACGAGCTGCAGAACACCTCGCGCTTCAAGGCCGATCCGAAAGGCGCCATGGAGGCGGTGTACAAGGAGTGGGTGAAGAACTACGGCAACGACAAGGGGCAGCTCACCTTCTACAAGCCGGTGGGCTGCGACAAGTGCGGCGGCGGCGGCTTCAAGGGGCGCTGCGGCCTGCACGAGCTGCTCGTCGGCTCGGACCGCCTGAAAAAGGCCATCCAGGAGCATGCGCGCGTGGCCGAGATGCTGGCCATCTGCCTCGAAGAGGGCATGAAGACCCTGAAGCAGGACGGCATGGAGAAATGCCTGGCGGGCGTCACCCATATCAAGGAAGTGCGTTCCGTCTGCATCAAGTAGCGCGGGCGCACGCGCCTCCCGCATGAGCCGCGTCGTCGACACCACGCAAGTGCTGGGCTTCACGGGCGAGGGCCGCACCGCGGCCGACGACCTCGTCCAGCGCCTGGAGCAGCTGCACGCCATCGGTGCGTCGCTCTCGGCCGAGCGCGACATCAACCGGCTGCTCGAGACCATCCTGACCGCGGCGAAGTCGATCTCCCGGGCCGACGGCGGGACGCTGTACCGCCTGACCGAGGACGGAACCGCGTTGCGCTTCGAGATCATGCGCACCTCGAGCATGAAGTACTACCTCGGCGGCACGACCGGCAATCCCATCCCTTTCTATCCGATCCATCTCGTCGGCAAGGACGGCAAGCCGAACCACAGCATGGTGGCGGCCTACGCCGCGCTGACCGGCAAGACGGTGAACATCGCCGATGCATATGCGGCGGACGGCTTCGACTTCACCGGCACGCGCAATTTCGACAAGAAGACCGGCTATCGCTCGAAGTCCTTCCTCACCGTGCCGATGACCAACCACGAGCGGGAGACCATCGGCGTCCTGCAGCTGATCAACGCGCAGGATCCGCGCACGGGCGAGGTCGTGCCGTTCTCGGCCGCCGACCAGAGGCTGGCGGAATCCCTCGCCTCGCAGGCGGCGATCGCGCTCACCAATCGCATGCTCATCCACCAGCTCGAGCAGCTGTTCGAGTCGTTCATCAAGCTGATCAACTCGGCGATCGACGAGAAGTCCCCCTACACGGGCGCGCACTGCCAGCGCGTGCCCGCGCTGACCATGCTGCTCGCGGAGGCGGTCAACGACACCCGGGACGGTCCCCTGGCGGAATTCCACATGACCGACAAGGACCGCTACGAGCTGAACATCGCGGGCCTGCTGCACGACTGCGGGAAGGTGACCACGCCGGTGCACGTGGTGGACAAGGCCACCAAGCTGCAGGGCATCTTCGACCGCGTGCACCTGATCGACACGCGTTTCGAGGTGCTCAAGCGCGACGCCGAGATCGCCATGCTGAAGGACGGCACGGCCGGGGCGGGCGCGCGCTACCGCGAGCGTCTGCGGCAGATCGAGGAGGACCGCATGTTCCTGCGGGCCGCGAACATCGGCAGCGAGCGAATGCGCGACGAGGACATCGAGCGCGTCAAGCGCATCGCGGCGTACCGCTGGACCGATACCTCGGGCCACGAGGCCAAGTTCCTCACCGACGACGAGCTGGAGAACCTCACCATCCGGGCCGGCACGCTCACCGCAGGCGAGCGGCAGGTGATCAACCACCACATCGTAGCCACCATCAAGATGCTCGATGCGCTGCCCTGGCCGAAGCACCTGAAGAACGTGCCCGAGTACGCGGGTGGCCACCACGAGCGCATGGACGGCAAGGGGTACCCGAAGGGCCTGACGCGCGATCAGATGTCGGTGCAGGCGCGCGTCATGGGTATCGCCGACATCTTCGAGGCGCTCACTGCCAAGGACCGCCCCTACAAGAAGGGCAAGACGCTCTCCGAGTCGCTGGAGATCCTCGGCCGCTTCAGCCAGAGCGGCCACATCGACCCGGACCTGTTTGACGTGTTCGTGCGCCGCAGGGTGTACCGGCGCTATGCCGAGTTGTTCCTCGATCGCGAGCAGATCGACGAGGTCGACGAGTCGAAGATCCCCGGCTACACGCCTTGAGCGCCGCCCCGTTCAACCCGCTGCGCGCGCCAGGAACTCCTCCAGTGCGCGGATCGGCGCGCGGTCTGCGAACAGGCGCCCACGCCTTTCCGCGATGCGGCGCCGCGCGGACTCCCGGAAACCGCCGTCCTGTACGGCGCGTACTGCGAGCCGGACGTATTCCTCGGCGTCGGTGGCTACCCAGTCGTCGAGACCCATGTGGCGCAGGATGCCACTGGCGAGCCTGCCTCGCAGGAAGCGCCCCTCGACCGTGACCACGGGCGTGCCGCACTGCATCGCGAGCAGGGCGGTGTTGAAGCCGGAGAAACCGATCGTGTCGAGATACACGTGGGCGCGCTCGAGAAGTCCACAGAACGGCCCCTTGTCCTGCCACGGCACGAACGCGACATGGCGCTGGAAGTCCAGGCCGCGGCGCTCGAAAGCCGCCTGCAGCCTGGCCTGCAGCCGATCGGACAGTATCTGGTGGCGGTGGATGAAGAACAGGATCCGGCAGCGCTTCAGCCGCTCGGCGATCTCGGGGAATATCCAGTCGTTCTCGGGGGCGTACTTGAACGGCGTGCCCGGCGAGACCAGCAGCGGCGTGTCCGGTTCGATGCCCCAGCGGGCAAGGTCGGGGGCGACGGCATCGGTCGCTACGCCTTGCACGTGGCAGCCGAGGTTGGGAAGCGTCACCAGCCGCTCGCTATAGTTTTCCTGAGCGCCTTCCGGTTCCAGGCGGTCCGCGGACAGGTAGAAGTCGATCGTGGGCAACCCGCTGGTTTCGGGGTGTCCCCAGGACGCGGCTTGCACCGGCGCCAGGCGCAGGCTGGCGAGCTTCAGCGTCATCGGATCCATGCCGATCTCGGGGAAGACGAGCACATCCGGCCGGGCGTCGGCGATCACTTCGGCCCAGCGCTCAAGGCCGATGTGTCCCTGCTCGAATCGCGCCGCGCGCGCACGCGCATAGCGCGTTTCCTCGTCCTCGTACGCGTCAAGGGCGAAAGCGGAGAGGGCGAAGCGCGATGCATCAAGCTCCTGGAACCAGCCCCTGACGATCGCGTGCCACACGGAATGGTGGCGTAAGTACCGCGACACTACGCCGACGCGGATCGGGCCCGGCGCGCGCTCGCGCACCGGCGCGACGCCGCGCCCTGCTTGCCAGTCCCCCATGAGCCGCGCGCAGAGCTGCCCGTAACGCTGAAGCAGCTCGCGGTTGCACTCGGCCTGATAGGCGAGCCAGAAGGGCTGCGATATGCCCACCGCGCGGTACGCAATGGGGCTCGCGTGAGTCTCGAACCAGGCCTGCAGGTCGTCGAACGCCGCCGCGATCAGTGGCCTGACCTCGCCAAGGCCCTGGCTCGCGGTGCGCACGGCGGGAATGTGGCCCATCGCGAGCGCCCAGCGCGGCTCCGGCGACTCGGGTCGGAGGGCGATCGCGGCGCGGAAGCATTCGAGCGCCTCGTCCTGGAGACCCTGGTCGGCCAGCACGATGCCGAGATTGAGCTGGGCCTGCGCGATGCCCGCATCGAGCGCGAGCACCTTGCGGAAGTACTGCGTGGCCTCCGCCAGCTGATCGGCGGCGGCGAACACGTTGCCCAGACCGATGTACGCGTCGACATAGTCGGGCTTCAACGAGGCGGCGCGGTTCAGGCAGCGCACCGCCTCCTCGCGGGAGCCGCGGTCGGCCAGCACGTTCCCCAGGTTGCACCAGGCGAGCGCGAAGTCCGCCCGCAACTCGGTCGCCTGCCGGTACGCGCCCAGCGCGGCTTCGGGCTTGCCCAGCTTCACCCAGGCATTGCCGAGCCAGTAGTGGGCGTCCGCGTCGGACGGGTCCGCGTCGAGCGCGCGCTGCAGCGCCTGCGCGGCGTCGGACCAGCGCTCCAGTCGGCTGAGCACGTTCCCGTAGTTCCGCAGCGCCCCCGCATAGGCCGGCCGAAGCTCCAGGGCCGCCTCCAGCAGCGCTGCCGCTTGCGCGAGATCGCCGCGTGCCTCCAGCACGTTGGCGAGGACAACCTGCGCCTCGGGGAACTCGCGTCGGGCGGCCAAGGCCGCGCGCAGGTAGGGTTCCGCGCGAGCCGGCTCGCCGCGCGCGCAGTGCAGACGGCCCAGGTTGTAGTTGGCAAAGGGCTCGCGCGCGTCGATCGCGAGCGCGGCCTCGAACGCGCGGGCGGCGGCGTCCGCCTCGCCCAGCGCGTCGAGCGCGATGCCCAGACTCAGGTGCGCCGCGGCGTGGCCAGGCGCGGCCGCCACCGCGCGTCGATAGTACTCGCGGGCCTCCCGGAGTCGCCCGGCCTCCTCGCTCCGCCTGCCTTTCCTGACGAGCCTTTCGGCCTCCGCGTGGGGCCGATCGGCCAAGCGCCTGGAGACGAGTCTACGAAGCCAGCCCGGCATCGGGGAGCAAGGGGGTTGCGAGCGTGAATTTGTTCGCGCGCGCGAGCCCAGGGGACCTGTCGAAACCCGTCATCGGGTGACGACCTTGGGCACCACGGCGGAGCGTATCCAGCGGATTCGGTGACGTTTTTCGCACTTTTCCGGCATGGCATGGCGCTTGCTTATCTTCCGTCAGCGGCGCTGCCGCTTCCACCACTTGAAGGAGAACTGCATGAAACGCATGCAACAAGGCTTTACGCTGATCGAGTTGATGATCGTGGTTGCGATTATCGGCATTCTCGCGGCGGTCGCGCTTCCCGCGTACCAGGACTACACGGTCCGCGCGAAGGTTTCCGAGGCGCTGCTGGCCATGAGCTCGTGCCGTACGTCGATTACCGAGGTCTACCAGACGGGCGGTACGCCCCCGGGAGGCAGCAACTGGGGCTGCGAGGGCACCGGCCTGTCGAAGTACGTCTCGGCGATCGCCACGGACGACAACGGCAAGGTGACGGCGACGATCAGCGGCATCAGCACCGCCGTGAACAACTCGCAGATCACCCTCGTGCCGCTGGCCGACGCGACTACGCCGGCGACGGCGACGGGTGCCTCGAACAACATGGGGACCGGCCTCTTCGGCTGGCGTTGCGGCAGCAGCCCCGACGGCACCACGCTTGACCCGCGGTATCTGCCGGGTTCCTGCCGCGGCGCGTAAGACCCGCTCCGCAGCAAGGCAAAAAGGCGCCCAGACGGGCGCCTTTTTCATTTCCGGCCCCGCTTGCCGCGGTCCATGCGCTCGAGCTCGAGGCGCGCCCCGCCATAGCCGAGCGACATCGAACGGCGATAGGCCGCCCGCGCCTCTTCCGTCTGCCCCAGGCCTTCATGGGCCAGCCCGAGCCGGTGATGGAGAATTCCTTCCTCCGGCTTGAGCGAGATGGCGCGAAGCAGGTGCTCGCGCGCCAGCTCGTACTGCGCCAGGTGCAAGTGGATGGCGCCGAGCGCGTAGGCGCAATGTACGGCCGCCGGATAGACCTCGGCGCAACGCTCCGCGATCGCGATCGCCTCACCGGGCCGGTTGGCGTACAGATACTCGCGGCCGAGCTGGTACAGCGCTCGCGAACCCCAGGGCACGGGATTCTCGGGGAGCTTGGCCACCGCGTCCTCCCATAGCCTCAGGGAGCTGGTAAACGTGACCAGACGCTCGTGCGCGAGGAGCGCGGCGGCCGCGCAAGCGACCACTCCCGCCGCGAGCGCGGCGCGACGCGGGAGAAGCGAGAGCCCGGCCACCGCCACGCAGGCGAATCCGGCCCCCCAGAGGTAACTCCGGTAGAGGACAAACGGCTCCTGGAAGAGCACGGCGCTGTACATCACGGCGAACAGCACCCAGGCGTAGAGCAGTCCGAAACCCGCGATGCCTGCGGCGCCGCGCCGCAAAAGCATCGCCGCCGCGAGCGCACCGCAGGCGGTGTACGCCGCGAATTTCGTGGCGATCCAGCCGAGCGACGCGCCGGCCGCGAAGTCCACGCGCCAGTCGATCGACATCTTGGCCGGATCCGGCCACAACCACAGCGCGGCGTACTGGAAGAAAAGTCCCGCCTGGGTCGCCGCGCTGAGCACCAGCGAAGGCGGGGCGCCTTCCGCCGCCGCGGTCGAGGCGACCTGGGCCGCGATGGCTTCCGCGGCCTCCTCGTAGGTTCCGCCGATCACCCGCAGGCTGAGCAGCGTGACGAAGACGGCGGCCGGCGCGCACGCGGCGAGGTAGATGCCGACGTGACGCGCCGCGAATGGGCGTGCGGACCCCGCCAGGACGGCAAGCGGCACGACCGCCGCCGGCAGCAGCACCGCATGCTCCTTCGACAGGACCGCGAGCCAATAGAGGAGGGCGGCGGAGAGCGCGTCGGCATGGCTCGCGCGACGCAGCCCGCGCAGGAAGAGAAATGCGGACAGCAGGCTGAACAGCGTTGCCATGACGATGCTTCGCTGCACGAGGTAGCCGGCGCCGTAGACGGCGACCGGATGAAGGACGAAGGCGGCCGCGCCGATCGCCGCACGCAGCGCCGCGTCGGCGTCCGCGGCGCCGGGCAGCGCGGCGCGCTGCAGCTCGAGCAGGAACCGGTACAGCGCGAGCCCGACAGCCGCGTGAAGCGCCAGGCTGAAGGCGCGTTGCGCCTCCATCACGCCGGGACGAAGTGTCTCGATCAGCGTGAGCGTGAAGTACGGCGGCAAGCGCAGGTCGAGACCCAGCGGGTGCGTGGCGTAGTAGGCAAACTGGCGGCCGGAGAAGAAGAGCAGGTCGTCGAAAACCCTCGGGTTGTCGAGAAACGGCAGGTACAGCGCCGCCGCGGGCGCGACGATGACGAGCGCTGCCGACAGGTGGAGGAGAGCCGGCCGGTTCATTCGAAGCGCAGCGCCTCCACGGGATTCAGGCGTGCCGCCTTGCGCGCGGGGTAGTAGCCGAAGAACACGCCGATGGCGAGCGCGAACAGCACGGCGAGCGCTACCGACTCGCCGGCGATCAGGACCTGCCAGCCGGCGAAGCGCGCTACCGCCAGGGCGCCGGCCAGGCCGAGCAGCACGCCGACCAGCCCGCCGATCAGCGACAGCGTGATCGCTTCGACCAGGAACTGGCCCAGGATGTCGCGCGTGCGCGCGCCGACCGCCATGCGCAAGCCGATCTCGCGCGTGCGCTCGGTCACGGACACCAGCATGATGTTCATGATGCCGATGCCCCCCACCACCAGAGAGACCGACGCGACTGCGGCGAGCAGCATCGCCAGCACGCGGCTGGAGGCCTCCTGCGCCGCCATCAGCTCGGCGAGATTGCGCAGCGAGAAGTCGTCGTCCGCACCGGGCTGCAGGCGGTGGCGCTGGCGCAGCAGAGCGCGCACCTGCTCCTGGACGACGGTGGTATCGAAGCCCTCGGCCACCTTGACCCAGATGGTGCTCACCGAGCGCTGGGCCGCGAGCGTCGCGCTGCCGAGCACGCGGCTGCGCGCGGCGCCGATGGGTACGAGGATGATGTCGTCCTGGTCGGTGCCCATCATGCTCTGGCCCTTCGTCTCCAGCACGCCGACGACGGTGAACGGCACGCGCTTGATGCGGATCACCTGGCCGATCGGATCGGTGCCGGCGAACAGCTCGCGCACCACCGTCTGGCCGAGGATGCAGACCTTGGCCGCCCCCGCGATTTCCCCCGGCTCGAAGGCGCGGCCGCCGGCGAGCGCCCATTGCCGCACCGGCAGGTACTCGGGCGTCGTGCCGTAGATCTGCGTCGCCCAGTTGCTGTTGCCCCAGACGACCTGCGCGCCGCCGCGCAATGCCGGCGCCGCGATCGCCTCGGGAATCTCCCGGTTGATGGCGCCGGCGTCGTCCTCCGAGAGCGTATAGGTCGAGCCCACGCCCAGGCGCACGCCGCCCTGCGTGCGCGCGCCGGACAGGATGAGCAGCAGGTTCGAGCCGAGCGCCCGCATCTGCGCCTCGACGCGGGCCTGCGCGCCCGTGCCGACCGCGATCATGACGATGACCGCGGCGACGCCGATGATGATGCCGAGCATGGTGAGGCCGCTGCGCATCTTGTTCACCGCGAGCGCGCGCAAGGCAACGCGCAGGAGCGCACCGAGATTCACGCGGCGACCCCCTCGCGCTCGAGCAGGCGACGGGCATCCTCGGGGGACGCGTTCGCCTCATCGGCCAGGATATGGCCGTCGCGGAACCGCAGCACGCGACGGGCGAATCGCGCTACGTCGGGCTCGTGAGTCACCAGCACCACCGTGATGCCCTCGCCGTTCAGCGATTGCAGCAATGCCATGATCTCCAGGCTGGTGCGCGAGTCGAGCGCCCCGGTCGGCTCATCGGCGAGGACGAGCGCGGGACGCGTCACCAGCGCGCGGGCGATCGCCACACGCTGCTGCTGCCCGCCGGAGAGCTGCTGCGGGAGGTGGTGGGCGCGCTCGCCCAGGCCCACCTGCGCGAGCATCTGCAGGGCACGCGCGCGCCGCTCGCGCCCCGTCACGCCCGCATAGAGCAGCGGCAGCTCGACGTTCTCCACCGCGCTCGTGCGCGCGAGCAGGTTGAAGCTCTGGAACACGAATCCGATGTGGCGATTGCGCAGGGCGGCGAGCGCGTCGGCGTCGAGGTCCTGGACCGCCTCGCCGTCGAGCCAGTAGCGCCCAGCGCTCGGCCGATCCAGGCAACCGAGCAGGTTCATGAACGTCGACTTGCCCGAGCCCGAGGGCCCCATGACGGCGACGCATTCACCCGCGTGGATGGCCACGCTGACGCCGGAGAGTGCGCGGATCACGTTGTCGCCGACCCGGTAGCTGCGCTCCAGGTCCTGCGTGCGGATCAGCGCATCGGCCATCAGAACAGGCGCATGCCCGGCAGTCCCGTACCGCGCTTGCTGCCCGGCGCCAGGCCGACGATGACCTCGGCGCCCTCGGCGAGGCCATTGCCGACGAGCTCCGTACTCGTGCCATCGGTGATGCCGAGGCGCACGTCGACCGGCTTCGGATCGCCGGCCTCGAGGATCCAGACGCGGCCCGTCGCCGCCCGCTGGCGGTTGCCGAGCTCGCGCAGCAGCGCATCGTAGGCGGACTTCTGCTCGGGGCGAACGACGGCGGCGACGCGCGTGCGCAGATCGGCGCGCAGGCGCTCCAGGCGCCGCCGACGCTCCGCGTCGGGAAGCTCGCGCAAAGCGGAGCCCTGGCGGCGCGACTCGGCGAAGATCGCATCGAGCTGCGCGCGCTGCGCGTCGTCGGGCTTCAAGGCCGCATCGAGGCGCTCGCGGAACTGCTGCAACGCCTGTCCACCGCCCGGTGCCGCGGTCGGGGCGGGCGCCGGCGCAGGCTCGGTCGCGCCGGGCAGCCGGAAGCGCAGGGCGGCGTTCGGCACCCTGAGCGCATTCGCGCGCTGGTCGACCACGATGCGCACGGTGGCGGTCATGCCCGGCAGGAGTGCCAGGTCCGCATTGCGCGCCGAGATCACCACCGTGTAGCTGACGACGTTCTGCACCGTGACCGGCGACTTGCGGATCTGCACGATTTCGCCCGCGAAGTCGCGCTGCGGGAAGGCATCCACCGTGAAGCTCGCCGGCTGTCCGGGCCGCAACCGGCCGACGTCGGCTTCGTCGATCGCCGCCTCGACCTGCATGTCGCGCAGGTCGCGCGCGATGGTGAACAGCACCGGGGCCTGCAGGCTCGCGGCAACGGTTTGCCCCGCGTCGACATTGCGCAGGATCACCGTTCCGTCCACCGGCGCGCGAATGATGGTACGACCGAGATCCACCTCGGCCTGGCGCAGCAGCGACTCGCGCTGCTTCACCGTGGCGAGCGCGCTTCGCACTTGCGCCTCGCCGATGCGGATCTGCGCCTGGACCGCGTTCAGCTGCTCGCGCGTGGCGGCCAGCACGGTCTGCGCCTTGTCGAGCTCGGCCGGCGACAGGTAGTCCTTCTCGACCAGGGACTTCTTGCGCTGGTAGTCGCGCTCCGCGTCGGCCAGGTTGATGCGCACGCGCGCGAGCTCGGCTTGCTGCGCGGCGAGTCCCGAGCGGGCGACGGCGACCGCGCTCCTCGCCGCCTCGACATCCGCGCGCGCCTGGTTGACGCGCAGCTCGAAGGTGGCCGGGTCGATGCGCGCGATGATCTGGCCTTCCTGCACCGGGGAATTGAAATCGACGTGGATCTCCTTCACCTGCCCCGAGATCTGCGAGCCCACCTGCACGGTGGTGACCGCGTTCAGCGTGCCGCTCGCGACTACCGTGGCCGTCAGCGGCCCCCGCTCCAGGCGCGCCATGCGGTATCCGGGCGTCTCGTCCCGGTCGGCCGACTTGAGCCAGAGGTAGGCGCCGGCCGCCGCGAGCAGCGCTGCGGCGATGAGCGCGCTCGCAAGAGGAAATCTCAACGCGCGCTTCGCTTCCACACGCCCGAGCGCCCCCCGCGCTTTTCCTCGAGCCGCAGGTCGGTGAGCACCATGCCCCGGTCCACCGCCTTGAGCATGTCGTAGACGGTGAGCAGCCCCGCGGCGGCCGCGCACAGGGCCTCCATCTCGACGCCGGTCTGGCCCCGGCACTCCACCGTGGCGACGATGGCGACGCTCGAGCGCGCCGGCTCGAGCTCGAAATCGACCGCCGCGCGCGTGATGGCGATCGGGTGCGCCAGCGGTATGAGGTCGGGCGCGCGCTTGGCCGCCTGGATGGCGGCGATGCGCGCCACGCCCAGCACGTCGCCCTTGGCGGCGCGCCCGCCGGCAAGCCGGCGCAGCGTGGGCGGGCGCATGACGATGCGGCCCGAGGCGCGCGCGACGCGCCGCGTGCGCGCCTTCGCGCCCACGTCCACCATGCGCGCGCGGCCGCCGCGATCGAAGTGCGTGAGGCGGCTGCGGGACGGGGATCTGCGTGGCATGGAAGGTCCGGAACTTGCTGGTCGCGACGGTATCATATTCCCCATGCGCTTCCTGTCCTTGCTGCTTGGCGGTTGGCTGGCCTGCCTGGCGCCGGCGAGCGCCCAGCCGCTGCCGGAGCTTGGCGACGCGGCCGGCGCGGCGATCGCGCCGCAAGTGGAGCGGCGCATCGGCGAGGCCATTGCACGGGACATCCGCTTCCGCAATCCGTCCTACGTCGATGATGCGGAGATCAACGACTACCTGGACAGCCTCGGGCGCCGGCTGCTGGCGGCCAGTGCGCAGGCGCGCCAGGGGTTCGAGTTCGAGTTCTTCGCCGTGCGCGACGCGGCGATCAACGCATTCGCGCTGCCGGGCGGCTTCGTGGGCGTGCACACGGGCCTGCTGCTCGCGGCGGGGAACGAGTCCGAGCTCGCGTCGGTGCTCGCGCACGAGATCGCGCACGTCACGCAGCGCCACATCGCGCGGCAGATCGGAGCGCAGCAGCAAATGCAGTTGCCGAGCATGGTGGCACTCGCGGCAGCCATCTTGCTCGGCGCGTCGCGCCCCGATCTCGCGGCGGGCGCGGCGGCGGCCGCCCAGGGCGGCGTGATCCAGCAGCAGCTCAACTATACCCGCGACTTCGAGCGCGAAGCGGACCGCATCGGCTATCGCATGCTGCTCGAAGCGGGCTTCGACGTGCGCGCCATGCCGGGGTTCTTCGAGAAGATGCAGCGCTACAGTCGGCTGGGGGACGACGGCTCGGTGCCGAGCTATCTGCGCACCCACCCCATGACCACCGAGCGTATCGCCGATGCTCAGGGCCGCGCGGAGCACGCGCCCTATCGTCAGTACATGGACAGCCTGGATTTCCACCTGGCGCGCGCCAAGCTGCGCGCGGAGGCTGGCGAGCCGCTCGATGCCGTGGCGACCCTCGCCGGCGCGGTGCGCGACCGCCGGTATGCCAACGAGGCCGCCGCGCGCTACGGCCTGGTCGTCGCCCAGCTGCGGGCCCGCCAGGTCGCCGAGGCGCAGGGCGGCCTCGAGTCGCTGCGGGCAACGGGCGCGGCCAGCCCGATGATCGAGGCGCTCGCCGCACGGGTGCAGCAGGCCGCGGGAGACGAGGCCGGCGCGCTGGCCACGCTGCGCCAGGCGCTGCAGCGCTATCCGGGTCGGCTGCCGCTCGTCTATGAACTCGCGCAGGCGCTCCAGCGCACCGGGCAGCAGAAGGCGGCGCTGGCCGTGCTCCAGGAGTCCGTGCGCCGCCACCCGGACGATGCGCGCCTGCGCGCCTTGCAGGCGCAGTCCTACGCCGCGCTCGGCAAGCGCCTCCTGCAGCACCAGGCGCAGGCCGAGCTCTACGTCTTGCACGGCAGCATGCCGGCGGCGATCGAACAGCTGCAGCTCGCGCAGTCCGCGGGCGACGGGGATTTCTACGAGCTCTCGGCGGTCGAGGCACGGCTGAGGGAACTGCGCGCACGCCACGCCGACGAGCTGCGCAGCGCGAAGCGCTGACATGGCGCAAAGCGCGCGCTGGATGAGGCTCGCTCTCGGATCGGACGGCGAGCGCCGGGCGGCCTGCGCGAGTCTCGCCGCGTCGCAGCCGGGCGCGGCCGACCCCATCGTCGTGTGGTTGCAGGCGGCCGAGCATCGCGCCTTCGCGCTCATCGCGCCGCAGCGCCTCGCGCCCGGAAGATTGTGGCGCTGGTCCGCCTGGGGGGGGATGCCCGCGGTCGCTGCATGCCGGCTGCTCGGAGTGCCCGCCTACCTGGAGGACGATGCCATCTGGCTGCACGGGCGCCGCGTCGCCGAGATCCGCGCCTCTCGGGTCGGGGACTTCGCGATGGTCGAAGGCGTGTTCCCGCGGCGGATCGCAGCCGAGCCGCGGCTCGAGGCGGCGTTCCGCGAGCGCATCGAGGCGCAGCACGGCTGGCGCTTCGATACCGCCTGGCCGAGCGGCGTGGAGGTGCGCCGGTGAGCACTCGCCGCGGCTTTCTCGTTTCCGTGCCGCTGCTGCTCGTCGCGCGCGACCTGCTGGCTGCCGGAGCGCTGGAGAAGGGCGTGTACCAGGTGACAGGTCGGGCGGCCATCAACGGTACGCCTGCCCGGCGCGGGATGGAGGTGAAGGCCGGCGACGTGGTGATGACCGGGGCGGGGAGCCAGATCATCTTCGTCATCAACCGGGACGCCTTCCTCATGCGCGCGGACTCGCGCCTGGAAGTCGGCCGCGGGGCGGCGGACGTGTTTCGCCTCGTCACCGGCGCGTTGCTGTCCGTATACCAGCCCGGCATGCGCAAGACGCTGCAGGCGCGGACCGCCACCATCGGCATTCGCGGCACGGGCGTCTACGTGGAGAGCGAGACCGACAAGACGTACGTGTGCACCTGCTACGGGGAGGCCGAGATCGTGCCGCTTGACGATCCGGGCGCCGCGGAGACCGTCCGCACGCGCCACCACGAGCAGCCGCGCTACGTGATGTCCAAGGGCGCGCCGCAGATGATGATGAAGGCGCCTGTGATCAACCACAGCGATGCGGAGCTCGAGCTGCTCGAGTCGCTGGTCGGCCGCAGCGCGCCCTTCGATCCGACCGACTACGGACGCTACTGATCCGCCTGCGGGGCGACGCCCAGCCGCTCGTACACGGAGCGCATCTCGCGGCGCAGGCGCGGCAGGCGATTCAGGTAGACGAGCGCCGCGCACAGCGCGAGCGCGCCGCACGTGGCGAGCGCCGCGGGCGGGCCCACATGCTGCGAGGCCCATCCGGCGACGAGCGCGCCAAGCGGGCTCATGCCGAGGAACGACATGATGTAGATCGCCGCGACGCGCGCGCGCAGGTGGTCCTCGACGATCGTCTGCAGCACGGTATTGGTCGAGCCCGCCGTGAGCATCATGCCCATGCCGGAGAGGTACACGAGGGGCAACGCGAGCGCGAGCCTGCCACTCCAGGCAAAGGCGATGACTGCGGCGCCCGCGGCCGCGGCGGCCCAGCCGATGACGGCGAGCAGCCCCCGCACCGAGGGGCGCAGGGCGAGGTAGAGCATGCCCGAGACCGCACCCAGCCCGCCGGCCCCGATCACCGCGCCGAGCGTCTGCGAATCCCCGCCGAAGACGTCGCGCGCGAAGTAAGGCGCGAGCGCCTGCAGCGGCTGCACGCCGATGCTCGCGGCCGCCAGCAAGAGCAGCATGGCGCGCGAGGGCGCGAAGCCGTAGGCCCAGCGAAAGCCCGCGGCGAGCCCGCGCCACCAGCGCTCCGCGGACGCGCCGGGCGCGCGCGGGCGCGCCGTCAGTCCGGCGAGCGCCACGAGGATCGCGAGGTAGGACGCGCTGTTCAAGGCGAAGCCCCAGGCCTCGCCGCCCAGCGCGATGACGGTCCCGCCGATCATGGGGCCCAGGAAGCGCGCGCCGTTCATGAGCATCGACTGGAAGGCGATGGCGTTCGGCAGGTCGGCGCGCCCCTCGACCAGCTCGATGAGGTAGGACTGGCGCGCCGGGCTGTCGAAGGCGTTGACCACGCCCAGCACGAGGTTGCCGGCAATGAGGTGCCAGGGCTGGATGTGGCCCGACACCACGAGCGCCAGCATGGCAAGCGACTGCGCGAACGCGATGGAGTTGGTCGTGCGCAGCACCGAGCGTTTGGGCAGGCGGTCCACCCAGACGCCCGCGACCGGCGCAAGGACGAGAAAGGGGATCTGCAGCGCGAAGCTCGCCAGTCCCAGGTAGAGGGGCGACCCGGTGAGGTGGTAGATGAGCCAGCTCGTCGCGATGAGCTGCAGCCAGGTGCCGAACTGCGAGATGCCCTGGCCGAGGAAGAATCGCCGGAAACCGCGGTGCCGGAAGGCGCGCAGTCCGTGCGGCAGGCTCACGGCTTGCCGGTCAGCCGGTCCAGTTTGGCCTGGTGGGCGCTCAGGCGCTCGCGCTCCTGCCGCACCACGTGCTCGGGCGCGCGCTCGACGAACGAGGCGTTGGCGAGCTTCGCTTTCGCTTTCGCGATTTCGCCTTCGAGACGCGCGATCTCCTTCGCGATGCGCTCGCGCTCGGCCGCCGGGTCGACCTCGATGTGCGGCATGATGCGGTGCGGCCCGACGACCGCCACGGGCGAGTCGGAGGGCGGGAGCTCGGCGAAGTGCTTCAGCTCGGCGGCGCGCGCGAGCGCGGTCATGGCGGCGCTCGCGGCGGCGCTCAGCTCGCCGGTCACGTAGAAGGCGACGCGCTCCTTCGGCGGAATCCTTGCCTCGCTGCGCAGGTTGCGTGCCGCGTTGACGACGTCCTTGGCGAAGGCGATCTCGCGCTCGGCCGCCTCGTCGATTTTCTCCGCCTGGCTCCGGGGACAGGGCGCGAGCATGATGGTCTCGCCTGTCCTGCCCGCGAGCGGCGCCACCTTCTGCCACAGCTCCTCGGTGATGAACGGGATGATGGGGTGGGCCAGGCGCAGCGCCGCCTCCAGCACGCGCACGAGCGTGCGGCGCGTGCCGCGCTGGGCGGCCTCGCCGCCCTTCGCGAGCTGCTCCTTCGCCACCTCGACGTACCAGTCGCAGTACTCGTCCCACACGAAGCGGTAGATCGCGCCGGCCGCGTTGTCGAAGCGATACTCGTCGAAACCCTTCGCCACCTCGGCTTCCGCGCGCTGCAGCGCGCTCACGATCCAGCGATCCCAGGCCGTGAGCTCGACGGGGGCCGCCTCGTCGAGGCCGCAGTCGCGCCCTTCCGTGTTGAGCAGGACGAAGCGCGTCGCGTTCCACAGCTTGTTGCAGAAATTGCGGTAGCCCTCGCAGCGGCCAAGGTCGAAGTTGAGCGTGCGCGAGAACGTCGCCTGCGCCGCGAAGGTGAAGCGCAGCGCGTCCGCGCCGAAGGCCGGGATGCCCTGCGGGTAGTGCGCGCGCACGTACTTCTCGATTCGCTGCTTGTGCTCGGCCCTGAGCAGGCCGACCGTGGACTTGGCGAGCAGCTCGGGCAGCGAGATGCCGTCGATAAGATCGAGGGGGTCGAGCGTGTTGCCCTTCGACTTGGACATCTTCTCGCCCTCGGCGTCGCGCACGATGGCGTTGATGTACACGTGCCGGAACGGCACCTTGCCGGTGAAGTGGCGCGTCATCATGATCATGCGCGCCACCCAGAAGAAGATGATGTCGTTGCCGGTCACCAGCACGGAGGAGGGCAGGAACGCCTCCTGGTCCGGCGTGCGCTCGGGCCAGCCGAGCGAGGTGAAGGGCACCAGCGCAGAGGAAAACCAGGTGTCGAGCACGTCCGGGTCGCGCCGCAGCGCAGCGCCGCCGGCCTTCGCGCGCGCCTCCTCTTCGCTGCGCGCCACGTAGGTGTTGCCGGCCTCGTCGTACCAGACCGGGATCTGGTGACCCCACCAGAGCTGGCGCGAGATGCACCAGTCCTGGATATTGTTCAGCCACTCGTTGTAGGTGCTCGCCCAGTAGTCCGGGAAGAAGCGCACCTCCCCGCTCGATACCGCGTCCAGCCCCGATTTCGCCAGCCCCTCCATCTTCACGAACCACTGGTCGGTGAGCATGGGCTCGACGATCTCGCCGGTGCGCCCCGAGCGCGGCACGCGCAGACGATAGGGTTTTTCGGAGACGAGCAGGCCTTCGCGCTTCAGGTCCTCGAGGATCCGGCGGCGCGCTTCGAAGCGCTCGAGGCCGGCATAGCGCGTGCCCTTTACCTTGGCGTCGAGAGTCAGCATCTCGATCGGCTCGAGCTTGTGCCGCTGGCCGACCAGATAGTCGTTGAAGTCGTGCGCCGGCGTGATCTTCACGCAGCCGGTGCCGAAGGCCGGATCGACGTAGTCGTCGGCGATCACCGGAATCGAGCGCTCGGCGAGCGGCAGGCGCACCGACCTGCCGACGAGCGAGGCGTAGCGCTCGTCCTTCGGGTTCACCGCCACCGCCACGTCGCCGAGCATGGTCTCGGGGCGCGTGGTCGCCACGGTCAGGCTGAAGCCCTCGCCCGGATAGCGGATCTCCCAGATGCGGCCGTCCTCCTCCTCGCTGTCCACCTCGAGGTCCGAGACCGCGGTGCCGAGCACGGGGTCCCAGTTGACCAGCCGCTTGCCGCGATAGATCAGGCCTTCCTCGTAGAGGCGCACGAACACCTCGGCCACGGCGCGCGACATCCTCGCGTCCATGGTGAAGTAGCCGGCCCGCTGTCCTTCCGTGTCGGCGTAGGTCCAGTTGCCCGAGGCGCCCAGGCGGCGCATCTGGCGCGTGATCGTGGCGCCCGAGCGCTGCTTCCACTGCCAGACGCGCTCGACGAACTTCTCGCGCCCGAGGTCGTGGCGCGACTTGCCTTCCTCCTGCAGCTGGCGCTCCACGACGATCTGCGTGGCGATGCCCGCGTGGTCGGTGCCGACCACCCAGTTGGTGTTCTCGCCGCGCATGCGGTGATGGCGCACGAGCGCGTCCATCAGCGTCTGCTGGAAGGCGTGGCCCATGTGCAGCGTGCCGGTGACATTGGGCGGGGGGAGCTGGATGCAATAGGCGGGCCGTTCGGCGCCGCGGTGGCGGAAGTAGCCCGCCGCCTCCCAGCGCGCATACCAGCGCGACTCGACCGCCGCCGGCTCGAAGCTCTTGTCCAGCGGCACGCTCAGCCCTTTGGCGGGGTCGCGGCGCGCTTGGCGGCAAGCGCGCCGGCGTCGAGCCGGCGCGATTCCAGCTCGCGCGCCACCGCGCCCGCGACCGACTCGCGCAGCGCGCGGCGCAGCGCTCCGCCCAGGTCGGCGAGCGCCGTCTCGAGCTCGCCCTCGAGCCGGGCGAGCACCGCGCGCTCCAGCTCGCGCGCCAGCTCCTGCACCGCCGCGACGTCGCGCACCGCCGCGCCCGGCTCGACGATCTCGGTCAGCACCGGCAGGTCGTCGCCGCCGCCCTCCGCCGACTTGTGCCGGCGCAGCAGCGCGTCGACCCGCTCGACGAGCGGATTACCCTCGCTCGCCACGCGATTCCCCCGCCAGATCGTGATCCGCGATCGCGTAGCCGCGGTCGCGGTAGAAGCGGTAGCGGCCGCGCGCGGCCTGGCGATCGCCGTCGTCGCGCGCCACCACCTCGAGCAGGCGCTCGAAGCGCTCGAAGGCGGGCGGCGTGTCGTGCGAGAGATTGAGCAGGACCTCGGCGTCCCGCACACCATCCGCATCGCCCGCGATCAGCACCGGGGTCTCCGCGGCGAGCGGGTCGTGCGCGGCGCAGTGCGGCACGAAGCCGGTCGCCGGCCAGGTCCACAGCATCCGGTCCAGGCGCTGGGCGGCATCGGGCTCCGGCACATAGACGAGCAGGCGCTTGCCCTGCGCCAGCGCCTTGCCGGCGAGGCGGCAGGCGACCTGCAGCTTGTCGGCGGCGTTGAAGTAGAAATCGACCCGGGTCATCGGCCCGCGCGCGAGAGGACGAAGCGCACCAGCAGGGGCACCGGCCGCCCCGTGGAGCCCTTCTCGCGCCCGCCCCGGTAGGCGGTGCCGGCGATGTCGAGGTGCGCCCAGCGCAGCTTCTTCGCGAAGCGCGAGAGGTAGCAGGCCGCGGTGACGCTGCCCGCCGGGCGCCCGCCGATGTTCGCCATGTCGGCGAAGTTGGAGCGCAGCTGCTCCTGGTAGTCCTCCCACAGCGGCATCGGCCAGACGCGGTCCCAGGCCTCCTCTCCGGCGGCCCGCAGCTCGCCGGCGAGCTTGTCGTCGTTGGCGTACAGGCCCGCCGCGACGTGCCCGAGGGCGATGACGCAGGCGCCGGTCAGCGTGGCGATGTCGACGACCGCGTCGGGCTTGAAGCGCTCGGCGTAAGTGAGCGCGTCGCACAGGATGAGCCGCCCTTCGGCGTCGGTGTTGAGGATCTCCACGGTCTGCCCCGACATCGTGGTCACCACGTCGCCGGGACGGGTCGCCTGGCCGCCGGGCATGTTCTCGCTGGCCGGGACGAGGCCGACCACGTTCACCGGCGCCTTCATGCCGGCGAGCGCGCGCAGCGCCCCGAGCACGCTGCCCGCGCCCGACATGTCGAACTTCATCTCGTCCATCTCTGCGGCGGGCTTGAGGGAGATGCCGCCAGTATCGAAGGTGATGCCCTTGCCGACGAGCACGACGGGCGCCGCGCCCTTGCGCCCGCCGGCGTAGCGCAGGACGATGAGCTTGGGCGGCTGGTGCGAGCCGCGCGTGACCGCCAGCAGCGCGCCCATCCTGAGGCGCTCCATGTCGCGGCGCTCGAGGATCTCGACGCCGAGCTTGAACTGCCGGGCGAGCTTGCGCGCCTCTTCGGCGAGGTAGGCGGGCGTGCAGATGTTGGGCGGCAGGTTGCCCAGCGTGCGAGCGAGCGCGACGCCGTCGGCGGTCGCCGTCGACTCGCGCAGCGCGTCGCGGGCTTCGCGCGCCACCTGCGCGGCCTGCGTGGCGAGCGTCACCTCGGCGAGCGCGGGCGCGGCCGGCTTGCCCTGGGTTTTCAGCTGGTCGAAGCGATAGGCGGCCTCGCGCAGGCCAAGCACCGCCTGGCGCACGTTCCAGGCCATCGGGCGGCGGCCCACCTTGGCGTCGACGAGGCAAAGCACCGCGTCCTTCGCGCCGGTGTCGAGCAGCGCCTTGGCGGCACCGCGCACGGCGTCGCGATACGCGCGCTCGGCGAATTCCTTGCGCGTGCCGAGCCCCACGAGGAGCACGCGCTCGGCGGCCAGGCCGGGGATGCCATGCAGCAGCAGCGTCGAGCCCGCTTTCCCGATCAGATCGCCGCGCGCGAGGATCGACGCCAGCCGCCCGCGCGCCGCGCGGTCGGCGGCCGCCGCGGCGCGGGTCAACGCCGGCGCACCGGCGTCGTCGGACTGATGAACGCCGAGCACCAGGCAGCCCGTCTTCGCGCCCTCGGGCGACAGCGTCCGTATGCTAAATTCCACCCGATTCTCCCGTGTAATGAGCGCTTTAAGTATCGCATGATCTTTCATCGCGCGCTGCTGCGTGAGTTCGCGCAACTGGCGACCGCGGTGTTCTTGACGCTGTTCCTGATCGCCATCACCACGCGCCTGGTGCGGCTGCTCGGGCAGGCGGCCGGCGGCAAGATTCCGACCGACGCGGTGTTTGCGTTCCTCGGCTTCTTCGCGCTGAACGCGCTGCCCGTGCTGCTGTCGCTCACGCTCTTCGTCACCGTGCTGCTGACGATCGCGCGCAGCTACCGCGACTCCGAGATGGTGATCTGGTTCAACGCGGGGCTGTCGCTCGCGGCGTGGCTGCGCCCGGTGCTCGCCTTCGCCGCGCCGATCGTGCTGATCATCGCCACGCTGTCGCTCGCCATCGCGCCCTGGTCGGTGCGCATGAGCGAGCAGTTCCGCAGCCGCGTCGATGCCCGCGACGACGTGGCGCGCGTCGACCCGGGCGTGTTCGGCGAGTCGCGTGCGCGCGACGGCGTGTTCTTCGTCGAGTCCGCCGACGGCGCGCCAGGCGAGGTGCAGAACGTGTTCGTCAACTCGGTGCAGCACGGCCGCACCGGCGTGATGTTCAGCCGGCGCGGCCTGGTGGAGACCGCGCCGAACGGCGACCGCTTCATCGTGTTGCTCGACGGGCGGCGCTACGAGGGCGTGCCGGGCGAGGCCGACTACCGCGTCATGGCCTTCGAGCGCTACGCCGCGCGCATCGAATCGCCGGTCGGCGAGGAGCCGGCGCCGAGCCACAAGAGCCTGTCGACGCCCGCGCTGTTTCGCGATCCGACGCCCGCGAACCGGGGCGAGCTGGTGTGGCGCATCGGCATCCCGCTGTCGGCGCTGATCCTCGCGGTGCTCGCGGTGCCCATGGGCTTCGTCAACCCGCGCGCCGGCCGCTCGGTCAACCTGCTGTTCGCGCTGCTCGCCTATCTGGTCTACTACAACCTGCTCACCGTGACTCAGGCGCGCGTGGCCCAGGAGCGGCTCGACTTCGCGCTCGGCTGGTGGCTGGTGCACGCGGTCGTCGTGGTCGCCGTGATCGTGCTGTTTGCGCAGCGCATGACCTTGCGCCGCCGGCGGCTCGGCGGCTGAAGGCGATGGCGCGCGCGAGCCCCACGCTCACCCGCTACCTGGCGCGGCAGGTCACCGCGTCGGTGGGCGTGGTGCTGCTCGGCTTTCTCGGCCTGTTCGCGTTCTTCGACCTGCTGGGCGAGCTGCGTGACCTCGGCCGCGGCAACTATCAGCTGCAGCAGGTATTCGCCTACGTGCTGCTGTCCACGCCGACGCACGCCTACGAGCTGCTGCCCGTGGCCGTGCTCATCGGCACGCTCTACGTGCTCGCGCATCTGGCAAACAACTCGGAGTTCACCGTCATGCGGGCCGCGGGCCTGTCGCCCGGCCAGGTGGGCGGCATGCTGCTGAAGACGGGGCTTGTGTTCGCGGTGGCCACCTTCATCGTCGGCGAGTGGGTCGCGCCGGCCGCCGAGGAAGCGGCGCAGCGGCTGCGCATGCGCGCCGTGAGCGCGGCGCTCGACCAGGACCTGCGCTCGGGCCTGTGGTTCAAGGACGAGCGCGCGTTCATCAACGTGCGCGAGACGCGCGACGGCCGCCGGCTGTCGGGGCTGCGCATCTACGAGTTCGACGCGGACTACCGCCTGGCGAGCATCACGGTGGCGGCGCGCGCGGAGCATCTGGAGGAGGGCGACTGGCGCCTGGACGACGTGGTGCGCACGCGCTTCACGGACGCCGGGCTGCGCACGACGCGCGAGTCGCAGTCGCGCTGGCGCACGGCCGTGACGCCCGAGCTGATCAACGTCCTCGCCGTGGATCCCGAGCGCATGTCGTCCTGGGACCTGTACCGCTATACCCGGCACCTGGAAGACAACCGGCAGAAGACCGGGCGCTACGAGATCGCCCTGTGGAAGAAGCTCTTCTACCCGGTGGCGGCCCTGGTCATGATGGCGCTTGCGCTGCCCTTCGCCTATCTGCAGGCCCGCTCCGGCATGGTGGGCCTGAAGGTCTTCCTCGGCGTCATGCTCGGCATCTTCTTCCACATGCTGAACAGCCTGTTCGCGCACGTCGGGCTGCTGCAGAATTGGCCGCCGTTCGCAGCGGCCGCCCTGCCGGGGGCGGCGTTCTTCCTCGCCGCCGTGCTGATGATGTGGTGGGTCGAGCGCCGCTAGGCGGGAACGAGGCGGGTCCCGGCGAGGCGATCGTGCAGGAACTGGCGCTCGCGGTCGAAGAGCACCCACAGAATCGAAAGGCCGGTGGGCACAAGGACGAGCGCCAGCATGAAGCGCAGCAGCGCCCGGCGCGGCGTCACGCCGACGAGCCGCACACGCCACGTCTTCATGGCGAGCGTCTGCCCGCCCCGCAGCCAGCACCAGAGGAAGTAGGCGGCGAGCATCGCGGCCACGAACAGCTGGTGCGCGTGGCGCAACCAGCCTTCGAGCGGCGCTCCCCTGGAGGCGAAATGGAAGGCGAAGCCCGCGAAGAAGGCGACGGCGAACAGCAGCACCGCCTCGTACAGCATGCTTGCCAGGCGTCGTATCAGGGCCGGGGCCGGCGCTCCCGGCGCGCCGCCTAGGGCGTCGGCGGAGCGCGATACGCCTGCGACTGGTACTCGGCCCACAGCTGCTTCAGATCCTGGCGCTTTTCGGAAGGCACCTTGGTGATGCGGCGATAGTTCTCGCGTGCCTGCTTGCGCTGCTCGGGGGTGAGCGCCACCCACTTTTTCATGCGCGTCTGCACGCGCTTTTGCCCGAGCGGCGTGAACTTGGGATAGCGCTGCGCGACGCCGATCCACTTGCGCCGCTCGGCCGGCGTGAGGCGGTCCCACTCGGCGCCGAGCGGCGCGAGGATTCTGCGCTGCTCGGCGGATAGCTGGCGCCAGGACTTGTCTTTCGCCGGGCTCGCGGCGAACGCGCCCGACGCCCCGAGCAGCAGCGCGACGAGCAGCGCTAGCGCGAAGCGCGTCGCTTGAGCCATGTGGCGAATCCCTGGTCGAGGTAGGCATCGATGGGCAGCTCGCTCGACAGCAGCTGTGCGTCGAGCTCCTCGATTTCCGCGGCGCGCTGCCGGCTCTGCCAGCTGCTGGTGGCCGCGAAGGCGATCGCGAGTATGGCCGCCGGCACCACGATGCTCACCCAGAGGCGCCGCCCGCTTCCCACGCGCCCGGTCGCGGTCCCGGCGAGCGCCAGGCCCCTGGCCGCTTCGGGCTTCTGGCGCTCGAGCGCGCGCTCGCGCGCCGCGCGCAGGCGCGCCGACGCGGTGGCGTCGACTTCGGGCGTGCCGCCGAGCGCGTGGCGGATGCGGTGGGCGAACTGGGTCTCGTTCATGGGCTAAAGGGTAATCCCGCGCGCCTTGAGCGCAAGTGAAAGCGCCTGCACTGCGCGCGAGCAATGGGTCTTCACGCTGCCCTCGGAGCAGCCCATGGCGCGAGCGGTGTCGGCGACGTCCAATTCCTCCCAATAACGCATGAGGAAGGCTTCGCGTTGACGAGCCGGGAGTCTCGACAGCTCTTGTTCAATGATTTCAACGAGTTGTCTTCTCTCAAGTTGATCCTGGGGGAGCGTCTCGACCGCTCCGGCGCCGGGCAGCCAATCGGTCGGATCCCGGGACCCTTCCTCGCCCCCGGGCAACAGGGACGAAAACAGCGTGACCCAGACCGAGCGAACCTTGCTTCGGCGGAACCAGTCGCGAATCGCGTTCTGCAGGATGCGCTGAAAGAGCATCGGCAGCTCGGGGGCGGGGCGATCGCCGTACTTCTCCGCGAGCCGCAGCATCGCATCCTGCACGATATCGAGCGCCGCCTCCGGGTCGCGCACGCCGTACAGGGCCTGCTTGTAGGCCCGCCGCTCGGCGCCCTCGAGAAAGGCCGAAAGCTCGCTGCGCGAGGCCAGTGGTTTTCCCTTGCTCGGAAAGCGGGTTGCGGGTGGCGGCCGATGTTACCAAACGGGCGTGCCCGCGCAGCCCCGTGTTGCTTGACCGCATTGCAACAAGTCATTAATGTTCAACGTTTTCCCGGGTGTCGAGCGCATGGATCGGATCAAGGGTTTGGAGCTGAGCGGGGCGGAAATCGTGGTCCGCTGCCTCCAGGAGGAGGGCGTCGAGTACGTATTCGGCTACCCGGGCGGCGCGGTGCTCTTCATCTACGACGAGCTGTTCAAGCAGGACAAGGTGCGCCACGTGCTCGTGCGCCACGAGCAGGGTGCCGTGCACGCCGCCGACGGCTACTCGCGCTCCTCGAAGAAGGTCGGGGTGTGCCTGGTGACGTCCGGCCCGGGCGTCACCAACGCGGTCACGGGCATCGCCACCGCGTACATGGACTCCATTCCGATGGTGGTGCTCACCGGCCAGGTGCCCACCCATGCGATCGGGCAGGACGCCTTCCAGGAGTGCGACACGGTCGGCATCACGCGCCCGTGCGTGAAGCACAACTTCCTCGTGAAGGACGTGAAGGACCTGGCGACGACCATCAAGAAGGCCTTCTACCTCGCCACGACCGGCCGGCCCGGCCCGGTGCTCGTGGATATCCCGAAGGACGTCACCACGCACCAGTGCGAGTTCCAGTACCCGGAAACGGTGTCGATGCGCTCGTACAACCCCGTGCGCAAGGGGCACGCCGGCCAGATCAAGAAGGCGGTGCAACAGCTTCTCGCGGCAAAGCGCCCCATGGTCTACACCGGCGGGGGCGTCGTGCTCGCGGACGCGGCGGCGCAGCTGCGCGCGCTCGTCCAGCAGCTCGGGCTGCCGTGCACCAGCACGCTGATGGGCCTCGGGGCCTATCCGGGTACCGACCGGCAGTTCCTGGGCATGCTCGGCATGCACGGCACCTACGAGGCCAACATGGCCATGCAGCACTGCGACGTGCTGCTCGCCATCGGCGCGCGCTTCGACGATCGCGTGATCGGCAATCCGGCGCACTTCGCGCAGAACCCGCGCAAGATCATCCACGTGGACATCGACCCCTCGTCCATCTCGAAGCGCGTGAAGGTGGACGTGCCCATCGTCGGCAACATTCCCGATGTCCTCGACGACATCCTGCGCAACCTGAAGGACGCCAAGCCGCTCGACATCGCCCCGTGGTGGCAGCAGATCGAGGAGTGGCGCGCCAAGGACTGCCTGCGCTACGACCGCAAGTCGAAGATCATCAAGCCGCAGTTCGTGCTGGAGAAGCTTTACGAGGTGACGGGCGGCGAGGCCATCGTCACCTCCGACGTCGGCCAGCACCAGATGTGGGCGGCGCAGTTCTACAAGTTCGACCGGCCGCGCCAGTGGATCAATTCCGGGGGGCTGGGCACCATGGGCTTCGGGCTGCCCGCGGCGATGGGCGCCAGGCTCGCCAACCCCGGGGCGACGGTCGCCTGCGTGACCGGCGAGTCCTCGATCCAGATGTGCCTGCAGGAACTCTCGACCTGCAAGCAGTACCGGCTCCCGATCAAGATCGTGAATCTCAACAACCGCTACATGGGCATGGTGCGGCAGTGGCAGCAGTTCTTCCACGGCAACCGCTACTCCGAGTCCTACATGGACGCGCTGCCCGACTTCGTGAAGCTCGCGGAAGGCTACGGCCACCGCGGGGTGCAGATCGACAAGCCCGCCGACGTCGAGCCGGCGCTGCGCGAGGCGTTCGCGCGCAAGGACGAGCTCGTGTTCCTGGATTTCGTCACCGACCAGGCCGAGAACGTCTATCCGATGGTGCCCGGCGGCAAGGGCATCACGGAGATGATCCTCTCCGAAGAGCTTTGATGCGCCACATCATCTCCATCCTGGTCGAAAACGAGGCCGGCGCGCTGTCGCGCATCTCGAACATGTTCTCGGCGCGCGGCTACAACATCGAGTCGCTTACCGTCGCGCCGACCGAGGACGCTTCGATGTCGCGCATGACCGTGGTGACCGTCGGCTCCGAGGACGTCGTCGAGCAGATCACCAAGCAGCTGAACAAGCTGGTCGAGGTGGTGAAGGTGGTGGACCTGTCGGAGGCCGAGCACATCGAGCGCGAGCTGATGCTGATCAAGGTGCGCGCCGGGGCCAAGGAGCGCGAGGACATGAAGCGCATGGCCGACATCTTCCGCGGCCGCGTCATCGACGTCTCGGACAACACCTACACCATCGAGCTGACCGGCGACGGCCGCAAGCTCGACGCGTTCATCCAGGCGCTCGATCCGGGCGCGATCATCGAGACCGTGCGCACCGGCGCGAGCGGCATCGGCCGCGGCAACCGGGTCTTGCGCGTATAACCGCGAGAAATGGGGACGGACCCCATTTCCTCAAAACCGAGGGGAGAAGCATGAAGGTCTACTACGACAAGGACGCCGACCTTTCGCTCGTCAAGGGCAAGAAGGTCACCATCATCGGCTATGGCTCGCAGGGGCACGCGCACGCGCTCAACCTGAAGGAGTCCGGCGTCAAGGTCACCGTGGGGCTGCGCGCGGGCGGCGCGTCCTGGGACAAGGCGAAGAAGGGCGGCGTCAAGGTCGCCGAAATCGGCGAGGCGGTGAAGGGCGCCGACATCGTCATGATCCTGCTGCCCGACGAGCACCATGCGCAGCTGTACCGTGAGCACATCGAGCCCAACCTGAAGAAGGGGGCGTCGCTCGCCTTCGCGCACGGCTTCAACATCCACTACGGGCTGATCCAGCCGCGCGCCGACCTCGACGTGTGGATGGTGGCGCCCAAGGCGCCCGGGCACACGGTGCGCTCGACCTTCGCGGCGGGCGGCGGCGTGCCGATGCTCATCGCGGTGCACCGCAATCCCTCCAAGAAGGCGCGAGACATGGCGTTGTCGTACGCCGCGGCGATCGGCGGCGGCAAGGCCGGCATCATCGAGACCAGCTTCAAGGAAGAGACCGAAACGGACCTCTTCGGCGAGCAGGCGGTGCTCTGTGGGGGCTGCGTCGAGCTGGTCAAGGCCGGCTTCGACACGCTGGTCGACGCGGGGTACGCGCCGGAGATGGCCTACTTCGAGTGCCTGCACGAGCTGAAGCTGATTGTCGACCTCATGTACGAGGGCGGCATCGGCACCATGAACTACTCCATCTCCAACAACGCCGAGTACGGCGAGTATGTGAGCGGCCCGAAGGTGATCGACGCCGGCGCGCGCGCGCGCATGAAGGAGATCCTCGGCCGCATCCAGTCGGGCGAGTACGCCAAGGAGTTCGTGCTCGAGAACCGCGCCGGGGCCCCGGTGCTGCTGTCGCGCCGGCGCATGACGGCCGAGCTGCCGATCGAGAAGGTCGGGGCGCGGCTGCGCGAGATGATGCCCTGGATCCGGAAGAACCGCCTTGTCGACACTTCGAAGAATTAGCGCCGTCCTCGCCGCGGCGCTCGCGCTCGCGGCCGCCGGCTGCAGCGAGGAGCAGTCGCGCGAGATCGGCCGCACGCCGAAGAAGACGCTCGACAAGGCCGCCGACGACGTACAGCGCGCGATGCAGCAGGGCGCGGATCGGCTGAAGCGGGAAGACCGGCAATAGTGCGCCCGCCGTACCCGCACCCGGTCATCGCGCGCGAGGGCTGGCCGTTCCTCGGCATCGCGGTTGGCGCGGCGCTGGTGGTGGGCTGGCTCGCCGGCGGCTGGTGGTCGGCGCCGCTGTGGCTGGCGGCGCTCTTTGTCCTGCAGTTCTTCCGCGACCCGCCGCGCGAAGTCCCCGACGACCCGCACGCGGTCGTGTCGCCGGCCGACGGTCGCGTGGTCGCCGTGGAGAAGGCGCGCGATCCCTGGCTGGAGCGCGAGGCGCTGAAGATCAGCGTCTTCATGAACGTCTTCAACGTGCACTCCAACCGCTCGCCGGTGGACGGCGCGGTGCAGAAGGTCTGGTACCACGCCGGGCGCTTCCTCAACGCCGCCCTGGACAAGGCCTCGCTCGACAACGAAAGGAACGCCCTGTGGCTGCGCACGCGCGCCGGGATGGACGTGACCTGCGTGCAGATCGCCGGCCTCGTCGCGCGGCGCATCCTGTGCTACGTGGGCCCCGGCGCCGAGCTGCAGCGCGGGGAGCGCTTCGGCTTCATCCGCTTCGGCTCGCGCGTGGACGTATACCTGCCGCTCGATGCGCAGGCGGTCGCGGCGATCGGCGACAAGGTCTACGCGGCCGGGAGCGTGCTCGCGAGGCTGCCGGGAAATGGATGAGCCCAGGGATCCGCGTCGTCAGGACTACCTGCCGGGCATGATGCCCCCGCGCGGCGGGGCGCTGCGCCGGCGCGGCATCTACCTGCTGCCGAACCTGTTCACGACGGCGGCGCTCTTCGCCGGCTTCTACGCCATCGTGCAGGCCATGAACGGCCGCTACGGCGAGTCGGCGATCGCCATCTTCGTCGCCGGGCTGCTCGACGGGCTGGACGGGCGCGTGGCGCGCCTCACGCGCACGCAAAGCGAGTTCGGGGCCGAGTACGACAGCCTGTCCGACATGGTGTCCTTCGGCGCGGCGCCCGCGCTCGTGCTGTACGAGTGGGCGCTGAAGGACCTCGGGCGGTTCGGCTGGATCGCGGCTTTCGTCTACTGCGCCGGGGCGGCCCTGCGGCTCGCACGCTTCAACGTGATGATCGACGTCGTCGACAAGCGCTACTTCCAGGGCCTGCCGAGCCCGGCGGCCGCGGCGCTGGTCGCCGGTTTCGTGTGGCTTGCGCACGACAACAAGATCCCGCTCGATGCTTACGGGCTGCAGTGGGTGGCCGCCTTCTTCGCGCTGTACGGCGGCCTGACGATGGTCTCGAACGTGCCCTTTTACAGCTTCAAGGACATCAACTTCAGGAAGAGCGTGCCGTTCTGGGCGATGCTGCTCATCGTGCTCGGTTTCGTGCTGGTGTCCTCCGACCCGCCCATCGTGCTCTTCCTGCTCTTTTGCGCCTACGGCCTGTCGGGCTACGTCCTGTGGGCGATGGGCCGGCGGGTGCGGCCGCGTCCTTGACGCCTCCGCGCGGTGCGGGCTATAGTGGCCGCGTGCAACAGGCCCTGATTCTCGGCACCACCCTCTCGCTCGCGCTTCTTGCGCTGGGCGGCCTGCTGCTGCGCCCCGCGCGCGCAAACTAACCAACTCCCAATTCGGCAGCACCCCCGACCGCCCCACCCGGCGGCAAGGACGCATCGCATTCCCACGAGGAGCGGACCATGAGCAAGGGCAAGTTGATCATCTTCGATACCACCATGCGCGACGGCGAGCAGAGCCCCGGCGCCTCGATGACCAAGGACGAGAAGCTGCGCATCGCGAAGGCGCTCGAGCGCATGCGCGTCGACGTCATCGAGGCGGGCTTCCCCGCGTCGTCGAACGGCGATTTCGATGCGGTGCGCGCCATCGCCAACGTGGTGAAGGACTCCACCGTGGCGGGACTTTGCCGCGCGAACGACCGCGACATCCAGCGCGGCATCGATGCGCTCAAGGGCGCGAAGTCGTGGCGCATCCACACCTTCATCGCCACGAGCGAGCTGCACATGGCGAAGAAGCTGCGCATGACGCGCGAGCAGGTCCTGGAGCAGGCGAAGCTCGCCGTGCGCTACGCGAAGAACGCCTGCCCGGACGTCGAGTTCTCGCCCGAGGACGGCAGCCGCTCGGATCCCGACTTCCTCTGCCGTGTGCTGGAATCGGTGATCCACGAGGGCGCGACGACCATCAACATCCCCGACACGGTGGGCTACGCCGTGCCGGAGCAATTTGGCGAGATGATCCGTCGCCTGCGCGAGCGCGTGCCCAACTCCGACAAGGCGGTCTGGAGCGTGCACTGCCACAACGACCTCGGCATGGCGGTGGCCAACTCGCTCGCCGCGGTGGTGATCGGCGGCGCGCGCCAGATCGAGTGCACGATCAACGGGCTGGGCGAGCGCGCCGGCAATACCTCGCTCGAAGAGGTGGTGATGGCGGTGCGCACGAGGAAGGACTTCTTCGACCTGGAAACGCGCGTCGACACCACGCAGATCGTGCCGACCTCTCGCCTGGTGTCGCAGATCACTGGGTTCGTGGTGCAGCCGAACAAGGCCGTGGTGGGCGCCAACGCCTTCGCGCACGCCTCGGGCATCCACCAGGACGGCGTGCTGAAAGCCCGCGAGACCTACGAGATCATGACCGCGGCCGACGTGGGCTGGACGACCAACAAGATCGTGCTCGGCAAGCTTTCGGGCCGCAATGCCTTCAAGCAGCGCCTGAAGGAGATCGGCATCGAGCTCGAGAGCGAGGACGCCTACAATCGCGCCTTCCAGCGCTTCAAGGACCTCGCCGACAAGAAGGCGGAGATCTTCGACGAGGACCTGCAGGCGCTTGTCTCGCAGGAAGCCGGCGTGTCGGACGACGAGCACTGGCGGCTGGTGACCATGAGCCAGGCGAGCGGCATGGGCGAGAAGCCGCATGCGCGCATCGTCCTCGCCGAGGCGGGCAGGGAGAAGCAGGCCGAGGCGCAGGGCGACGGCCCGGTGGACGCCACGTTCAAGGCGATCGAGTCGGTAGCGAAGAGCGGCGCCGAGTTGCTGCTGTTCTCGGTAAACGCCGTGACCCAGGGCACCGAGTCGCAGGGCGAGGTCACCGTGCGGCTTGCGAAGGGCGGGCGGGTGGTGAATGGCATCGGCGCGGACACCGACATCGTGGTGGCTTCCGCCAAGGCCTACATCAGCGCGCTCAACCGCCTGTCGAGCAAGATGGAGCGGCTGAATCCGCAGCACCAGCTGTGAAAGGAGAACGAACATGAGCGAAACCAAGGCACGGCGGCCCGAGATCACCCTGACCACCACGGATCTCGATCGCCTGGAAGGCCTGCTGGGAGACCTTCGCGCCGGTGCGCCGGAGATCGCGGACGGGCTGCGCGCGGAGCTGGACCGAGCGCGCATCGTGGAGCCGGCGGAGCTGCCGCCGGACGTCGTGACCATGAACTCGACCGTGCGCTTCGCCGACGAGGAGTCGGGCAAGGAGTTCGAGCGCACGCTGTGCTACCCGGAGGAAGCGACCGGCGGCGAGGACAAGGTCTCGATCCTCGCCCCGCTCGGCAGCGCGCTGCTCGGGCTCTCGGTCGGCCAACGCATCGACTGGCCCGTGCCCGGCGGACGCATGGCGCACATCCGCATCCTGGAAGTCGTATCGCAGCCGGGGCGCCGCGCCTAGCGCCCGTGCGGCCGCCGCGGCGCACCTGGCTGTTCGTCCCCGGCGCAGACCGCAAGGCGCACGAGGCAGCCGCGGCGAGCGGCGCCGACGTGCTCATCCAGGAGCTGGAGGACTTCACCCCGCCTGCGCTGCGGCCGAAGGCGCGCGCGCTCGCCGCCCGGCTCTACGACCGTTGGCGGCGGGCGGGCGCGCTCGCGGCGGTGCGCGTCAATCCGCTCGAGACCTGCGGTCGCGCCGATCTGGCCGCGGTGCTCGCTGGCAGGCCGGACATCGTCCTCCTGTCCAAGGTGGACTCGCCCGCGCAGGTGCGCGCTCTCGCGCGCGCGGCGCCGGGCGTGGAGCTGGTCCCCAACGTGGAGTCCGCGAAAGGCCTGCTGCGCGCCTACGGCATCGGGCGCGCGCATCCGCGCGTGACGGCGCTCCTCGTGGCGAGCGAGGACATGGTCGCGGATCTCGGCACGAGCCGCAGCCGCGGTGGCGAGGAACTCGCCTACGTGCGCCAGCGCTTTCTCGTCGAGTGCCGGGCCGCGGGCGTGGAGGCCATCGACGCACCCTACACATTCAGCGACACGCGCGGCGCGGAAGCCGATGCGAGATGGGCGAGGCGCATCGGGTATCGCATGAAGAGCGTGGTCGATCCTGCGCATGCCGAGGCGGTCAACCGTGTGCTGACGCCGGATCTTGCGCGCGCGCGCAGGATCGTCGCCGCCTTCGAGAAGGCGCGCACGCAGGGGCGGGAGCGCGCGCGCGTGGACGGGCTGCTGGTCGAGGTGCCTATCTACGCCGCGGCGAGGCGCCTGCTCGAATCAGCCTGGCATACGCCACCGCGGAAGCGAAGAACACGAGGCTGAGCGCGATCTCCGCGCCGGCGAGCGCCTGCGACAGTCCGCGCTCGCTCCAGGCGCGCATCACCCCTTCCGCGAGGTAGGCGAGGACGAGCATCGAGGACCACTGGTAGGTGTAGCGCCGGCCGGCGAGGATGCCCCCGAGCGGCAGGGCGAGCGGCGCCGCCTTGAGCGCGAGAAACGAGCCGCCGGGCCGGAGCGGCGCGAGCCACATCTCCCACGCGAGGCAGAGCGCGATGAGCAGGGCGAGGGACGTACCGGCGGCCAGCCGGGCGGCGCGGATCACGTCGCGAGCTTGAGCGCGACTTCCGCCAGGCGCCGCCCCTGCGCAATGCACAGCGCACGCTCGACATCGGTCACCGGCTGGTCGTCGGCGACGCCGGCGAAATGGCTCGGTCCGTAGGGCGTGCCGCCGGCGCGCGTGGCACTGAGCTCGGCCTGCGTGTAAGGCGTGCCGACGATCAGCATGCCGTGGTGCAGGAGCGGCAGCATCATCGCGAGCAGCGTCGTTTCCTGGCCGCCGTGCAGCGAGCCCGTGGAGGTGAACACCGCGGCGGGCTTGCCCGCGAGCGTCCCCGCCTGCCAGAGCGGAACCGTGGCATCGACGAAATGCTTCAGCGGCGCCGCCATGTTGCCGAAATAGCCGGGGCTGCCGAGCGCGAGGCCCGCGCAGCGCTCGAGGTCGTGCAGCTCGCAGTAGGGCGCGCCCTGCGCGGGGATGGCCGGCTCGGCCTGCAGCGTCACCGCGGAGACGCGCGGCACGGTGCGCAGGCGCGCGGTCGCCCCGGGCACGCGCTCGACGCCCTCGGCGACGTGCTCGGCCATGCGGCGCACCGAGCCGCCGACGCTGTAGTACAGGACCAGGATGTCCGCCATCGCCCTGTATCATACGGGCCCGATGAGCCGGACCGCATCCCGCCGCCCGGTCGCGTTCTTCGCGGCGATGGCGCGGCGCTTCGGCGAGGTGCGCACGCTGCAGACCGCCGGCTCGCTGTCGTTCACGACGCTGCTCGCTATCGTCCCCATGCTCACCGTGGCTCTGTGGGTATCCAGCGGCGTGCCTGCGTTCGCGGAAGCGGTCGTCGCCTTCGAGCGCTTCCTCGCCGCTCAGCTGCTGCCCGAGGGCACCCTGGGCACGCGCGTACCGCGCAGCATCGGCGAGTTCACCGGCAACGCGGCGCGCCTGGGCGCGCTCGGGCTCGTCTTTCTCCTCGTCGTGGCGGTCCTGCTCCTGCGCACGGTCGAGGACACGATGAACCGCATCTTCGCAGTCGAGCGCCGCCGCTCGCTGCCGCGGCGGCTGTTCGTCTACGCCCTGCTGCTGGCGATCGGACCCGTGCTGGTCGGCGCCGGGCTGACGCTGACCACCTATCTCCTCGGCGCCTCGCTGGGCCTGCTCGATGCCGAGGCCGCCGCGCGCGCGCCCCTCGGCCTGCTGGCGTTCGCGTTCACCTTCGCGGCGCTCGCGCTGCTCTATTTTCTCGCGCCCTATCGCCGCATCGACCCCGGGCACGCACTGCTCGGCGGACTGCTGGCGGCAGGCCTGTTCGAGCTGGCCAAGCGCGGCTTCGCGATGTTCGTCGCCCATTTTCCGGCCTATACCCTGATCTACGGCGCGTTCGCCGCCGTGCCGATGTTCCTGCTGTGGCTGTACGTTTCCTGGCTGGTGGTGCTCGCCGGCGCCATCCTCACCGCCCAACTGACGCTGACCGGAGACCCCGCATGACCCGCATTCCCCGCCGCGAGCGCCTCATCGCCGCCCTCGACGTGCCGAGCGCCGCCGAGGCGCGCGCGCTCGCCGGGCGCCTCGGAGACGCTGTGCGCTTCTACAAGATCGGTCTGGAGCTGTTCACGGCGGGGGGCTACTTCGAGCTGCTCGAGTGGCTGCGTGCGCGCGGCCACCAGGTGTTCGCCGACCTCAAGCTCTACGACATCCCCGAGACGGTGCGCCGCGCGGTCGCCAACCTGCGCTCGAGCGGCGCGAGCTTCCTCACCGTGCACGCGGAGCGCTCGATCCTCGAGGCAGCCGCGCGCGAAAAGGGCGATCTGCGGATCCTGGCGGTCACCGTGCTCACCAGCTTCGACCAGCGCAACCTCGCCGAGATGGGCTACGCCGGCAGCATCGAGGACCTCGTGCTCGAGCGCGCGCGCGCGGCGCTCGAGTGCGGCTGCGACGGCGTCATCGCCTCGGGGCTGGAGGCGCCGCGCCTCAAGGCGGCGTTCGGCGATGGCCTGCTCGTCGTGACGCCGGGCGTGCGGCCGGCGGGCGCCGCGGCTCAGGACCAGAAGCGCGTGGTCGATGTGCCGCAGGCCTTCGCCAATGGCGCCGATTACATCGTGGTCGGGCGGCCGATTCGCGATGCGGTCGATCCGCGCGCCGCGGCCGAAGCGATCCAGGCGAGCATCGGCGAGCGCTTCAAGGACTGACGCGGCGCAACACGGAAGCGGCGATGTCGCGTACAATGCGCGACTTTTTGCTTTTCTGATCAACACCATGCCGCGCGCGCTCCGCAACCTCGCCATCATTGCCCACGTAGACCACGGCAAGACCACGCTCGTCGACAAGCTGCTGCGTGCCGCCGGCACCTTCGCCGCGCACGAGCAGGTCGAGGAGCGCGTGATGGACTCCAACGATCTCGAGCGCGAGCGCGGCATCACCATCCTCGCCAAGAACTGCGCCGTGCGCTATGGCGACACCCACATCAACATCGTCGACACGCCGGGTCACGCCGATTTCGGCGGCGAGGTCGAGCGCGTGCTGTCGATGGTGGACGGGGTGCTGCTGTTGGTGGACGCGGTCGAGGGCCCGATGCCGCAGACGCGATTCGTGACGCGCAAGGCGCTCGCGCTCGGCCTGAAGCCCATCGTCGTGGTGAACAAGGTGGACCGGCCCGGCGCGCGCGCGCAGTGGGTGGTGAACCAGACCTTCGACCTCTTCGACAAGCTGGGCGCGACCGAGGAGCAGCTCGACTTCCCGGTGATCTACGCCTCGGCGCTGGAAGGCTGGGCGAGCACGGAGCCGGGCATGCGCGGCGCCGACATGAAGCCGCTGTTCGAGGCGATCCTCGAGTACGTGCCGATGCGCGACGAGGACGCGGACGCGCCCTTGCAGCTGCAGATCTGCTCGCTCGACTATTCGAGCTACGTCGGCAAGATCGGCATCGGCCGCATCCGCCGGGGGCGGCTGCGGGCCGCGCAGGAGGTCCTGGTGATGAACGGCCCGGACGCGGTTGCGCTGAAGGCCAAGGTGAACCAGGTGCTCATGTTCGAGGGCCTGGAGCGCGTGCAGGTGGACGAGGCCCAGGCGGGCGACATCGTGCTGGTGAACGGCATCGACGAGCTGGGCATCGGCACGACCCTGTGCCATCCGGAGCACCCCGATGCGCTGCCGCTGCTGAAGGTGGACGAGCCGACCCTCACGATGAACTTCCTGGTGAACGCCTCGCCGCTCGCCGGCCGCGAGGGCAAGTACGTCACCAGCCGGCAGATCCGCGAGCGCCTCGAGCGCGAGACCAAGTCGAACGTCGCGCTGCGCGTCGAGTACCCCGAGGACACCGACACCTTCATCGTACACGGCCGCGGCGAGCTGCACCTGACGATCCTGCTGGAGAACATGCGCCGCGAGGGCTACGAGATCGCCGTGTCGCGGCCGCGCGTGCTCTACAAGGAGATCGACGGCGTGCGCTGCGAGCCCTACGAGATGCTCACGGTGGACGTGGAGGAGGCGAACCAGGGCGGCGTGATGGAGGAGCTGGGCCGGCGCCGCGGCGAGCTGCTCGACATGCAGCCCGACGGCAAGGGGCGCGCGCGCCTCGACTACCGCATCCCGGCGCGCGGGCTGATCGGCTTCCAGGGTGATTTCCTGACGCTCACGCGCGGCACCGGCCTCATGAGCCACGTCTTCGACGAGTACGCCCCGGCGAAGGCCGAGGACATGGCCGAGCGCCGGAACGGCGTGCTCGTGTCGCAGGACGACGGCGCCGCGGTCGCCTATGCGCTCTGGAAGCTGCAGGAGCGCGGCCGCATGTTCGTGCGACCCGGAGATCCGGTGTACGAGGGCATGATCGTCGGCATCCACAGCCGCGACAACGACCTGGTGGTCAACCCCATCCGCACCAAGCAACTGACCAACATCCGCGCCTCGGGCAAGGACGAGGCGATCGACCTCACGCCGCCGATCGGCCTCACGCTGGAGTACGCGGTGGAATTCATCGCCGACGACGAGCTCGTCGAGATCACGCCGAAGTCGATCCGGCTGCGCAAGCGCTTTCTCAAGGAGCACGAGCGCCGGCGCGCGGAGCGGGCGGCGGCTTAACCAGGGACCTGGCAGGCGGCAACGCGAGCGTCGACGCGCCGCATACGCACCAAAAAACGGTCTCGCCTTTTCTGGCGGGGAGATTCATCCCGCCAGAAAAGGCGAGATTCTTTGAAAAGCTAAACCCGCGACGAGGCGCGTTTCGTCACGGGATCGGTACCGCCGCGAGCAGCTGCGCGCCGATGTCCGCGCGCCGCGCGGCGTCCTGCGCCGGGCGCAGGCGGTGCGTGGCGACGCCGGGCAGCACCGCCTGCACGTCTTCGGGGATCACCTGGTCGCGCCCCTCCAGCAGGGCCCAGGCGCGCGCCGAATGCACCAGCGCGAGCGCAGCGCGCGGCGACAGGCCCGCGACGTACTCCGGCGCGCGCCGCGTGTGCTCGACGATCGCCTGCACGTAGTCGAGCAGCGCCGGCGCCACGTGCACGCGCTGCGCCTCTTCCTGCAGCTCGACGAGCTCGGCCGGGCTCATGCATGGCTCGAGCGTGGCGAGGAGGTCGCGCCGGTCGGCGCCGGCGAGCAGCGCCCGCTCGGCCTCGCGGTCCGGGTAGCCGAGCTCGATGCGCATGAGGAAGCGGTCGAGCTGCGATTCCGGCAGCGGGAAGGTCCCGACCTGCTCAGAGGGGTTCTGCGTGGCGATGACGAAGAACGGCTCGGGGAGCTTGCGCGTCTCGGTCTCCACCGTCACCTGGTGTTCCTCCATCGCCTCCAGCAGCGCGCTCTGCGTCTTGGGCGTGGCGCGGTTCACCTCGTCGGCCAGGATGAGTTGCGCGAAGATCGGCCCGGGGTGGAACTTGAAGGCGCCGCCGTCTCTCTCATACACCGAGACGCCGATGATGTCCGCGGGCAGCATGTCGCTGGTGAACTGGATGCGCTGGAAGTGCAGGCCGAGCGTCCTCGCCAGCACGTGTGCGAGCGTCGTCTTGCCGACACCGGGCAGGTCCTCGATCAGCAGGTGGCCGCGCGCGATGAGGCAGGCGAGCGCGAGCCGCACTTGCGCCTCCTTGCCGAGGATCACTTCGCTCGCCGCAGCGATCAGGCGCTCGAGCGGCGTGTGCTCGCGCTCGGATTTGATCTGCGGTTTCAGCAACATGGCGCGATTGTACAAGGTATGATCTGACGCATCATGGCGGTGGCTTTCATCACGCACGCGGATTGCCTCCGGCACGACATGGGCGCGTGGCATCCCGAGCGACCGGAGCGGCTCACCGCGATCGAGGACCAGCTCATCGCCTCAGGCATCGGGCAATACCTCGAGCGGCACGACGCGCCGCTCGCCACCGACGAGCAGCTCGCGCGCGTGCATCCGCTCGACTACGTGCGCGCCATCCGCGACGCCGCCCCGCAGGAGGGCACGGTGCATCTCGACCCCGACACGGCGATGAATCCGTACAGCCTGCAGGCGGCGCTGCGCGCCGCGGGCGCCGCGGTGCTCGCCACCGATCTGGTGATGCAGGGCGAGGCGGAGGCGGCTTTCTGCAGCGTGCGCCCGCCGGGCCATCACGCCTGCCGCGCGCGGCCGATGGGCTTTTGCATCTTCAACAATGTCGCCGTGGCCGCGCGCCACGCGCTCGAGGCGCACGGCCTGGCGCGCGTGGCGATCATCGACTTCGACGTGCACCACGGCAACGGCACCGAGGAGATCTTCGCCAGCGATCCGCGCGTGCTCATGGCCTCGACCTTCCAGCACCCGTTCTATCCGTACAGCGGCACCGACGGCCCGTCCCCGAACATGGTGAACGTGCCGCTGCGCGCGGGCGCGGGCTCGAAGCAGTTCCGCGCGGCGGTCAGCGAAGCCTGGCTGCCCGCCCTCGAGGCATTCCAGCCGCAGCTGGTGCTCTTTTCGGCCGGATTCGACGCGCATGCCGAGGACGACATGGCGATGCTCAGCCTCACCGACCAGGACTACGCGTGGGTGACGCGCGAGGTGAAGGCGGTCGCCGATCGCCATACGGGCGGCAGGGTCGTTTCGATGCTGGAAGGCGGCTACGCGCTCTCCGCGCTCGGCCGCAGCGTCGTCCAGCACATCCGCGTGCTGGCCGGGCTTGACCATTGAGGCGCATGGTGTAATTTCGGGGTCGCGGGAAACGACGGACCGCGGAATGGACTCGCGGTGCTCGGTGTTTCCGACCAGACGGCCCTGACATGTTCTATCTCGAGCGCCTGACGTCGAGCAGCAGCCACTCGCTCGCCGCCACCATCGGCTACGCGACGAGCGGCGGTCGAGCCTGGCGCGCGAGCCTGGAGCCGGGCGATGGCGGCACGGCAGGCCGCATCACCCTCCTCGCAGCGCCCCCCGCTCCCGTCTCCTCGCTTCCAGTTCCCCGCAGTCTCGCCGGTCCCCGGCGTGACGTCGCCCGTTCCATTTCATAGGAGGATCGCATGGACCGCAGAGATTTCATGAAGAGCACCGGCGCGGCAGCCGCCGTGGCGGCATTGCCCTGGCGCGGCGCGCATGCCGCGGACGGCTGGCGCACATTCGAGGTGGTGACGCGCGTGGAGGTGCTCAACCCCGGCGGCCGCACGCTCGCCTGGGTGCCGTTGCCGCTCGCGGAGCATACGGACTGGTTCCGCGATCTTGCCAGCCGCTGGAGCGGCAACGCGACCGAGGCCGGCGTCGAGCGCGACAAGAAGTACGGTGCGCGCGTCCTCGTCGCCGAGTGGCGTCCCGGGCAATCGAGCCCGGTGATCGAGGTGACCAACCGCTTTGTGACGCGCGACCGGGCGGCGGACCTGCGCGCGGCACCCGATTCCGCGCTCAAGCTCACGGCGGCCGAGCGCGCCTTCCACACCGCGCCCACCGAGCTCATCCCGACCGACGGTATCGTGCGCGAGACGGCGCTCGAGGCGACGCGCGGCGCGCGTACCGACATCGAGAAGGCGCGCGCGGTCTACGAGTGGGTCGTCGAGAACACGTTCCGCGACCCGAAGACGCGCGGCTGCGGCTGGGGCGACGTGAAGAGCATGCTCGAGTCGGGCAACCTCGGCGGCAAGTGCGGCGACCTGAACGCGATGTTCGTGGGCCTGGCGCGCGCGGCCGGCGTCCCGGCGCGCGACGTCTACGGCGTGCGCGTCGCGCCCTCGAAGCACGGCTACAAGAGCCTCGGCGCGGGCACTGCGAATATCAGCAAGGCGCAGCACTGCCGCGCCGAGTTTTTCGCCGAGGGCTACGGCTGGGTGCCGGTGGATCCGGCGGACGTGCGCAAGGTCGTGCTCGAGGAGCCCCCGGGCAATCTCGCCATCGACGATCCGAAGGTGGTGGCGGCGCGCAAGCGCCTGTTCGGCAGCTGGGAGATGAACTGGCTCGCCTACAACACGGCGCACGACCTCGCGCTGCCGGGCTCGAGCGGGCCCAGGCTGCCCTACCTGATGTACGTGAACGCCGAATCGGGCGGCGAGCGGCGCGACCAGCTCGACCCGGACTCGGTGCGCTACAGCATCACGGCGCGCGAGATCACGGCCTAGTGCGGGGCCTGCTCGTGCTCGCCGCCTGGGCGGTCGTCCAGGCGGCCGCGGCGGCGGAGTTCCGTCCCTGGATCGGCGCGCCGACGCCCGAGCTCGCCCTCGAGGACATGAAGGGCCGGCTGCACCGGCTCGCGGACTATCGCGGCAAGGTGGTGCTCGTGAACTTCTGGGCAACCTGGTGCGAGCCCTGCCGTGACGAGATGCCCTCGATCGAGCGGCTGCGCGCTTCTCTCGCCGGGGAGCCATTCGAGGTGCTGGCGGTGAACGTCGCCGAGCCGCGCTCGAGGATCGAGCACTTTCTCGCGCAGATGCCGCTCAGTTTCCCGGTCTTGCGCGACCCTGACACGGTGACCGCCAAGGCGTGGCGCGCACGCATGCTGCCGGCGACCTACCTCGTGGACGCGGCCGGCCGCATCCGCGCGGTGCACTACGGCGAGCTCGATTGGTCCGGCCCGGAGGCGCGCGCACGGGTGCGCGAGCTCCTCGACAGCATTCCGCGCAGCGCGCCGAGCAGGGCGGAGCGCTCCGCGGACGGGGCGAAGCGCGCGCGCCTCGCGGCCGTGCCGCGCTGAAGCCGGCGGTAGAACGCGCGACTGGATCGCGCGCGCTCGAGCAGCCGCGCCAGCGCGCGCTCGTCGCCGAGCCGGTAGTAGCCAGGATAGGCGCCCCCGAGCATGCCGACGTTGCCCTCCACGCGCGAGGCGATCACGGGCGTGCCGATGCGCGCGGCTTCGGCGATCACGTTGGCGCCGCCCTCCATGCGCGAGCTCACCACGAGCAGGTGGCTGCGCGCGAGCCAGGCGAGCGCGCGAGCATGCGCCATGCCGCCCAGCCAGCGGTAGCGGGGCTCCTCGCGCATGCGCCGCCGGGCCTCGCGCTCCATGTCCGGGGCGAGGGCGGCGCCGAGTTGCACCACCTCGACCGGTGCGTCCGCTGGCAGGTGAGCCAGTGCGGCCGCCGCGCGAAACGGATCCTTCTCCTCGCGCAGATGGCCGATGACGGCGACGCGGAACACGGCCTTCGGCGGGGCGTGGCGCGTGCGCGACCGGGCGGACTGGTAGACCACGCACGTCTTGCGGCGCAGGCGCGGCGCGAGCCGCCGCGGCGCCTCGTCCTGCAGCACGAGGATACGGTCGGCGAGCTCGAGGGAGCGGCGCGCCTCGCTCGAGGCGGGCAGATCGCGATACAGGTCGGTGCCGGTGAGCGCAACGCACAGGGCGCCGCGCGGAAAGGCGCGGCGGTACGCGACGATCGAGTCGTGGCTGCGCCGCGCGTGCAGCGCGAGCATCAGGTCGCAGGGGCGCCCGTCCCACGCGGTCGCGACCGAGACGCGATGTCCCGCGCGGCGCAGGAACGCGGCCCATCGCAAGGCGGTATGGCGATTGCCGTTTCGCGTGCCGGCGCCCGCCGGGGTGACGATCGCGATGCGCGCCATGGGATGAGGCTAGACTAGCACGCGATGCGGATGGACCACGCCACGCTCGCGCGCCTGCTCGTCGAGGCGCGCGCCCGGACCCGGCGCATGACCGAGGACCTCGCGGGCGAGCGCCTGCTCGGGCCGAAGCTCGACATCGTCAATCCGCCGCTCTGGGAGGTCGGGCACGTCGGCTGGTTCCAGGAGCGCTGGTGCCTGCGCACGGTGCGCAGCGGCCTGCCGGTGGACTCGATCCTTCCGGGCGCCGATGCGCTCTACGATTCCTCCGCCGTGCCGCACGACACGCGCTGGGACCTGCCGCTGCCGGGTCCCGCCGCGATGCTCGACTACCTCGACGCGGTGCTCGAGCGCACGCGCGAGCGGCTCGCGGCCGAGCCGGACAATCCGGCGCTCGGCTACTACGCGCAGCTTTGCCTGCACCACGAGGAAATGCACGCGGAGGCCTTTCACTACACGCGGCAGACACTGGGCTACCCCGATCCCACGGGCGAGCGGCCGCCGACGGCGGCGGCGACCGGCGACGCGGAGCTCTCGGGCGGCCGCTTCGAGCGCGGCGCGCGGCCGGGCGAAGGCTTTGCCTTCGACAACGAGAAGTGGGCGCACGAAGTGGAGGTGGCGCCGTTTCGCATCGCGCGCGCGCCCGTCACCAACGCCGAATACCTCGAGTACGTGGGCGCGGGCGGCGCGGCGCCGCGCTACTGGCGTGCGACGGCGGGCAAATGGCAGCAGCGGCGCTTCGACCGCTGGGAGACGCTCGTGCCCGAGGAGCCCGTGGTGCACGTGAGTTCGCTCGAGGCCGACGCCTATTGCCGCTGGGCCGGCCGCCGCCTGCCGACCGAGGCGGAGTGGGAGTTCGCCGCCACGCGCGGCGTGTTCGCGCCGAGCGGCGTCTGGGAGTGGACCTCGAGCGACTTCCTGCCGTATCCCGGCTTCTGGCCGGATCCCTACGAGGATTACTCGCGACCGTGGTTCGGCACGCACCGCGCGCTGCGCGGCGGCAGCTTCTCGACGCCCGCGAGCCTCGCTCGTCCTACCTTTCGTAACTTCTATATGCCCGGGCGAGCCGACGTGTTCTGCGGCTTTCGCACCTGCGCGCCGCAGTTAGGCTAAGCGGCTTCCTTGCCCTTCACCGCTGCGGGCGTCTCGTCCATCAGGGCGATGACGCGCTTGGCGTGGCGGTAGAGCTTCTCGCCCCTATCGGTCACCACGATGCCGCGCCGGTGCCGCTCGAAGAGCTGCACGCCGAGCGCGATTTCGAGGCGGCGAATGCGCGCCGAGACGTTGGATTGCACCGTGTCGAGGAGCACGCCCGCCCGGGCGAACCCGCCTTCCTCGTACACGGCGATGAAGTAGCGGAGATCCTTGATGTCCATGGCGCCGACCCACTATAGCAAAGGGCCCGTGCTATCTGCATTTGAGCTGGCACGCAGCGCGCCGGGATTGCAAGGAACGGTCAGCCGCCGGTCATCTGTCGCGCGAGGCTCGCGAAGGTCGCCTCGTCCGGCGCGGGCACGCGCAGCACGCGCGCCTGCGGCAGGCGCGCGAAGTTCTTCTGCGCCGAGCGCCGGTAGGCGGGGTCGTAGTGCTCCTCGAGCAGCCTCTCCACCAACGCCGCCCAGGCGCCGCTCGCGACGAGCGCCTGCCAGGCCGCGACGCGCTCGCGCCCGTGCAGGGGGACGAGGCAATCGAGCTGGGCGTTGAGCGTGGCCGGATCGCCGAAGAAGTGGCGGTACTCGTCCATGAGCAGCGCAATGCGCGCCTCCGGCGCCGCCTCGAGCCGCACGCACGCCGAGGCGCGCATGGCGGCGATCAGCGCCTCGGGCACCTGCAGCTGGCCGATCTTGCGGCTCTCGCCCTCGACGTACACCGGCCGCGCCGGATCGAGCGCGGCGAGCGCGGCGTACACGCGGCTCTCGAACGTCTTCTGCGTCGGCTGCGGCTCGCCGGGCAGCTCGCCGAGCACCGAGCCGCGGTGCGCGGCGAGCGCCTCCAGGTCGAGCACCTGCGCGCCCGCGCGCGCGAGCGCGCGCAGCAGCCGGCTCTTGCCGCTGCCCGTCGCACCGTGCACGACGAGATACTCGAAGCGCGCCGGAAGCGTCGCGAGCTCGCCCACCACCCAGCGGCGATAGGCACGATAGCCGCCTTCGAGCGTGCACGCGGCCCAGCCGACTTCGCGCAGCACGTGCGCGAGCGCGCCGCTTCGCTTGCCGCCGCGCCAGCAATAGACGAGCGGCCGCCAGGCGCGCGGCTTGCCGGCGAGCGCGGCCTCCAGGTGGCGCGCGATGTTGCGCGAGACCAGCGCGGCGCCCAGCCGCCGCGCCGCGAAAGGCGAGTCCTGCTTGTAGATCGTGCCGACGCGCGCGCGCTCTACGTCGTCGAGCACCGGCACCGAGATCGCGCCCGGCAGGTGATCCTCGGCGTATTCGGAGGGCGAGCGGGCGTCGATCAGGTCGTCGAACGATGTCAGGATCGAGGCCTGCATGGCGACCGAATGGGATGGCGCCTTCATCCCGTAGAATTTTACGCCCCGTGCTGAGCGATCCCGACCCGCGGCGCGTCATCGAGAAGTACCGCCGGCACGCGGCGGGCTACGACGCGAGCGCGCGGCGCACCCAGGGCATCCGCGAGCGCTGCATCGGGCTCCTCGCGCTGCGCCCGGGCGAGCGCGTGCTGGACGTGGCCTGCGGTACGGGGCTATCGTTCGCGCGCCTCGTGCAGGGGGTCGGAGCCGGCGGCGAGGTGGTCGGCGTCGAGGTGAGCCCGGAGATGCTCGCGCTCGCCCGCGCGCGCGTCGCGCAGGCCGGCTGGGCCAATGTGCGGCTTGTGCAGGCCTCGATGGAGGAGGCGCCGCTCGAGGGTCTGTTCGACGCCGTGCTGTTCCACTATACCCACGACGTACTGCAGACGCCGCGCGCGCTCGACAACATCTTCGCGCACGCGAGTACCGGCGCGCGCGTCGCGCTCGCGGGCGTCAAGCATCCGCCGGCGTGGCTCTTCCCTCTTCGGCTGCTGCGCTGGTGGAAGGCGCGCCCATACGTGACGACGTTTCGCGGGCTGGATCGGCCGTGGGCGCCGCTCGAGCCTTACGTCGAGGGAATAGCCGTGCAGCCCGCAATGTTAGGCACCAATTACCTCGCGCGCGCCCGCGCTAGAATCCGGCCATGAACGCACCTGAAAAGATCCGCCTCACCGAGTTCAGCCACGGCGGCGGCTGCGGCTGCAAGATTGCGCCCGCCGTGCTCTCCGAGATCCTCGCCTCGACGCCGATCCGCGGGCTGCCGCAGGACCTGCTGGTCGGCACCGAGACCTCGGACGACGCCGCGGTGTACCGCCTGAACGACCAGCAGGCGCTGGTGGCGACCACCGATTTCTTCACGCCCATCGTCGACGACCCGTACGACTTCGGGCGCATCGCCGCGACCAACGCCATCTCGGACATCTATGCCATGGGCGGCAAGCCGATCTTCGCGCTCGCCATCGTCGGCATGCCGCTGGAGAAGCTGCCGCTCGCCGTGATCCGGCGCATCCTCGAAGGCGGCGAGTCGGTGTGCGCCTCGGCCGGCATCCCGATTGCCGGCGGTCACTCGATCGACGTCCTCGAGCCGATCTACGGCCTCGTGGCGCTCGGCCTCGTGCATCCGGACAAGGTGAAGAAGAATAGCGGCGCCCGCGCGGGCGACGTGCTCGTGCTCGGCAAGCCGCTCGGCGTCGGCATCCTGTCGGCCGCGCTCAAGAAGGGGCGCATCTCGGAGGCGGGCTACCGCCAGATGGTCGACTGCACGACGCGGCTCAATACGCCGGGCGAGGCGCTCGCGGACATGCCGGACGTGCACGCGGTCACCGACGTCACCGGCTTCGGCCTCGCGGGCCACTTGCTCGAGATCTGCCGCGGCTCGAAGCTCGCGGCCGAGCTGCGCTTCGACGCGGTGCCGATGATCGGCGAGGCGCTCGAGTGGGCGAAGCAGGGCGTGGCGACGGGGGCCTCCGACCGGAACTGGAAGGGATACGGGGCCGACGTGCAGATGCCTGCCGGGGCTCCCGACTGGCAGCGCAAGCTCCTCTCGGACCCGCAGACGAGCGGCGGCCTGCTCGTCTCCTGCGCGCCGCAGGCCCGGGACGCGGTGCTGGAGGCGTTCCGTTCGCGCGGCTTCGCGGAAGCCGCGGTGATCGGGCAGCTCGCGGCGGGCGAGCCGCGGCTCAGGGTCACCTGAGCAGCGGACGCAGCGCCTTCCAGACGTTCTCCAGCAGGATCGGCTGCGCCTCCTCGTTCGGGTGGATGCGGTCGGGCTGGAACAACTCGCGCTTGTCGGCCATGCCTTCGAGCAGGAAGGGTACGAGGGGAACCTGGTGGCGCCTCGCCACGCGCGCGAAGGCGCCGTCGAACTCGGTGGTGTAGTCGGGCCCGTAGTTGGGCGGGATGCGCATGCCGACCAGGAGCACGCGCGCGCCGGCCTGGCGCGCGCGCTGGATCATCGCCGACAGATTCTTCTCCATTTCCGCCACCGGCAGCCCGCGCAGCCCGTCGTTCGCGCCCAGCTCGAGGATGAGCACCGCGGGCTCGTGCTGCGCGAGCGCGCGCGCCAGCCGCGCCGCGCCGCCCGCCGTCGTCTCGCCGGAGATGCTCGCGTTGGCGACGCTATAATCGGGGCGCTCCCGCTCGAGCCGCTCGGCGAGCAGCGTCACCCAGCCGCGCTTCGCGGCCATGCCGTAGGCGGCCGACAGGCTGTCGCCGAACACGAGGATCGTCTTTCCCCACGCACCCCATGATAGGCACATGAGCACACAGGCAACGAGCGTTCTGGCGGCGCGGGGCATCGGCAAGACGGTGAAGAGCGGCGAGGCGGACCTGGTGATTCTCCGCGAAATCGACCTCGACGTCATGCGCGGCGAGGCGGTGGCGATCGTCGGCGCCTCGGGCTCGGGCAAGTCCACGCTGCTCGCGATCCTCGCGGGTCTCGATACGCCGACCGCGGGACGCGTCGAGCTCGCCGGCGAGGACCTGTTCGCGCTCGACGAGGACGCGCGCGCCGAGCTGCGCGGGCGCGCCGTGGGCTTCGTCTTCCAGTCGTTCCAGCTGCTGCCCTCGCTCTCGGCGCTGGAGAACGTCATGCTGCCGCTGGAGCTCGCCGGTCGCGACGACGCCGAGGACGCCGCGCGCGCGATCCTCGCGCGCGTCGGGCTCGGCGAGCGCCTGCACCACTATCCGAAGCACCTCTCCGGCGGCGAGCAGCAGCGCGTGGCGCTCGCGCGCGCCTTCGTCGTGCGGCCGCAGCTGCTGCTGGCCGACGAGCCCACCGGCAGCCTCGACGCCGAATCGGGCGAGGCGGTGATCGAGCTCCTGTTCGGGCTGAACCGCGAAGCCGGCACCACGCTCGTCATGGTGACCCACGACGAGCTGCTGGCCAAGCGCTGCGCGCGCAGCGTGCGTCTCGCCGCCGGCCGGATCGTCGGCTGATGCGCCTCGCCTTCAGGATGCTGGCACGCGACTGGCGCGCGGGCGAGCTGCGCGTGCTCGCCGCCGCGCTCGTCGTCGCCGTGGCGAGCGTGACGAGCGTCGCCTTCTTCGCCGACCGCGTGAGCCGTGCGCTGGTGCGCGACGCGCACCAGCTGCTCGGCGCGGACCTCGTGCTCGTGTCCGACCACCCGTGGAAGGCCGAAATCGCCGACGAGATCGAACGGCGCGGCCTGCGGCGCGCGCAGGCGGTGAACCTGATCAGCATGGCGCGCGGCGCGAACGGCAGCCAGCTCGCCGGCGTGAAGGCGGTCACCGAAAACTATCCGTTGCGCGGTCGGCTGCGCATCGCGCCCGCGCCCAACGCGCCCGATGCGCCCGCGTCCGCGGGGCCCGCGCGCGGCACTGTGTGGCTGGAGGAGCGCCTGGTGAGCGCGCTCGGCGCGCCGGTCGGCGCGCGGCTGTCGCTCGGGCGCGCGGAGCTCGAGGTCGCGGCCGTGCTCACCCTGGAGCCTGAGCGCGGGGCGAACTTCTTCAACATCGCGCCGCGCCTGATGATGCATGCGGACGACGTGCCGGCCACGGGCCTCGTGCAGCCGGGCAGCCGCGTCTGGTACTACCTCTACGCGGCGGGCGAGCCGGCGCAGGTGGCCGGGTTCGCGCAATGGGCGCGTGCGCGCCTCGAGCGCGGCCAGCGCGCCGAGGACCTCGAGAACGGCCGGCCCGAGGTGCGCGGCGCGATCGATCGCGCCGAGCGCTTCCTCGGCCTCACGGCGCTGCTCGCGGCGATCCTCGCCGGGGTGGCGATCGCGCTCGGCACGCGCCGCTACGTCGAGCGCCACCTCGACGGCTGCGCGGTGATGCGCTGCCTCGGCGCGACGCAGGGACGGCTCGTCTCGCTCTTCGGCCTGGAATTCCTCGTGCTCGGCGCCGCGGCGAGCGCGCTCGGCTGCGCGCTGGGCTATGCCGCCCAGGGCGCGATCGCCGCGACGCTCGGCGACCTGCTGCGCGCGTCGCTGCCCGCGCCTTCGGCGGCGCCCGCAGTGCAGGGCTTCCTCGTCGGGCTCGTGCTGCTGCTCGGCTTCGCGCTGCCGCCGCTCGTACGGCTGAAGAACGTGCCCGCGGTGCGCGTCATCCGCCGGGAAGCGGGCGGGGCGCGCGGCGGCGAGCTCGCCGTCTACGCGGCGGGCGGTGCGGCGCTCGCGGGCCTGCTCGTGTGGCAGGCGGGCGACGTGCGCCTCGGCTTCTATGTCGTCGGCGGCTTCGGCGTCGCGGTGCTCGCGTTCGCCGTGGTCGCCTTCGGCGTGCTGCGCGCGATCTCGCGGCCGGCCGTGGCCCGGCGGCTGGGCGCGCGCAGCCACGCGCTGCGCTACGGCCTCGCGAACCTGCGGCGCCACGCGCGCGGCAACGCCGTGCAGGTCGCGAGTCTCGCGCTGGGGCTGACCGCGGTCCTGCTGCTCACCTTCACGCGCAACGACCTCGTGGACGCCTGGCGGCGCAGCGCGCCGCCGGACGCGCCGAACCGCTTCCTCATCGGCGTGCAGCCCGACCAGGTCGCCGAGGTGCGCGGATTCCTCGCCGCGCGCGGCATCACCGAGGCGGAGCTCAACCCCATGGTGCGGGGGCGCCTCGTCGCCGTGAACGGCAGGCCGGTGAGCCCCGACGATTTCGGCGAGGAGCGCGCCAAGCGCCTCGTGGAGCGCGAGTTCAACCTCTCCTACGCCGACGAGCTTCCCGGCCACAATCGCATCGCCGCCGGGCGCTGGTTCGCGCCGGGGGCGCGAGAGACCTCGGTGGAGGAAGGCATCGCGAAGACGCTGGGCTGGAAGCTGGGCGACGAGCTTACCTTCTCGGTGGGCGGCGAGCAGTTCGCGGCGCGCATCAGCTCGCTGCGCAGCCTGCGCTGGGACTCGATGAAGATCAACTTCTTCGTCATCGTGCCGCCCGCGCTCCTCGAGGGCTACGCGGCGAGCTTCGTCTCCGCGTTCCGCGTCGCCGAGGGCCAGGAAAGCGCGCTCGACGAGCTCACCCGGCGCTTTCCGAACCTGACGGTGGTCGACGTGAGCGCGGCGCTGCGCCAGGCGCAGGCCGTGGTCGACCAGGTGATCGCCGCCGTGCAGTTCGTGTTCCTGTTCGCGCTGGGCGCGGGGCTGCTCGTGCTCTACTCGGCGCTGGTCGCCACCGAGGACGAGCGCCGGCGCGAGGCGGCGCTCATGCGCGTGGTGGGCGCCTCGCGCGCGCAGGTGACCGGCAGCCAGCGCGCGGAGTTCCTCGCCATGGGGCTGGTGGCGGGCGTGCTCGCCACGCTCGGCGCCGCGGCGATCGGGCAGCTCCTCGCGCGGCGCGTGTTCGAGCTCGACCTGCCGCCGAGCGCGGGGGTGTGGATCGCGGGGCCGCTCGCCGGCGTGCTGCTGCTGTCGCTGAATGCGTGGCTCTCGGCGCGCAAGGTGCTCGACGCGTCGCCGGCGCTGACGCTGAGGGATTCGGTGTAACTTAGCGCCATGGCCTGGGCGCCCTGGGTTCTGGTAGCGGCACTCGCCGGCGTGCTGGTCTGGCTGGTTTACCGGCTGGCCCAGTCCGAAGCCTCCCTGCGCGCGGAGCGCGAGAAGAACGCCTGGACGGCGGCGACGCAGGAGCAGTTCCAGAACTCGTTCAAGGTCCTCGCCTCGAGCGAGCTCGAGTCGCGCTCGGGGCAGCTCAAGTCGGCCGCGAAGGAAGAGCTCGGCGGCGTCATCGCCCCCTTGAAGGAGGAGCTCGCCAAGCTCGACCGGCAGGTGCGCGAGCTGGAAGCGAAGCGCGAGGGTGCCTACTCGACGCTCGGCGCGCAGCTGCAGGCGCTGCATGGCCTGCAGGATTCGCTGCGTCAGCAGACCACGACGCTCGCGCAGGCGCTCAAGTCGCCCACGGTGCGCGGGCGCTGGGGCGAAGTCCACCTGCGGCGGCTGGTCGAGCTCTCCGGCATGGAGCGGCACGTCGACTTCAGCGAGCAGCAGGCGACCGACGCCGGGCGCCCGGACATGGTGATCCGGCTGCCGGAGAAGGGCATCGTGCCGGTGGATTCCAAGGTGCCGCTCGATGCCTTCCTGCGCGCGATGGAGGCCGATGACGAGGAGACGCGGCGCGCGCTGCTCGCCGAGCACGCGCGCGCGTTCCGGGCGCGCATCCGCGAGCTCGCGCAGCGCGCCTACTGGGAGCAGTTCGAGCGCATCCCCGAGGTGGTGGTGATGTTCGTGCCGATCGAAGCCTCGCTCTCGGCGGCATTCCAGGCCGACCGCGACCTCTTCGAGCACGCGTTCCAGAACAAGGTGCTGGTCACCTCGCCGATCGCGCTCTTCGCGCTGCTGCGCGCGGTGGCCTTCGGCTGGCAGCAGCAGCAGGTCGCCGAGAACGCCGAGCAGATCGCCGCGCAGGGCAAGACGCTCTACGACCGCATCGCGACATTCGTCGGGCACCTGTCGGGCGTGGGCAAGTCGCTGGAGGCGAGCGTGAAGAAGTACAACGAGGCGGTGGGCTCGTTCGACGCGCGCGTGCTGCCGGCCGCGCGGCGGCTGCGCGAGCTCGGCGTGGGCAGCGCGGAGCTGGAGTCTGCCGACACCGTCGACGCGCAGGCGCGGCTGCCGGCGCGCGAGGAGCAGCCGTGAGGATCGCCGTGCTCACCAGCGGCGGCGATGCCCCCGGCATGAACGCCGCCATCCGCGCGGTGACGCGCGCGGCGCTCGTGCGGGGCTGGCAGGTGTTCGGCGTGTCGAACGGCTTTGCCGGGCTGGTGGCCGACGCGCTCCAGCCGCTCGCCGCGCGCGACGTGGGCGGCATCATCCAGCGCGGCGGCACGGTGCTCGGCAGCGCGCGCGCGCCCGAGTTCCGCGAGAAGGCCGCGCGCGACAACGTGCGCGCGCAGCTCGCCGCGCGGGGCGTCGAGGCGCTGGTGGTCATCGGCGGCAACGGTTCGCAGACGGGCTCCGCGGTGCTCGCTGCGGAGGGTTTTCCCGTGGTGGGCGTCGCCTCCACCATCGACAACGACCTCTACGGCACCGACGTCTCCATCGGCGCGGACACCGCGATCAACGTCACCCTCGAGTCGATCGACCGGCTGCGCACCACGGCGTCCTCGCACCGGCGCGTGTTCATCGTCGAGACCATGGGGCGCGACTGCGGCTACATCGCGCTCATGGCCGGCATCGGCGGCGGCGCGGAGGTGATCGCCATACCCGAGTCCGAGGTGCCGCCGCGCGAGGTCGCGGCGCGCTTGCGCGCCGCCTACGACCGGGGCAAGACGCACGCCATGGTGGTGGTGGCCGAAGGCGCGAAGCAGGGGGTGCACGCCATGGTGAGCTACTTCGAGGGCCGGCAGCACGAGACGGGCTTCGGTCTGCGCATCACGCGGCTCGGCCACGTGGTGCGCGGCGGCGTGCCGACTTCCGCCGATCGCGTGCTCGGCACGCGGCTGGGCGCGGGCGCGGTGGCCTGCCTCGCCGACGGCGTGTCCGGCGTGCTCGTGGGGCAGGTGCGCGGCGAGCTCGTGCGCACGCCGCTCGCCGAGCTGTCAGGGCGCACGAGACCCGTGGACACCGCGCTCATCGAGCTGGCGAGGATGCTGGCACAGTAGGTGCAGTGACCTCTTCTTCCGCCTTATCGTTCAATCTGGGGCGCTCTATAGTTGAGGTGGAACGTTAAGTGCGCTCGTGCGCCGCTTTCGCTGGCTTCGACACTTGGTGCCAGACATTTGTCCGGGGCGCACGGGGCCGTCACGACTCGCTGCTTACATTCCGATCCGATTTGCGCTAGCCTCGCGCGTGCGCGGACTTTCTTTGTGGGGTTGTTCGCGCCGCGACGCGAAGTGGATCGGTAATAACAAGAAGCATCGATGCACGACTCGCGGGGGTCCGCATCGGTACGCGACGAGGGACGAGGGGAGCGCAATGCGCGCAGCTGGGGGTGCCGGGTGGGAATGGCAGGTGTAATCCGCCCGCGAGCGGACGGCGTCGCCAAGGGCGTCTAGCGGCGACGCATGAACGCCCCGTTCGAAAGACCTTTCAAGGCCAAAGCTAGGGGCGGCGTTCGCGGTCGCGGACCCCGCGTGGCGCCGCCGTATCGTCGCAAGATCCTGTTCGAGGCGCTCGAGCCGCGCCTGCTGCTGTCGGCCGACGGCGCCTCGCCCGCAGCGGCGGACGTTTTCGCCGCGGCGTTCGCACAAGCCGACCCGTCGGCCAGCCGGACGCTCCATCGGACCGAGGCCGCCAACGCGCCGGTCCTCATCTCCATTGCGCCGGAGGCCACGGTCGAGGTCGACGTCACGGCCGACACCTGGATCTTCGAAGAATCCAACGTCCCGCCGGCAGGGCAGGTGGTCTTCCTCGACCTCGACGGCGACGCCTCGGTGGACTACCGCGGGCCCGTCACGGTCGAAGACCTCGAGGTCGAGCCCTTCTTCGCGCCGCTCGATCTCGCCGGGCAGGAAGACGCGATCGTCGCCTCCCTGATCGCGAACCTGCAGCAGGACTACGCCGGATCCGGCGTCACCTTCACGCTGGAAGCGCCGCTCGAAGGGGAGTACACCACCATATATCTGGGCGGCGACGGCGCCGAGTTCGCACCCTGGGGCCTGTACTACGGGCTGGCCGAGAAGACCGACCGCGGCAATCTCGACCGCAGTGACTTCGCGTTCGTGTTCTCGGAGAACATCCGTGCCGACGGCATGGACGCGCAGCAGTACGGGGCGACGCTCGCAGACTATGTGTCGCACGAGCTCGGTCACCTGCTCGGGCTGGTGCCGCTCTTCCTGGTCGACGCGGACACGAATCCGCTCACCGAGGTGGCGTTCAAGCCGTACACGCACGTCGAGGTCGCGCGCGACGTGCTGGCCGACATCGTCGACGATGACCAGCTGACGATCGCCGGCCAGGCCTATGCCGTGCATCCGAAGATCGCGGCGGCCTTGAAGGCGCACCCCGATTTCTACTTCGCCGGCACGGTCGGCCCGGACGGCTTCCCCGACCTGATCATGGGCCAGGGCGTCGTCCACCCGAACGACACCGCGACCTGGCTCACGCGCGTGCTCGACATGGCGTGGGCGGCGCAGGACGACCCGAGCTTCTCGGCGACCGAGCAGTCGCAGATCCTCGCGTGGGCATATGGATTTCTCACGCATGCGGCGGGCGATCACTGGGCGCATACGCTGGTCAACGAGTTCGCCGAGGGTGTTTTTCCGGATCTCGGCGATGTCATCGGCTCGGTGACCGACGGGCAGCGGGAGCTCGCGAACGCGCTGCGCCACTTCCTCGTCGAGGGATATGTCGGGGATTTGACTGGGGGCTTCGACGCAGACCCCGCGCGCACCGAGCTGCCGGGCGGGGATGTGAGCGACGACAGCACGCCGGCTATCCCGTTCGACGCGCCGACCCGCTTCATCTACGAGACCCTCATCCGGCCCTTCGCCTTCGATCCGACCCCCATCGTGAGCGTCGACCTGGGCGAGGACGGCGTGCTCACCGTGAATACCGCGAGCAATGCCTTCGAACGCTCGACGGGAAGCTTCGTGGAGGACGGCTTCAAGGTCGGGCACAAGATTACGGTGGCGGGATTCAGCGCGGCCGGCAACAACGGCGTGTTCCATGTCACGGGCGTAACCGCGAACTCGCTGACGGTCTCCGAAGCGCTCGCGCCGGGCGACGGCACGGCGGGCGCCGCGAACGGCGACGAGTCCATCAAGGTGTTCGTACCGTACACCGCGCCGACCACCATCAACGTCGACGCGGCCACCCGCTCGTTCACGCGTGCGAGCGGCAGCTTCGTCGACGACGGGTTCGTCGCCGGCCAGCGCTTCACGGCCTACGGATTCGCCGCCAACCAGGGCGACTACATCGTCCAGTCGGTCACCGCCGACACGCTCACCGTGCACCAGGCGCTCGTCGACGAGGCGGGCAGCGGCGATGAGCAGCTGGTGGTCCAGGGCAAGCGTGGCAAGGTCCTGGACAACGTCTTCAAGCTGCGCGACGCGCTCGAGCTGGAGGCGATCAGTCGCGGCCCGCGCATCGAGCTCGGGCCGCTGGTCGCGGACCTGATCGACAACCTCGCCGGCGGCGCATCGAGCCTGCCGAGCACCGACGACCTGCTCACCGCTTACCTGTACAACTGGGTCGACGAGATCAACGAGGGCGTGCGCAACTGGGCCGAGCTCGGGCTGGCGAGCACCAAGGCGCTTTTCGACCCTCAGAGCCGGCGCGACCTGCAGAACGAGGAAGGCGCGAGCGAGGGCGCCGACACGCTCGACAACGACCTGCGCGCCGACGCCGAGAACGCCGTCGGGCTGCTCGACGTCCTGATCGCCGAGCTCGACGACCCGGACGGCGACGGCTCGACCTCGGACTCGTTCATCAACAACCACCTGCTGCCCATGTTCGGGCTGCCGGAGGAGCTGGGCTTCGTCCGCTTCGCGCTGCAGACCGTCGGCGACGTCGTGGGCGACGTGCTCGCGCCGATCGGCATGCTGTTCAACCCGATCGAGGCGGCGGTCAACGAGATCCAGGATTTCGCCAAGAACTACATCAAGGAGCTGGTCGAGGAGCGCTTCGGCTTCAGCTTCGAGGTGTTCGAGTTCCTCACGAAGACGAACTCGAAGATGGACCTGGCGACCATCACCGTCGACGGCACGGTGATTCCGATCTTCAAGCCGGGCGACCACGACAAGCTCGACGGCTATCTCGGCGTGGGTTCGGATCACCATGGCGAGCTGCCGGAGGGATTCACCACCACGGTGGTGATTGCCGGCATCACCTTCACCTTCTACGACGACGCCGAGGGGCCGCCGAGCGGCTCCGCCGAGTTCAGCAAGGCGGGGTTCGCTGCCTACGCGAACAGCGTCACGCTGTCGAAGATGCTGCTGCTGGTCGAAGACCCGGTGGATGGCGAGTCCATCGGCGCGGGCCAGCTGAGCGCGTTGTTCGGCAACTTGGCAGGCGTGCCCTATGACTTCGATCTGCTGAACGTCAACGGCGCGCACGGCGGCAACGTGCTCACGGCGACGCTGCCCGGCGTCGCGGGGGCGGAGGGGAGGCCGTGGCTCGTCTCCATCGACGGCGATCACGTTTGGCGGTCCGACAGTCACACCACGACGACCGCGCTGTTCCGGGTCAGCACCCAGAACGACAGCGCAAGCCCGGCGGTGTGGGAGACCACGATCGCGCCGGGCGAGTACGCCGTGTACGCCGCCTGGTCGGCGAACGTCACGCAAAAGCTCGACGACCTGGACGATTCGACGCACCCGGACGCGTTCATGCGCCCGGCCAGCAACGCCGAGTACAAGATCTTCGACGGCCTCATCGAGCTCGGCACGCAGGTGGTCGACCAGCGGCGCTTTGCCGGCGACCCGGCATTCGACGTCATCGAGGAGGGCGGCCTCGCCTTCCGCCTGCTCGGCACCTTCCTCTTCGCCAGCGATACCCTGCGCGTCGAGCTGAGCAACCTCGCCAACGGCCACGTGGTCGCGGGGCCGATCCGCATCGAGCCGACATCGGGCGGCTCGGGCCGGCGCATCCAGAACAGCCGCGACCCGGAGACGCTCGACCCGACGCTGCCCGACGAGTACACCGACAGCGACGCGAGCTGGACCGACCTCGTCTATCCCACCGGCTCGGGCAACAACCCGCTGTGGGAGAGCGAGGTGCTGCGGCCCGCGTTCCGCGCCCTGTTCCAGGACTGGCAGAACGGCGGCGCGCAGTTCCCGGCCCTGGGCGATGCCGCCTCGCCCGATCCGAACAACGTCCCCATCGCCAAGACGCAGGCGCCGTCGCACGCGACGCCGTTCGGCCCGGCGGTCGCCGACAGCGAGATCGAGGTGCCGATCCCGGACGCGCTGCGCGACAAGATCCTCGAGGGCCTGGACGGGCTCGTCTCGCTCGCCGAGAGCCTGGAAGGCGCGCCGCCGTTCAACGTCTCGCTGCCGGTCGTCAACAAGACCCTCGCCGAGATCATCGGCCTGTCCGACGGCATCGACCAGGGGGTGCGCCAGCCGGTCGCCGACTACTTCGACGGCGATCCCACGCCGACCCTGAACGAGCTGTTCGACGTGCTGCGCGAGCGCATGCCGGCGCGCATGGCCGGGTCGGCCGCGCTCGAGTTCGACCTCGACCTGCACAGGGTGATCGCGCTGGAAGACCTCGCCATCGACCTTGGCGTGGCGGCAGGCGACGTGGGACTTGCGCTGGACGGCACGCTCGACCTGTCGGCGGCCCTCGGCTTCGTCGACGCGATCGACGCGATGATGCCGAAATTCAAGATCGGCATCGACCTGACGCCGGACGGTACGGCGCTCGAGGACCGCTTCTACGTGAAGGCCGATCGCGCGGTCATCAGCGCCGACGTGCACGCGAGCGGCCTCGACTTCGGCGCGCGCTTCGGCCTGTTCGGGGCCGGCGTGGCGGGCGGCGCCGTGGACCTCGAGGCCGACGTTGCCATCGAGCTCGACGACCCGAACGACGACGGCAAGATCACCGCCGGCGAGCTGCTCGCCACCCCGTTCGGCGACCTGTTCGACGTGACGGCGACGGGCACGCTCGCCGGCAGCCTGCCGATCGTCGTCGAAACGCCGTTCGGCGATATCGCCTCCGGCACGGTCGGCACGGTCACGCTGAACGCGAGCGACATCTTCGACCCCGGCACCTACCAGGTCGACATCGACCCGGTCGACTTCGCCGACCTGCTCGACTTCGGCAATTTCGGCGCCGCCGACCTGCTCGCGCTCGTGACCCAGCTCGCGAGCCAGCTCGACGAGCTGCGCGCCTCGACGATCGTGCAGAGCGCGCTCGGCCTGCCGGTGGTCGGCGACGCGATCGACCAGGTGCTCGACTTCACCGACTTCGTCAGTGACGCGCTGCTGTTCGACGACCTCGACGACAGCGACCCGACGAACGACATCGCCAAGCTCACGCAGAACGACGGCACGCCGACCTTCAGCACGGCGCAGGAGTTCGCCGAGCGGCTGGCGACGATCCTCGGTCTCGACCCCTCGGCGGTCGGCGCGACCTACGACTCGAGCACCAAGCTGCTGACGTTCAACCTGCAGCTGCACGAGGCGTTCTCGGCGCAGGCGCCGCTCGGCCTGGGCTTCGAGCTCGACGAGGGGCTGGGCGGCATCTCGGCGAGCACCGACGCGAGCATCGACGGCACGCTCGGTTTCGAGGTCACGCTGGGCGCGGATCTCAGCTTCGACCCCGACACCGACAACGTCGCCGACTTCCTCTTCATCCGCGACGCACTGCTCGAAGCGACGCTCGACCTCGAGGCCGCGGACGTGGATGCCTCGGCGCGCTTCGGCTTTCTCGGCGTCGACATCGTCGACGGCAACGCGAGCGCAAACGCCGCGTTCTCGGCGGGACTCGCGGGACGCACCAACCTGTCCGACCTGGTGGCGAGCCTCTCGGGCCTGTCGCCCTCGCTCACGGCCTCGGCCGACGTCAGCCTGCCGATCGTGGTGCGCACGGGCGTCGCCGGCCTCGGCGGGCCGGTCGGCTCGGTCGAGATCAGCGCGCCCGACCTGTTCACGCCGGCGGGCTACGTCGTCGACTTCGACGGCGACTTCGACGACCTGTTCGAGTTCGACGACATCACGGCCGCCGACATCCTGGCGCTCATCGGGCAGCTCGAGTCGCAGCTCGACACCGTGCGCGGGACCGGCGCAGTGCAGGCGCTGCTCGGCCTGCCGGTGGTCGGGCCGGCGCTCGACGAGATCCTGAACTTCGCCGACTTCGCCGGCGATGCGCTGCTCATCGACGACCTCGACGACAGCGACCCGACGAACGACGTGCCCAAGCTGCTGAACGCGGACTTCTCGCCGACGTTCGGCACCGCGCAGGAGTTCGCCGAGCGCCTCGCCGTCATCCTCGGCCTGAGCCCGGCGGCGATCGGTGCGAGCTACGACCCGGTCACCAAGCTGCTGACCTTCGACCTGGCGCTGCACGAGGCCTTCAGCGCGAACGCGCCGCTCGAGCTGGGCTTCGACCTGGAGTCGGGGCTCGCCGACTTCCAGGCGAACGTCGACGCGAGCATCGCCGCCACGCTCGACCTCGCGCTGACGCTGGGCGTGGACCTGAGCTACGAGCCGGGCGCCGACGCCCTGGCCGATTTCCTGTTCATCGACGACGCTTCGCTTTCCGCTAACCTGACGCTGACCGCCGCCGACCTCGACGCATCGGCGCGCTTCGGCTTCCTCGGCATCGGCATCGTCGACGGCACCGCGACCGCGAGCGCGAGCTTCGCCGTCACGCTCGGCGACCCGGGCACGAACAGCGATCCGCGCAGCGCGGGGCGCATCGACCTCTCCGAGCTGCTCGACAGCCTCGCGGAGGTGGATCCCACCTTCTCGGCGAGCGCGTTCATCGAGCTGCCCATCGACGCGCCGTTCCTCGGCGTGAGCGCGGGCCCGGACAGCACGCTCACCCTCGACTGGGCCGACATCACGAACTTCGACACGCTGGTGGTCACGCCGCCCGCCGCGTTCGACGACCTGTTCAACTTCAACAACATCAACGCCGGGACGCTGGCGAGCATGCTCGGCCAGATCACCACCTGGCTCGAGGATTTCCGGCGCGACTTCAGCGGCACCGACATCCCGTTCATCGGCGACGTGCTGGATCAGGTGCTGCAGTTCTCCGACCTGTTCCAGGACTCGCTGCTCTTCGACGACGGCGACGACGACACCGACGGCGCCGACAAGCTGATCACCGACATCAACGGCGCGCTCGCCGACGCCGGGCTCGGCGACCGGCTGCGCGCCGAGGCGGCGGGCGATCGCATCAGCCTCATCGCCGTCGATCCGACCATCACTGCGTTCACGCTCACCGCGGCCGGCGGCAACGCGCTCGGCTTCGGCACCTCGCAGTCCTCGAGCAACGTCAACGGACGGCGCATCCTCACGGCGAGCGGCGCCGCGCCGTCCAACGGCCAGCTCGGCGGCGACGTCAGCTTCAACGTCTCGATCAACGGCGGGCCGTCCACCGCGGTGCTGGTCACGGCGGCGAGCGCCAGCGGCAATACGGGCCTCGGCAACGATGTGCAGAAGCTGCTCGACGCGAGCGGCGCGGCGACCTTCGTCACGGTGCAGGAGCTGGCGCAGCGCCTGGTCCAGGTGCTGGGCTCGGAGCTGGTCGCATACGACGAGGCGACCGACGAGCTCACGCTCACGCTCAGCCTGGGCGACGTCGCGAGCTTCGACAACTTCGGCCACGTCGACATCCCGATCAACTTCGACCTGTTCGAGGGCACCGACCTCGGCTCGGTCGCCGAGCTCTCCAGCAGCAGCCTGATCCGGCTGTCGGCGGGCGGTGGCCTCACGCTCACCATCGGCGTGTACCTCGGCAACGAGGGCGCGGTCGAGCTGACGGACGCGACCGACCTCTCGACCCTGAAAGGCGGCATCAGCTTCAGCGACTCGCTGACGGTCGCCGCGCCCAACGAGGCGCTGACGGTCTACGGGCGGCTCCCGGGCGACGCGAGCTTCGACCTGTCGGTGAACGGCGCGCCGGCGGTGACGGTCACGGTCGCGGCGGCCGCCACCGACACCAACGTCACGGTCGACGACCTGGTCGCCGACCTGAACGCGGCGCTCGCCGACGCCGGCGTCGGCGCTCAGATCCAGGCGGTGCGCGAGGGCACGAGCAACAAGGTCAGCCTGCAGGGCCTGGGCGGCGTCACCGCGTTCACGCTGAGCGCGGTGAGCGGCAATCCGGCGATCTCGCAGATCGGCTTCCGCGCCAGCCAGACCGCGCAGCCCGACGGCGAAGGCGGCCCGCTCAAGATCAAGGCCGCCGCCGACGTGTCCGGCCTGGTTGGCCGCCTGTCCTCGGACGCTGTGTTCCACGTCGACCTCGACGGCGAAGGCCCGGTGCAGGTGACGGTGGGCACCGCGGCGACCGCGGCGAACCGCACCATCATCGACCTCGTGCGCGACGTGCAGAACGCGCTCGACGACGCCGGCTTCGAGGACCGCGTCCACGTCGCCTCGCTCGGCAAGCGCCTGGTGTTCTCGACGCTCGAGCCGGGCGTTTCCGGCTTGACCGTCACCGCCTCCGGCGCCGCGCTCGCAGGCCTCGGGCTCGCCGCCTCGCAGAATGGCACGGGCGCCGACCTGCTGATCCAGACGCGCAACGGCACGATGCACGAGATCGCGCTCGAGGGCGCGACCACGCTCGGCGATGTGCGCAGCTTCATCAGCGCGCAGACCGGCGGCCAGGTCACGGTCGAGTACAGCGACGAGGCGAGCCGGCTCAAGCTGGTCGACAACTCCGCCGGCCCGGTCGTCGCCAACTTCAAGGTGATGAACGCGCTCGGCTCGCACGCGCGCGTCGATACCGCGGACGTCGACGGCGACGGCGATACCGCCGAAATCCTGATCGGGCCCAACAAGGCCGCCCTCGACCTCGGCATCCTGGGGGAGAACAAGCCCGAGGACGATCCGAGCGGCGACATCCCGGATAACGAGATCGAAGGCGGACAGCTGGGCGGCGTCGACCCGCTCGATCGCATCTTCGTGCGCAACGCGCAGGCCGCGGCGAGCCTGCAGCTCACCACCCCGGAGCAGGGGCCCGGCGACGGCGACGGCGACACCGACGACGGCCTGAACGCCGCGCTGCGTTTCGGCTTCGTCGGGCTGGAGGGCCACGGCGGCGGCACGATCTCGGGCACGGTGAGCGTGGGCCTGAAGCCCGCCGACGCGCCCGACTTCGATCCCGATGCCAAGATCACGCTGCGCGACCTGATCGAGAATGCCGACAACCTCGGCGCCTTCGTCGACGGGCCCGAGATCACCGGCAGCGGCCAGTTCGACCTCGCCGTGAGCCTCGCCCCGGCGCTGCCCTTCATCGGCACCGGCGCCACGCCCACCCTCAGCATCGTCGTGCACGACCTGGCCGGCCTGATCGAGGGGGACCCGGCCGCCTTCGAGATCCAGACCGCCGGCTTCGAGGACCTCGCCGACTTCGACGACATCGGCTTCGCCGACATCGTCGCCGCGCTGCAGGCGCTCGCCGATTTCCTGTCGCAGTTCGAGGAGTTCGAGTTCCTCAACCAGGACATCCCGCTGATCAACGTCAGCGTGAACGACCTCATCGGCTTCGCCGACGAGTTCGCCACCGCGCTCGACGAGATGCAGGCCAACCCGGCCGGCACGGTGCAGCTCCTCGAGCAGAAGCTGAAGGAGGCCTTCGGCATTCCGCAATCGAGCGATCTGCTCGAGCTCGACCTGGTCGAGGACGGCGGCGCCAAGATCCTGCGCATCGGCCTGAACTTCACGCCCGGCTTCTCGGAGTCGCTGCCCATCGACCTGGGGCTGGACCTCGCCGGCGGCGTGGTCGAGCTCGCGGGCAACGCAGGGTTGCGCGCCGACGGCCAGGTCAACTTCGTGCTCGACGTCGGCATCGACCTCGCCGACCCGAGCCAGTTCTGGATTTTCGGCGACACCGGCATCCGCGGCGGCCTGGGCGACGTGGGCAGCGCCACCGACGTGGCACTGCTCGCCTCCGCCGACGACATCGCCTTCACCGCGGCGCTCGGGCCGATCGCGGCGCGCATCATCGACGGCGACGCGCAGATCGCCCTCGGCTTCAACCTCGGCATCGACGACGCAGCCCTGGTCGGCACCGGCGACGACCGCCGCATCCTGATCGGCGACGTATTCGACCACCTCGACCTGTCGGTCACCGGCACCGTGGACGGCACGTTGCCGGTGTACTTCCCGACCGCGTCGGTGTTCCGCGGCAACATCGAGCTCGGCGGCGCGCTGTCGATCACGCCGGGCGACGGCTTCGAGCTCTCCGGCACGCTGCCGGGCGGCGACTTCATCTCGATCCCCGACGAGATCTTCTCGCTCGACTTCAGCCAGTTCAGCCCGCAGCAGAACCTGCTGCTGATCATAGACGGCCTGGACGGCTTCCTCGGACTGCTGCAGGACGCCTTCGACGGCGAGATCGGCGGCTTCACGATGCCGCTGATCGGCGACCAGCTGCAGGACGCCGCCGACTTCATCGGCGATTTCCGCAAGGACTTCATCGACGGCCTGCGCGACGGCATCGAGACCGCGAACGATCCCGCGCAGAACTTCATCTCGATGAAGCTCGCCGAGCTGCTCGGCGACGGCGGCCTGGGCATCCTGCGCGACGTCAACATGGACGGGTTGCGCGACGCCACCGACATCGATCTGATCACCAACATCGACGTCGAGGGCACGCCGTTCGACCAGCTCAGCATGCAGTGGAACCTGGGCCTGGGCGGCACCATCGCCAACGCCTCGGCGGGCCTCGGTTTCGACATCGGCATCCCGGGCCTGGGCCTGGAGACGCGCGGCGACATCGAGGCCGAAATCACCTGGGCGCTCGACTTCGGTTTCGGCGTCGACATGCAGCAGGGCTTCTTCATCGACGTCGCGGACACCAACGAGCTCGAGCTCAACGTAGACGTGACGCTGCCGGGCGCCGGGCTCACCGGGCGGCTCGCCTTCCTGCAGCTCAACGCCGACGACCAGGGCTCGCACCTCGCCGCCACTTTCGGCGTCGACATCAAGAACCGCGTCAACGCCGCCGACACCAAGCTCGGATTCGCCGAGCTCGGCAACATCGGCATCGACGTGGGCGTGGCCGCCGAGGCGATCGTCGACCTCGGCCTGGAGCTGCAGCTCAACAGCGACCTGGTGCCGGGCGCCGGCACCGTCTTCCCGAAGATCGTCGGCGGGTTCTTCCTCGAGTGGAGCATCGGCGACCACGGCGCGGGCACGCTGGTGCCGCTCGCCGGCCTCGGCAACGCGATGCAGGAGGGCCTGAAGGTCGTCGAGTTCCGCGACATCGGCCTGGACCTCGGCACCTTCATCTCGGACTTCCTCGCCCCTGTGGTCGAGGAGGTGAAGAAGGTCACCGAGCCGCTGCAGCCGCTGGTCGACGTGCTCACCGCGCCGATCCCGGTGATCTCGGACCTGATGGGCAGCCCGATCACGCTCATCGACATCGCCGGCATGACCGGCTACGTCAAGCCCGACCTGATCTACGCCATCGCCGACGTGATCGAGCTGGTCAACAGCATCCCCGACCCGGGCGAGGTCGGCAGCCTGATCCTGCCGTTCGGCAGCTTCACCGTATACGACGCCAGCGGCGGCAGCGGCTTCCAGCCGGCGATCTGGGACGCGGACTTCAACCCGCGCACCGGCGTCGACCTGACGAGCCGCGTCCCGGCGTTCGACTTCACGAGCGCGCTGAACAGCACACCCGCCTCGGGCTCGGGCGCGCAGACCACGAAGGAGTTCAGCAACGGCTTTGCCGGCCAGGGGCTGACCGACTTCATCTCGTTCCCGGTGTTCCAGGACCCGAGCCAGATCTTCGGCCTGCTGATGGGCAACGAGGCGACGCTGATCGCGATCGACCTGCCGGCGCTCGATTTCAAGTTCAAGTACTCGCAGTTCTTCCCGATCTTCGGGCCCCTGGGCGTGTCGATCACCGGCCAGCTCGGCGCCTTCATCGATTTCGGGCCGATCGGCTACGACACGCTCGGCCTGCGACAGTTCTTCGACAGCGGCTTCCGCAATCCCGAGCTGCTGTTCAACGGCCTGTTCATCAGCGACACGGCGGCCACCGACGGCAGCGGCCCCGACGTGCCGGAGCTCGTGCTGACGGGCGGCCTGTCGGCGGCGGCCGAGCTGAATCTCGGCGTCGCCAAGGCGGGCGTGGCCGGCGGCATCTTCGCCGAGATCAACTTCGACCTGCACGATCCGAACGAGGACGGCAAGCTGCGCCTGGAGGAGCTCGCCAAGAACTTCCTCAACCAGGCGATCTACGGCGAGGAACTCGCGTTCCTCGCCCCGCTCGCCATCTTCGACGTCAGCGGCGAGATCTTCGCCAAGCTGTTCGCGTTCCTCAAGATCGACCTGTTCCTGTTCTCGATCGACAAGGAATTCGACATCACGCCGCCGATCACGATCATCGAGTTCGACTTCCCGTTCACGCGCGTGCCGACGCTCGCCACCGAGCTGCCGGGCGGCGCGCTGCAGCTCAACATGGGCCAGAACGCGGGGCTGCGGCTCGAAGGCGACGACCGCGACATCGCCGAGCACTTCGTGGTCACGCAGGGCTCGAGCGCGGGCAAGGTCAACGTCACCGCCTTCGGCTACACGCAGGAGTACAACGCGAGCAAGATCATCGCGCTCGGCGGCGAGGGCAACGACATCATCGACCTCTCCGGCATCACCAACTCGGCGATCACCTACGAGATCGAGGGCGGCGCGGGCAACGACACCATCATCCTGAACGCCAACGCCGGCGCCGCGCGCATCAAGGGCGGCGCGGGCGACGACCAGATCACCGCGGGCGCGGGCGCCGACATCATCTGGGGCGACCAGGGCAACGACACCATCGACGCCGGCGGCGGCAACGACCTCGTGTTCGCCGACGACGGCAAGATCGGTGAGGACGGCCTGACGCTGAAGGCATCGAACTTCGGCGGCGGCGCCGACACGGTGAACGCGGGCGACGGCGACGACGTGGTGTTCGGCGGCGGCGGCGCGGACACGATCGACGCGGGCGAGGGCGCGGACGTGGTGATCGGCGACGGCGGGCTGGTCACGCTCGGCGCGCCGCAGGCCTTCCTCGACATCTCGCTGGTCGAGGACACGAATAGCTCGACCGGGGGCGCCGACACGATCCTGGGCCAGGGCGGCAACGACCGCATCTGGGCGGGCGGCGGCAACGACAACGTCGACGGCGGAGCGGGCGACGACGACATCCGCAGCGAGCGCGGCTTCGACATTGTCGCCGGCGGCGAGGGCCACGACACGATCCGCGGCGGCGAGAACGACGACCAGATCTCGGGTGGCGCGGGCAACGACCAGATCTGGGGCGACGAAGGCAAGGATCTCATCCACGGCGACGCCGGCATGGACGTAATCCGCGGCGGTGTGGGCGCGGATGAGATCTACGGCGACGCCGACAACGACACGATCTTCGGCGAGAGCGACGCCGACAGGATCTACGGCGGCGGCGGCGACGACTGGATCGACGGCGGCGTCGGCAACAACCTGATCTACGGCGACGACAAGCCGGGGGGGTCGAGCACCGGCCCCGAAGGCGACGACCACATCGTGGCCCTGCAGGACAGCGACGAGATCCACGGACAGGGCGGCGACGACTTCATCGACGCGGGCGACGGCAACAACGTCGTCTTCGGCGATTACGGCACGCTTGCGCGCACCGGCAGCGGCCAGCCGAGCTCGGCGACGACGGCGGCGGGCGCGTCGGAAGGGGCCGACACGGTCATCGCGGGCGCGGGCAACAACATCGTGCTGCTGGGCGGCGGCGCCGATCACCTTACGCTCGGCAACGGCAACAGCATCGTCTTCGGCGACTACGGGAACGTGTCGCTGTCGGGCGCGCAGGTGGCGAGCGCGTCGAGCGCCGCCGGCGCCGCGGACGGCAACGACGTCATCGTCGTCGGCAACGGCACCCTGACCGCACTGCTCGGCGGCGGCGCGGACCATCTCACGTCCGGCAACGGCGCCGGCATCGTATTCGGGGACTACGGCACCGTCTCCCTGTCCGGTGGCCAGGTGACGAGCGCGACGGCGGGCGCCGGCGCGGGCGAGGGCGACGACGTCATCGTGCGCGGCGACGGCAACCTCACGGCGCTGCTGGGCGGCGGCGCGGACACGCTGACCTTCGGCAACGGCGATGGCATCGTCTTTGGCGACCGCGGGTCGGTGACGCGCGCCGGCGGCCAGGTCACTGCAGCGGCCAGCGCGCCGGGCGCGGGCGACGGCGCCGACACCATCGTCGGCGGGGACGGCGATCACTGGGCGCTGCTGTCGGGCGGCGACGATCAGCTGACGCTCGGCGACGGCGACTCGTTCGTGCTCGGCGAGGGCGGCGACGACACGATCCTGCTGGGCGCCGGCAACAGCGTGATCCGCGGCAACGCGGGCGCCGACGCGATCACCACCGCGGGCGGCAACAACAAGATCTCGGGCGACGGCACGGTGAGCCTCGATCCGGACGACTTCGGCGACTCGACGCCGGGCGACGACGGCGCCGACACGATCACGGCCGGCGTGGGCGACGACAAGATCTTCGGCCACGGCGGCGGCGACACCATCTACGGTGGCCTGGGCAGCGACGAGATCGTCGGCGGCGCGGGCGACGACTTCCTGTACTCGGGCACCGGTCCCGACGGCACGCCGAGCGAGACGGGCTCGACGGGCATCATCACCGGCAACGAAGGCGACGACCACATCTGGGGCGATTACGGCGCCGACTTCATCGAGGGCGGCGAGGGCGACGACGTGATCCGCGGCCGCCCGGGGCCCGATTACATCTTCGGCAACATCGGCGAGGACTGGATCTGGGGCGATGCCGGCGACGACATCATCGTCGGCGGTCGCGGCGACGACTCGATCGACGCCGGCGACGGCGACGACGTGGTCTGGGGCGGATTCGAGGACATCGATACCGCGACGCTGCTTGCCGGCGGCTTCGTCACGCCGCCCGGGTTCGACGCCGCCGAGGCGCGCATCCCGACCGGCTACACGCCGCCGATGATCACGCCGGCGCTCGCCAACGGCCTGTCGATCGGCAGCGACAGCGACGACGATCCGGCGACCATCGACGAAGGGGCCGCCGTGCGCGTGCGCGCGGCGCTCGCAGTGTTCGGCGACGTGTTCCAGGACGCGATGGACAACAACGTCCTCGCGATCGAGGACTTCAACGACGTCATCAGCGGCGGCGCCGGCAACGACCTCGTGTTCGGCGGCGGCGGCCGCGACCTGCTGAAGGGCGGCAGCGGCTCGGACTACCTCGACGGCGGCGTCGAGCGCGACGAGGTGTTCGGCGAGGGCGGAGACGACGTGGTGCGCGGCGGCGCCAACGACGACGTCGTGCACGGCGACTACATGTACGAGCTGGGCAGCTCGCGCGCCGACGTGAACAACCCGCTGTTCGGGGACGAGGGCAGGGACCAGGTCTACGGCGACGAGGGCAGCGACTTCCTGTTCGGCGATGCCGGCAGCTTCATCGACCCGGATGGCGACGGCCCGTTGCCGGGCGAATGGGTGCAGCGCGGCCAGCGCCTGTGGGGCGGCGCCGGCATCGACTTCCTGTACGCCTTCGCCAACGTGGGCGTGACTGCCTCGCCCGAGGCGATCGCCGCCGAAGTGCTGCTCTGGGGCGACGAGCTCCACGGCGGTGCGGGCGGCGACTGGCTGTACGGCAACCTGCGCCGCGACGTCATCTTCGGCGACAGCGGCAACGAGTACATCGCGGGCGACTACCTGGCGGGCGCGCAGCTCGCACAGAACGAGTTCGCCAACCTGCTGGGCGGCGCGGACATCCTGTTCGGCGGCACGGGCCAGGACCAGCTGCTCGGCGGCGGCGGCGACGACGAGCTCTGGGGCGGAGGCGACACCGACTGGCTCGAGGGCCAGGACGGCAACGACACGCTGTACGGCGGCGGCGGCATCGACATGATGGTGCTCGACACGCGCCGCGAGTACTTCGCGCCCGACGGCGTGGGCGAGGACGACGAGCTGCCGCCGGTCGAGCTGCTCGAGCAGGCGGTGGACACCTTCGACGGCCACTTCGGCAACGAGTTCCGCGGCGACATCGCCGACGACAACGCGACCGACATCATGCTGATCGAGGGCACCAATCAGGACGACCAGATCCTGATCGGCCAGCTCGCCGACGGTCGCATCCACGTCAGCTTCCAGACGGTGAACCCGTTCACCGGCGCCACGGAGCGCTGGGAGATCCTCGCGCCCTGGCGCGCGAACGCGGTCGATGCTCAGACCGGGCAGCACTACTTCGATCCGGAGCTGGCGCTCGACCCGGCGGGGCGGCCGCTGGTCGAGCAGTTCCGCGTGTCGGGCCTCATGCGCGACGACAACATCCAGTTCGTCGCCAACGCCTACCAGGCGTTCGCCGGCACCGCCGTCGAGAAGACGGTGCTGCCCCTCGACATCGGCGATCTGAACGCTCGCAGCGAGGACTTCGTCGGCGTGATCGACGGTGGCCCGGGCGACGACTTCCTCGTAGGCACGGCGGGCCGCGACCGCATCGACGGCGGCGGCGGCAGCGACACGATCTACGGCCTGGCGGGCGACGACCGGCTGTGGGGCGACTCGACCGCCGGCGAGGAAAGCGCGGTCACCAGCGACTACGACATCATCTTCGGCGGCCGCGGCGACGACGACCTGCTGGGCGGCCCCGGCATCAACGACCTGTACGCCTGGACGCAGGATCCGCAGCCCGTCGGCGACAGCCAGTTCGGCGTATTCGTGAATCCGGACGACCCGAACGGCCCGGTGTTCGACGACAGCGGAGACTTCAACGGCGACGGCTTCCTCGATGCCGACCCGTCGAAGCCCGCGCGGGTGCTGGAGGACACGGGCCTGGACCGCATGCTCGGGGGGCGCAACGCCGACCGGCTCTACGGCGGCAACGGGCTCGCGTTCATGTTCGGCAACGGCGGCTTCGACCAGCTGTTCCGCGCCGACGGCAGCCAGTTCGAGTCGCTCGACGGCGGCATCAACGGCGACGAGTGGAAGCAGTTCCTGCTCGAGTCGGACCGCATCTGGTACGTGGCCGGCAGCGAAGCCGACGACATCATCACCGTCGACTTCGTCAACGAGCCCGGGTTGCTCTCGGACCACCACCTGGTCACGCGGCTCACCAACAACAACGGCACCTTCAGCTTCGCCGCCAGCGTCAATCTCGACTTCAACGCGACCGACCAGAGCGGCAACCCGCTGTGGGACGGCGCCGACGTGCAGCTGCAGATCGAGCAGCTGCGCCAGCGCGGCAGCCAGCAGGCCGATCACCTCAACCCGGACGCCTCGGTCAAGACGACCGACTTCTCGATGCAGACGCTCGGTCTGGCGCAGGGCGCCGCGCTCGAGGGGCTGCTGCCGCAGGAAGGCAACTTCGACGTCATCCTGATCGATGCCCTGGGCGGCAACGACCACATCTCGGTCGGCCCGACGGTGCAGAAGACGGTGTGGATCGACGCCGGCGCCGGCGACGACAAGGTGACCATCGCCGGCGGCAACGTGATCCTGTCGGACCGGGCGGAGTTCGACCAGCGCAACGACACGAGCGAGACGGCCTACGCGCTCGACGAAGGGCCGCTCGAGCAGAGCACGAGCTACACCGGCTTCACGATCGACAGCCCGGACGACGTCGACTGGTACCGCTTCAGCCTCGGCAGCGATCCGGGCGACCTGGCGCGCATCGCACTGAACAGCCAGTCGGACCTCGATGGCCTCGAGATCGCGGTATTCGACGCGAGCGGCGCGGCCGCCCTCGGCGCGCCGGGGGCGCTCGCGCTCGGGCGCGACCGCACCGACCTCGGCGCGATTCCGCGCGACACGATCGAAGACGCCTACCTGCTGCCGGCGATCCAGGGCCTGGGCCGCGTCACCGGCCTCACGATGCACGACGCGTCGGACGTCGACATGTTCCGCTTCGAGCTCGACCGCGCGGGCGTCGCGGGCGACCGCATCAGCCTGCTGAAGACCGCGGCGGATGACCTGCTGGACATCGCCCTGCTGGACGCCGACGGCAAGGTGATCGCCGCGGGCGAGGAGCTGGCGCCGCTGGTCGAGGCCGTGAGCCTGCAGGGACTGGCGGCCGGCACCTATTATGTCCGCGTCAGCACGCTAGGCACGCTTGCGCGCTACGACCTCGTCGTGCAGGTGCCGGCGCTGCGCACGGTCGAGCAGACGATCAGCAGCGCGCCGAACAACACGCGCGCCACCGCGCTCGAGGTCGGCGCACATACCATCTTCCCGCTGATCACCGGCACCTCGATCGGCGTTGGCGAGGAGGAGTGGTACGAGTTCGAGCTGCAGCGCAACGGCACCGCGCTCGACCTGATCCGGCTGACGGCCGCGTCGCCGACGCTGCAGGTGCAGCTCATCGACGACGACGGCGTCGCCATCGGCGGCCCGGTGGTGGCGAACGACCCGCTGTCGCTGAACGGCCTCGCGCCGGGCACCTACTTCCTGAAGATCTTCGGCGCCGCCGCGCCGGTCGCCTACGAGCTGCGCGCGGGCGACGGCCCGACCGAGCGCACGATCGTCGAATCGCAGGTCGACGGCACCCTGGTGCGCAACGAGATCCGCACCATCCGCACCTTCGCCGACACGCAGATCGACCTCTCGGGCCGCCAGACCACGTTCCTCGACATCTCGATGCTCGAGGCGGGCACCGACTACCTGCTGCGCGTCAGCTCGCCGAACCGCGTGCCCACGCAGTACGACCTGAGCTTCGACCTCGACGACGGCGTGCTGCCGGCCGACAACACGGTGAGCTTCGCCGCCAAGGCGGACGTCAAGCGGCGCGACATCATCCTCGGCGGTGCGGGCAACGACGTGCTGCAGGGTGGGCCGGGCGAGGACTGGATCTTCGGCGGTTCCGGCAACGACGTGCTCACCGGCGGCTACGATCGCATGGCCGAGGACTTGCTGTTCGGTGGCGAGGGCGACGACACGTTCCAGCTGCTGCCCGACCAGCTGCCGTTCATCAAGGGTACGACACAGACCTACATCCCGACCCTGACCGACCGCATGGACGGCGGCGCGGGCGAAGACCGCGTGTTGTTCCTCGGCGGCGACTACGACCACCTCGGCCGCCCGGTGAATGACGACGTCGCCATACGCTGGAACCGCTTCCTGCAGCGCTACGAGTTCACGGCGCTGTCCTGGGACACGGCCAACCAGACCTTCCACGTCGAGCAGGAGGTGGTGAATGCGACCGGGCTCGGTCCGCTCGACGGCTTCACCGGCGAGGTCAACTTCCGCCTGCGCGCGCCCGACCCAGCGCACCCCGACCGCGGCTTCGTCGATGTCTCGGCGGCCATCGACGGCGCCGACATCAGCGAGGTGGCGGCGGACTTGCAGGCGGCGCTCACCGCCCTCTTCGGCGTCAACGCGGATGGCCTGCCGATCGTCAGCGTGGAGTTTCCGGACGGCGTGTTCCGCCTGCGCGCGGCGGGCATGGGGCTGGAGCTGCGCGCCGAGGCCGACGACCCGATCGTCACGGTGTTCGGCTTCGCGCCGCTCACCGCGCCCTCGCCGGTCTACTTCCAGACCTACGCCTTCTACCAGACGATCAGCGTCGAGAAGACCGTCATCGACACGCGCGCGGGCGACGACGTGGTGCACGCCGACCCGGAGTTCATGTATCCGAACGTGCCGAGCGAGTGGGGCATCAAGCAGGGCGACTACGAGCAGCGCGCGCTGATCGGCGCGCTCGAGATCCACGGCGGCGAGGGCAACGACCGGCTGTTCGGCGGCGCCCTCGGCGACACGATCTATGGCGGCAGCGGCGCCGACGTCATCTTCGGCGGCGGGGGCGACGACCTCATTGACGGCGGGCCGGGGCGCGACCTGCTGGTCGGCAACACCTCGCTGGTGCCGGACAGCCATGAGTTCAACGTGCGCCATGGGGCGCTCGACCGCAACGACCTGGTGAGCCTGGCCGCCAAGCTGCCCGCCATCCGCGCCGGCAGCACCATCGACGGCCTCAACTTCGACCTCGACGACAGCGGCGACTGGTACATCATCTCCGCGGCCGAGGCCGTGTCGCGCTTCGGCGGCGCCACCGGCGCGGTGCTCACCGGCGACATGATCGAGGTCCTGGAGGTCGTGCAGAACGAGGGCGGCGTGGTGCCCACCGGCGAGAAGCTGCGCGCGTTCCTGTTCGCCGCCGAGAACGTCGCGCCCGAGGGCGAGCCGCTCGACCTCGTGCCGCGCGAGCGCCTGCCGGGCGGCGTGCCCGAGTTCTACCTGCTGCACGTGACGCGCGAGCTCGAGCCCTCGGCCACCACGGCCGGCAACGCCGTGAACCTCGAGGGCGTCGACGACATCGTGCGCGTCGACGCCGCGCCCGAGATCAGCACCGACCTGCAGCGCCAGCTCACGCTCGAGCTCTGGTTCAGGCTCGACGAATCGCTCGCCAATCCCGACGGCAGCCTCAACTTCGGCCTGGGCAAGGCCTGGATGCCGGTCGTCTACAAGGGCGACGAGGATTCGCCCACGACGGCGGAGCGCGCCTACTCGTTGTGGATCAACGCCGCGGGCAACCTGCACTTCACGTCGGGCAACGGCAGCACGCAGGACGGCGTGGTGAACACGGTGGCCGGCGTGGTGAAGGCCGGGCAGTGGGTCCACTTCGCCGGCGTCATGGACCGCGACAGCGGCGTCATGCGCGCCTACGTGAACGGCGTGCTCGCAGGCACCGGCACCGTCGGCACGCTCAATGCCGCGGCTGCCGCGCACGACGACCGGCTGCTGATCGGGGGTACCGCGGAGAACGATGCGTCGTACGCGCCGTTCAAGGGCGCGATCGACGAGCTGCGGCTGTGGAGCACGGCGCGGGGGGACACCGAGATCGCGCGCGGCTACCAGCGCGTCCTGCAGGGCGACGAGGAGCACCTCGCGGGCTACTGGCGCTTCGAGGAGCCGGAGGGCACGAGCTTCGTCGATCTCTCGCCGCACGGCAACGACGCCACGCTGAGCGTCGGCACGCTCGGCAACCTCCTGGAGTCGAACGCGCACGTTACGGGCCAGCAGCTGATCACGCCGTTCGGCGTCGGCCTGTACCAGATCAAGTTCAAGGACCAGCTCGGCCAGAGCGTGCACGTCGGCGAAGGCGAGGCGAGCCAGACGCTGCCCGCGGTGCAGCTCGGCGGCCAGCCGGTGATGATCGCCCTCGGCGACGTCGACGGCGACGGCTTCGGGGATGCCGTGGTGTCGGTGCGCGAGCGCGTGTCCGACGGCTCGGGCGGCTTCCGGCATTTCGCGCGGCTCGCGTTCGGCACGGCAGACGGACTGGACGCCGACAAGTACGGGCTGCCCGTGACACTCGAGCTGCCGGCGCCGATCCTGCTCGGCACTGCGGGCGAGCACTCGATCATCGCGCCGGCGGGCGACATCGACGGCGACGGGCTGCAGGACATCGCGGTCTCGGTCACCTCCGCGGGCGGCAACAACGTCTACCTGATCTTCGGACGCTCGAACTGGGGCGGCGCCGGCGACGTGGAGCAGGACGCGGGGCTGCTGGGCGAGTACTTCTACCTCAACGGCTTCGCGCAGGTCACGAACTTCCCGAACTACAACAGCCTCACGCCGGACCTGACGCGCACCGACTCCCAGGTCAACTTCGCGAACACGAGCGGCGCGTGGCCGGGGGTGGGCGACAGCGACGTGTTCGCGGCGCGCTGGACCGGCCAGATCCGCGTCGACGAGGCGGGCGAGCACGTCTTCTATCTGGGCAGTGACGACGGCTCGCGCCTGTTCATCGACGACGTACTGGTGGTGAACAACGGCGGGCTGCACGGCTTCCTCGAGCTCTCCGGCAGCATCGCGCTGTCCGAGGGCTTCCACGACATCCGCATCGAGTACTTCGAGAACGGCGGCTTCGCCGGCGTCGTCGCCTCGTGGGATCCGGCGGGCGCCACGGGCAAGCAGGTGATTCCCTCGAGCGTTCTGTTCCGCGACGCGCGCGACGTACTGAACGTAGCGAACGACAGCGACGTCACGCTGAGCGGGTTCAGCGGCGCGGTGCACGCGGTGGCCGCGGGCGACGTGACGCCGCTCCTCGGCGCGGGCCTCGCCGGCCAGTACTACGCGGTCGAGGCTACGGACGACGGCACGGTTCCGGAATTCCCGGATTTCGCCACCGCCGAGCCCGTCCACGCCGGCGTGGAAGTCGACCTGTTCCACCTGTTCGAGTCCGCGGACTTCGAAGGCTTCGCCGACCTGGACGACAACTTCGCCGCGCGCTGGACTGGCAAGATCGATATCCCGGTCGGGGGCTCCGTCACCCTGGGCGTGATTACCGATGGCCGGGCGCGCCTGTACCTCGACGATGTCCTGATCGCCGACAGCTCGGAGGTGGACGCGCTCCAATGGGCGACCGAGACGCTCGAGCTGGCCCAGGGCCTTCACGACATCCGCGTCGAATACGTGCACGGCACCGGCCAGGCGACGCTGGCTCTCGCCTGGGACCTTGCCGGCGGGCCGGTGTCGGCGTTCATACCAGCCTCGGCCCTCCTGCGCACCGATGCGACCTTGGCCGACCCGACCGCCGAGGGCACCGACGACCTGCTGGTGAGCGACCTGAGTTCGGTGCGCGTGGTGCATGGCCGGGCGCGCGCCGAGTGGATGGATCTGGACGCGTCCGGGGTGGCGCCGTTCTTTGCGGGCAGCGGCACGATCGCCGGCGTGGGCGACGTCAACCGCGACGGCCGCGACGACGTGGCCGTGCTGCGCTCGGGTACCCTGTCCTTCTACAGCGGCGGCGGCTTCCCGGGTTCGCTCGAGCTCCTTTCGACGATCACGGGCGCGCCGGAGAACGTCGCCCTGTGGGCTGCCGGCGACGTCGACGGCGACGCGTCCAATGACCTGCTGATCACGGGCGCGGGCGGCAACTATCTCGTGTTCGGCGGCGCGCTGCCCCTCAACGGCACGTTTGCCGGTCTGCTCGCGGACCCGGACGGCGGCGGGCCGCTGTTGCCGGAGGCGATCGCGCTGCCGGAAGGCGCCTGGCGGCCGATCGGCGACTTCGACGGCCCCGACGCCGTCGGCAACCGCTTCGCCGACCTCGGTGCGGCGGTGATGACCGTGACCGACCGCCTGAACGAGGGAGGTGAGCTCGCCCACCAGGTCGTCAACGTCTACCTGGGCGGCGCGCGCGCCGGGTTCGCCAAGAGCCTGCTCGCGCCCGAGCTGGTGATCGAGCCGGGGCGGGCGCTTTACACGACGCCGGGCAGCGCCCAGCCGAACGCGCTGTACTTCGGCGGTGCGCTGGAGCGCGTGGATGCGGAAGGCGTGAGCCGCACGCTGCTCGCGGTGACCGGGCCCGCGGGCGACTCGCTGCGCCTGTACGACGGCTCGAAGCTCGCGCCGGCCACGGAGTCGGAGGCGGCGCCCGGGCTGCCGAACGATCCGCAACTCTTCGTCTTCCCGCTCGCTACACCGGTCGCGCCGGGATTCGCGCAGACGCCGCCGCCGGGGGTCGACCTCGCGAACCAGGGCGACCCGAACGTGCGCGACGCGTTCCGCCTGGAGGGCGGCGTCGAGGGCGAGAACCTGTCCGGCGCGCAGAGCCTGCCCGATTTCAACGGCGACGGCTTCGGCGAGCTGCTCGTCACCGGCGACGAGGCGAGCTACCTGTTCCTCGGGCCGGTGCAGATCGACGACATCGACAATGTCGCGGAGGAAGCCGATCTGATCATCGACGCCGCGGTCGGGCGCCCGGCAGGCCGGATGGGCGACGTCACCGGCGACGGCCTGGCCGACCTGGTGTTCCTGCGCACGACCACGCCGGGCAACTTCGCGATCACCATCATCGCCGGGGGGCTCGCGGGCGGCGTTGAGCTGCCGCGCCACGTGACTCTCGACTGGGTAACGGCGACGGCGGCGACCAACCAGGACCGCGTCAAGGTTCGCCACGGCTCGAGCGCGGTCGTCGGCACCGGATTCGGCGACCCGAGCGCGAGCATCGCCGTACTCAACTGGAACGACGACGGCAAGGCCGACATCGCCCTGGTGCGCTCGGCCGTGCCGTCCGGCAACGTGCAGGGTTACGTGCTGGGTGGCCTGTGGAACGGCGACAGCACGCGCGACATCAACTTCGCGGCCGATCGCCTCGCCATCATCCGCATGGACCAGAGCGACCGGGCGGCCGAGGCGACGCAGATGCTCGGCGGCGCGGCCGACGAGCTGGCGATCCCGATCCGCCAGGTGCGCATGACGGTCGCGGGCGACGTGACGGGCGACGGGCTCGACGATCTGCTGCTGGTCGACGCGGGCTACATCGCGTTCTTCGAAAGCGGCACGGGCACGCCGGCCGGTCTGCCGAACGTCGGCCGCGCCTACCTGCTCGCCGGGCGCAGCCCGGTCTCGGGTGCGATCGACACCGACATCAATCTCGCGACCGAGAGCGAGCTGATCATCCAGGACTTCGCGCTGGGCGGCGGCGCCTACGCCCTCGGCGACCTGAACCGCGACGGCTACGACGATTTCGCCGTCGCCAGCACGCAGGAAGGCCGGCGCACGGGACCCGCCGACACCACGCGCCAGGGCGGCCTGTTCGTGTTCCTCGGCCAGGCCGACTTCGGCGGGGCCGAAGTGCTGGGGGAGAGCGCGGACCTCGTGGTCACGCGCGCGCTGGGCGACGACGTGCCGCTCGACGCCGTGTTCCGCGGCGCGCTGCAGGCGACCGCCGGCGACTTCGACGGCGACCAGAAGATGGACCTGGTGGTGGGCGAGACCGTGCGGCTCGTGACGACGCTCGGCGCCGGCCAGATCCTCGACTTCGACCAGCGCGGCGCGATCTCGGTGTTCTTCGACGTGATGAGCGGCAACCGCATCATGGCGCTCACCGAGGCCGACAAGACGCTCGCCGGCGACTTCGAGTTCGACGGCTTCGGTGTGCTGCCGAGCACGCCGCGGATGGACCTCGACGGCGACTTCCTCGACGACCTGGTGATCGGCGCGCCGGGCGCCGACGTCACCACCACCGAGGTGATTCCCGGCGGCGGCAAGGCCTACGTCGTGTACGGCGCGTCCTCGCGCGCCGCGCTGCCGGCGAGCGCCGTCGAGCTCGGCACGCGCAGCTTCACCGGCGCCGGCTTCTTCCTCGTCGACGAAGGCACCGGCCGCCCGACCCTGTTCCGCGACGCGCCGGGCGAGGACGACCCGTTGTTCGTGCTCGACGAAGGCGCCGACGCCTGGTATCGCTTCACCACGCTCGGCGACGGCATGCCGGGCAATTACATCCGCATCCTGCCGGAGGCGGTCGACGGCTTCGTCGCGCCCCAGAACTCCTCGTCGTCCGTGGCGGTCGACGCCGCGCAGCGCGTCGGCAACTTCCTCACCCCGCAATCCTTCGTCGACGGGGCGGTGGGCAGCCTGTTCGTCGGCGACGAGTTCACCACCGCGGGGCGCATCACGAGCTGGTCGGTCTACAGCGGCGTGTTCAGCGGGGCGGCGCGCCATGTCACGCCGATCATCTTCACGGCGACGCCCGACGGCGGCTTCGAGATCACGGGTATCGGCCAGGCGGCGCTGGTGGCACCGAACCAGCCGCAGCAATTCGCCTTCGTGCTGGAGTCGGGCAGCGACGCGGTGGGGCCCGGCCACTACCTCGGGTGGTACGACGGCTCGGAAGGCGCCGACAACGCGGGCGCCATCGCCTACGGCACGTTCGGCGACACCGTGCGCTGGCTGGGACCCAGCCAGGGCGCAGCGGGCAACGTGCACGTCGGCGCGGCGCTTTCGCCGGTCAACAGCTTCGTGCGCCAGTACTCGATCGAGGCCTCGGTCACGACGGGCGCGGTCCTCGAGTTCGATCTCGGCCGCTTCCTCGGCTGGGCGGGCGATCCGGAGGCGGTCGGCCGGGCGGTGCTCCTGCTGCACGCGCCGAACGCGGCAGCGCCGATCGCCGCCCCGACCTCGGTGCTGGAGGCCGAGTTCTCCGGCGGCAAGCTCTACTTCACGGCGTTCACCGGGGATCGCGGCTACGAGCTCTGGGTGACGGACGGCACCGAGACGGGCACCCGGCTCGTCGACGACCTCAATCCGGGCGTCGTCAGCTCGTTCCCGACCAACCTGACCGACGTCGGCGGCACGCTCTACTTCACCGCGAACGCGGGCGTCGCGGGCACGAAGCTCTTCAAGACCACGGGCGACGGCGCGGACCTCGTAGGCGAGATCCCGGACGGGCCGAGCCAGTTCACGGTGCAGCTGGGGCATGCCGAGCTGCTGGCCGCGCACGCGGGCCCGGCGGACGGCGTCCCGGATGTCGACTTCAGCTTCGTCGTGGAGATCCTGCGCGAAAGCGGCGCGGTCGACGCCGTGACGGTAACGCTGACGCGCGACGCGACCGGCGACAATGAGGACGTCGAGGACCTGCTCGCGGACCTGCAGGCGGCGCTGACCGCAGCTCTGACCGACGGCCTCGCCGGCGATCTGAGCGCCGCGCTCGACGATGGACGCTTCACGGTCACCGCGAACGACGTGGACATCGTGCGCGTCACGGTGCGCGGCGGCGAAGCGCTCGGGTTCGCGGCGGACCAGGCGACCCCGCAGTCGATCGTGCTGCTCGCCGGGACGCCGCCGGCGGAGTTCGACGTCTCGGCCGACGTACCGTTCACGCTGAATCTGTCAACCATCGGCGCGCCCGTGGCGAACGTGGCGTTCGTGCTGAACACCGACGCCACCGACGGCAATCTCACGGCCGCCGACCTCGCCGCCGATCTGCAGGCCGTGATCAACCCGATCCTGCTCGCGCGTGGCTTCGTCGACGGCGCGATCCAGGTCACGGCGGTCGCCGGGGCGCTGCAGCTCACGGTCACCGACCCGAACCTTCACGGGGTTTCGATCGCCGGGGCGACGGCGCTCGGTTTCGCCGAAGGGCAGGTGTCGGTGCGCACGGTGGAGATGGAGGCGGCCGCGGAGGGCCCGGCCGACGGCTTGCTGCCGGCGGACGTCGAGATCGCGCTTCACCTGACGACCGGCGACGGACGCGCACTGGTGCTCCCGGTCACGCTCGGCGGCGCGCTCACCGCCGACAACACGGACCTCGCGACGCTCGCCGGGCAACTGCAGGACCTGCTCAATGCCGCGCTGAACGAGGCCGGCTTCGCGGGCACGCCGCTGCTGGTGACCGACGAAGGCGGCAAGCTGTTCGTGTCGACGCTGGACAAGTCGATCGTGACGGTCGCGCTGCGCAACGCCGGGGTGCTCGGCTTCACGGACGCCCAGGGCTCGTCCCGCGCGGGCGACCTGCTCTACTTCACCACGTTCAGCAGCGGCCAGGGCACCGAGCTGTGGAAGGCGGACGGCGGCATGCTGTCCAGCTACGACCTGAATCCCGGCAGCGCGAGCAGCGGCCCGGGGAGCCTCATCGTCATCGGCGACACGCTGTTTTTCGCCGCGACGGATTCGGGCGGGCGCGCGCTGTGGCAGGCCTCCGGCGGAACGGCGCCGGTCAAGATCGCCGGCCAGACCTTCACCTCGCCCGCGGAGCTGATTGACGCGGACGGCTTCCTCGTGTTCAGCGCGCTGCCGGACGGCGGCGGCGACGACCGGCAGGTGTACAGCTATGGCGGCGTGCGCGGCGGCGGCTTCGTGAAGCTGTCCAGCATCGTGGCGCCGGACTCCAACGCCAACCCGAGCTCGCTCGCGTTCGCCGACGGCAAGGTGTACTTCGCTGCGCAGGACCACCTGAGCGGCGCTTACGCCAGCCCGATCGCCGCGTTTGCCGGCCGCGAGATCTACGCGGCGACGCCGGGCGTCGCCAACAGCGCCGGCCTCGTCGAGAACATCGGCCAGCCCGACTTCGCGCCGCAGGAGATCTTCTTCACGTTCCCCGGCTTCCCGCCGATCCTGATCGGCGTGAACCCGGGTCTGGTGACGAGTTCCTTCCCCGGCGAGATCGTGGCCGGGCCGGGCGGTCGCGCGTACTTCACGGCGCAAGGCGCCTTGGGACGCGAGGTCTACTTCAGCGACGGTACCCTCGCGGGCACCGACGTTCTGAAGGACGTGGTCGCCGGCGCCGGCGGCTCCTCGCCGTTCGGGCTTACCGCGGTCCATACCGCGCTCGGCGAGCGCCTGTTCTTCGCCGCGAACGGCAGGCTCTGGGTGAGCGACGGCACGCCGGGCGGCACCACCGAGCTCGCTCTCGGCGACGGCATGGCGCCGAGCCTGCTGACCGCCGCCGGCGACAAGCTCTACTTCCAGGCCGGCGGCCGCCTATGGGTGACCGACGGCACCCAGCAGGGCACCCAGCAGTTCGACGAGATCGTTCCGCCCAAGGTGCCGCTCAAGGTGCAGGTGCTGGCGGGCGAGGGCGACCTGCGCGTCACGACCGCGGACCTGAGCACCCCGGCCGTGCTGACCGAGTCGATCCTCATCGGCGCGGAGGCCTTCGAGGTCGACATCACGGCCGCGGTGAAGGCGGCCCTCGCGCGCGGCGATACGCGCCTCACCGTGCGCGTCGAGAGCGCGGGCGACGAGCCGGTGACGCTCGAGCTGGCCGGCGTCGGCCGCAGCGGCCAGACCGGGCTCGACGTGACCGCCGCGACGCCGGGGCTGGTGGCCGACCTGCTCGCCGCCGACGGCACCGTGATCGAGATCGGCAAGTCGACGATCGACATCCGCGCCATCGAGGCCGGCAGCTACTACCTGCGGGTCTACGATCCGACGGGCACCGCGACCTCCGACCTGCCCTTCGAGATCGAGATCGACGCGCCGATCCAGGGCTATACGCACCCGTACACCGATCGCGACCGCATCCACGGCGGCGACGGCGACGACCTGATCGTCGGCAACCAGGGGCTCGACCGCCTGTGGGGCGACAGCGGCCGCGACGACTTCATCGGCGAGAGCCTCGAGCTGCGCGACTTCGAGCCGGTGGCCGGCGAGAAGCTCACGCCCGCGGACTCGAGCGAGCGCAGCAACATCCCGCCCGAGGGCCCGCCGGTCGACGTGCCGATCGCGATCGAGGATCCGGCGCTGCGCGTGGCGATCGCGCAGGCGCTCGGCCTGCCGATCACGCAGTCCTACATCCCGGGCCAGTTCCTGATTCACGTCGACGGCGGCAGCCTGCGCACCGACCTGCCGCTCGTCGACGGGCTGAATTTCCGCGAGCGCATCCTGTCAAGCGACCTCGCGCAGATGACGATGCTCGACGCCTCGGGCCGCGGCGTGACCAGCCTCGACGGCCTGCAGTACGCGATCAACCTGACGACGCTGAACCTGGCGGACAACGCCATCGGCAACGGCCACCTCGACAGGCTGATCCCGGCGACGCAGTCGAGCGGCGAGACGCGCGGGTTCCCGATCGGCATGCTGAACCTGCAGAACCTGGTCCTCGACTTCAATCCGATGACCAGCCTCACGCCGCTCGGCTTCCTCACCGACCTGGAGCGCCTGTCGTTCGACGGCACCGGCGTGAAGAACATCCTCGAGAACGAGGTGCCGAAGCTGAAGTGGCCGGAGGTCGGCGGGGTCGAGCGCAGCCTGGAGTTCCTGAGCCTGGACTATGTCGGGCAGCGGGGGCTCTTCGTGTTCGATACGGGCTTCGGCGTGACCGCACAGACCGGCAAGGTGTTCGTCGCCGAGGACGGCGCCGTGCGCTTCAGCGCCCAGTCCGCCGGCGCGAGCGAGCTGCGCATCAACGGCGTGCTGGTGTACGCGAGCAACGCCTCGGGTGCGACGACCCTGTCCAATGCGATCACGCTGGATCGCGGCTGGCATGCGGTGGAACTGCTGCACTTCACGGGCGAGGCGTCGGCCCTGTTCTACGACCCGTCCTACGGCCCGCTGCAGAAAGTGCCCGACAGCGTGCTGCTGCCGGCCGGCGCCGGCGAGCCGATCCAGGATCTGGGTGCGCTGCTGCTCGACGACGCGCCGAACGACGCGTGGCGCGGCCAGTCCGACCTGCGCTTCCTGTCGCTGCGCGGCAACTTCATCGAGGACGTGCGGCCGCTGGTGCATCTGCCGCTGCTCGAAGTGGTGCGCCTCGACGGCAACCGCATCCGCAACATCGAGGATCTGGCGGGCGATCGCCTGATCGACGATGGCGACGAGGGCTTCCAGTCGGGTCCCGACTGGCTGTCGAGCATCAACCCGGTCACGCAGGCGTTCGAGGGCGACTACCAGTTCCGTCCGGCCGACGACAGCGGCTCGCCGGCCACGTGGACCTTTACCAAGCTGGATCCGGGCGTCTACGAGGTGCTGCTGACGTACGTGCCCTCGGACACGCGCAGCGACGACGTCACCGTGCTGGTCAAGGGCGCCGACGCCACCTCCGTGGTCGAAGGCCTGTCTCTGTTCGGCTCGGTGGGTGGCGGCACGGTAACTGCGCCGGCGAGCGTCGGCACCGTCACGATCGACACGGATGCCGTCGGCACGGATGGCTTCATCGTCGGCGACGACGGAGATGCCGGCACGTTCTTCGGCGCCGCCTTCACCGCCGCCACCGTCGACGGCATGGCGCAAATCCTGATCGCCGGCGACCTCGCCATACCCGAGGCGAACATCGTGGTCATCGGCTCGAAGCCGCTGTCGATCGTGGTCGGGAACAACGTCCTGATTCACCCCGGCGCCAAGTTCGACCTTTCGGCCGTCGGCACCCAGGCCGGCCCCGGCGGTGGCAGTGCGGGCGGCAGCTCGGGCGCCGCCGGCGGCGGCTCCGGCGGAACGGGCGGATCGGGCGGCGCACGAGGTCCGGCAGGCGGATCGGGAGGATCCGGGGGCAGCTTGTTCTTCAGCCCGGGCAGCGGATCCTCGGGCCTGTCGAGTGGCTCGGGAACCGGCGGTACGTCGGGTAGTTCCGGCCAGGCCGGCCAGGCGGGCGGCGACGGGTTCAATGACACGGGCAGCGGAGGATTTGCGGGCAGCGGCGGCTCGGCCGGCGGCGGCGGCGGGGGCGGTCTGGGCCGAGCGGGTGGTGCGGGCGGCGTCGCCGGCGGCTTCAACGGCGCGAATGGCGCGCCGGGCCAGAGCTCCTCCGGGGGCGGCGGTGGCTTCGGATCGTCGGGCGGCTTCGGCGGCGGCGGCCACAACCACGACTTCACGTTCAACCTGACCGGCGGCGGCGGTGGCGCGAGCGGTGGCGGCGGCGGCGGCGCGGGCGGCGGCGGCGGCGGCTCCGGCGGCTCGGGCGGTGGTGGCGGTGCCGGCGGCCAGTTCCAGATCTCGGGCCTGTTTAACTTCATCAACGGCGGTTCCGGCGGCGCGGGCGGCGCGGGCGGCTTTGGCGGCGTCGGCGGCTCTGGAGGCTCTGGCGGGACGGGCGGCCTGGGCGGCGCGGGCGGCGGCGCAATGCAGATCGTGGCCCGCGGCTCGGTCCAGGTCATGAACGCGGAGTTCCTGGCGCGCGGCGGCAACGCGACCAACGGAACGGCCGGCACGTCGGGCACGACGGGGAGCGGCGGCACGGCTGGCCAGGCCGGCCAGCCTGGCCAGGTGACATCGGCCGGAGACGGGGGACATGGAGGCGCCGGTGCTGCGGGCGGCACGGGCGGAGGCGGCGGTGCGGGCGGAATAGGCGGCGCGGGCGGTGGCGGCGCGGGCGGCACGATCAAGCTGGTCGGCACCTCGGTCGACACCGTCGACACCTTCTTCGGCACCGAAGGCGGCAGCAGCCCCAGCGGCTTCTGGGGCGACTGGGGACGCCTCGTTGTCGGGTCGAACACCGGCAGCGTCGACTACTTCGGGGCGGATTTCAGCTGGCTGGTGAACGCCTGGGATCAGTACTTCGGCGGCCCGATGGAGTTGAATCCGTTCGTCGACCTCGGCGGCGGAGCCATCGCGACCCCCTTGCTGCCGAACCTCGCGGGCGGCGCGGCGGCCTACGGCATGCTGCAGCTCACCGCGCAGCAGCTGCTGTCGTCGCAGGTCTTCGACAACGCGCCGGCCGACGCCGGGCTGGCGGTCATCCGCGCCGACACCGGCATCGCCGGCCTGATCCCGGACTTCGTCGGCTACGACCTGCTGCTGGTCGCGAACATGACCGACACCGCGTTCGACTCGCCGATGCTGCGCGTCGGCTCGCTCGGCGCAAAGCTGGCGCTGCTCACCGGCGGGTTCATGCAGGACCCGGTGTACGGCGGCGACGGCGTTCCGGACGCGCTGACCGAGCTTGCCGCCTGGGGGGTATACGCGCTGCTGGTTCCCGAAGCGGCCGGCCAGATCAGCCTGAGCGCGACGCAGGCCGACGCGGAGTACACGGCGTCGGTGGAGGAGCTGAACGACGGCGCGGTCCTGTACGTGCGCGAGCCGGGCCTGACCGTGCACCTCGACCAGCGGCAGGCGCCGAGCGGCGTGAGCTTCGGCGGACAGTCCTGGCAGGTCCTCGGCACGATCACAGTCACCCCGGACGACGCCACGCCCGACAGCCCGGCGATCCAGGTAGAGATCGCCGGCGCCACGCCGGGACTGGTGAGCGCCGACGGCGTGATCCTGCGCAAGGTCGAGCCGGTCCTGCCCGAGCTGCGCCTGCTGACGCTGACCGACAACCCGCTCGACAACCGCGCGCACGAGCTGTTCATCGAGTCCATCCAGGACGCCGATACCTCGGTCGAGTTCGACGCGAACGCCGCGCCCGTCATCCAGGCGGTCGCCAACCAGCCGGCGACGACGGCGCTCGCGTTCGACGGCAACGACCGCGTGGTCGTGGCGGCGAGCGAGAGCACGGCGATGTCCGGATCGACCACCGTCGAGCTGCGCTTCCGGCTCGACGCCGGGGCGACGGGCTGGCATACGCTGCTGCACAAGACCACCGGCGACGGCTACGGCAACCGCAGCTACTCGCTGTGGGTCAATCAGAGCGACGGCCAGCTGTTCCTGTCGACGGCCGATGCGATGGGCGAGGAATACTGGTACCTCCCGACCGGCACGGTGCAGACCGGCAAGTGGTACGAGTTCGCGAGCGTCATCGACCGCGATGCCGGCACGGTGCGCGCCTACCTGAACGGCGTGGAGATCCTGGCGACCACCGTGCGCGCGAACCCGGGTGTCGGCGCCGAGAACAGCCTGTTCGTCGGCGCGCGCAACACGACGGGCTTCACCGGCGTCATCGAGGACCTGGCGATCTGGAACGAGGCCCGCAGCTTCGCCGAGGTCAAGTCCGACTTCGCCAACGGCGTGGACGACGCCGACGCCGCGCTCGGCGCGCACTTCCGCTTCGACGGCAGCGGCGCGCCCGCGGACTCGAGCGCGAACGGCAACTTCGCCGCGCGCATCGGCGCGACGCCGGTATCCGGCCCGATCCGGCTCAACGTTCTCGACACGCCGGGCGACCCGATCGACGTGCTCGTCTCCAGCGACACCGAGGGCGTGCTGGTGATCTTCGACGGCACCTACCTGCACGTGACGCCCGAGCCCGACTTCGCCGGCACGGCGCGCATCACGGTCGAGGCGCGCGACGGCACCGGCGCGGCGCACGACCACCGCGGCCGCGCCGACACGATGCGCTTCGACGTCTCGTTCGGCGCGAACGCCATCTACGGCACCAAGTTCAACGACCTCGACGCCGACGGCGTCCGCGATCCGGACGAGCCGGCCATGGACGGCGTGCAAGTGTTCCTCGACCTGAACGCGAACGGCCTGCTGGACACGGACGAGGCGGGCACCGTCACCTGGACCGACGCGAACGGCGACTACGCGTTCCGCGGCCTGCCGCACCTGCCGCCGCAGGCCTTTGGCCCGGCAGTGCTGGTGGGCGCCGCGGACGTGCAGGCCGACGGCGGCGCGGGCGTGGACACGCAGACCGTGGTCACGGATACGGCCATCGTCACGCGCAGCGAGGCCACGTTCACCTTCACGGCCGAGGCGGCCGGCGCCGCGCTGCAGTTCGACGGCGGCGACCACGTGCGCGTCGCGGGCAGCGAGAGCCTCGCGCTCACGGGCTCCTCGACGGTCGAAGCGCGCTTCATGCTCGACTCGGCGCCGCAGGGCTGGGCGCCGCTCGTGCTCAAGTCCGACGACGGGACTGGCGGCAACCGCACCTACTCCATGTGGGTGAACCGGAACACGGGCCAGCTCTTCTTCTCCACGACGGATGCGCAGGGCGTCGACCATTTCTGGTACTCGAAGTCGAGCAACCTGCTGGAGCCGGGCAAGTGGTACGAGTTCGCCACGGTGATCGACCGCGAGGCCGGCAGCGTCGCCGCCTACCTGAACGGCGCGCTCCTCGACCTGGATCGCCCGGGCACCATCGATTCGCCGCGCGCCGTCGCGAGCAACTCGCTCTTCATCGGCAACGCGCAGGCGCAGACGGGCGGTTTCATCGGCCGCCTCGACACTCTCGCCATCTGGAGCGTGGCGCGCACCGCCGAGGACGTCGCCGCCGACTTCGCCGAGGGCATCCCCGGGCCGAAGGCGGGGCTCGCAGGGCTCTGGACGTTCAACGAGCCCGGTGGCCCGATCGCGTTCGACGGCTCGGGGAACAAGAACGATGGCCTGCTGGGCAGCGGCAACGCCGCGGCGACGCCGGCGCGGGTGACCGAGGCGGGCGGCGGCGTCGGCGGCCTCTCCGGCTCCATCACCCTGGCGCCGGAAGCCACGCGGGACAACGAGACCCTCGAGGACCTGCGCGACGACCTCAATTTCGCGCTCGGGCGAGCGCAGCTCGGCCAGATTCGCGCCGAGATCGTCGGCGACCGCATCGCCTTCGTCGCCGATCCCGCCTCGGGCCTCGGCTCGCTCGAGGTGCGCGCCTCGACGCGCACCACCATCGTCGAGACGACGGTGGTGGACGGCGTGCTGCTCACCAATCCGCGCAGCGACGAGACGACCGCCGGCGCGCTGGGCTTCGCGGGACTCTCCTCCGGCGTGCCCGATGGCGAGGGGCGCGTCGCGGTGATGGCGAGCGAGGCGACCGGCGCCGATGGCGGCATCGGCGAGGCGACGCAGGCCGGCGAGGCCACCACGGACACGGTCACCACGACGGTGGTGTCCCTGACGGTGTTCAGCGGCGGCTTCAGCGCCCAGCTCGTCCTCGCGCAGGACGTGGTCGGCGACAACGTCGATCTCGCGGCGCTGATCGAGGATCTCAACGCGCAGCTCGGCGCCTCGGCGCTCGCGGGCCGGGTGCTCGCGGCCCAGGACGGCGAGCGCGTGCGCTTCGCGACGACGGCGACCGGCTCCGCGGTGTTCCTGACCGTCCTCGGCACGACGCAGGCGTCTGCCGTCGCGACCACGACGTTCGGCGACGACGCGCAGATCGTTCGCCAGCTGCCGGGCAGCGTCGTTTTCGAGGCGCTCGGCTTCGACGAGGACGGGGCGGCCGGCACCGACCGCACCTACCTGGTCGCGGAGGTGCCGCACGTCGGGTGGTATCCCACGATCGGCACGGTCATCGGCACGCAGCTCGTGCTCGGGGTGCAGCCGGTCCTGTTCGGCGCCGCCGGCGACATCGCGCAGGACGTCGACTTCGGCAACCTGCTCATCGTCGATCTGGACATGGGTCCGGATCTCACGGTGGACGAGGGTGACCTGGTGACGATCTCCCCGCAGATCGTCGATCCGCTGGATCGCGAGGATCCGTTCACCTTCCTCTGGCTGGTCGAGTCCGACAACGGGCAGGTGGTGGCCAGCGGCGACGAGGCGAGCTTCAGCTTCACGCCGTACGACAACGGGAATTACACGCTGCGCCTCTTCGTCACCGACGCCGAGCGCGGCTTCACGGCGCAGCCGGGCGTGGTGACCGTGGTGTCGCTCAACGTGGCGCCGTCCTTCGAGGCGGGCGACGACCGCGCCCTCGCGGAGGGCGAGCTGATCGCGCTCGATCTGCCCTTCACCGACCCGGGCACGAACGACACGCATGCCGCCCGCGTCGAATGGGGCGACGGCACGTTCGACTTCTTCGAGACGTTGGAAGAGGCGATGGGGGCGGGCAGCGTGATCGCCGCCCATGCCTACGCCGACGACGGCACGTACACGGTGACGGTCACGCTGACCGACGACGACGAGGCGTCCACCGTCGACAGCTTCGAGGTGACGGTCGCGAACGTGGCCCCGGTCGTGAGCGCCGGGCCGGACCGCGTGGTCTCGGAAGGCGTCCTCGTCGAGCTCGGCGCTGCGGGCGTCTCGTTCTTCGACGCGGGCACGGCCGACACGCACAAGGCGACAGTGGACTGGGGCGATGATACGGGGCTCGAGGACCTGGTAGTCGTCGAGGAGCCGTCCGGGCCGCCGGGATCCACCGCCGGACTGCTCGGCACGCTCCTCGGCAGCCACGTCTATGCCGACAACGGCACCTATACCGTGACGCTCACGGTGATGGACGACGACGGCGCCACGCACAGCGATTCGTTCGACATCGTCGTCGAGAACGCGGCGCCGGTCGTCGACATCGGGCGCGACCAGCTGGCCCTGGAGGGCGAGCAGGTGTCGCTGCCGCCGGCGACGCTGTTCGACCTCGGCACGCTCGATACGCATACCGCGACGATCGACTGGGGCGACGGCACCGGCCCCGAGGCCGCGATCGTGACGCAAGCGCCGTTCGGGCCGCCGGGATCCACCGATGGGCAGGTTGCGACGATCGACGCGAGCCACGTCTACGCGGACGACGGCGAGTACGTGGTCACGCTGACGGTCACGGACAAGGATGGCGCCGTGGCGACCGGGAACTTCACCATGGTCGTCGCGGTGAACAACGTCGCGCCGGTCGTCGAGGCGGGCGCCGACCTCACGGTCGACGAGGGGCAGCTGTTCGACCTGCTGTCGGAGTTCACCGACGCCGGCACGCTGGATACGCACACCGCGAGCATCGACTGGGGCGACGGCACGGCGAGCGAGGGCGAGGTGACCGAGACGCCCGCGGGCCCGCCGGGATCGCTCGCCGGCATGACCGGCACGGTGGCCGCCGGCCATGCGTTCGGCGACGACGGCACCTATCAGGTCGCCGTCACGGTCGTCGACGACGACGGCGGCGTGGGCGTCGACTTCCTCACGGTGAAGGTGCTGAACGTCGCGCCGACGGTGGTCGCGGGCGCCGACCTCGAGCTCGACGAAGGCGAGCTGGCGGGCGGCGAGCCCGGCGCGCTGCTGGCGACCTTCACGGACCCCGGCTTCGGCGATACCCACGCCGCGGTCATCGAATGGGGCGACGGGACCGCCAGCGCGGGCGTGATCGTCGCGCTCGCCGAGGGCGGCTTCGGGGTGTACGGCAGCCACGTCTATGCCGACAACGGCTCCTATTCCGTGGGCGTGACGGTCACCGACGACGACGGCGCTGGCGACGGGACGGTCCTCACGGCTACGGTCGCCAACGTCGCGCCGGTAGTGGACGCGGGCGCCGACCAGACCATCGACGAAGGCGGCACGGTCTCTCTCGACGCGGCCGGCTCGGGCTTCGTCGATGCCGGGACGCGAGACATGCACGCCGCCACCATCGATTGGGGCGACGGCACGATCGAGACGGGCGTCGTGCTCGCTTCGCCGTTCGGCCCGCCGGGCGATGTTGCCGGCCTGCCGGGCGCCGTGACAGGTACCCACGCCTACGGGGACGATGGGGTCTACACGGTGACCATCACCGTGACCGACGACGACGGCGGTGAGCACTCGGATGCGTTCCAGGTCACGGTCCTGAACATCGCGCCCGAGGCGCTCGACGACGAGTTCGCCGCGGTCGAGGACGTCGCGCTCACCCTCCCGGCGCCCGGGGTGCTCGCCAACGACAGCGACGTGCCGGCCGACGTGCTGAGCGCAAGCGTGCTCGTCGGCCCGGCGCACGGCAGCCTCACGCTGAACGCGGACGGCTCGTTCACCTACACGCCGGATACCGACTACAACGGCGCCGACAGCTTCACCTACGTGACCTCGGACGAGGACGGCGGCGAATCGGCTCCGGCGACGGTATCGCTGTCGATCGCTGCGGTGAACGACGCGCCGGGCTTCGTGCCCGGTGCAGACATCGTGGTCGACGAGGACGAGGGCGCGCAGGCGTTCCTGGGCTGGGCGAGCGCGATCTCGGCCGGCCCTGCGGACGAGGCCGGGCAGGCGCTGCACTTCGTGGTCGCCGCCGAGGACGCGGGGATGTTCACGGTGCTGCCGGCCATCGACGCGGACGGCAATCTCACGTTCACCGCGGCGCCCGACGCCTTCGGCACGACGATCGTCACCGTGCAGCTGTTCGACGACGGCGGCACGGCGCTCGGCGGCGCGGACGCCTCGGCCGAGCTCAGCTTCACGATCACCGTCGCCGCGATCAACGACGCGCCGATCCCGGAGTCGGCCGAATACACGATCGACGAGGACGGCGTGCTGCATGGAACGCTGCACGCGAGCGACGTGGACAGCGACACGCTGGCGTTCCAGCTGTTCCTGGCGCCGGGCCAGGGCAGCGTCGAGCTCGATGCGGACGGCAACTTCACCTACACGCCGAACGCGAACTACTTCGGCGAGGATGCCTTCGCGTTCACGGTCACCGACGGCCAGGTGGTGTCCGACTTCGCTTTCGTCCTCATCAACATCAATGCGGTGAACGACGCGCCCAACGCCGTCGACAACGCCTACCAGGTCTTCGAAGACGGCACGCTCGACATCCCGCTGCGCGCGCTCGGCGTGCTGGGCAACGACGCCGACGTCGACGGTGAGCAGTCGACCCTGAGGGCGGTGCTGGTGGACGGGCCGAGCCATGGGACGCTGACGCAAGTCCTGGATGCGGCCGGCAACTGGAACGGCGCGTTCTCGTACACGCCGGGCGCAAACTTCACCGGGACCGACACCTTCACTTACCGCGCGATCGATCCGCATGGCGCCGAGTCCGGGGTGGCGACGGTCACGCTCACGGTGCAGAACGTGAACGACGCGCCGGTGGCGAGCAACGCCGCCGTCGCGACCGACGAGGACGTGCCGCTCGCCATCTCGCTGCCGGCGGTCGACATCGACGGCGACGAGCTCACGTTCGAAATCCTGGGCGGGCCCGCCAACGGCACGCTGACGGCGCAGCCCGACGGCACGTACCTGTACACCCCGAACGCGGACTTCTTCGGCGTCGACCGCTTCACGTTCCGGGCCAAGGATGCCGCGCTGGCATCGAACACGGCGACGATCACGATCGGCGTGAACCCGGTGAACGACGCGCCGGTGGCGCAGGACCGGACGGTCGAGACCGACGAGGACACGCCGCTCGCCATCGTGCTGGAGGCGGCCGACGTCGACAGTGCTGTGCTCACCCTCGAGATCGTGGAGGGTCCGGCGCACGGCACGCTCGAGTTCGTGCAGGGCGCCTACGTCTATACGCCGGAGGCGAACTACTTCGGCCCGGATTCGTTCACCTACCAGGCGAGCGACGGAGAACTCGAGTCCGGCCTCGCGACGGTGACGATCACGGTGCACGCGGTGAATGACGCGCCGGTGGCGCTCGCGGCCTCGGCGACGACCGACGAAGATGCGCCGCTCGAGGGCACGCTCGCTGCGCAGGACGTGGACGGCGACGACCTGGTCTTCGCGCTGGCCACGGGCTCGAGCCACGGCACGGTGGTGGTGAATCCGGACGGCAGCTACACCTACACGCCGGACGCCGACTACTTCGGCGGCGACAGCTTCACCTTCGTGGCGAACGACGGCGTAGTGGACTCGCCGGCCGCGACGGTGTCGATCACGGTG
>JBFWWT010000001.1:275287-316446 GCA_050246035.1 Burkholderiales bacterium
GGTGGTGAATCCGGACGGCAGCTACACCTACACGCCGGACGCCGACTACTTCGGCGGCGACAGCTTCACCTTCGTGGCGAACGACGGCGTAGTGGACTCGCCGGCCGCGACGGTGTCGATCACGGTGGACCCGGTGAACGACGCGCCGGTGGCGCAGGACGACAGCTTTGCCGTCGACGAGGACGGCACGCTGGAAGGCTTGGTGCTGGGCAACGACAGCGACGTCGACACTGCAGCCCTGGGCGCAGTGCTCGTCAGCACGACCGCAAACGGCACGCTGACGCTGAACGCCGACGGCTCGTTCACCTATGCGCCGAACGCCGACTACTACGGCGCCGACAGCTTCACGTACCGCGCGAGCGACGGCGAGCTCGACTCGGCGGACGCGGCCATGGTGACCATCGACGTGCGGCCGACGCCGGACGCGCCGGTTCTCGCCGCCGTCCCCGACCAGGCGGTGAGCGAGGGTGCGATCCTCTCCTTTGCGGTCGCCGTTACGGACGTCGACCTGCCGGAGGACACGCTCGGCTTCAGCCTGATCGAGGGGCCGGCAAATGCCTCGATCGACGCCGCGACCGGCCTGTTCAGCTGGGCGCCGAGCGAGGAGCAAGGACCGGGCACGCATGCGTTCACGGTGCGCGTGGTCGACGGCTTCGGGCTGGAGGACACGACGAGCTTCAGTGTCACGGTGGACGAGGACTCGAGCATCGATGCGGGGCTGCAGGCGGACGACGGTATGCCCGATGCCTTCCGCCTGTTCCTCGACGGCGAGACGGTGAAGGTCGAGCTGAACGGCGTCGTCGTATTCATGCGCGCTCTCGCCGACATCGAGGACATGACGGTCACCGGCTCGGGCGACGACGACACGCTGATCATCGACTTCTCGGGCGGTGACCCGCTGCCGGCCGGCGGACTCGCCTACGATGGCGGCGGCCCGGGCGATGACGACGCGCTGTCGCTCACGGGCGGCACGGCGGGCAGCGTGGTGTACACGGCGGCCGATGCGCACTCGGGCACCGTCAGCGTGGACGGCGCAACGATCACCTACACCGGACTCGAGCCGATCTTCGACGATCTGGCCGCTGTGAGCCGCGAGTTCGTGTTCGGCGATGGCGCCGACGATATCCAGCTCGCGGTGGGCCTCTCGCGCAGCCTGCTCACCAGTCCGTCCAGCGAGTCGATCGATTTCGCGAACCCGTCCGGCGGTGTCGTGATCCGCAGCGCCGGCGGCGACGATACGGTGACGGTCAGCGGCGAGCACGCCTACGACGTGCTCGTGGACGCGGGCGGGGGCAGCAACACGATCGCCGCCGGCTTCCCGGTCGGCCTGCTGGTGACCGGCACGCAAGGCGCCGATGTGATCGAGATCGGCCAGACGGGCGACGTCGTGATCGTCCACCTGAATGGCGAGACCAGCACGGCGACGGGCGCGGCGCGCGTGGTCGTCGACGCCATGGGCGGCGACGACGTGGTGGATGCCGCCGGCGCGTTCCTGAGCGTCACCCTGAAGGGCGGCGAGGGCGACGACTGGCTGGTCGGCGGCGCCGGGAACGATTTCCTCTATGGCGGGCCGGGCGACGACACGCTCGCCGGCAACGACGGCGTTGATCTGCTCGACGGCGGGGCCGGACACGACACCGCCCGGCTGGCGGGCGTCGCGCCGATCGCGTACTGGAACCTCAACGAGACCTCGGGCTCCGTCGTCGCGGACGCCGCGGGAACGCCGCAGGATGGCGTGCTCTACGGCAAGCGCCGGGACCTGGATGATCCGGGGCCGCCTCCGTCGCAGGCGCCTTTCGGCGCGGGCACCAGCGTGGACCTGCATGATTCGAAGAACGAGTACATCGCGGTGCCGCATGACGCCGCGTTCGAGGTCGCCCAGGGCACGATCCAGCTCTGGTTCAAGACGCGCGACGCGAACGAGCGGCAGACGCTCTTCTCCAAGGACCGGGACGGCCGCGACGACGGCCTGCGCATCGGCCTGGATGATCGAGACCTGCGCGTGGAGTTCGAGGACGGCAAGCGGCTGCACGTGATCGACACCCGGGGCACGGCCTTCAACAACCTCGTGAAGTCGAACACGTGGTACCAGCTCACGTTCACCTTCGGGGCTGGCGGCATGAAGCTGTACGTGGACGGGACGCTGGTCGGCTCGAACGGCTACGCTGGGGGCCTCGCCGGCAACCGCGAGGCGATCGTCATCGGCGGGAGCACGCAGGACGATCGCGGCAAGCCGGGCAGCCTCGGCAAGCTGAAGGTCACCGATTCCTTCGACGGCCACATCGACGAGGTGGCTTTCTACGGCGTGGCGCTCACGGCGGAGCAGATCGCGCAGACGCGGCAGCGCGGCGCGCTCGGCGTGATCGCGCCCTCGGATCAGGCCGATTCGCTGGTCGACATCGAGCATGTCGCCGTGGGCCAGGCTGCCGACACGGTGACCGTGGGGCCGGACGGCGGCGATGTCGAGATCGGCGACAGCACGCGCGGACACGGCGACTGGCTCTCGGGCCTGCTCGCGGACCTCCGGCATTTCGGGTTGCGCGAGCTGATCGGCGAGCTGAAGGAGCATGGCGCGAAGCTCTTCGGCCACACGAGCGGCAGGATGGCCTTGTTCTCGGTGGAGGGCGTGCAGTTCGGCGAGGAGCGTGATGTGCGCGACGGCGCGCGCCGGGGTTCGGATCCTGAATGCGAGCTGCCGGGCTGGACGCGCCAGGACAACGGTCACGGGACCGACGTCCAGGCGGCGCACGAGAAGCTCGCGCAGCCCTCCGCGGAAGCGAAGAAGAACGCCGAAAAGACGATCCAATGGGGCGATTCCTTCCGCGGCCTGGGCGCGGGCCTCGTCGCCTCGCAGGTCAGCGGCAAGCGCAGCGCGCCGCAGGGGAACCTCGCGGAATTCGCCCAGCAGCCGAAGGCCAAGCACAAGCCGGGCCGCTGAGCCTCGGCGTCCGGCCGCCTGCAGCCGGAGATGCGTGCCGCGCGGGCTAGGGTATAGAATCACCGCGACGGTCGCGGGCCACGGTCGGCACTCGACACGAAATCCATCAACGAAGAAAGAGGAGCGGCGCGCAATCATGGCAACCAAAGCATCCGAGACCCCGGAAATCCGCGGCGACACCGCGGGCATGAAGATCAAGTGGGACGACTCGAACATGAAGAGCTCCTACGCGAACGTCTGCAACGTCACCAGCACGCGCGAGGAGGTGGTGATCCTGTTCGGGATGAACCAGGCATGGAACCGGGGCCAGAAGGAGGTGACGATCCAGCTCACCGACCGCATCGTCATCAGTCCGTACGCCGCCAAGCGCATGAGCATGCTGCTCAACAACGTCGTCAAGGAGTACGAGAGCCGCTTCGGTCCCTTGAATATCGACGTGGGCGCGGGCGGCGACGCGAAGAAGTAGCGCGGCGGCGCCGCCGCGCGCGCGACTGAGGCTCGCCCGGCATGAGTTCGGTGACCCCTGAGATCCACGAGACGCTCGGGCGGGGGCAAGTCGCCGACCTCGCGGCGCGGCGCGCGTACGAGCGCGCCTGGCGCCAGTTCGCCCAGCACCAGTCCACCGAGGAGTTCTGCGCCAGCTGGCTGCTGATCCAGTGCCATAACGTCGGCGGCGTCTCCGACGGCGTCGTGGTGCTGGCCAAGCCCGGCACGAACACGCTCGCGCCGGTCGCGTACTACCCGGACGCGCCGCTCGACCGCGCCCGTCTCGTGCAGATCAGCGAGCGGGCGCTGCAGGAGGGCCGCGGCGTCGTCGAGGAGCGGGAGGCGCCGGAAACGTCGCCCTCGGGGGACCGCCGCTACCAGATGGCCTACCCCGTCAAGCTGGACGGGGAGGTCCGGGGGGTCGTCGGCCTGGACCTGGATTGGCGCCCGGAGCCGCAGCTGCAATCGGCCATGCGCGAGCTGCAGTGGGGCTCGGGTTGGCTCGAAGTGCTCCTGCGCCGCCATGTGGACGTGCAGGAAGCCGAGCGACTCCGCCTAAAGCTGGCGCTCGACTTCATCGCCACGCTGCTCGAGCAGTCGGGGCTCAGGGAAAGCGCCAGCGCGTTCACGACGGAGCTGGCGGCTCGCCTAGGCTGCGATCGGGTGACGCTCGGGCTGCTGCACGGTCAGCGCGTCAAGCTGTGCGCGGTGTCGCATTCCCCCCAGTTCGAGGAGCGCACCAACCTCATGCGTGCGGTGGAGCGCGCCATGGAGGAGGCCGCGGACCAGGCCGAGGCCGTGGTTTTCCCGCCGGAAGACGAATCGCACCCGGTCGTGGCGAAGGCGCACGAGGCGCTGGTGCTGGAATCCGGCGCCGGCGGCGCGGCGACCTTTCCTCTGGTTCACGAGGAGCGCGTCGTCGGGGTGCTCACCCTGGAGCGCCCGGCCGGCCTGCGCTTCGACCTGCCGACGCTGGAAGTATGCGCGGCGGTGGCCTCGGCGGCCGGGCCGATCGTCGAGCTCAAGCGCGGCAACGAGGCGAGCCTCCCGTCGCATGCCGGGCGCTCGGCGAAGGCCCTGTGGGACAAGTTCGCCGGCCCGGGGCATCCGGGCTGGAAGCTCGGCGGGCTGGCCCTTGCGGCGGTGGCCGCATTCCTGGCGCTCGCCACCGGCGATTTCCGCGTTTCGGCCAACGCCACCGTGGAAGGCGCGGTGCAGCGCGCCCTCGCCGCGCCCATGGGCGGATTCGTCCTCGAGGCGCCGCTGCGCGCCGGCGACACGGTGCGCGCCGGACAGACCGTCGCGCGGCTCGACGATCGCGACCTGCGCCTGGAGCGCGTCAAGCTACTCAGCCAGCGCGATCAGTTCGTGCGCCAGTACCGCGAGGCGATGGGCAAGCGCGAGCGGGCGCAGGCGCAGATCGTCAGCGCCCAGATCGCGCAGAGCGAGGCGCAGCTCGAGCTGGTTCAGGAGCAGCTCTCGCGCACGGCGCTGGTCGCGCCGTTCGACGGCGTCCTGGTGAGCGGAGACCTCACGCAGAGCCTCGGCGCCCCGGTCGAGCGCGGGCAGGTCCTGTTCGAGGTGGCGCCGCTGCGCGACTTCCGCCTCGTTCTGATGGTGGACGAACGCGATATCGCTCACGTGGCGGTCGGCCAGCGCGGCGAGCTGACCGCCGCCTCGATGCCGGGCGAGCGTTTCGGCTTCGTCGTGCGTCGCGTCACGCCCGTGAACGCCGCCCGCGAGGGCCGCAACGTGTTCCGGGTCGAAGCCGAAGTGGACGCGGACGCGGGGCGCGCGCGGCTGCGACCCGGGATGGAAGGCGTGGGCAAGATCTACATCGACGAGCGCAAGCTGGTATGGATCTGGACCCGCAGCTTCGTCGACTGGCTGCGTCTGTGGACCTGGACCTGGCTGCCTTGAGGCGCGCCCGCTAGGCGATGTCGGGCGACCTGCTCAGCCCATCCTGGTACCGGGTCGCGGATCTGGCGCCGCGACTGCGCAGCCACGTGCGCCTGCACCGGCATCACTACCGGGGCGAGCTCTGGTACGTGCTGGAAGACCGCATATCGCGTCGCATGCACCGGTTCAATCCCGTCGCGCACTACCTCATCGGCCTGATGGACGGCCGGCGGACGGTGCAGGCGATCTGGGACGCCGCCTGCGAGCGCTTCGGGGACGATGCGCCGACCCAGGACGAAACCATACGTCTGCTGGGGCAGCTGCATGCCGCCGAGGTGCTGCAGTCGGAGGTCGCGCCGGATGTCGCCGAGCTGCTTCGCCGCGCCCGCAAGGGCAAGCCGAAGATCTGGGCGCAGAACCTGCGCTCGCCGCTCGCCATGCGCTTCCCGCTGTTCGACCCGGACCGGCTGCTGGAGCGCTGGCTGCCCTGGTACCGGCCCCTGTTCGGCTGGCTCGGCGCGCTGCTGTGGCTCACGGTCGTGGGCGCGGGCGCGTTCACGGCGGCGGCCCACTGGCCGGAACTCACGCGGGACTTCACGGACCGGGTGCTCGCCCCGCAGAACCTGCTGATCATGTGGCTGGTGTTCCCGGTGCTCAAGCTGTGCCACGAGTTCGGCCATGCGTGCGCCACCAAGGCCTGGGGCGGCGAGGTGCACGAGATGGGCGTGATGCTGCTCGTGCTGATGCCGATTCCTTACCTGGACGCGTCCTCGGCCAACGCGTTCCGGGAGACGCGGCGGCGGGTCGCGGTCGGTGCCGCGGGCATGCTGGTCGAGCTGTTCATCGCCTCGCTCGCCCTTTTCCTTTGGCTGGAGGCGCAGCCAGGGCTGGTGCGCGCCGTGCTCTATAACGTGATGCTGATCGCCGGCATCTCGACCGTCATCTTCAACGCGAATCCGCTGCTGCGCTACGACGGCTACTACATGCTCGCGGACCTGATCCAGATCCAGAACCTGCGCCAGCGCGGACAGCAGTATCTCGCCTGGCTGGTGGAGACCCGCGTCTTCGGGCTGCAGCAGCCGGAAATCGAGGCGAGCCGCAGCGAGCGGCGCTGGTTCGTGTTCTACACCATCGCCTCGTTCCTCTATCGCGTGTTCGTGATGCTGGCGATCGCGCTGTTCATCGCCACGGAGTACATGATCGTCGGCGTGCTGCTCGCGCTGTGGGCGCTGGGCGCGGCGTTCGTCTGGCCGCTGGCGAAGGGCGTGGCCTACCTGGTGGCGCATGCCAAGCTCCGCCGCCACAGGCTGCGGGCGCTCGCGACCAGCGCTGCGGCCGTGGGCGTCCTCGGCGCGCTGTTCTTCGCGCTCCCGGTGCCGCTCTGGTCGAGGGCCGACGGCGTGATCTGGGTGCCGAGCGAGGCGCGCGTGCGCGCCGGCGCCGACGGCTTCGTGCGCGAGTTCGCGGCGCGCCCCGGCTCGATCGTCGGTCGCGGCAGCCCGCTGCTGGTCTCCGAGATGCCCGAGCTCGAGCCGCGCATTCACGTACTCGAGGCGCAGCTGCGCCTGCTCGAGACCCGGGCGCAGGCCGAGCTGCTCAACGACCGCGTGCGCTGGGAAATCACGCGCGAGGAGATGAAGGCGACGCGGGAGGAGCTGGCGCACCTGCGCCGCCAGCGGCGCGACCTCACCGTGGTCAGCCCCCTCAGTGGCACGTTCGTGCTGGCGGTCCCGCCGGAGGACCTGCCGGACCGGTTCGTGCGCAAGGGCCAGGAGCTCGGCTTCGTGCTGTCCGACGGCATGGTGACCGCGCGCGTTCTGGTGTCGCAGGACGACGTGGACCTGGTGCGCATGGGCGCCGAGCGGGTGCGCGTGCGCCTGGCGGGGCGCCTGTACGACACCCACGATGCGCTGATCGTGCGCGAAGTGCCGGCGGCGACCACCCGCGTCGAGAACCTCGCCCTGTCCAGCGCGGGAGGCGGCGAGGCGCCGCTCGACCCGCAGCAGACGCAGTCGCCGAGGACGCTGCACAGCTGGTTCGAGTTCGAGCTCGCGCTGCCGCAGGCGAGCGCGTTCGTCCTCGGCGAGCACGTGTACGCGCGCTTCGAGCACGCGCCCGAGCCGATCGCCTGGCGCCTGTACCGCTCGGTGCGCCAGCTCTTCCTGCGGCGCTTCGCGGTCTGACATGGCTGCGGCGACCTCGGCGCTGCGCGGCGCCGCTTATCCGGAGCGTGAGGAGCCGCGCGAGAGCCGGCTGGAGAAGGCCTTCAACGCGTTGCGCTACTTCGGCGGCGGCGCGCGCCGGCTCGAGCGCATCGTCGCGGCGACGGACGCGGCGGCAGCCGAGCTCGGCTTGACGGACGACTGCGATCTCGAGGAGCCGGCGCGGCGCCTGCGCGCGCAGCTGCGCCGGGACGGCTTCGCCCGCCTGGAGCCGGCGGCGCGCGCGTTCGCGCTCGCGCGCGAGGCGGCGGGCCGCGCGCTCGGCATGCGCCACTTCGACGTTCAGCTCATCGGCGGCTGGGCCATGCTGAACGGCATGCTGGCCGAGATGGAGACGGGAGAGGGCAAGACGCTCACCGCGACCCTGGCGGCCAGCGCGGCCGCAATGGCCGGCCGCGCGGTGCACGTGATCACCGTCAACGACTATCTCGCGGAGCGCGACGCGGATTGGGCGCGGCCGATGTACGAGACGCTCGGCCTCACCGTCGGCTGCGTCCGCCAGGGCATGGAGCCGGAAGCGCGCCGCGCGCAGTACCAGCGCGACGTCGTGTACTGCAGCAACAAGGAGATCGCCTTCGACTATCTGCGCGACCGGCGCGTACTGCGCGGCCGGCCGCGGCCGATCGCCATGCGCGTGGACGCGCTCGCCGGCGAGCAGGCGGGCTCGCGCCTGCTGCTGCGCGGACTGCAGTTCGCCATCGTCGACGAGGCCGATAGCGTGCTCGTGGACGAGGCGCGCACCCCGCTCATCCTGTCGGCCGAGGCGAGCCATGGGCAGGAGGAGGCGCTGCACGCCGAGGCGCTGGAGATCGCGGGTCAGCTCGGCCCCGAGGACTTTGCGATTCGCGAGCAGGGGGTCGAGATCAAGGACGCGGGACTGGACAAGCTCGAGTTCCTGTGCCGCGACCTTTCCGGCATATGGCGCGGGCCCCGGCGGCGCGAGCAGCTGGTGCGCCAGGCGCTCAGCGCGCTGCACAGCTTTCAGCGCGACAAGCACTACCTCGTGCGCGACGGCAAGGTGGTGATCATCGACGAGAACACCGGCCGTCTCATGCCCGACCGCTCCTGGGAGCAGGGACTGCACCAGCTCATCGAGCTCAAGGAAGGCTGCGAGGTGACCGGCCGCCGTGAGACGCTCGCGCGCATCAGCTATCAGCGCTTTTTCCGCCGCTACCTGCATCTGGCCGGCATGACCGGCACGGCGCGCGAAGTGGCCGGCGAGCTCTGGGCGGTGTATGGCCTGCGCGTGGCCCGCGTCCCCACCCACCGGCCCTGCCGCCGCGTGCACGGCGCCGACCGCGTATTCGGCCGGTCCGCCGAGAAGTGGCGCGCCGTGGTCGGGCGGGTCGCCGACCTGCGCGATGCGGGTCGTCCGGTGCTGATCGGCACGCGCACCGTGGCCGCCTCGGAGACGCTTGCCGCGCTGCTCGACGAGGCGCGCATTCCCTATCGCCTGCTGAACGCCCGGCAGGACCGCGACGAAGCCGAGATCGTGGCGCGCGCCGGCGAGCCCGCGTGCGTGACGGTGGCGACCAACATGGCGGGCCGCGGCACCGACATCAAGCTCGCCGCCGGCGTGGCCGAGGGGGGCGGCCTGCACGTGATCGCCACCGAGCTCAACGACTCGGGCCGTATCGACCGGCAGCTTTATGGGCGATGCGCGCGGCAGGGCGACCCGGGCAGCTGCGAGGCCATCCTGGCGATCGAGGAAGACCTGGTGACCACGTACCTGCCGGCGGCGGCAGGGCTGCGCGCCATGCGGCGGTTGCCGCGCTGGCTCGGCCGTGCGGTGTTCCGCCTCGCGCAGTGGCGCGCCGAGCGCGCCCATTCGCGCGTGCGCCGCGACCTGCTCGACCTGGACGAGTACCTGGGCGACATGCTGGCCTTCGCCGGGCGCGGCGAATAGCGGCTAGGTCGCGTTCAGGCGCTCGCGGGCCGAACCGGGCGGCTTCGGGGCGGGGCGCGGCGCGGCCGCGCCCTTGCGCGCCCGGATCGTCGCCGTCACCTTGACGGCCGCCTTGCCCGCGCGATTGTCGAGCACCAGGTAATAGTCGCCCGCGTCCTGGATCACGACCTGGAAGGTGAGGCGGCGCTCGAGCGCGCCGCGAAAAAGCGCCTGCGGGTCCTGCGACTTCAGCTGGGCCGCGCTCACCAGCGCGACCTGCAGGGCGGCCGAGCTTCTCACGGACACCGCGACCACCGCCTCGCGCGGCAAACGGCGAAGGCGCACCGAGCGGGTCTTGCCCTCCGGGACCTCGACGGAAACCTGGGCGCTGGCGCCGTGACCCGCGGGCGAGGCGCCGGCAAGCACGGCGGCGGCCAGCGCCAGCAGCACGGTGGCGGCCGGCCCGCGCCCGGCGCTCAGAACTGCACTCGGCACTTGATACCCGCGGGAACGCGGTTGCCGGGGTTGGGCAGCCTGAGGCGCACGCCGAAAGTGCCGCTTGCCGCGTCCACCACGCGGTCCACGATCTCGACGCGGGCGCGGTATCGGCCGCCCACGGGCTCCTCCGGCAGCACGAGCGCGGACTGATCCACCTTGATCCGGCCGAACTCGCTCACCGGGAGCACCAGCTCGACATTGAGCGGGTCGATCTCCGCGAGGCGCATGATCGGATCCTTCTGGTTGGAGCTCATGAGCTCCCCGGGCCGCAGCATCACGTCCACCACGACGCCGTTCACCGGGCTGCGAATCGAGCGCTGTTCGACCACTTCGCGCGCCCGCTCCACGTCGAGCCTGGCGAGCCGCTGGTTGTCGCGCGCGGCGCGCAGCTGCTCGATGGCGAGGCGGTACTCCGCCTCCGCCTCGTCGCGCGCGCTGGCCGAGACGAAGTTCTTGCGCTGCAGCTCGTCGGCGCGCTCCCACTTCTTGCGCGCGAGCCCGACGCGCGCCTCCGCGGACTTGAGCTCGCCTTCCATGCGCGCCCGGGAGCGCGCCAGCTCGAGCGCGGCGCGCTCCGGACCCGAGGAGAGCGTCGCCAGCAGCTCGCCGCGCCGCACAGGCTGCCCGCGCCGCGCGCGAATCGACTCGATGACGCCTTCCACAGGCGAGCGCACATCGATGCTTTGCCTTGCCTCGATGATGCAGTCGTACTCCGCGCCCTGCGCGACGGACGGCGACACCGGCGCCGCGCAGGCCAGCACCGCCAGCAGGCCGCGCGCGGCCGCTCCGAAACCGCCGATACCGGGAACCGAGCGCATGACCCTATGCTACCAGCAGCGCCGCCACGGGAAAGCGCGCGCAGGCTTGCGCGAGCGGCAGCGCACCGCGTTCGTCGACGACGCGCTCGCCGGTGAGGACGTTCTCGAGCGCCGCGACGCCGGGCGGCAGCATCACCGCCGTATCGCCCCACGCATCGCCGGCCGGCAGCGCGCCGGGCGTGCCGAGCATCTTCAGGTAGAGCCGTCCGGCCACGACGACCAGCGTGCCCGAGGCATGCGTGCGAGCGAAGGCGACCACGTGCTCGCGTCGCACGCCGGACGCTTCGAGCGGCTGGTAGCCGCCGTCGCGAAACAGCGCCGGCAGGCGCTGGCGCAGCTGCAGCAGCCGCCAGATGACCCACAGCTTCGCGCGCCCATCGCGCGCCGCTGCCGCCAGCGGCGCCGGGTCGTCGAGCCGCGCGAACGCTTCGAGCAGCCGCGCGCGGCGCGAGAAGTCCACCGGGCGGCGGTTGTCGGGGTCGACCAGGGTCGGCTCGACGAGCTCGGCGCCCTGGTAGAGATCGGGCACGCCGGGCGAGGCGTACTTGATGAGGGCGAGCGAGAGACCGTTCAGCGCCCCGAACCACGCGATCGGCTCGGCCTGGGCGCGCAGGTCGTCGAGGAACGGGTTGGGCTGCGCGCGCGCCAGCAGGCCGCGCACGAAGTCCTCCAGCGCGCGCTCGTAGGCCTCGTCGGGGCTGATCCAGCTGGTGCGCGCCTTGGCCTCGCGCGCGGCCTTCAGGGCGTAGCGCACCATGCGCTCGCGCCACACGGCGAGCACGGATTCGTCCAGCGGCGACTCGGGCAGCGTGCCGAGCAGCGTCTGGTAGAGCAGGTACTCGTCGGCGCGCGAGGGCGCCGGCCCGCCGTCCGGCTTCGCGCGCAGCGCGCGGTTCATCGCGCGCCAGCGCCGCAGCGCGAGGCGCCAGGCCGCGGGCGCCTCCGAGAGCACGTCGATGCGGCAGCGCACGTCCTCCGAGCGCTTGTGATCGTGCGTGGAGGTGGCGAGCATGGTGTGCGGCCAGCGCGCGGCGCGGTCCGCGCTCGCGCCGTGGAAGGCGCGCACCGTGATGCCGAACTGGTCGGGCTCGCCGCCCACCTCGTTCAGCGACGCGAGCGGCATCCAGTTGTAGAACGCGGTGTCCTCGACCCCCTTGGCGGCGACCGCGGCGCTGAACTGCTGGAAGCGCATGGCGAGCGAGCGCGAGCGCCCCTCCATGCCGAGCAGCGCCGCGCGCACGAAGCCGAACACCGTCACGTCGGCGGCGCGCCCGCGCCGCATGGCGCTCGCCACCGCCCAGTCGAGATAGCGCCGGTCCTGCGCGCCCGGCGCGCGGGCGATGTAGGTGCGGTAGACCGGCATGCAGGCGGCGACTTCGCGCAGCGCGTCGCGCAGCGCGTTCAGGGAGTAGTCGCGCGTTTTCGGCTCGCTGCGCGCAAGACGCCACAGCTCGGTGGCGAGCATCGTGAGCTCGGCGGCGAGCGCGCTCTTGAGAACCGCGCGCCGCCCGCGCCAGGCCGCCTCGGCGAAATCGATCTCCACGCCCGTGAAGCTTCGCCAGGTGCGCTCCAGGCGAGCCCGCGCCGCACGGTCCACGAACAGGCCGTTCGCGACCGCGGCGAAGCGGTAGCCGGTGGTGCCGGCGATCGCCCAGTCTTCCGGCACGCGCTCGTGGTGCGCGGCGATCTTCTCGGCGACCACGTAGAGCGCGCCCTGCCCGCCGCGGCGCGCGTAGCCGCGCTGCAGGCGCTCGAAGTACTGCGCGGGGTCGTAGAGGCCATCCGAATGGTCGATGCGCAGGCCGTCCACCTTGCCCTCGGCCGCAAGGCGCAGCACGAGGTCGTGCGTGGCCTCGAACACCTCCTCGTCCTCCTGGCGCAGCGCCGCGAGGTCGTTCACGTCGAAGAAGCGCCGGTAGTTCACCTCGTCGGCCGCCACGCGCCAGTAGGCGAGGCGGTAGGCCTGGCGCTCGAGCAGCGCGTGCAGGTCCTCGCCCGGGTGGGGCGCCTCGCCGGACCGCAGCGGGAAGCGGTGGCCGTGGTAGCGCACGGCCCCGTCCTCCAGCGCGAGCTCGCCGCGCTCGAGGACGCTGCCGTAGTGATCGCCCAGCACTGGCGCGAGGACCTTGCCCTCCAGGTCGCGGTTCGCGGGATGCCACTCGATGTCGAAGTAGCGCGCGTAGCGCGACATGGCGCCGTTCCTCAGCACGTCCTGCCACCAGGCGTTGTCGTCGCCGAACACGCCCATGTGGTTGGGCACGATGTCGAGGATGAGGCCCATGCCGTGCGCGCGCAGCGCGGCGACCAGAGCCTCGAACGCGTCTTGGCCGCCCAGCTCGGGGTTGATCGCGTTGTGGTCTACCACGTCGTAGCCGTGGGTGCTGCCCTTTCGCGCGCGCAGGATCGGCGAGCAATAGGCGTGGCTCACCCCCAGCCGCGCGAGGTAGGGCACGAGGCGCGCGGCGTCCTCGAGCGTGAACGACGCCGCGAGCTGCAGCCGGTACGTCGCGCGCGGAATCACGCTCAGCGGCGCTCGCGGATCGCGCTCACGACGCGCTCGAGGCGCGCGCTGCGCGCGAAGTCCTCCACCGCGAGCGGCAGCTTGCGGCGCCAGTTGGGATGCTCGTCGGTGGTGCCGGGCACGTTCCAGGCCTCCGTGACGCCGAGCGCGTCCTCGGGCTGAAGCAGCATGATGCGGCAGGGCGTGGAGGCGAGAAAGGCATGCACGTTCTCGGGGTGCGGCGGAGCGCCAAGCGCGGCGGCGAGCGCCGGGTCGTCGAGCCAGCTCGCGAGCGGCGGCATGTCGTGCGTGCCGAGCGCGCACAGCGCCTCGCCCGGATAGGCGGCCGGCGGCAGGAGCGCGCCCTGCGTGTCACGCTCGAAGCGCAGCAGGCGCATCCCCGGGACGCCCGCGCGCGCCATCGCCGCGCGAACCTCGGGCGGCACTGTGCCGAGGTCCTCGCCGATCACCACGCAGCGATGGCGCCGGCTTTCCTCCGCGAGCACCGCCATCAGCTCGTCGAGCGGATAGCGCACGTAGGCGCCGGCCGTGGGCGGCATGCCCGCCGGCACCCAGTACAGGCGCGCGAGCTGCATGACGTGGTCGATGCGGATCGCACCCGCGTGGCGCATGTTCCTGGCGAGCGTGCGGCGAAAGAGCGCGTAGCCGCTTGCGCGCATGCGGTCGGGGCGCGGCGGCGGCAGGCCCCAGTCCTGGCCGCGCGGGTTGAAGTCGTCGGGCGGCGCGCCCAGGCTCGCGCGGCGCGCGAAGAGCTCCGGGTGCGCGGTCACCTCGGCGCCCGCGCGATCCACGGAGACCGCGAGGTCGAGGTACAGGCCGATCGCCATGCCGAGCGTGCGCGCCCTGGCGGCGCAGGCCTCGAGCTGCGCGTCGGCCTGCCATTGCAGGTAGGCGTAGTAGCCGGGGTCGTCCTCGCCCGCCGCGCGCGCCTGCCACTCGGCGTAGTGGCGCAGGTGCTCGTCGTCGCGGAAACGCTCGAACGCGGGCGACCGGGGAGCCTCGCGAAAGCGCGCATAGAGCAGCCGCAGCACCTCGTGCTTGGCCTCGGCGACGCCCGCGTAGTCGACGAGCGGCACCTCGCGCAGTCGCGCGAGGCGCGCGCGGAAATCCGGCGAGCGCACGAGCGCGCGTGCCTCGGCGCAATCGCCGAACCCGGGGATCGCCTCGACATCGAGGTAGAGCGCGTTCCAGGCGAGGCGGGTCGAAGGGCTGTACGGGCTGCAGTGCGCGGGGTTGTGCGCGAAGAGCGCGTGCAGGGGGTTGAGCCCTACGAGCGCCGCGCCGCGCGCGGCCGCCCACTCGAGGACGACGGAAAGGTCTCCGAAATCGCCGATGCCCCAGTTGCGCGCGGAGCGCAGGCCGTAGAGCTGCACCGAAGGTCCCCACACGCGCCCGGGCGGCGGCTCGAAGCAGCGCCCGGGCGCCGGCGCCGGGGGCGGCGAGGCGGGCGAGGCGGCGTCGTCGAACTCGGCGAGCAGCGCCGCGAGCGCCTCGGGCGGCGCCTCGCGCCAGCGGCCGTGGATGTCGTGGAAGCCGGGCTCGATGCCGCAGCGCGCGAGCCGCTCGGCGTTCATGGCGAGCGCAGCGCGACGCGCACGTGCGGCGCTGAAAACAGCTCCTCGCCGGCAAGGGCGGGCGGCATGCCCTGGAAGTCGAGCGCGATCGCGAGCCGCGAGCGGTCCCCGAGCGACCACTCGGCGCTCAGGCAGCTCCCCGAGATATCCGCGCCCACCCACTTCGCGCCCGCCAGCTGCGGCGCGAGGCGCTCGCGGCGCAGCCGAAGCAGCCGCGTCACGAGCGCGAGGCGCTCGCGGTGCGGCGAGCGCCCGCGCTCGCTCCAGTCGAGCTTGCTCACCGCGAAGGTCGCGCGCGCGTTCGGGTCCGGGATGCGATCGCGCGCCGCCGGGTCGGCGAAGGCCGCGAAGCGCTGGAACTCGGCGCGCCGCCCGTCGCGCACCGCGCGCGCGAGCGCCGGGCCGTGATCGCAGAAGTACAGGAACGGCGCGGACGCGGCCCATTCCTCGCCCATGAAGAGCAGCGGCGCCTGCGGCCCGAGCAGCACGCAGGCGAGGGCAGCCGCCTCTTTCGCGGGATCGGCCAGCCGGTGCAGGCGCTCGCCGAGCGCGCGGTTGCCGACCTGGTCGTGGTTCTGCAGGAAGGCGACGTGCGCGACCGGCGGCGCGGCGAGCGCGCCGGCCAGGCGCTCGAGGGGTGCGGCGGCGAACGGCGCGTAGTAGCCGTCGGACTCGCCGGTCAGCAGCACGTGCAGCGCGTGGTGCAGCGGGTCGTTCCATTGCTTGACGAGGCCGCCGCGGATGAAGCGCTCGTCGCCGCGCTCGTCCTCGAGCACCACGTGCACGTGGCGCTCGCGCCCGGGGCCGGCGTGCAGCGCCGCGGCGATCTCCTGCACGATGTGCGCGCCCGAGTCGTCGTGGATCGCGTGCACGGCGTCCAGCCGCAGGCCGTCGAGGCCGTACTCCTCGATCCAGTAGAGCGCGTTGTGCACGAAGAACTCGCGCACCGTGCGGCTCGCCGGCCCGTCGAAGTTGATCGCCGCGCCCCAGGGCGTGCGCCGGGCCGGGTCGAAGAACTGCGGGCAGTAGGCGTTCAGGTAGTTGCCGTCCGGGCCGAAGTGGTTGTAGACGACGTCGAGCAGCACCATGAGGCCGTGCGCATGCGCCGCGTCCACGAGCGCCTTCAGGTCCTCGGGCGCGCCGTAGCGCGCGTCCGGCGCGAAAGGCAGCACGCCGTCGTAGCCCCAGTTGCGCGCCCCGGGAAAGTCGGCCACGGGCATGAGCTCGATCGCGGTGACGCCGAGCGCGGCGAGCTCGGGCAGGCGCGCGCGCGCCGCGGCGAAGGTGCCCTCCGGCGTGAAGGCGCCCACGTGCAGCTCGTAGATCACGGCCTCGGACCAGGGCCGGCCGCGCCAGCCGGCGTCGCCCCACTCGTAGGCCAGTGGGTCCACCAGCGCGCTCGCGCCATGCACGTCGCCGGGGTTGAAGCGCGAGGCCGGGTCGGGCACCACCACGCCGTCGGTGAGGCGGAAGCGGTAGCGTTCGCCCGCTTTGGCGGGCGCCGTGCACTCGTGCCAGCCCTCGGCGTCGCGCTGCATGGGGGCGATCGCCTCGGCGACCTCCAGGGTGACGCGCGCCTCGCCCGGCGCCCAGAGGCGAAAAGCGAAAGTGCCCTCGCCCCGCGGCGCCGCGCCGAAGGGCATGTCGTGCGCGCGCCTCATGACGGCCCGGCCGCCGAGCGCGTGAGCAGCGCCAGCGCGCGCGGCCCGACCTCGTAGCCCGCCCCGGGCTCGAAGCGCCCGGCGGGCGTGTCGCGCGGCGCGCGCATCGTGTCGAGCAGCGCGAGCCAGGCGCCGCCGCCGAACTCGGGCAGGACGAACGCGACCGGCTCGTGGTGCGCGTTGAACAGCAGCAGGAAGTCGTCGTCGCGCAGCGGCCGGCCGTGGCGGTCGTTCTCGCCGAGGTCGCCGCCGGCCAGCATCACGCCGAGGGACTTGGCGTGCGCCTGGTCCCATTCCTCGTCGCTCATCTCGGCGCCGTCGGGCCTCAGCCAGTGGATGTCCTTCGCCTCGCGCCCGTGCAGCGGGCGTCCCTGGAAGAAGTCGCGCCGGCGGAAGATGCGGTGCGAGCGCCTCAGCGAGATGAGCAGGCGGGTGAACTCGGTGAGGGCGAGACGCTCGGGCGTGTCGCGCCAGTCGATCCAGGACAGCTCGCTGTCCTGGCAGTAGGCGTTGTTGTTGCCGAGCTGCGTGCGGCCGCGCTCGTCGCCGGCGAGCAGCATCGGCACGCCCTGCGACAGGAGCAGCGTGGCGAGGAGGTTGCGCTTCTGGCGCTCGCGCAGCGTGTTGATCGCGCGGTCGCCGGTCGGGCCCTCCGCGCCGCAGTTCCAGGAGAGGTTGTCGTTGTGCCCGTCGCGGTTCGCCTCGCCGTTCGCCTCGTTGTGCTTGTCGTTGTACGAGACGAGGTCGTGCAGCGTGAAGCCGTCGTGCGCGGTGACGAAGTTGATGCTGGCGAAGGGCCGGCGGCCGCTGCGGCCGTAGAGGTCGGAGGAGCCCGTCAGGCGCCGCGCGAACTCGCCGATCAGCCCGCCGTCGCCCTTCCAGTAGGCGCGCATGCCGTCGCGGTAGCGGTCGTTCCACTCCGCCCAGCCGAGCGGAAAGTTGCCCACCTGGTAGCCGCCCTCGCCCGTGTCCCAGGGCTCGGCGATCAGCTTCACGCGGCTGAGCACCGGGTCCTGGCGCACCACGGTGAAGAAGCCGCCGAGCGGCTCGACGCCGCGGCCCTCGCGCGCGAGCGCGGAGGCGAGGTCGAAGCGAAAGCCGTCCACGTGCATCTCCTCGACCCAGTAGCGCAGCGAGTCCATCACCATCTGCAGCACGCGCGGGTGCTCGAGGTTGAGGGTGTTGCCGCAGCCGGTGTAGTCCAGGTAGTGGCGGCGGTCGTCCTCGACCAGCCGGTAGTAGGAAGCGTTGTCCACGCCGCGGAAGGCGAGCGTGGGGCCGAGGTGGTTGCCCTCGCAGCTGTGGTTGTAGACCACGTCGATGATCACCTCGATGCCCGCCGAATGCAGGCGCTTCACCATGGTCTTGAACTCTTTGGAGCTGCCGCTCGCCGAGTAGCGCGGCTCGGGCGCGAAGAAGCCGAGCGTGTTGTAGCCCCAGTAGTTGCGCAGTCCCATCTCCGCCAGGCGCCGGTCGTCGATGAAGGCGTGCACGGGCATCAGCTCGACCGTGGTCACGCCCAGGCGCTTGAGGTAGTCGATCACCGGCGCCGAGGAAAGCCCGGCGTAGGTGCCGCGCTGCGCCCGCGGCACCTCCGGGTGGCGCATGCTGAAGCCGCGCACGTGCATCTCGTAGATCACCATGTCGTGCCAGGGGATCTCGGGGCGCCGGTCGTCGCCCCAGGTGAATGCCGGATCCACGACGCGGCACTTGGGCTGGTAGGGCGCGCTGTCGCGGCCGTCGGCCGCGAGGTCTTCCTCCGCCCCGCCGACGCCGTAGCCGTAGAGCGCATCGTGCCACTCGAGGCTGCCGGAGAGCTCGCGCGCGTAGGGATCGACCAGCAGCTTGGCGGGGTTGAAGCGGTGCCCGTCGGCGGGACGGTAGGGCCCGTGCACGCGGTAGCCGTAGACGAGGCCCGGGCGCGCCTCCGGCAGGTAGCAGTGCCAGACGTTGTCGGTGCGCTCGCGGATCTCGATCCTCTGGCGCTCGTGGCGGCCGGCCTCGTCGAACAGGCACAGCTCCACTTTTTCCGCGTGCTCGGAGAAGAGCGCGAAGTTGACCCCTTCGCCGTCCCAGGTCGCGCCGAGCGGGTAGGGCGCGCCGCGCCAGACGGCGGAGATCGGCGGCAGCCGGCTCACCGCGCCCCTATTCGCGCCGGCCGCGCGGCCACCAGCGCTCGAGCAGCTCGGCGGCCCACTTCTGTCCGCCGAGGCCGAAGGCGAGCGCCAGCCCGAGCACGAGGCCCCCGAGCAGGATGAGGAAGCTGTGGCGCACGACGTTGCCGCCGATCTCCACCTGGTCGAGCGCCATCAGCACGACGAAGGCGATGATCGCGTACTGCGCGAGCTTGCCGAGCAGCTCGCCGTCCTTCACGCCGACGTTGCGGCAGTACGTGCTCACGGTGCCGCCGACGAACAGCGCGAAGTACCCGCCGAAGGCGATGATGAGCAGCGCCACGATCACCTTGGGCACGAAGCGCACCACCTGGCCGAGCAGGTCCGTGATGTAGGCGAGCCCGAGGCCGTTGAAGGCGATGACCAGCGCGAGCAGGATCACCAGCCAGTACACGAGGATGGCGAAGATGTCGGTGGTATCGCGGTCGATGCCGCCCTGCTTGAGGAAGCCGTCCATGCCGGCGCGCTCGGTGAGCACGTTGAAGTTGATGGCGCGCAGCCCCCGCGCCACCGCGAAGCGCGCCAGGCGCGCGAGCAGCCAGCCGGCGATCAGCACCACGAGCGCGAGCGCCAGCTTGGGCAGGAAGACGCCCACCTGGGTGAGGATGGCGCGGATGGGTTCGAGCATCACGTCGATGTTCATGGGACCTCCAGTCTGGGCTATCGGGCGAGCGCGAGGATGCCGGCGAGCGGGATGCCGACCCAGCCCGGGCGGTTGCCGAGCTCGTAGCGCAGCTCGTAGAGCGCTTTCTCCAGCTCGAACAGCTCGAGCAGCTCGCGCATGTCGTCGAAGGACGCGTACAGGCCGCTCGCGCGCACGGCTTCCGCGTAGGCGCCGAGGAAGGCGCGGCGCACCCGCGTCTCCCAGTCCTCGGCGTAGGGCGCGAGCCGCTCGTAGTCGGCGTGGCCCTCGAGCGCCTGGCGCAGGGCGGTCCAGCGCGCGTAGTTGAAGGAGCGCAGCATGCCGGCCACGTCCTTCAGCGGCGAGTGCTTGGCGCGGCGCTCCTCGATCGGGCGCGCGGGCTCGCCCTCGAAGTCGGTGATCACGAAGTCGAGCTTGTTGAGCAGCACCTGGCCGAGGTGGTAGTCGCCGTGGAAGCGCGTCTTCAGCGCCGGGCCGCGCGGCAGGCGGCAGTCCTCGACGTGCCGCAGCAGCCGCTCGCGCCGCTCGAGGAGCTCGGCGGCGTCGTCGCGCGCGGGCGCGGTCAGGTGGCCGCGATGCGCGGCGAGCAGCGCGAAGGTCTCGGCGGCCTCGGCGCGCAGGCGCGCCTTCCACTGCTCGAGGTCGCGCTCGGTCACCGGCTCGGGGTCGAAGGCCGGATCGCCCGTGCGCGTGGCGAGCGCGCGGTGCAGCTCGCCCGTGCGCATGCCGAGCGTCTGCATGAGCGCGACGTGCACGCCGTGCGCGTCGGCCGGCGGCGGCGCGGCGCGCCGCTCCTCGAGGTAGCGCTCGAGCGTGTCCACGACGTAGGTCCAGCCGTCGCCCTGGTTGGGCATGTAGGCCTGCACCAGCGCGAGCGTCATGACCGTGCCGTCCGCGCCCTGGTACTCGAGCGCGCCGGCCACCGGCACGATATTGGGGAACTTCAGCTTGTCGGTCAGGTGCCGCCCGATCTCGAACTCGGGGTTCACGCCCGGGCGCACGCGGCGGTAGCCCTTGAGGAACAGCCGCTCGCCGAGCGTGACCACGGTGTTGCTGCTTTGCGCCTTCGGCCGGCCGACCGGCAGCAGGTTCACGTCCTCGCAGGCGATGTCGGCGAAGGCGGCGGTCGGCATGAAGCGCAGCGTGCCCTGGGCGCCGGCGACCTCGCGCTCCTCGCCGATCGCCTGCACCACCGCGCGGCAGAAGGCCTCGTCGGCGAAGGCGTCGGCCATCAGACCCACGCTCGCCTGCTGGCGCACCTTGGCCACCGCGGCGCCGCCGAGCGCCTTCACGCGCTCCTCCTCGCGGTCCTCCCAGGCGAGCGCGAGCGGCGCGAAGTAGCGCGCGGTCTCGCGCGCGCCTTCGACCTCGATGAACGACAGCATGTAGGTTGCGCGCCCGGACTCCCACAGCGCCCAGTCGCCCAGCCGCGCGCGCGCGCCTTCCTCGCCCTTCGCCGCGTACCAGCGCTGCGCCTCGAGCCAGGCCGGCAGCACCTGCGTCTCGAAGTGCTCGCGGGTCTTCGCCGCCATGTTGATGCGCCAGGGCACCACGCGGTCGCGGAAGAAGCTCGTCCAGCCGTCGAACAGCACCAGCACCGGCAGGTCCTCGCGCGCGAGGACGTCGGCGTGCCACACCGGCGCGGGCGCGTCCGTGGCGAGGCGGAACCAGTAGAAGCCGCACCCGGGGAGCGTGAGCAGGTAGGGCAGCTCGCCGATCGGCGGGAAGGGCGTGCGCCCCGTCATCTCGACCGGCACGCGGCCCTTGAAGCGGCGCAGGTCGAGCTCGACCGGCTGCGCGGTGCGCCCGAGGTTCGCCACGCACAGGATCGCCTCCTCGCCGAGCTCGCGCACGTAGGCGAGCACCTTGCGGTTGCCCGCGCGCAGGAACTGCAGGCGCCCGCGCCCGAAGGCCTGGCTGGTATTGCGCACGGCGAGCAGACGCCGCATCCAGTTGAGCAGCGAATTGGGCTCCCTCGACTGCGCCTCCACGTTCACCGCCTCGTAGCCGTAGATCGCGTCCATGATCGGCGGCAGGTACAGGCGCTGGGGATCGGCGCGCGAGAAGCCGGCGTTGCGGTCCGGGCTCCATTGCATGGGCGTGCGCACGCCGTTGCGGTCGCCGAGGTAGATGTTGTCGCCCATGCCGATCTCGTCGCCGTAGTAGATGATCGGCGAGCCGGGCATCGACAGCAGCAGGCTGTTCATCAGCTTGATGCGGTCGATGTCGTTCTCCAGCAGCGGCGCGAGGCGCCGGCGGATGCCGAGGTTGATGCGCGCGCGCGCGTCCGCCGCGTAGGTGCGGTACATGTAGTCGCGCTCCTTGCTGGTCACCATCTCGAGCGTGAGCTCGTCGTGGTTCCGCAGGAAGATCGCCCACTGGCAGCTCTCCGGGATCTCCGGGGTCTGCTGCAGGATCTCGACGATGGGGTGGCGGTCCTCCTGCGCGATCGCCATGTACATGCGCGGCATGAGCGGGAAGTGGTAGGCCATGTGGCACTCGTCGGCCTCGCCGAAGTACTCGCGCACGTCCTCCGGCCACTGGTTGGCCTCCGCCAGCAGGAGCCTGCCGGGATAGCGCGCGTCGAGCGCGGCGCGGATCTTCTTGATCACCGCGTGCGTCTCGGGCAGGTTCTCGTTCGAGGTGCCCTCGCGCTCGACGAGGTAGGGGATCGCGTCCAGGCGGAAGCCGTCCACGCCCGCCTCGCACCAGTGGTACATGGCCTCCAGCACCGCCTCCAGCACCTTCGGGTTGTCGAAGTTGAGGTCGGGCTGGTGGTGGAAGAAGCGGTGCCAGTAGTACTGCTGGGCCACCTTGTCCCAGCTCCAGTTGGCGCTCTCGGTGTCGGTGAAGATGATGCGCGTGCCCTTGTACTGCTGCTCGTCGTCGCTCCAGACGTAGAACGCACGCTCGGGCGAGCCCCTGGGCGCGCGCCGCGCGGCCTGGAACCAGGGGTGCTGGTCGGAGGTGTGGTTGACCACCAGCTCGGTGATCACGCGCAAGCCCCGCTGGTGCGCCGCCTCGACCAGGCGCCGGAAGTCCTCGAGCGTGCCGTAGTGCGGGTGCACGCCGCGGTAGTCGGCGACGTCGTAGCCGTCGTCGAGCAGCGGCGAGGGGTAGAAGGGCAGGAGCCACAGCGTGTTGACGCCGAGCTCCTTCACGTAATCGAGCTTCTCGGCGAGGCCGCGGAAGTCGCCGAGGCCGTCGCCGTTGGAGTCGTAGAACGCCTTGACGTGCAGCTGGTAGATGACCGCGTCCTTGTACCAGTGCGGATCGGGCGCGGCGGCCGCGTCGGCGGCGGGGCGGGGCGTGGCGTCGGGGGCGTTCACCGGGGCTTACAGGAAGTAGTCGAAGTCCTGCTCGCGGTGCAGGCGGCGGCGCACGCGGAACACGTGCGCGGGCGAGCGTTGCGGGTCGAGCTGCACGAAGTTGCGCGCGCCGGTCCAAAGGTAGCGCGCGCCCGAGACGAGGTCGTGCATCTGGTAGGGGTGGTCGGGCTCGGCGCCCAGCCAGCCGAGGTCGAGCTCGACCCAGCCCGAGTGCGCGTGGTGCGGGCTCAGGTTGACGACGCAGACGATCTGGTTGGCGCGGTCGGGCGTCTGCTTGGCGTAGGCGACGAGCTGCTCGTTGTCGGTGGGGAAGAACACGAGGCTCGCGTCGTCGTGCAGCGCGGGGTTGTCGCGCCGGATGCGGTTGAGCGCGGCGATGTACTCGCGCAGGCTGTCGGGCCGCGCGAGGTCCCAGTGGCGCAGCTGGTACTTCTCGGAATCGAGGTATTCCTCGCTGCCCGGCTCGCGCGGCCGGTGCTCCATCAGCTCGTAGGCGGGCCCGTAGAGGCCGTAGCTCGCCCCGAGCGTCGCGGCGAGCGCCACGCGCTGCATGAAGGCGGCGCGCCCGCCGACCTGCAGCGGCTCGGTGAGGATGTCGGGCGTGTTGGGCCAGAGGTTGGGGCGCAGGTACTCGCGGCCCGCGCCGTGCGCGAGCTCGGTGAAGTACTCGGCGAGCTCGTGCCTGGTATTGCGCCAGGCATAGTAGGTGTAGGACTGGTTGAAGCCGAGCTTCGCCAGCCGGTGCATGACCTTGGGCCGCGTGAACGCCTCCGAGAGGAAGATCGCCTCGGGGTGCGCGCGCCGCACCTCGCCGATCGCCCACTCCCAGAACGGGAAAGCCTTGGTGTGCGGGTTGTCGACGCGGAAGATGCGCACGCCCTCGCCGAGCCAGAAGTCGAGCACGCTCTTCAGCTCGGCCCACAGGGCGCGCCAATCGTCGCACTCGAAGTCGAAGGGATAGATGTCCTGGTACTTCTTCGGCGGGTTCTCGGCGTACTGCACGCTGCCGTCGGCGCGCTTGCGGAACCATTGCGGATGCTCGCGCACGTACGGGTGGTCCGGCGCGCACTGGTAGGCGATGTCGAGCGCGATCTCCAGGCCGTGCGTCTCCGCGGCCTTCACCAGGCGGCGGAAGTCCTCGAGCGTGCCGAGCTGCGGGTGGATCGCCTTGTGCCCGCCCTCGGCCGAGCCGATCGCCCAGGGGCTGCCGACGTCGTCGGGCTGCGCGGCCACCGCGTTGTTCTTTCCTTTGCGGCGCTCGCGGCCGATCGGATGGATGGGCGGCAGGTAGAGGACGTCGAAGCCCATGCCGGCGACGTAGGCGAGGCGCTTCTCGACGTCCGCGAACGTGCCGTGCCGGCCCGGCTCGTCCGCGCAGGAGCGCGGAAAGAGCTCGTACCAGGCCGCAAAGCGCGCGAGCTTGCGGTCAACCGAGAGCGGCATCTCCTGCGGCCAGCGCGTCTCGAAGGAGCGGTCGGGGTAGCGCGCGGCGAGCGCGGCCATGTCCTCGTCGGGCGCGGCCTCGGCGCCTTGGCGCAGGCGCCTCGCCCAGTCGGCGAGCCGCTTCGCGTCCTCGCCCTTCGCCCGCGCCGCGGCGGCCTGCGCGAGCTCCGCCCCGGCGAGCGCGGCGATCGCGCGGTCGGCGGGGTCGTCGCGACGCTCGAAGTCGTGCCGCCAGGACGCGAAGCGATCCACCCACGCGGCCACCGTGTAGCGGTAGTCGCCGAGCGCCGGCGGCGTGAAGGCGGCGCGCCAGACATCGTTGCCGAGCGGGCGCATCTCGATCTCCTGCCATTCGCGCGCGTCCGCCGCGCGCCACAGCAGGCGCGCGCGCAGCACGTCGTGGCCGTCGGCGAAGCAGTGCGCCTCCACTTCGAGCGCCTCGCCGAGCGCGCGCTTCACCGCGTAGCGCCCGCCGTCCACCGCGGGCAGCACCGCGTCGATCACCGCGCGCACGCGGCCGTCGGCGCCGCTCACGGCTCGCTCCGCAGGTAGACGGTCGACAGTGGCGGCAGCGTGAGCGTGAGCGAGTACGGCCGGCCGTGCGCCGGCAGCGGCGCCGCCTGCACCTCCCCGAAGTTGCCCCACCCGGACCCGCCGTAGTCCGTCGCGTCGCTGTTGAGGAGCTCGCGCCAGCGCCCGCCGCGCGGCACCCCGAGCGCGTGGTTGCGCCGCGGCACCGGCGTCAGGTTGCTCACCACGGCGACGAGCGGCCCGCCGCCCTTCGGCTTGCGCAGGAACGCGATCACGCTCTCCTCGGCGTCGTTGGCGTCGATCCACTCGAAGCCCTCGTGGGAGAAGTCTACCTGCCACAGCGCGGGCTCGTCGCGATAGACGCGGTTCAACTGCGCGACCCAGCGCGCGAGCCCCGCGTGCTCGGGCCGCTCGCACACCCACCACTCGAGCTCGCCGTCGTGCGTCCACTCGCGCCGCTGGCCGAACTCCCCGCCCATGAAGAGCAGCTTCTTGCCCGGGTGGGCCCACATGTAGCCGTAGAGCGCGCGCAGGTTGGCGAACTGCTGCCAGCTGTCGCCCGGCATCTTGCCGACCAGGGACCCCTTGCCGTGCACCACCTCGTCGTGCGAGAGCGGCAGCGCGAAGTTCTCGTTGAACGCGTAGATGAGCGAGAAGGTGAGCCGGCCATGGTGGTACTTGCGGTGGACCGGGTCCTCCCTGAAGTAGGCGAGCGTGTCGTGCATCCAGCCCATGTTCCACTTCAGCCCGAAGCCGAGCCCCCCCAGGTAGGTGGGGCGCGACACCATCGGCCAGGCGGTGGACTCCTCGGCCACCGTGAAGCAGTCGGGATGGTCGCGGTAGACGGCCTCGTTCAGCAGGCGCAGGAACGAGATCGCCTCGAGGTTCTCGCGGCCGCCGTAGCGGTTGGGGATCCACTCGCCGTCCTTCCGCGCGTAATCGAGGTAGAGCATCGAGGCGACCGCGTCCACGCGCAGGCCGTCCACGTGGTACTTGTCCAGCCAGAACAGCGCCGAGGAGAGCAGGAAGGCGCGCACCTCGTTGCGGCCGTAGTTGAAGATGCTCGAGTTCCACTCCGGGTGGAAGCCCTGGCGCGGATCGGCGTGCTCGTAGAGGTGCGTGCCGTCGAAGAAGGCGAGGCCGTGCGCGTCCGCGGGGAAATGCGACGGCACCCAGTCGAGGATCACGCCGAGGCCCTGCTGGTGCAGGTGGTCCACGAGGTACATGAAGTCCTGCGGCGAGCCGTAGCGCGCGGTGGGCGCGAAATAGCCCGTGCACTGGTAGCCCCAGGAGCCGTAGAAGGGATGCTCGGCGATCGGCATCAGCTCGACGTGCGTGAAGCCCATGCTCTTCGCGTAGTCGGCGAGCGCGTGCGCGAGCTCGCGGTAGCCGAGGAAGGCGCCGTTACTGCGCCGCCAGGAGCCCGCGTGCACCTCGTAGACCGTCATCGGCGCATCGAGCGCGTTCCTCGGCCCGCGCGTGCGCATCCACTCGGCGTCGCCCCAGTCGTACTCGAGCGTCCAGGCGCGCGAGGCGGTCGCCGGCGGCAGCTCCGCGGCGAGCGCGAACGGGTCGGCCTTCTCCGCGACGTGCCCGCCGATGCTCGACTCGATGCGGAACTTGTAGGCCTGCCCGCGCTCGATCGCGCGCACCGCGCCTTCCCAGATGCCGGAGCCGTCGGCGCGCGGCGCGAGCGCGTCCGCGCCCGCGCGCCAGCCGTTCCAGTCGCCCACCACGGAGACCGCGCGCGCGTTGGGCGCCCACACGCCGACCTGCGCGCCGGCGCCCTTCGCGTCCAGCCGGCAACCCAGGCGCTCGTAGAGCCGCGCGTGCGTGCCTTCGCGAAACAGATACGCGTCCTGCTCGGTCAGCGGCATCGATGCTCCATGTACGGTCCTTCTTAGCACAGGCGTCCGCGCAGAACAAACCGCGCGAAAAATGGGCTGGAACTTCGCGCCTCGATGGTGTCAAACTTGGGCGAAAGGGGGATTGCATGAAGCTGTGGCAGCAATTGCTGAAGAGCAACGAGTGGGGCGACTTCGCGCTCGCCGCCGGCGTCGCGCTCGCCGTCTTCTTCATCGTGTGGCTGCTGCGCAACGTCGTCGCGCGCCTGCTCGGCCGGCAGCCGCTGGTCGCCGAGGTCGTGCGCGCCACGCGCCTGTGGCTGCTCGCGCCGCTCGCGTTCTACGCGGGCACGTTCTTGCTCGAGCTGCCCGCGCGCCTCGAGAGCCTGGTCGAGAAGATCGCGCTCGCGGCGCTGGTGCTGCAGTTCGCGCTGTGGGGCACGCGGCTGCTCGCGCGCTGGCTCGCGCAGCGCGCCGAGGCCGCGCGCGGCACCGACCCCGAGGCCGCCACCACGGTCACGCTGCTCGGCTTCATCGGGCGCGTGGTCATCTGGGCGCTGGCGCTCCTTTTCGGCCTCGACCAGCTCGGCTTCGACGTCACGGCGCTGGTCGCGGGCCTGGGCATCGGCGGCATCGCCGTGGCCCTCGCCGTGCAGAACATCCTCGGCGACCTCTTCGCCTCGGCGGCCATCGTGCTCGACAAGCCGTTCATGGTCGGGGACTTCATCGTCGTCGGCACGAACGCGGGCACGGTGGAGAAGGTCGGCCTGAAGACGACGCGGGTCAGGAGCCTCTCGGGAGAGCAGCTCGTGTTCACCAACGCGCAGCTGCTCAACAGCCAGATCCGCAATTTCAAGCAGATGCAGGAGAGGCGCATCGCGTTCGGCGTCGGGGTCACCCACGAGACGCCGCTGGAGAAGCTGCGGCAGATTCCCGCCTGGCTCAAGGCGGCGGTGGAGAGCCAGCCGCAGGCGCGCTTCGATCGCGCGCACTTCAAGGAATACGCCGACTTCTCGCTCAATTTCGAGATCGTCTACTACGTGCTGAGCCCGGACTTCGGCGTGTACATGGATACGCAGCAGGCGATCAACCTCGCCATCTTCGAGAAGTTCGCGCAGGAAGGCGTGCGCTTCGCCTATCCCACGCGCACGCTGTACATTCGGCAGCAGGCGGCGTAGGGTCCGCGGGGGAGGCAAGCATGAGCGCGCGCGGGAGCGCAGGGCGCGAGCGGCTGATCGTGGTATCCAACCGTCTGCCGTTCACTTTCCGGCAGGACGAGCGCGGCGCCTGGCGCGCCGAGCCGGGCGGCGGCGGGCTGGTCACGGCGCTGCTGCCGGTGCTGCGCAACCGCGGCGGCATGTGGATCGGCTGGACGGGCGCGGCGGGCAAGGCGGGCGAGCTCGCCGAGGCGCTGCGCACGGCCGGCGCGGGCGCCGGCTACCGCCTGGAAGGCGTTCCGCTCACCGCCGAGGAGATGGAGAAGTTCTACCTCGGCTTCTCCAACGAGATCATCTGGCCGCTGTTCCACGACCTGCAGTCGCTGTGCAACTTCGACCCGGCGTACTGGCGCACCTACTGCGAGGTGAACGCGAAGTACGCCGAGGCGGTGAAGGCGCACTCGGCGCCCGGCGACTTCGTCTGGATCCACGACTACCACCTGATGAACGTGGCCGCGGAGCTGCGCCGGCGCGGCGTGCACTCGCGCCTCGGCTTCTTCCTGCACATCCCGTTTCCCGCGCCCGACCTGTTCCTGAAGCTCCCCTGGCGCCTGACGCTGCTGCAGGCGCTGCTGGAATTCGACCTCATCGGCTTCCAGACGGTGCGCGACCGGCGCAACTTCGTGCAGTGCGTGCGCCTGCTCGCCAAGGACGTGCAGATCGAGGGCCGCGGGCAGGTGCTCGAGGCGCGCGTCGGGCGCCGCGCGGTAAGGATCGGCGCTTTTCCCATCTCCATCGACTATGCCGCCTTCCAGCGGCGCGCCGGCACGCCCGAGGTGACGGAGAAGGCCGCCGAGCTGCACCGCCTGCTCCCCGAGCGCAAGCTGATCCTCGGCATCGACCGGCTGGACTACACCAAGGGCATCCCCGAGCGGCTGCGCGCCTTCGAGAACCTGCTCGAGCGCTACCCGGACCTGCGCGAGCGCGTGTCGTTCATCCAGGTGGTGGTGCCGAGCCGCGAGGACATTCCGGAGTACCACCGCCTGCGCACCGAGATCGAGCAGCTCGTGGGCAAGATCAACGGCCGCTTCGCGCGCCCCGGGGGCTGGGTGCCGATCTGGTACGAGTACCGGAGCCTTTCGCGCCTGGAGCTGCTCGCCTACTACCGCGCGGCCGACATCGGCCTCATCACGCCGCTCAAGGACGGCATGAACCTCGTGGCGAAGGAGTACTGCACCTGCAGCATCGAGGAGGACTGCGTGCTCATCCTCTCGGAGTTCGCGGGCGCCGCCACCCAGCTCTACCGCGGCGCGCTGCTCGTCAATCCCTACGACATCGAGGGGGTGGCCGACGCCATCCACCGCGCCTGCGCCATGGAAGGCGCCGAGCGCCAGGCGCGCATGCGGCGCATGCGCGGCTCGATCCGCGAGCAGGACGTGTTCTGGTGGGTGGACTCGTTCCTGCGCGCCGCGATCACCAAGGACCTGCGCGCCTTCCCGCAGCCCGCCGGGCACCCGGAAGAGGACGCTTCCGAGTACCAGCTTCCGTTCTAGCGACGGCGACGTAGGCGATGAGGTAGCTCGCCGCGTTCCAGGACTGCCCGCGCATGCCGCGCGGCACGCCCGTCAGGCCGTAGAGCCATTCGTTGAACGCCCAGCCGTCGAGCGCGTTGGCGCGCGCGAGCGCGACGAGCGCGCGCGCGGCCGCCGCCGCGTGCCCGGCGCGCGCCAGCGCCGCCACCCACAGGCCGCCGGCGAACGGCCAGATGCCGCCGTTGTGGTACTGCCAGGGAAAGTTCTGCCGGTGGCGCGCGAGGTAGGGGCGCCAGGCGGGGCTCTCCTCCTCGATCGGGCGGCACACCGCGCGCACCGGATAGGGCTCGTCCACGTGCTCGCGCGCGAGCGCGGCGAGGATGCGGCGCGCGCGCGCCGCACCCGCCACGCCGTAGAGCACCGCGAGCAGGTTGCCGACCACGTCGCCCTCGTCGCCGAAGTGCGCGAGGTTCAGGTACGACACGTACAGCTCGCGCAGGCTCGCGCGCTTGCGCGGCTCCTCGGCGAGGAGCCGCGCGCGCCGGTCGGCGAGCCGCGCGCGCTCGGCGGGGTGGAGCAGGGCGTTGATCGAGGCGCGCGTCGCGCCGGCCGCGCGCGGGGCGTAGCGGCGCTGCACCGCGTACCAGAGGACGTTCGAATAGAGCACGAACCCGGTGCGCGGCATGATGTCGGCCCAGTCGCTCGCCTCGTTCTGCTGCAGCAGGCGCCAGGTCGGGTGCTCCTGCGCGCGCAGCCAGGCGAGCGCGCCCGCAGCCTCGCGCGCGAAGCGGCGCCGCAGCCGCAGGAAATCCACCGCGAGCAGCCACCACAGTGTCGCGTCGATGCAGCCGACGTACCAGAAGTCGCCGCGCGCGCGGCGATCGCGCACCAGCTTCGGCAGCTGGCCGTTCGCGGCGCGGCGCGCGGCGAGCGTGGCGAGGCCCGCGGCGGCGGCGCGGCGCAGGTCGGCCTCGCCCGAGAGCGCCATGCCGAGCGCGCAGATCGAGGCGTCGCGAGCGAACACCGCGTCGTAGCGCCGCTGCCGGGCCTGCGGCCCGGGGGTGGCGGCGCGGATGCCCGAGGGGCCGAGGTTCGCGCGCAGCAGCGCGATCGAGCGCCGCCGGCACTCCTCGACCAGCGCAGCCCTCACACCAGGCCTTCGAAGGGCTGCACCGTCACCGTCTCGCCGGCCGCCACGCGGCCGCGCTCGTGCTCGAGCACGATGAAGCAGTTCGCCTCCGACATCGAGCGCAGCACGCCCGAGCCCTGCTGGCCCGTGGTCTTCACGAGCAGCGCGCCGTTCTCGCGATGAAGGACGCCGCGCTGGTACTCGGTGCGCCCCGCGATCTTGCGCATCGGCTCGGCCGCGCTTGCCTCCAGGCGCGGCGGCGCGCAATCGCCCTCGCGCCCGCCCAGCACGAGCAGCGCCTCGCGCACGAACTGGTAGAAGGTCACCATCACGGCCACCGGGTTCCCGGGCAGGCCGAAGAGAAAGGCCTCCCCGATGCGCCCGAAGGCCATCGGCCGGCCCGGGCGCATGGCGATCCGCCAGAAGAGCGCCTCGCCGAGCTTCGCCATCATGGGCTTCACGAAGTCGGCCTCGCCCACCGACACGCCGCCCGTGGTGATGATGGCGTCCGCGTTCGACGCCGCGTCGCGAAACGCCGCTTCCAGCTTCGCCGGGTCGTCGCGCACCACGCCGAGGTCGCGGATCTCCACGCCGAGGCGCGCGAGCATGCCGAAGAGGGTATAGCGGTTCGAGTCGTAGACCTCGCCTTCCTTGAGCGGGGTGCCGATCGACGCGAGCTCGTCGCCGGTGGAGAAGAACGCCACGCGCACGCGTCGGCGCACGGCGATGCTGCCGATGCCGAGCGAGGCGACGAGGCCGAGCTCGGCGGGCTTGAGCAGCGCGCCCGGGCGCAGCACGGGCACGCCCTTTTTCAGGTCCTCCCCCGCATATCGCACGTTCTGGCCGCGCTTCTGGCCGGGCGGGATCGTGACGCGCCCGTCCTTCACCTTCACCACCTCCTGCACCACCACGGTGTCGGCGCCCGCGGGCATCACCGCGCCGGTGGTCACGCGCACGCACTGGCCGGGGGCGAGCGTCCCGGAGAACTTGCGGCCGGCGAGCGCCGCGCCGGCTTCCTCGAGCTCGGTCTCGCCCTCCTTCAGGTCGGCCGCGCGCAGCGCGTAGCCGTCCATCGCGGTGTTGTCGTGGCCCGGCACGTCGATGGCCGGGACGACGTCCTCGGCGAGCACGCGCCCGAGCGCTTCGCGCACCGGCACGCGCTCGGTCTCGCGCACCGGCTCGAGGCAGGCGCGAATCGCCGCGCGCGCCTTGTCGACGTGCAGCGCGTCGGGGTCGTAGCCCTCGATCGCGTGCGCGATCTCGATGATGCGCTTCATGCGTCCTTCAGCTCCTCGCGCGTGTTGATGTTGCGGAAGGCCTCGGCCTCGTCGTCGAAGCTCACCTCGACCACCTTGAGGCTCGCGTACCAGGCGTCGATCTTGCGCCCGCCCTGCGCGAGGAACTCGGCGAGGTGCGCGTGCACCGCGCGACGCACGAGCGAGAACACCGGGTGCGCCTGGTCGCCCGTCTTCGCCACGGCGAGATCGTGCCCGCCGAGCGCGGCGCGCAGCCGCGCGACGAGGTCCGCCGGCAGGAAGGGCGAGTCGCAGGGCACGGTGACCGCAAGCGGATGGCGCACCGCCGCCAGCCCCGCATGCAGGCCGGCGAGCGGGCCGGCGAAGCCGCCGATCGCATCGGGCACGACGCGATGCCCGAAGCGCGCGTAGGCCTCGAGGTTCTGGTTGGCGTTCACCACGATCTCGTCCACCTGCGGCGCGAGCCGCTCGAGCACCCAGGCCACCATCGGCTTGCCGCGCAGGGGCTGCAGGCCCTTGTCCACGCCGCCCATGCGCCGGCCCTGGCCGCCGGCAAGCACGATTCCTGAAACAGCGTCCATGGGCCGGATTCTAAGAGGTAAGCTTCGCGCATGAACGATCGGCGCTGGCTGGTTCCGTTCCTCAACCTCGGGCATCTGCTGGATCACCTGGCGATGCTCGTGTTTCCCACCGCGGTGCTCGCGCTCGGCGCCGAGTGGAACCGGCCCTACTCGGAGCTGCTGCCGCTCGCGCTCGGCGGCTTCGTCGCCTTCGGCGCCTTCGCGATCCCCGCGGGCTGGCTCGCCGATCACTGGAGCCGCTACCGGGTGCTCGCGATTTTCTTCTTCGGCATCGGCGCCGCGCTCTTTCTCACCGGCCTGTCGCGCGAGCCCTGGCACATCGCGGTGGGCCTCACCCTCGTTGGCGCGTTCGCGGCGATCTACCACCCCGTGGGCATCGCCATGCTGGTGGCCTCGCCCGAGAAGATGGGGCGCACGCTCGGCTGGAACGGGTTGTGGGGCAACCTCGGGCTCGCCTTCGCGGCGCTGCTGACCGGCGCGCTGGTCGACCTGGCCGGGTGGCGCGCGGCGTTCTTCGTGCCGGGCTTCGCCTGCGTCGTCGCCGGCGCCGGCTTCCTCGCGCTGGTGAAGGACCCGGGCAAGGTGAAGAAGACCTCGAAGTCCATCGGCCTGCACGTCGACGGGCGCACCATGGCGCGCATCTTCGCCGTGCTGCTCGTCGCCACCGCGTGCGGCGGCATCATCTTCAACTCCACCACGGTGGCCATGCCCAAGGTGTTCGACGAGCGGCTGCGAGCGCTCACGCAGACCAATTTCGGCATCGGCGCGCTGGTGGCGGCGGTCTACACGGTGGCCGCGTTCGCGCAGGTGGCGATGGGCGCGCTCATCGACCGCTTCGAGCTGAAGCGCCTGATGATGGGCGTGGCGCTCGCGCAGATCCCGCTGCTCGCGCTCGCGGCGAACCTCGAGGGCTGGGCGATGCTCGGGGCCGCGGTGCTCATGATGCTCGCGGTGTTCGGGCAGATCCCGCTGAACGACGCCATCGTCGGCCGCTACTGCGCCGACGAGTACCGGGCGCGCGTGCTCTCGGTGCGCTACGTCGTGTCGCTGGGGGTCGCGGCGATCGCCGTGCCGATGATCGCGCTCCTGCACCGCACCGAGGGCGGCTTCGGCAACGTGTTCCTGGTGCTCGCGGCGCTCGCCGCGGGCATGCTGGCGGCCACGCTGTTCTTCCCGGGGCGCGCGGCGCTCGCCGCGAGCAAGCTGCGCGCCGCGGGCGCAGGCGCCGCCTAGGCCGCCTTCTTGTAGGTGTCGAGCTTGATGCGCTCGCGCTCGAGCGCGGCGGCGACCGGCGGCGCCTGCACCACGCGCTCGACGTAGGCCTTGTAGGCCGGCAGCGAATCCGGGTCGATGCCCGCGTAGCCGCCCCAGCGCAGGAGCGTGAAGGCATAGGCGTCGAGGAACGAGAGCCGCTCGCCGAGCCAGTAAGGCGCGGCGCCCTGCACCCAGCCCTGGATGCGCTCGAGGTGGCCGCGGAATTGCTCGGCGGCGAGCGTCTTCACCGCCGCCTGCGCGGCCTCGGCCTCGACGAAGTAGCCGGTGCGGAACCAGCGCGTGAAGGTGCCGTGCACCGTGTTGTTCATCCACGCGAACTGCGACATCGCCTGCGCGCGCGCCCAGGGCTCGGCGGGCAGCAGCCCCGTCTGTGGAAAGCGGCGGTCGATCCAGTCGCAGATGGCGAGGATCTGGTTGAGCGGCTTGCCGTCCACGACCAGCACCGGCACCTGGCCGTTGGGGTTCATCGCCAGGTACTCGGGCGTGCGGTTCTCGCCCTTGTGCAGCTTGACGAGCTTCGGCTCGAAGCCTTCGCCGGTGGCCGCCTTCACGGCCTCCAGGCCGACGTGCGGCACGAACGAGCAGGCGCCGGGGGCGAAGTACAGTTCGATCATCGGATTCTCCTAGACGACGGCGGTGGGTTGCGGGGCGCGGCGCACGAGGCGCTCGCGCCCGGTGAAGGCGAGGTAGTGGCGGCCGCTTGCCCGGCCGAGCATGGTGATGCCGGTCTTCCTCGCCACCTCGTAGCCCATCTGCGTGAGCCCGGAGCGCGAGACGAGGAACGGGATCGCCATCTGCGCGCACTTGATGACCATCTCGCTCGTCAGGCGCCCCGTGGTGTAGAACACCTTGTCCGAGCCGTCGAGTCCTTGCAGCCACATGAAGCCGGCGATCGCGTCCACGGCGTTGTGGCGGCCGACGTCCTCGACGAACATGAGGATCTCGCCCGCGCGCGTGGCGAGCGCGCAGCCGTGCACCGCGCCCGCCTGCTTGTAGATGGTCTCGTGCTTGCGCACCTTGTCGAGCAGCACGAAGAGGTCCTCGTCGGCGAGCGACACGTCCTCGCGCAGGCGCACGCGGTCGATCTCTTCCATCAGGTCGCCGAACATCGTGCCCTGCCCGCAGCCGGAGGTGACGGTGCGCCGTCCGGTCTTCTTCTTCAGGCCCTTCACGCCCTTCCGTGTCGTGATGGCGCAGGACTCGGTCTCCCAATCCACCTGCACCGCGGCGATCTCATCCAGTGACCCGACCAGGCGCTGGTTCCTCAGGTAGCCGAGGGCGAGCGCTTCCGGCGCGTGCCCGAGCGTCATGAGGGTGACCAGCTCCTGCTTGTCGAGGTACAGGGTGAGCGGGTGCTCGCCGGCCACCGAGGTGGGCACCATCTCGCCGCGCTCGTTCACCGCCTCGACCTCGAAGGTGGCGGGCTTCGCGGCGTCGGTGAGCAGCGGTCGCCGGGGCTCAGCCACCGATGTAGGACATCTCGACCTTGCGCGCTCTGGCCGTCTCCTCGGTGCGGATCTCGGAGTAGCGGTCGCCGCGCGCGCGCCACACCGCGGCGATCTCGTTCACGAGCTGCTCGTCCGTGCCGCCATGGCGCAGCAGCCACTTCAGGTCGTGGCCGTGCTCGGCGAAGAGGCAGGTGTAGAGCGAGCCTTCGGCCGACAGGCGCAGGCGGTTGCAGCTCGCGCAGAACGCCTGCGTGACCGAGGAGATGACGCCGATCTCGCCCGCGCCGTCGCGGTAGCGCCAGCGCTCGGCGACTTCCCCGCGGTAGTCCGGGTCCACGGGCTCGAGCGGCCAGCGCGCGCCGATCGTCTCCACGATCTTCGCCGAGGGCACCACGTCGTCCATGCGCCAGCCGTTCGTGCTGCCCACGTCCATGTACTCGATGAAGCGCACCACGTGGCCGGTGCCGCGCCAGCGCCCGGCCATGTCGAGCACGTGCGCGTCGTTCACGCCGCGCTTGACCACCATGTTCACCTTGATCGGCGCCATGCCCGCCGCGGCCGCCGCCTCGATCCCTTCCAGCACGCGCGCGACCGGGTAGTCGGCGTCGTTCATGGCGCGGAAGGTCGCGTCGTCGAGCGAATCGAGGCTCACGGTCACGCGCTTCAGGCCCGCGCGCGCGAGCGCCTCGGCGTGCTTCGCGAGGAGCGAGCCGTTGGTCGTCAGCGTGAGATCCAGGTCCGGAATCTCCGCGAGCAGCGCCACCAGCCGCGGCAGGTCGCGCCTTACGAGCGGCTCGCCGCCGGTGAGGCGGATCTTCTTCACCCCGAGGCCCGCGAACAGGCGCGCGAGGCGCGCGGTCTCCTCGAAGGTGAGGATTTCGGCGTGCGGGAGGAATTTGAAGTCGTGATCGAATGTTTCCCGCGGCATGCAGTACACGCAGCGGAAGTTGCAGCGGTCGGTGACCGAGATGCGCAGGTCGCGCAAGCCGCGTCCGAGCGTGTCGGCGAGCGGCGCGCCGTCGTAGGCGGGCGCCGGCGCGCGGGCGGAATGGATGGGAAAAACCTTCTGCGTCATGGTGTTTTGCGGCGTCCGGGCCATCATAGCAAACAGGAGATATGGGCTATAGTTCCAGGGATGCAGAATCCCGTGTTCCCGGTGTCGGTGGTGATGCAGCGGCGCGAGCTGCAGAACCAGTGGCAAAGCGAGGCTTGGGAGCCCGTCGCCGTGCTGCCGGAGGCGGGAGAGGGCGCGCCGCGCGTGATCGAAGACGCCCCCGGATGCCGGCGCTGGCTCTACCCGGGCCAGCAGATCGAGCTGCGCGTGCCCGATGCGGACGGCTATTTTCTCAATGTCTCGACGACCGAGCCCTCGGTGTTCGTTCTCTGGCGAATGCAGGACGGCGTGGCGGCGCCCGCGCACCTGACGGTGAGCTACAGCGAGGCGAGCTGCTGGATGGACGGCGGCGAGCAGGTCGACCGCGTGCCCATGCCGAAGGAGATCTTCGACTGGGCGAGCGCGTTCGTGCAGGCCCACTACCGGCCGCAGCCGAAGAAGAAGATCCGGCCCCAGTCCTTCAAGAGCCCGAAAGACCGGGCGCGCATCTGATGGCGCAGGACGACGGGAACTTCCTGCGACGCTGGTCGCAGCGCAAGCTCGACGCGGCGCGCGCGCCGGAGCCGGCGCAGGCCGCCCCGGCGCCGACCGCGCCGGAAGCTCCGCTGCCTTCGATCGACAGCCTCACGTTCGAGTCGGACTTCGCGGCGTTCATGAAGTCGAAGGTCGACGAGAGCGTGAAGCGCGCGGCGCTGAAGAAGCTGTTCGCCGACCCGCGCTTCAACATCATGGACGGGCTCGACGTCTACATCGACGACTATTCGAAGGACGATCCGATCCCGCAGGCCATGCTCGCGACGCTCGAGCATGCGAAGGCCACGCTGTTCGGGCCGCAGCCCGAGAAGCCCGCTGAGCCGGGGGCGCCGGAGCAGGGCGAGGCGACGCAGGCGAGCGCCGAAGCTCCCGAACCGGAGAAGAAAGACGATGGCGCTGCAGGATAAGACGATCAGGCTGTGCAGCTGCAACGGCACGATGGCGCTCGACGCCAAGGCGCTCGCGACAGCGCTCAAGCTGGGCGCGCCCGTGAAGGTGCACACCGAGCTCTGCCGGCGCGAGGCGGGCCTGTTCCAGGCGGCGCTCGGCGAGCCCGAGGTGCTGGTCGCCTGCACGCAGGAGGCGGCGCTGTTCAACGAGCTCGCGCAGTCCGTGGAATCGAAGGCGGAGCTCGGCTTCGTCAACCTGCGCGAGGCCGCCGGCTGGTCGGCCGAGGGCAAGCGCGCCACCCCGAAGATCGCGGCGCTCCTCGCGGCGGCGGCGCTGCCCGAGCCCGAGCCGGTGCCGAGCGTCGAGTACAAGTCGGGCGGGCAGGTGCTGGTCATCGGCCCGTCGGCGGCGGCGCTCGACTGGGCGCAGCGCCTCGCCGGGTCGCTGGAGCCGAGCGTGCTCATCACGCGGCCCGAAGGCGGCGAGCTGCCCGCGGAGCGCAATTACCCGGTGTGGTCGGGCAGGCCCGTGCGCGCGAGCGGGCACCTGGGCGCCTTCGAGGTCGAATGGCGGCAGGAGAACCCGATCGACCTCGAGCTGTGCACGCGCTGCAATGCCTGCCTGGACGCCTGCCCGGAGAACGCGATCGACTTCACCTACCAGGTCGACCTCGACAAGTGCAAGGCGCACCGCAAGTGCGTGGCCGCCTGCGGCGCGATCGGCGCGGTGGACTTCTCGCGCGCGGACACGGAACGGCGCGAGACCTTCGACCTGGTGCTGGACCTTTCTCCGCAGCCGCTGCTCTCGATGCCCGATCTGCCGCAGGGCTACCTCGCCCCGGGCGCCGATCCGCTCGAGCAGGCGCTCGCCGCGGCGAAGCTCGCGCAGCTCGTCGGCGAGTTCGAGAAGCCGCGCTTCTTCCAGTACCGCGAGGCGATCTGCGCGCACGGCCGCTCGGGCAAGACCGGCTGCACGCGCTGCCTGGACGTGTGCTCGACGGGCGCGATCTCGGCGGACGGCGACCACGTGAAGGTGGATCCGCACCTGTGCGCGGGCTGCGGCGGCTGCGCCATGGTGTGCCCCTCGGGCGCGATGACCTACGCGTACCCGCGCGCGCCCGACCTCGGCCGGCGGCTGAAGACGCTGCTCGGCACGTACCGCGAGGCGGGCGGCGCCGACGCGTGCCTTCTCGTGCACGACCTCGAGCAGGGGCGCGAGCTCGTCTACGGCGTCGGCCGGCGCGCGATCCGCGGGGGCAAGGGCCTGCCCGCCCGCGTGCTGCCCATGGCGGTCTTCCACACGGCCGCGATCGGCATCGACGCGCTGCTCGGCGCCGTGTGCTACGGCGCGAGCCAGGTGGTCGTCGTCATGGACGAGTCGAAGCCCGAGGGCTACGCCGCGGCGCTCGAGGAGCAGATGCGCTTCGCGCAGGCGATCCTCGCGGGGCTCGGCTACGAGGGGCGGCATTTCCAGGTCGTGCGGCCGGCCGATGCGAAGGCGCTGGAGTCGGCGCTGTGGTCGCTCGAGCCGGCGCGGGGCGTCGCGCCGGCTGCGACCTTCAACCTGTCGATCGAGAAGCGCACCACGCTCGACTTCGAGCTCGAGCACCTCGCGAAGCACGCGCGCGCTCCGAAGGACGTGCTTGCCCTGCCCGCGGGCGCGCCTTACGGCGCCATCACGGTCAACAAGGACACCTGCACGCTGTGCAAGGCCTGCATCGGCGCCTGTCCGGAGGCTGCGCTGCTGGACGCGCCCGAGACGCCCGCGCTGCGCTTCATCGAGCGCAACTGCGTGCAGTGCGGCCTGTGCGAGCGCACCTGCCCCGAGAACGCGATCCGGCTCGTGCCGCGCCTGCTGCTCGGCGCGCAGGCGAAGAATCCCGTGGTGCTGAACGAGGCGGAGCCGTTCAACTGCGTGCGCTGCGGCAAGCCCTTCGGCACGAAGCAGATGGTGGACAACATGCTCGGCAAGCTGGGCGCTCACTCGATGTTCGCGGGCGAGGGCGCGATGCGCCGGCTGCAGATGTGCGGCGACTGCCGCGTGGTGGACATGATGCAGAACACGAAGGAAGCGACCATCTTCGACATGGGCGGGGGCAAGCCGTCGTGAGCGCGACGATGCACTTCATGCCGACGCTCGCGCCCGAGGACCAGGCGCGCGCGCAGCTCTACGCGCTCGCCGCGCGCCTCTTCCAGTCCGCGCCGGACGCGCAGCTGCTCTCCGCCATCGTGCACGCCGAAGGCTTCACCGGCGAGGACGACGAGCGCACCGAGCAGGGGCGCGCGCTCGCCGCCGCGTGGCGCGCGATGAGCGAGGCGGGGCGCACGGCGTTCCCGGTCCTGCTCGCGCACGAGCACACCGAGCTTTTCGCCGGGCCGGGGCGCGCCGAGGTGACGCCGTACCTCATGCACTACGTGATCCGCTTCGAGAGCGAGACGCCGCTGGTCGCGTTGCGCGATCAGCTCGCGGCCTGGGGCCTCGGGCGGCGCGAAGAAGTCTTCGAGCCCGAGGATCACGTCTCGGCACTCTTCGAAACCATGCGCTTCGCGATTGCGGTGCAACAACGCGGGCTGGAGGAGCAGAAGTCGTTCTTCGAGCGATTCCTTTACACCGGGGCGATGCGCTTCTGCGATGCCGTAAGTGCTTCGGACAAGGCGTGTTTCTACAAGCACGTCGCCGCGTTCACGCACGCGTTCCTCGAGGTCGAGCGAGAGGGCTTCGAAATCGGGGGATAGGGAAGTTCGAGAATCGTTCTCATGTACGGCATTTAGGATGAGAACGATTGTCGATTGGCAACGCTTCTTTCTCTTGATCGGTCCATAAGAGGCAGGTAATTTGCACAGGATTTCATAGTGTCCCGTGCGCGCGTGGCGCGGGGCCGACAATGCATAAAAGGAGGCGCGCCGTGAGCCAGAAGAACGCCAAGCTTTCCCGCAGAAATTTCCTGTTGAGCGTCGGTGCCGGTGGCGTCGCCACCGCGGCCGCCGTGGTCGCCGGCCGCCAGGGCGCGCCGGCCGCCGCGACGGACGGCAAGCGCAGGGCGCGCGGCTATCACGAGACCGCGCACGTCAACAACTACTACCGCACCGCGAAGGTCTGAGGAGGCCCGTCATGCTGCTCACGAGAAAAGCTTCCGGCACGGCCGCCCCGCAATCGCGCCTCGCGCGCGGTCTCTCGGGCGTGCTCGCCAAGACGATGGATCGCCGCGCGTTCCTGCGCCGCTCGGGCATCACGCTCGGCGCGGGCGCCGCGGCCGCGCAGCTGCCGTTCAGCATGATCGGCGAGGCGCAGGCGCAGGCGAGCGGCGCCGGCAACGTGCAGGTCAAGCGCACCGTGTGCACCCACTGCTCGGTCGGCTGCGCCATCGACGCGGTCGTCGAGAACGGCGTCTGGGTGCGGCACGAGCCGGTGTTCGACTCGCCGATCAACCTCGGCTCGCATTGCGCCAAGGGCGCCTCCATCCGCGAGCACGGCATCACGCACGACTCGCACCGCCTGAAGTACCCGATGAAGCTCGAGGGCGGCAAGTGGGTGCGCATGACCTGGGACAAGGCCTACGAGGAGATCTCGCAGAAGCTGCTCGCGATCAAGAAGGAGAGCGGCCCGGATGCGCTGATGCTCATCGGCTCGTCCAAGCACAACAACGAGCAGTCCTACCTGCTGTGCAAGTGGATCCGCCTCTGGGGCACGAACAACACCGACCACCAGGCGCGCATCTGCCACTCGACCACCGTGTCGGGCATCGCGAACACCTGGGGCTACGGCGCGATGACCAACTCGTACAACGACGAGCAGAACTCCAAGTGCATGCTGTTCTTCGGCTCGAACGCGGCCGAGGCGCACCCGGTGTCGATGCTGCATACGCTGCACGCCAAGGAGAACGGCGCCAAGGTCATCGTGGCGGACCCGCGCTTCACGCGCACGGCGGCCAAGGCCGACAAGTACGTGCGCGTGCGATCCGGCACGGACGTCGCCTTCCTTTTCGGCCTGCTCTACCACGTCTTCGCGAACGGCTGGGAGGACAAGAAGTACATCAACGACCGCGTCTACGGCATGGACAAGGTGAAGGCCGAGGTGATGGCCAAGTACACGCCGGCCGCCGTGGAAGAAGTGACCGGCGTGCCGGAGAAGGAGATGTACGAGACCGCGAAGATCCTCGCGGAGAACCGCCCCGGCTTCATCATCTGGGCGATGGGCCAGACTCAGCATTCGAACGGCAACGCGATCGTGCGCGCGAGCGCCGTGCTGATGCTGGCGCTGGGCAACGTCGGGCGCTC
>JBFWWT010000001.1:316546-342580 GCA_050246035.1 Burkholderiales bacterium
TTCGAGTCGCGCACCGACCACATGATCATGTACCAGCTCGCGCAGAAGCTGGGCTTCGCCGACCAGTTCGTGGGCAAGAAGGACGGCAAGCAGAACATCGCGCTGGTGAAGGGCAAGGGCGGCATGGACGAGCCCTCGATGGAGGACACGACGCGCGAGTTCAACCGCGGCTCGTGGACCATCGGCTACACCGGCCAGTCGCCCGAGCGCCTCAAGGCGCACATGCGCAACATGCACGTCTTCGACGTGAAGACGCTGCGCGCGAAGGGCGGCAAGGACGCCGAGACCGGCTACGACCTCACGGGCGACTACTTCGGCCTGCCCTGGCCGTGCTACGGCTCCGCCGCGATCAAGCACCCGGGCTCGCCCAACCTGTACGACACCACGCGCCACATGATGGACGGCGGCAACTGCTTCCGCGCCAACTTCGGCGTGGAGAAGGACGGCGTCAACCTGCTGGCCGAGGACGGCGTGCACTCCAAGGGCTCGGAGATCACCACCGGGTATCCCGAGTTCACGGACGCGCTGCTGAAGAAGCTCGGCTGGTGGGACGACCTCACCGCCGAGGAGAAGGCGGAGGCCGAGGGCAAGAACTGGAAGACCGACCTCTCCGGCGGCATCCAGCGCGTGGCCATGAAGCACGGCTGCTCGCCGTTCGGCAACGCCAAGGCGCGCGCCGTGGTGTGGAACTTCCCGGACGGCGTGCCGCTGCACCGCGAGCCGATCTATTCGCCCAAGCCCGAGCTGGTGACGAAGTGGCCGACGCACGCCGACCAGAAGGAGCGCTGGCGCCTGCCGGTGCTGTTCAAGACCCTGCAGGACAAGGCGGTGGCCGACGGGATGCACCAGAAGTTCCCGATCATCCTCACCTCCGGGCGCCTGGTGGAGTACGAGGGGGGCGGCGACGAGACGCGCTCCAACCCGTGGCTCGCCGAGCTGATGCAGGACAACTTCGTCGAGATCAACCCGAAGGCCGCGGCCGACCGCGGCATCCGGCACGGCGAGTTCGTCTGGGTGAGCACGCCTTCGGGCGCGCGCATCAAGGTGAAGGCGCTGGTCACGGAGCGGGTCGGGCCCGACCACGCGTTCATCCCGTTCCACTTCGCCGGCTGGTGGCAGGGGCAGGACATGCTCGGCTACTACCCGGAGGGGGCGGCGCCCATCGTGCGCGGCGAGGCGGTGAACACGGCGACGACCTACGGCTACGACATCGTCACCATGATGCAGGAAACCAAGACGACCCTCTGTCAGGTCGCGAAGGCATAAGGAGAACGCCATGGCGAGAATGAAATTCCTGTGCGACGCCGAGCGCTGCATCGAGTGCAACGGCTGCGTCACCGCCTGCAAGCAGGAGAACGAGGTGCCCTGGGGCGTGAACCGCCGCCGCGTCGTCACCATCAATGACGGCGTGGTGGGCGCCGAGAAGTCGATCTCGGTGGCCTGCATGCATTGCTCGGACGCGCCCTGCATGGCCGTGTGCCCGGTGGACTGCTTCTACAAGACCGAGGACGGCGTCGTGCTGCACGACAAGGACCTGTGCATCGGCTGCGGCTACTGCTTCTACGCCTGCCCGTTCGGCGCGCCGCAGTTCCCGCAGGCGGGCGCTTTCGGCCTGCGCGGCAAGATGGACAAGTGCACCTTCTGCGCCGGCGGCCCCGAGGCCGACCGCACCGAGGCCGAGTTCAAGAAGTACGGCCGCAACCGCCTCGCCGAGGGCAAGCTCCCGGCTTGCGCCGAGATGTGCTCCACGAAGGCGCTGCTGGGCGGCGACGGCGACGTGATCGCCGACATCTACCGCGAGCGCGTGCTGCGCCGGGGCAAGGGCTCCGAGGTCTGGGGCTGGGGCACCGCCTACGGCCCGGGCAAGCAGGGCGCGCAGCCGGGCGCGGGAGGCAAGTCGTGAGCCGCGCCGCGCTGGCAGCCGCGCTTGGCGCGGCCTTCCTCCTGGCGGCGTGCAGCGAGGCGCCCCAGGTCACCGTGTACAAGCAGGGCAAGTACCAGGGCAAGCCCGATACGCAGGCCTGGAGCAACGACCCGCCCGCCGAGCAGCTGCGCGGCAGCCGCTGGAGCAAGGGCGACCGCGGCAGCTGGGAGACGGCGATCAACCAGCGCACGCTCGGCCAGAACGAGGACATCCGCATCTACAAGCAGTAAGGGCCGCCAGGCCATGGAGGAACGCATGACGAAGCTACTCAGGGCGTGCGGCTTGGCGCTCGCCGTCTTCGCGATGGCGGGCACGGGAGCGGCGATCGCGCAGACCGGCAGCTCCGGCGACCCGCGGGCGCAGGCGCAGCAGGAGCGCCGCGTGACGCAGCCGGGCAACAACGCGCCGGTGTGGGAGCAGGTGCGCTCGGGCAACCAGGGCTATACGAGCCTGCCGGGCCGCGAGATGGGCGTGCTCGTGCAGTCCGCCGGGGAGACCTGGCGGCAGATCCGCAACGGCCCGGTGACCTTCTACGGCGGCTGGCTGCTGGTGGTCGTGGCGCTGATCCTCGCCGCCATCTATTCGGCCAAGGGCCCGGTCAAGCTGCACGACAAGCCCACCGGGCGCAAGCTCGTGCGCTTCACGCTCGCCGAGCGCTGGGCGCACTGGGTGATGGGCATCAGCTTCGTGGTGCTCGGCCTCACCGGCCTCATCATCCTGTTCGGCAAGCACGTGCTGCTGCCCGTCATCGGCTACACGCTGTTCGCCTGGCTCACGGCGCTCGCCAAGAACCTGCACAATTTCGTCGCGCCGCTGTTCGCGGTGAGCCTGCTCGTGTTCATCGTCATGTTCATCAGGGACAACCTGCCCAAGGCCTACGACTTCTCGTGGTTCGCCAAGGCGCCGGGCTTCTTCGCCGGCAAGCACATCCCCTCGGGGCGGTTCAACGGCGGCGAGAAGGTCTGGTTCTGGGGCGGCGTGGTGGTGCTGTCCATCGCGCTCGTCGTCTCCGGGGCGATCCTGCTCTTCCCGAACTTCGACCAGGTGCGCGCGACCATGCAGCAGGCGAGCGTGGTGCACATGGTGGCGGCGCTTCTCGTGATCGCGGGCGCGCTGGGCCACATCTACCTCGGCACGATCGGCGTCGAGGGCGCCTACGAGGCGATGCGCAACGGCACCGTCGACGAGGCGTGGGCGAAGGAGCACCACGAGTACTGGTACGACGAAGTGAAGGGCGGCGCGAAGTCGGCGACGGGCGGCGGCGCCGTTCCTGCGGGGGCCACCCGCATGCGCGAGACGCGCCAATAGGCTAGATTCGCGGGGGTGCGACACGCACTCCCGCTTCTCCTGCTGACGGCCGCGCTTTCCGGCTGCGCGATGTTCCGCGCGCCGGTGTCCTCGGCCATCGCCACGCTCGAGCCGGCCTCGGGCCACAGCACGCGCGGCACCGCCTACTTCCAGCAGGTCGGCGAGCGCGTGCGCGTGCAGGCGACAGTCACCGGCCTGCGCCCCGGGCAGGAGCACGGATTCCACGTGCACGAGGTCGGCGATTGCGGCGACGATGCCGCCGCGGCGAAAGGCCACTTCAATCCCTACGGCAAGCCCCACGCGCACTTCAGCGCGCGCGAGCGCCACGCGGGCGACCTGCCGGCATTGAAGGCGGACGCCTCAGGGCGCGCGCACCTCGACGAGCAGCTCGAGGGGCTCGCCGTGGCCGCGGGGCCGGCGGGCATCGTGGGGCGCGCGCTCGTCGTGCACGCCGAGCCGGACGACTACCGCACGCAGCCTCACGGCCGATCGGGCGGGCGCATCGCCTGCGGCGTGATCCGCGCCGCGCCGCAGAGCTAGCCGGGCGCGCCTTCCACCAGCACGAGCCTGGAGCGCGCGGCCTTCAGCCGCAGCGCGAGCGCCGGCGCGTATTCCGCGGAGTGATACCACTTGCGCGCCTGGTCCATCGACGCGAACTCCAGCACCACGAGGCGCTTGGGCTCCCAGCCGCCTTCCTTCGACTCCACCGCGCCGCCGCGCACGAGGAACTTGCCGCCGTACTTCGCGAGCGTCGGCGGCACGAGCTTGCGGTACTCCTCGTAGGTTGCGGGGTCGGTGACCTCGACTTCGGCGATGACGTAGGCGGCCATGGCATTCCTTCCTCAGGCGAAAAATAGTCTATAGCACAGGCCCAGCACCCCGCTCGCGGCGATGACCGGGATGACGCCGGCCTTGAAGCGCATGAGGGCGAGCAGCGCGGCGCCCGCGAGAAGCACCGCGGCCCAGTCGATGCCGCCGGCCCGGAAGAACACGTGCTGCGCGAAGAACAGCGCGAGGCTCACGATCACGCCGACCACGGCCGCCGTGATGCCGGTGAGGGGAGCCGTGTACTTGAGGTCGCCGTGCGTGGCCTCGATGAGCGGCGCGCCGGCGAAGATGAACAGGAACGACGGCAGGAAGGTGAAGAAGGTGGCGACCGCGGCCGCGCCGACGCCCGCGGCGAGCAGGTGCTCGCCGCCGAACAGCGCCTGCGACCACCCGCCGACGAAGGCGACGAAGGCCACCACCTTGATGAGCGGGCCGGGCGTCGTCTCGCCGAGCGCCAGGCCGTCGATCATCTGCGCCGCGCCGATCCACTGGTAATGCTCGACCGCCGCCTGGTAGACGTAGGGCAGCACGGCGTAGGCCCCGCCGAAGGTGAGCAGCGCCGCCTTGGTGAAGAACCAGCCCATCTGGGTGAGCGTGCCCTGCCAGCCGAAGGCGAGGGCGAGCGCGCCGAGGACCAGAGCCCACAAGCCGATCCCTGCGGCGAGCACCGCGAGCAGATGCCGCGGGCGGAAGCGCGCATGCGCGGGTGTCGGCGTGTCGTCGTCGATGATCGCCGGGCCGTAGCGGCGGGCAGCTGCGCCGTGCGCGCCGCTCGCCCGGAACACGGTCGGCGCGAAGCGCCCGCCCAGCGCGCCCGCGAACGCCGCGGCGATCACTACGTAGGGAAAGGGCACGGAGAGCACGCCGATGGCGAGGAAGGCGGCGAGGCTGAGCGCCCACAGCGCGGGATGCTTGAGCGCGCGCGAACCGATGCGCCAGGCCGCCGCGAGCACGATCGCCACCACCGCCGGCTTGATGCCGTAGAGCAGCGCTGCGACCGCGGGCACCTCGCCGTAGGCCACGTAGAGCCAGGTCAGCGCGACCAGGATGACCATCGGCGGCAGCACGAACAGGCCACCGGCGACGATGCCGCCCCAGGTGCGGTGCATCATCCAGCCGATGTAGGTCGCGAGCTGCGTCGCCTCGGGTCCGGGCAGCAGCATGCAGTAGTTGAGCGCGTGCAGGAACCGGTTCTCCGAGATCCAGCGGCGGCGCTCGACGAGCTCCGCGTGCATGATCGCGATCTGCCCGGCGGGCCCGCCGAAGCTCACGAAGCCGAGCTTGAGCCAGAAGCGCAGCGCCTCGGCAAACGAGATCGGCACGTTCAAGCGTAGCCGACCGAATGCCGGTCGATCGCCACCGCCTTCACCAGGGCGAAGACCGGCTTGCCAGGAGCGATGCCCAGGGCCGCCACCGACTTGCGCGTGATCCGGGCAAGGAGGGGCGTGCCGCCCACGTCGAGCTGGACGTCCACGCTCGCGCCCGCCTCGCTGCCCACCTCGCGCACCGTTCCGGCGAGCACGTTGAGGAAGGAGGCGTCCGACGGCCGCGTGAGCGCGAGTGAGACGTCGCGCGCGCGGATGCGCACGCGCACCGGCGCGCCGACCAGCGCGTCGACGTCCGGGGCGTACAGCTCGCCGCCGGGGAACGTGAGGCGCGCGAGGCCCATCTCCAGGTCCTGGTCGGCGACCTTCGCCTCGATCACGGCGCCGCCCTCGAAGCGCCCGAGCAAGGGGCGCAGCTCGAGCCTGCCCGCCATCTCCGAGACCGTGCCGCTCGCGCGGATGCGGCCCTCCGAGACGAGCGCGACCACGTCCGCGAGGCGCACCACCTCGTCGATGGCGTGGCTCACGTAGACGATCGGCAGCTTCGTCTCGTCGCGCAGGCGCTCGATGTAGTAGAGGATCTCGCCCTTGCGGCCCGCATCGAGCGAGGCAAGCGGCTCGTCCATGAGCAGCAGCCGCGGGCTCGCGAGCAGCGCGCGGCCGATCGCCACGCGCTGCTTCTCGCCGCCCGAGAGGTGGTGCGGGCGGCGCGCGAGGAGCGGCGCGAGGTCGAGGAGCGCGACGACCTGCTCGAGGCTCGCGCGGCGCTCGGCGTGCGGCGTGAAGAAGCGCCCGTAGAGGAGGTTCTGGCGCACGGTGAGGTGCGGCAGCAGCCGCCCTTCCTGGAACACGTAGCCGATGCGCCGGCCGCGCGCGGGCAGGTCGATGCCGCGCTCGCTGTCGTAGAACACGATCTCGTCCACGCGGATGCGGCCGCGCTGCGGGCGCACGAGGCCGGCGATGGCGTTGAGCAGCGTCGTCTTGCCCGAGCCCGAGCGGCCGAAGAGCGCGGTCACGCCCGCGTCGCTCTCCAGGCGCGCCTCGAGAGCGAAGCCGCCCACGCGCGCCGCGATGTCGGCCTCGAGCCTCATCCGTGGATGCGCCGGCGCGCCGCGCGCAGCAGCCACTCGGAAGCGACGAGCGCGCCGAGCGACAGGACGATGGAGATGACGCACAGGCGCCAGGCCTGCGCATCGCCGCCCGGCACCTGCGTGTAGCCGTAGATGGCCAGGGGAATCGTCTGCGTCTCGCCGGGGATGTTGGAGACGAAGGTGATCGTGGCGCCGAACTCGCCCAGGCTGCGCGCGAAGGACAAGAGCAGCCCGTTCAGGATTCCGGGGACGACGAGCGGCAGCGTCACCGTGGCGAATACCCAGGCGCGGCTCGCCCCGAGCGTGGCCGCCGCGGCCTCGAGGCGCACGTCCACGCCTTCCACCGCCTGGCGCATCGCGCGCACCGCGAGCGGCAGTCCCATCACCGCGCAGGCGAGCGCCGCTCCCGTCCAGCGAAAGGCGAACTGGATGCCGAGCGTTTCCTCGAGGAACGCGCCGATCGGCCCCTGGCGGCCGAAGGCGACGAGCAGGAAGTAGCCCGTCACCACCGGCGGCAGCACGAGCGGCAGGTTGACCACGCCGTCGAGCAGCGTCTTGCCCGGGAACTGCAGGCGCCCGAGGACGAGCGCGAGCGCGAGCGCGAGCGGCAGGCTCGCGAGCGTGCTCCAGAAGGCGACCTTGAGGCTGAGCCGGACGATCTCCAGCTCTGCGGGGGTGAGGATCACCCCGTCAGTTTAGCGGCGTGAAGCCGTGGTTCTCGAAGACGGCGCGCGCCTCGGGCGTGCCGAGGAAGTCGAGGAAGCGGCCGGCATCGCTGCTTTTCGCGCGCTCGGTCAGTGCGGCCGGGTACACGACCGGCGGGTGCGAGCCCTCCGGGAAGGCGCCGACGACGCGCACGCGGGGCTCGGCGGCCGCGTCGGTGGCGTAGACGATGCCGAGCGGCGATTCGCCGCGCGCGACGAGCGCGAGCGCCGCGCGCACGTTCTCGGCCGGCGCGAGCTTTGCCTGGACGCTCGGCCAGACGCCGAGCGACTCGAGGGCGGCCTTGGCGTACTTGCCCGCCGGGACGTGGTTGGGGTCGCCGAGCGCGAGCCGGCCGTCGCCGAGGAGCGGCGCGAGCGGGAAGCCTTTCGAGGGTGTTGCCTGGACTTTGCTCGCGGCGGGCGCGATCAGCACCAGCTTGTTGCCCAGCAGGTTGCGGCGCGTCTGCGCCTGGATCAGGTTGCGGCTCTGCAGGTAGTCCATCCAGGCGAGGTCGGCGGAGAGGAAGATCTGCGCCGGGGCGCCGGCCTCGATCTGGCGCGCGAGCGCCGAGCTGGAGGCGTAGGACACGGTCGCGCGCACGGGCGAGGCGGCGGCGGCCTCGTCGAGCGCGTTCTTCAGGCTCGCCGCGGCGAAGACGAGGACCGGCTGAGCGTGAGCCGGCGCCGCCGCGAGCAGCACGGCGGCGAGCAGCCACCTCACAGCTTCACCCATCCGCGCCTGAGCAGCGCGAGCACGATCCAGCCCAGCGCGAAGCCGAGGCCTACGTTCCACACCGCGCAGCCGGCGGTGACCAGCGTCGCGAAGCGCTCGTTCTTGTGCTTGCTGAAGTCGCAGGAGCCGAGCGCGAGCTGCGCGCCGGTGAGGAAGAGCACCACGCCGAGCACGGGCAGCGGAAAGATCTTGAGCAGCGTGGTCACCGAGTCGCTGAACAGCAGCCCGATCACGCACAGGATCGCGCCGAGGATCACCACCGAGCCGCCGGTGCGCGCCCCGAACCTCACGTGCCCGGCCATGCCGCCCGCGCCGTGGCACATCGGCACGCCGCCGACCGAGGCGCCGAACAGGTTCATCAGTCCCGTGGAGACCGACACCTTGCGCTCGGTCACCGGGCGCTCCGGAAAGAGCCGATTGTTCTCCTCCTTGAGGGCGAGGATGGCGTTGCCGAAGGTGAGCGGAAGCTGGGGCAGGGCGAGGAAGACGACGCCGACCAGCAGGTCGCTCCACGTGAAGCCGCCGAGCGCGAAGGAAGGCAGGCGCAGGGCCGGCTCGATCGCGGCGAGCTCGGCCATGAGGCGCGGCTCGGCGAGCAGCGCGGCGCCCGCGCCGAAGACGAGCAGCACGAACATCGCCGGCACGTGCCGGTTGACCAGGAGCAGCAGCGTGAGCGCGAGGCCGATGCCGGCGACGATCCAGCCGCCCGCCATCATCTTCACGCCCTCGAGCATGAAGGCGAAGCCCAGGCCGAGAATGATGCCGATCGCGATCGGCCGCGGCACGAGGCGCGACACCTTCTGCGCGAGGCCCGTTGCACCCAACACGAGCCAGAAGAGGCCCGTTGCGAGCCCGCCGGCGAACACGGCCTGCGGCGTGATGGCGATGGTCTGCGCGGCCTGCGTCGCGGCCACCGCGCCGATCGCCTTCATCGGCTGCACCGGGACCGGAGTCTTGTAGTACAGCCCGACCGCGATCATGCACACGCCGAAGCCGAGCAGAATGCCCAAGGGGTCGATGCGCACGACGGCGACATAGGCGAGGACGAAGGGCAGCAGCGTGCCCAGATCGCCGAAGGCGCCCGCCCATTCGGCGCGGTCGTAGCGGTTGCCGGGCGCTACCGGCGCGACGAGGCTGTCAGCGGGCTCGTGCGCCATGCGGTGCGCGGCGTCGCAGGGGGCGCGCGCTCCGCGCGGCGGGCAGCGCCTCCGCGATCTCGAACACCTGGCCGGTGATGGCGTTGCCGTAGCCGGGCAGGCGCGCGAGGATCGCGGCGAACGCCTCGCCGCCGAGGAGCGGCTGCAGCGCGGCCAGCTTCTCGCGCCGGCCGGCGAGGTAGTAGCGCTCGGTGAGCAGCGGCAGGAAGTCGAGCTCGTACTCGGCGGCCGCCGCCTTGACGCCGAACCCGGCGTCCGCGCGGCCGCCGGCGATCGTCGCCGCCACCGCGAGGTGCGTGAACTCCTCGTTCTGGTAGCCGTCGATGCGCGAGGCATCGATGCCCGCGCCCGCGAGCAGCTGGTCGAGCTCGAGGCGGCTGCCGGAGCCGCGCTGGCGGTTGACGAAGCGCACGCCGGGGCGCACGAGGTCGGCGAGGCTCGCGATCGCCTTCGGGTTGCCGCGCGCGAGCATGAGCCCCTGCGTGCGCGTGGCGAGCCCGATCAGTCGATGGCGGCGCGCATCCAGCGCGCGCGCGAACTGCGCCGCCGCGCGCTCGTCGAGCCCCTCGGCGAGGTGAAAGCCTGCGAGGTCGCATTGCTCGCGCGCGAGCGCGGCGAGCGACTCCAGGCTTCCCTGGAATCGCAGGTCCAGCTTGAGGCCGTCGCCCTGCGCGAGCCGGTCGCGCAGCTGCGCGAGCGCGAGGTCGTGGCTGGCGCAGACCGAGAGGCGCGGCGCGTCCTCGTCCGCGCCGTGCGCGAGCGCGGCCTCGATCTCGTGGCGCAGGCTGTCGAAGTCCGGCGCGAGCCGCGCCTGCACCAGCTCCTGCGCCCAGAGGAGCTTGCGGCCGAACTCCGTGAGCTTGGCGCCGCGCCCCTTCTTCAGGGTGACGAGCGGCCGACCGAGGCGCCGCTCCCACGTGCCGGTCAATCCCCACACGTGGCGATAGGACATGCCGGTCTCGCGCGCGGCGGCTGCGATCGAGCCGGATTCGTGCACCGCGTAGAGCACCTCGAAGAGCCGTGCATCGAGCACGCTGCCCTTGCCCTGCGGCGGGCGCCATTCGTATTGCAGGGTCAGCTTGATCATGGCGGCAGTGTACGCGAGGGCCGCTTATGCAGCCTGCTTCATATTTGTCCTCGCCGGAGCAACGCATAGCATCCCCCGTCTCCGAGGAGGAACCAGCTGAATTCCATCGCCGAGGCGCTCGCCAGCGCGCTCGGGCTGATCACGACATGGGACCCGAGACTCGTCGAGATCATCACCCTGAGCCTGCAGGTCAGCCTGAGCGCCGTGCTCTTCGCCACGCTGCTGGCGCTGCCGCTCGGCGCGGCGGTGGCCGTCGCGCGTTTCCCGGGGCGGCGCGCGGTCATCGTGGTGCTGAACGCGCTTATGGGGCTCCCGCCGGTCGTGGTGGGCCTGCTCGTCTACGTCCTGCTGTCTCGCGCCGGACCCTTCGGCGAGTGGGGTCTTCTGTTCACGCCCACGGCGATGGTCATCGCGCAGACCGTGCTCATCCTGCCGATCATCGCGGCACTCGCGCGCCAAGGCGTGGAGGACGCCTGGCTCGAGTATCAGGACCAGCTGCGCTCGCTCGGCGTCACGGGCTTTCCGGCGGCCATCACGCTGTTGTGGGACATCCGCTTCTCGCTGCTCACCGCGGTGCTTGCGGGGTTGGGGCGGGCAAGCGCGGAGGTCGGGGCGGTGATGATCGTGGGCGGCAACATCGACGGCGTGACGCGCGTGATGACCACCACCATCGCGCTCGAGACCTCCAAGGGCGACCTGCCGCTCGCGCTCGGGCTGGGCATCGTCCTCATCGCGCTCGTGCTCATCCTGAACGCCGCGGCGTTCATGGTGAAGGAAGCCGCGCAGCGGAGGTACGGATGAGCGCGCTATTGCCGCTGCGGCTCTCGGACGTGACCTTCGAGGCGGGCGGGCGCACGATCCTCGATCGCGTGAGCGCCGAGATCGGCGCCGGGCCGGTGAGCGTGATCCTGGGCGCGAACGGCGCCGGCAAGAGCGTGCTCATGCGCATCTGCCACGGACTGCTCGCGCCGAGCGCGGGCGAAGTGCGCTGGAGCGCCGTCGAGGAAGACGGCGCTCCGCGGCGCCAGGCGATGGTCTTCCAGCGTCCCGTGATGCTGCGGCGCACCGCGCTCGCCAACGTGGAGTACGCGCTCAAGGCGGCGCAGGTGCCGCGCACCGAGCGGCGCAAGCGCGCGCTCGATGCGCTGCGGCACGTGGGCCTCGAGCGCATCGCCGGCAGTCCGGCGCGGCTTCTGTCGGGCGGCGAGCAGCAGCGCCTCGCGCTGGCGCGCGCCTGGGCGCTGCGGCCCGAGGTGCTGTTCCTGGACGAGCCCACCTCCAACCTCGACCCCACGGCGGCGAAGGAGGTCGAGGCGATCATCCGCTCGATCCACGAGGCCGGCGCCAAGATCGTGATGACCACGCACAACCTCGGCCAGGCGCGGCGCCTCGCCGGCGAGGTCCTCTTCATCCACCAGGGGCGGCTCGCCGAGCGCGCCCCGGTGGACGCGTTTTTCAAGCAACCGGCTTCCGCGGAAGCGGCGGCCTTCATCAAAGGAGAACTGCCATGGACATGAGAAAAATACTGCTCGTCGCGCTGCTCGCGCTGGCGCCGTCGGTCTGGGCGCAGGACAAGTTCATCGTCGTGTCCTCGACGACCTCGACCGAGAACTCGGGCCTGTTCAAGCACATCCTGCCGATCTTCAAGCAGAAGACCGGCGTGGAGGTGCGCGTCGTCGCGCAGGGCACCGGCCAGGCGCTCGACATGGGCAAGCGCGGCGACTGCGACGTGGTCTTCGTGCACAACAAGAACGCGGAGCTCAAGATGGTGCAGGAGGGCTGGTTCGTGAACCGCCACGACGTCATGTACAACGACTTCGTCATCGTCGGGCCGAAGTCCGACCCAGCCAAGATCGCCGGCTCCAAGGACGTCATCGCGGGCTTCAAGAAGATCGCCGGCGCCAGCGCGCCCTTCGCCTCGCGCGGCGACAAGAGCGGCACGCACGCGGCGGAGCTGCGCCTCTGGAAGGCAGCGGGCATCAATCCGGGGGGCAGCTGGTACCGGGAGACGGGCTCGGGCATGGGCGCGACGCTGAACACCGCCTCCGGCATGAACGCCTACGCGCTCACCGACCGCGGCACGTGGCTGTCCTTCAAGAACCGGGGCGACCTCAGGATCGTGGTGGAGGGCGACCAGCGCCTGTTCAACCAGTACGGCGTGATGCTCGTCAACCCCGCCAAGCACAAGCACGTGAAGAAGGCCGAAGGCCAGGCCTTCGTCGACTGGGTGATCTCGGCCGAGGGGCAGAAGGCGATCGCCGACTACAAGATCGGCGGCGAGCAGCTGTTCTTCCCGAACGCCAAATGATCCGGGCCGCGATCGTCCTGGCGCTCGGCATGGCCGCCCTCGGCGCGCAGGCGCAGGAGCCGGTGCGACTTTACGCCGCCGGCAGCCTGCGCGGCGCGCTCACCGAGGCCGCGAAGGCGTTCGAGGCGAAGGAGGGCGTCGCGGTGGCGACGACCTTCGGCCCCTCGGGGCTGCTGCGCGGGCGGATCGCGAAAGGCGAGCCCGCCGAGGTATTCGCCTCGGCGAACATGACGCACCCGCGCTCGCTCGAGAAGGACGGCAAGGCGGGGCCGGTGCGCCTGTTCGCGCGCAACCGCCTGTGCGCGCTCGCCGCGCCGCACGTGAAGGTGGATACCGCCACGCTTCTCGAGCGAATGCTCGACCCGGCCGTGAAGCTCGGCACCTCCACGCCGAAAGCCGACCCGAGCGGCGACTACGCCTTCGAGCTGTTCGCCAAAGCGGAGGCGCTGCGTCCGGGCGCCCGCGCGGCGCTGGAAAAGAAGGCGCTGCAGCTGACCGGAGGCAAGGACTCGCCGCCGCCGCCGAAAGGGCGCAGCCAGTACGGCCAGGTCGTCGCCGAGGGCAAGGCCCACGTCTTCCTCACCTACTGCACCAATGCGCTGCAGGCGCAGAAGGAGAATCCCGGGCAGAGAATCGTGCAGGTGCCCGAGGCGCTCGCGGTGGGCGCGGATTACGGCCTCACGGTGATCAAGGGCGCGCGCCCGCAGGCCGGGCGCCTTGCGGACTTCATCCTCGCGCCTGCGGGCCAGGCGATTCTGGCAAGATTCGGCTTTGCACCGGGAGACGCAAGATGAAACTGAGCGCAAGAAATGTCTTTCCAGGCAAGGTCGTCGGCATCAAGAAGGGCGTCACCACCGCCAACGTGAAGATCCAGATTGCGCGCGGCGCGGTGATCACCTCCTCCATCACCATGGAGGCGGCGCGGGATCTGAAGCTGAAGGTGGGCGACCGCGCCATGGCGATCATCAAGGCCTCCGAGGTCATCATCGGGAAGTAGCGCGGCCGGGCGGTAGAATCGCCCGGCCATGAAGATCTTCGGCTTCGCCGGCTGGTCCGGCAGCGGCAAGACCACCCTGATCGAGAAGCTCATCCCCCGCTTCGTGAAGCGGGGCCTGCGCGTCTCGCTCGTCAAGCACGCGCACCACACGTTCGACGTGGACCAGCCGGGCAAGGACTCGTACCGCCACCGCCACGCGGGAGCGACGGAAGTGCTCGTCACCTCCTCGCGCCGCTGGGTGCTGATGCACGAGCTGCGCGGCGCGCCCGAGCCGAGCTTCGAGGAGCAGTTGAAGCACCTCGCGCCCTGCGACCTCCTCATCGTCGAGGGCTTCAAGCACGCGCCCATCCCGAAGCTGGAAGTGCGCCGCGCGGGCGGCGAGGAGGGGCTGCTGCACCCGCAGGACCCGCACATCGTCGCCGTGGCGAGCGACGAAAAGGTCGAAACTACCCTGCCGCTCCTCGATCTCAACGACGACGCGGCGATCGCCGATTTCATCCTCAGGCACCTGAAGCTCGCATGAACAAGGGACTGCTTACCGTAGACGAGGCGTTGGACGTGCTGCTCGCGGGCGCGCGGCCGGTCGCCGAGGTGGAGGAGGTGCCGACGCTGGAGGCCGCAGGGCGCGTGCTGGCGAAGGCCCAGGCCTCCACGATGGACGTTCCGCCGATGGACAACAGCGCCATGGACGGCTATGCGGTGCGCACCGCGGACGTGAAGGCGCCCGAAGCGAAGCTGAAGGTCGCGCAGCGCATCCAGGCGGGCGCGGTGGGCAAGCCGCTCGAGCCCGGCACCGCGGCGCGCATCTTCACCGGCGCGCCCATTCCGCCGGGCGCCGACGCGATCGTCATGCAGGAGTTCTGCGCCGCCGACGACGGCAACGTGGTGATCAAGAAGGTGCCCGAGAAGGACGCCTGGATCCGGCGCCGCGCGAGCGACATCGCGAAGGGCGCGCCGATCCTCGCCGCGGGCATCCGCCTGCGGCCGCAGGACACGGGCCTCGCGGCCTCGGTGGGCATCGCTTCGCTCCCGGTGCGCCGGCGCGTGCGCCTGGGACTTTTCTTCACCGGCGACGAGCTGGTGATGCCGGGCGATCCGCTGCCCCCGGGGCGCATCTACAACTCCAATCGCTTCACGCTGAACGGGCTCGCGGCCGCCTTCGGCTGCGAGGTGCGCGACTACGGCATCGTGCCCGATTCGCTCGAGGCGACGCGCGCGGTGCTGAAGCAGGCGGCCTCCGAGTGCGACGTGATCGTCACCTCGGGCGGCGTCTCGGTGGGCGACGCCGATTTCGTCAAGCCCGCGGTGGAAGCGGAAGGCTCGCTCCTCATGTGGAAGATCGCGATGAAGCCGGGAAGGCCGCTCGCGTTCGGCCGCGTGGGCGAGGCGGCCTTCATCGGCCTGCCCGGGAACCCGGTGTCCTCCTTCGTCACGTTCCTCATCTTCGTGCGGCCGTTCCTCCTCAAGACGCAGGGCATCGTAAACGTCGCCCCGCGCGCGCTCGAGGCGCGCGCCGACTTCGACTGGGCGGAGCCCGACGCGCGCCGCGAGTTCCTGCGCGTAAAATGGAACGCGCAAGGCGGCCTCGAGATCTACCCGACGCAGGACTCGGCGGTGATGACCTCCACGGCCTGGGCCGACGGTCTGGTCGACAACCCGCCCAACCGCGCCATCCGGCGCGGCGACACGGTGCGGTTCCTGCCTTACGCGGAGCTCTACGGATGAAGGTGAAGGTGCTTTTCTTCGCCGCGCTGCGCGAGCAGCTCGGCACCCCGGGCGAGGAGATCGAGCTGCCCGCGGGCGTGGGCACGGTGGCGGCGCTGCGCTCGCACCTGCGCCAGCGCGGCGGCGCCTGGGAGCTCGCGCTCGCCGACGGCAAGCTCGTGCGCGCCGCGGTCAACCAGGACATGGTGCCGCCCTCCGCCCCGGTGAAGTCGGGCGACGAGGTGGCGTTCTTCCCTCCGGTGACGGGCGGATGAAGATCGCCGTCCAGGCCGAAGATTTCGACGCGGGCGCGGAGATCCGCGCCTTGTCGAGAGACCCCAGGGTAGGGGCGGTGGCGAGCTTCGTCGGCGTGGTGCGCGAGGTCGGCATGACGCTCGAGCACTATCCGGGCATGACCGAGAAGGCGCTCGAGAAAATCGTCGAGGAGGCGAAAGGGCGCTGGCAGGTGCTCGACTGCACCGTGATCCATCGCCACGGAAAGCTCGAGCCGACCGACCCGATCGTGCTCGTGGCGGTCGCGAGCGCGCACCGGGGCGACGCCTTCCAGGCCTGCGAGTTCATCATGGACTACCTGAAGACGCGCGCGCCCTTCTGGAAGAAGGAGTCCGCGGGCTGGGTCGAGGCGAGGGCGTCCGACGACAAGGCGGCGGAGCGCTGGAAGTGACCGCATCGGCGCTCGCGGCGGTCGGCGTGGGCGCGATGCTCGGGGCCTGGGCGCGCTGGGGGCTCGGGGCCTGGCTGAATCCCCTGGTGCCGAGCCTGCCGATGGGCACGCTCGCGGCCAACGTCGCGGGGGGCTATCTCGTAGGGCTTGCCGTGGCCTTCTTCGGCGCCAACACGCACATGGCGCCCGAGTGGCGCCTTGCCTGCATCACGGGGTTCCTCGGGGCGCTCACCACTTTCTCGACGTTCTCGGCCGAGTCGGTGCAGCTGCTGCAGCACGGCAGGTACCTGGCAGCAGGCCTGCACATCGGATCGCACCTGCTTGGGGCGATCCTCGCCACTTTCCTCGGCTTCGCCACCTGGCGCGCGATCGCCTGATCCGGTTAAGGCTGCCTTAATCCTGCGCGCGTAAGCTGCGGCGCGATGCGCCTTCCCGCCCGCTTCCTCCCCGCCGCCGCGCTCGCCGCGCTCCTCCTGGGCCTCGCGACGGCCACGCGCCTCGCGCTCGCGCTGCGGCCCGACGTTTCGGTCCCCGAAGGCCTGTGGGGCTACCTGCTGGCCTTCGCGCACGGCCTCGTCTTCGATCTTGCCGCCGCCGCCTACGCGCTCACGCCGCTCACGCTCTGGCTCGCGCTCGCGCCGAACCGCCTCGCGCGCACCGGGGCCTGGCGCGCGCTCACGCTCGCGGCCTTCGCCGCGGGCGCCTTCGGCCTGCTCCTGCTGCCGATCATGGAGTGGCTGTTCTGGGACGAGTTCGGCGCGCGCTTCAATTTCATCGCCGTGGACTACCTGATCTACACGCACGAGGTGCTCGGCAACATCTGGGAGAGCTACCCGGTCGGGCGCATCCTCGCCGCGCTCGCGCTCGCCGCGCTCGCGCTCACGGCGCTCGTGGCGCGGCCGCTGTGGCGCGCGAGCGGCGCGCCGCTGTCCTGGAAGGCCGCCGGCGCGACGGTTCTCGTCCAGGCGCTCGCGGTCGCGCTCGCCTGGACGGTCGTGGACAGCGACGACAAGCGCTTCTCCGCGCAGGACGCGGCCAACGAGCTCGCCGGCGACGGCCTGTACGAGTTCTTCGCCGCCAACCGGCGCAACGAGCTCGACTTCGAGCGCTTCTACGCGACGCTGCCGGCCGACGAGGCGCTCGCGCGCGTGCGCGCGGCGTTCCCGGGTGCCGAGTGGGTGGAGCCCGCGCGGGGCGGCGTCGAGCGCCGCGTGCGCGGCCACGGCCCGGAGCGGCGGCTGAACGTGGTCGTGGTGACGGTGGAGAGCCTGGGTGCGGAGTTCGTCGGCGCCTACGGCGACGCGCGCGGGCTCACGCCCAACCTCGATCGCCTGGCGCGCGAGAGCCTCTGGTTCGGCAAGGTCTACGCCACCGGCAACCGCACGGTGCGCGGGCTCGAGGCGGTGACGCTCGCGCTGCCGCCGACGCCGGGCCAGTCCATCGTGCGCCGGCCGGGCAATGAGTCGCTCTTTTCCCTGGGCAGCGTGTTCGAGGACAAGGGCTACGGCGTGCTCTTCGCCTACGGCGGCTACGGCTACTTCGACAACATGAACGCCTTCTTCGACGCGAACGACTACCGCGCCGTCGACCGGCGCGCGATACCCGCCGCGCACGTCGAGTTCGAGAACATCTGGGGCGTGGCCGACGAGCACCTCTTCGACCAGGTGCTCGAGGAGCTCGACCGCGAGCGCGCCGCGCATCCCGGGCGGCCGTTCTTCGCGCACGTGATGACCACGAGCAACCACCGCCCTTATACGTATCCCGCGGGGCGCATCGACATCCCGCCGGGCACCGGGCGCGAGGGCGCGGTGAAGTACAGCGACTACGCGCTGGGGCGGTTCATCGAGGCCGCGCGCACGCGCCCCTGGTTCCGCGACACCGTATTCGTGCTCACCGCCGACCACGGCGCGAGCGCGCGCGGCGGCATGCAGATCCCCGTGGAGAAGTACCGCATCCCGCTCCTCGTGTACTCGCCCGCGCACGTCGCGCCGCGGCGCGTGGACCGCCTCATGTCGCAGATCGACCTCGCGCCGACGCTGCTCGGGCTGCTCGACTTCGACTACTACAGCAAGTTTCTCGGCCGCGACCTGCTGCACTCGCCGCCCGCGTCCGACCGCGCCTTCGTCGCCAACTACCAGACGCTCGGCTACCTGAGGGGCGACTCGATGGTCGTGCTGCAGCCGCGCCGGGCGACGCAGTTCCTGTCCATGGTGGGCGAGGCGCGCGCCGCGCCCGCGCCGGGCGACGAGGCGCTGCTCGAGGAGGCGATCTCCTTCTACCAGGTCGCCGCGCACGTCTTTCGCAGCGGCCTGTACGCGGACGAGGAGCAGGTGCCGCCCGCCGCGCGCGCGCGGCGTTGAGGCGCTGGTTCGCCTGGCAGGCGGCGGGGCTCGCGCTCGCCGCGCTCGCCATCTGGCTGGGCCTGGTGCACTCCGGGCTCGACTTCCGGCTGCAGGCGCTCGCCTATTCGCCGGAGGCGCGCGGCTTTCCCTTGCGCGACGCTTGGCTGACCTCCGCGCTCGGCCACAAGGGCTTGAAGCACCTTGCGGTCGTGCTCTGGCTCTGGCTGCTCGCCCTGGCGCTCGTCTCGCGCGCCTGGCGGCGCGAGGCGCTGCACGCGGCGCTCGGCGCCGCGCTCGCCGCGACCGCGGTGTCGCTGCTGCGCGGCGCGAGCGCGCATTCCTGCCCCTGGGACCTCGCCGAGTTCGGCGGCGCCGCGCAGTGGTTTCCGGTGTTCGGCGAGGTGCCCGCGAACCCGGGGCCCGGCCGGTGCCTGCCCTCGGGGCACGCCTCGAGCGGCTTTGCGCTCGTGTCGCTCTATTTCGCGCTGCGTGACGCCCACCCGCGCCTTGCGCGCGCGGGACTCGGGCTCGCCGCGGCGCTCGGCCTCGTCGCCGCGGCGGTGCAGGTCGCGCGTGGGGCGCATTTCGCCTCGCACAGCCTGTGGACGGCCTGGGTCGCCTGGGCGGTCAACGTGGCGCTCTACGCGCTTCTATGGCGCTTGAAACCCCCGGCCGTGCCCCAAAATCCCCCACATGCGCATCGACAAATTCACGACCAAGCTGCAGGAGGCTCTCGCCGAGGCGCAAAGCCGCGCGGTGGGCCAGGACAACCCCTACATCGAGCCCCAGCACCTGCTCGCCGCGCTCCTCGAGCAGGAGGACGGCAGCGCCGCGGCGCTGGTGGCCAAGGCGGGCGGTAACCCGAACGCGCTGAAGAAGTCGCTCGCCGAGGCGATCGGGCGCTTGCCCAAAGTGGAGGGCACGCCGGGCGAGGTGCACGTCTCGCGCGAGCTCGCGCAGCTCCTGAACGTCACTGACAAGGAGGCGCAGAAGCGCGGCGACCAGTACATCGCCTCCGAGCTGTTTCTGCTCGCCTGCGCGGGCGACAAGGGCGAGACCGGCCGGCTGCTCAAGCAGGCGGGGGCGGACAGGAAGGGCCTGGAGAAAGCGATCGCGGAGATGCGCGGCGGCGCCTCGGTCTCGGGCCAGGCCGACGAGTCGCAGCGCCAGGCGCTCGAGAAGTACACGCTCGACCTCACCGAGCGCGCGCGCGCCGGGAAGCTCGACCCGGTGATCGGGCGCGACGACGAGATCCGGCGCTGCATCCAGATCCTGCAGCGGCGCACGAAGAACAACCCGGTGCTGATCGGCGAGCCGGGCGTGGGCAAGACCGCGATCGTCGAAGGCCTCGCGCAGAGGATCGTCAACGGCGAGGTGCCGGAGAGCCTGAAGGGCAAGCGCGTGCTCGTGCTCGACATGGCGTCGCTGCTCGCGGGCGCGAAGTACCGCGGGGAGTTCGAGGAGCGCCTGAAGGCGGTGCTCAAGGACCTCGCCAAGGACGAGGGCGCCACCATCGTGTTCATCGACGAGCTGCACACCATGGTGGGCGCCGGCAAGGCCGAGGGCGCCATCGACGCCGGCAACATGCTCAAGCCCGCGCTCGCGCGGGGCGAGCTGCACTGCATCGGCGCCACGACCCTCAACGAGTACCGCAAGTACGTGGAGAAGGACGCCGCGCTCGAGCGGCGCTTCCAGAAGGTGCTGGTGGGCGAGCCCTCGGTCGAGTCGACCATCGGCATCCTGCGCGGGCTGCAGGAGAAGTACGAGCTCCACCACGGCGTGGAGATCACCGACCCGGCGATCGTCGCCGCGGCCGAGCTCTCGCACCGCTACATCACCGACCGGTTCCTCCCCGACAAGGCGATCGACCTCATCGACGAGGCCGCGGCGCGCATCAAGATGGAGATCGACTCCAAGCCCGAGTCCATGGACCGCCTCGAGCGGCGGCTGATCCAGCTGAGGATCGAGCGCGAGGCGGTGAAGAAGGAAAAGGACGAGGCTTCCCGCAAGCGCCTTTCGCTCATCGAGGACGAGGTGAAGCGCCTGGAGAAGGAGTACTCCGACCTCGAGGAAGTGTGGAAGGCGGAGAAAGCGCAGGCGCAGGGCGCGCAGCAGATCAAGGAAGAGATCGACAAGCTCCGCGTGCAGATGGCCGAGCTGCAGCGGAAGGGCCAGTACGACAAGCTGGCCGAATTGCAGTACGGCCGGCTCCCGCAGCTCGAGGCGCAATTGAAGAAGGCGGAGAAGGGCGAGGCCGCGCCCAAGGCGAAGCTCGTGCGCACGCAGGTGGGCGCCGAGGAGATCGCCGAGGTCGTCTCGCGCGCGACCGGCATCCCGGTCTCGAAGATGATGCAGGGCGAGCGCGAGAAGCTGATCAAGATGGAAGAAAAGCTCCACGAGCGCGTGGTCGGCCAGGACGAGGCCGTGCGCCTCGTCTCGGACGCCATCCGGCGCTCGCGCTCGGGACTATCGGACCCCAACCGCCCCTACGGCTCGTTCCTCTTCCTCGGGCCCACGGGCGTCGGGAAGACCGAGCTCTGCAAGGCGCTCGCCGCGTTCCTCTTCGACTCGGAGGAGCACCTCATCCGCATCGACATGTCCGAGTACATGGAGAAGCACTCGGTGAGCCGCCTGATCGGCGCACCGCCGGGCTACGTCGGCTACGACGAGGGCGGCCAGCTCACCGAGCAGGTGCGCCGCAAGCCCTACGCGGTGATCCTGTTCGACGAGGTGGAGAAGGCGCACCCCGACGTGTTCAACGCGCTCCTGCAGGTGCTGGACGAGGGGCGCCTGACCGACGGCCAGGGGCGCACCGTGGATTTCAAGAACACCGTGCTCGTGATGACCTCCAACCTCGGCTCGCAGATGATCCAGCAGATGGCCGGGTCCGACTACGGCGTGGTCAAGGTCGCGGTGATGGCCGAGGTGAAGACGCATTTCCGGCCGGAGTTCGTGAACCGCATCGACGAGGTGGTGGTGTTCCACGCGCTCGGCGAGGAGCACATCAAGTCCATCGCCGGCATCCAGCTCGGCGTGCTCAAGGCGCGCCTGGCGAAGATGGAGTACGGCCTGGAGGTGTCGGAAGGCGCGCTCGCCGAGCTCGCCAAGGCGGGATTCGACCCGGTTTATGGCGCGCGGCCCTTGAAGCGCGCGATCCAGTCCGAGATCGAGAACCCGCTCGCCAAGGCGATCCTCGAGGGCCGCTTCGCGCCCAAGGACGCGATCCGCGTGGATTACCGCGGCGGGCGGATGGTGTTCGAAAAGTCGCCGGCGAGGGCGGCGGCGTAGGGCGCCGGCGCGCCGGCACGGATGCGCCGGGTCTGCTGCAGCAGCTCCTCCCACAGGCCCTCGGTGTCCTTGCGGAACACGACCTCGACGTCCGCGTCGAGCACCGACCACAGCCCGCGGTCGATCTCGTGGCGCAGCTCGCCGGGGCGCCAGAGGATGTGCCCGACGTAGTAGCGCGCCTCGTTCGGCGTGGTCTCGATCACGTGGTCGATGGTGTTCGCGCGGAACGCCATGAACAGGTGCTTCATGATCGGCACCGAGCCCGAGCCCGGGTTGGCGTCGGTCTTCACCAGCGCCACCAGCGCGCCGCGCGAGAACGGCCCGCCGTAATACACCGGGTCGGCCACCTTCTTGGAGGGCTCGTGCTCGGGGAACAGGCTCCCCAGCGAGCGGCGCGTGGGGCGGTTGAGGATCACGCCGATGTGCCCGCCGGTGGGCGCGGGCGCCGCGATCAGCACGGTCTGCCGGTAGTCCATGTCGCGGAACATCGGATGCGCGACGAGGAAAACCGCTTGGTCTTCCTGCGCTTGCGCGGTCCCGCTGAGAACCGACGCGAGGAGCGCGAGGACGAGGGCGCGGGCTCGATTCACAAAATTCATTGTAAACCCATCGGCGCGCGGGAGTAGACTGGCCTTGGCGCGCGCAACCACGGCCGCGCGAGCGGCCGCGCCGAGACGCAAGCCCCGTGCGATCTGTGCGAGCGAGCGATCGAGCCCAGCACCGTGAAAAAGGACACGGTGCATCGTGCGCGCCACGCCAGGACCAGTGCCGCAACTGCGGCACCGCCCGGTGAAGTCCGGGCACCCCAAAGCCCCGCGCAATGCGGGGCTTTCCGTTTCTAGGCCCCCGGGCGCTCGGCGCGCTCGATCAGTTCCTCCCACAGCCCGCGCGTGTCCTCGCGGAACACCGTCGCCTCCTCCGCGGGCAGGACGTGCCAGCTGCCGCGCCCGAGCTCGTCCTGCAGCTGGCCCGGCACCCACGCGGAGAAGCCCGAGTAGAGCCGGAAGGTCGCGCGCCGCTCGGCGAGCAGCGAGTCCACGTTCACCGGGTGCATGCTGAGGTAGACGTTCTTCAGCACGTGGAAGGCGCTCGCTTGCGGCGGCGACTCGGCGCGAAAGAGCGCCACCACCACCGGGTTCATCACCGGCCCGCCGTACCACAGGCGCTCGCCTTCGTGGCGCACCTCGGTCGGCCGGTTGAGGATGACGCCGAGCGTGTGGCCGTCGGGCGCCTGCGTGACGAGCACCACGCTGCGCCCGAAGCGCGGGTCCTCGAGCGAGCGCTGGGCGACGAGCAGCACGCCGTTCGCGGGCGCGTCCTGCTGCGCGGTCGCCGCGCCGCAGGCGAGGGCGAGGGCGAGGAGCGCGGCCCTCATGACTGCCGGCGGTGGCGCCTTGCGTGCAGCCGCGCGAAGAACTTGCCGAGCAGCAGGCTGCCGACCAGACGGTCCAGCGGGGTGAGCGCCTCGGGCGGCTTGGCGAGCAGGCGCCGGATCGCCGCCCACAGGCCGAAGGCGGCGAGGACGGCGACGAGCGCAAGCGCGAGCGGATCCATCGGCAGGCTCAGGATCCCATAGAATGCGCTTCCCATGAAGAACCCCGCCCGGGATTTCGACGTCGCCGTCGTGGGCGGCGGGCCGGGCGGCTCGAGCGCGGCGACCGCGCTCGCGCGGCGCGGCCGCCGTGTCGTGCTCCTCGAGCGCGAGCGCTTCCCGCGCTTTCACATCGGCGAGTCGCAGCTGCCCTGGAGCAACGAGGTGTTCCGCGCGCTCGGCGTGGAGGAGGCGATCCGCGCCGCGGGCTTCGTCGAGAAGTGGGGCGCGAGCTTTCGCCGGCCCGGCGACGACGCCGAGCAGTACGCCGACTTCGCCGCCGCCGCCGAGACGCCCGTGCCGCAGACCTTCCAGGTGCTGCGCGAGCGCTTCGACGAGGTGCTGCTGCGCCACGCGCAGGCGAGCGGCGTGGACGTGCGCGAGTCGCACCTGCTGCTCGATGCCGCCTTCGACGGCGAGGGCGTGACGCTGCGCTTTCGCGACGCCGCGGGCGCCGAGCGCGGCCTGCGCGCGGGCGCGCTGGTGGACGCCTCGGGCCGCAGCGGCTTTCTCGCCAAGCGCTACGGCGAGCACGCCTACGATCCCCTGCTGCGCAACATCTCCTTCCACGCGCACTACGAGGGCGTGCCGCGCAACGAAGGCCGGCGCGCGGGCGACATCCGCATGTTCACGCGCGAGGACATGGGCTGGCTCTGGTTCATCCCGGTGTCCGGCACGCTGATGAGCGTGGGCGCGGTGATCCCGATGCGCACGCACCGGCACGAGGGCAAGAGCGGCCCGGAGGAGAACCTCGCGCACTACCTCGCCGCCTCGCCGCCGGCGATGGCGCTGCTCGCGAACGCGCGGCGCGTGAGCGAGGTGCGCGCCGACGCCGACTATTCGTACGTGGCCACGCGCATGGCGGGCGAACGCTGGGTGGCGGTGGGCGACGCGGCGGCGTTCCTCGATCCGATCTTCTCCACCGGGGTGCTGCTCGCCATGCAGGGCGGGCTGGACGCGGCGCAGGCGCTCGACGAGGGCCTGCGCCGCGGCGACCTCTCGGCGCGCGCCTTTGCGCGCTACGAGCGGCTGGTGCGCGGCCGCTACCGGCACTTCCGGCGCTTCGTCACCGGCTTCTACGACCCGGCCTTCCGCGACCTGTGGTTCTCGCCGCGCAAGGAATCGAGCATCTACAACGCGATCGTCTCGGTGCTCGCGGGGAACTGGCGGCCGTCCTTCGGCACGCGCATGCGCCTCGCGGCGTTCTTCGCGCTGGTCGCGCTGCGGCGGCTGGAGTTGCGGCTGAAGCGCTAGCCGGCGCGCAGGAGCTTCGCCAGGTTGCCCGCCGCTGCGGCGCCGAAGCGCTTGATGCGCTCGCGCGTCTCGGCCATGCGCGGGTCGTCGCGGTGGCGCTCCAGGCCGGCGAGCGGGTTGAGCCGCGTGCTCCGCGCCCACTCGGCGAGCTTCGGGTAGGCCGCGCGCGCGCGATCGTGCGCGAGGCCGGCGAGGAAGGCCGAGGGGTAGTCGGCGTTGCTCTCCCAGTAGGCGATCGGCGGGCAGAGGCGGTTCTTGTCCTCGTCGCGCTCCAGGCTCGCCTCGATCGCGCCCAGCAGGGCGAACTGGTAGCAGGCGAAGCCCCACATGAAGGGCTGCACGGTGATCCGCCCAGGCTCGAAGATCGCCCGCCGCGGCGGGCGCGCGAGGCCGCGCGCCGCGCAGTGCACGTGCAGCGTCCCGGCGCTCGTCGGCACGCGGCCCTCGTCGAGCACGATCTCGTCGCGCCCGATGCGGCGCACGCGCCCCAGGCGCACGACGTCCTCGATTCCGCGCAGGAGGGCGAGCTCGCTCTCGCTCACCACCGCGCCGCGGAACATCGTCGGCGCGACGCGCGGGTCGACGCGCAGGAAGACGCCTTCCGGCTCCAGGCGCGCGAAGAGGTCCTCGATCGAGGCCGCCTGCGCCATGGCCTCGAGCTGGATGCCGATGCCGCGATAGAACTCAGGCAGCAGCTCCAGCGGCTGCTGGAAGCGCCGGTTCAGCCACCAGGCCTCGCGCGGCTTCACCCAGCGGATCGCCGCGGGCGGCACGCCCTGCTCGAGGAGCCACACGCAGGCATCGAGCGCCGTCTTGCCCGCGCCGATGATCGCGTAGCGCTCGGGGCGCTCCTTCAGTCGCGCGATATCGCCCGCCGGCACGCAGCGCGCGCCCTCGGCGACCTCGAAGGGCGGGGCGCTCGTCGCCGGGAACTCGCCCTCGAGGTAGGTGGTGTCCACCACCTTGCGGCGCACGCGCGCCTGCCAGGCGGTGCCCGCGAGCCGCGAGGCGAAGCGGTGCTCGCCCAGGTACTCGCAGCTGGGGAAGTAGCGCACGCGGCCGCCCGGCAGGAAGCGGCGGTGCATGACCTGGGCGTAGTAGGCGCGGATCTCGTCCGCCCCGGCGAGCTCGTAGAAGCCCGCGTTGGTGCCGGTCGCGTCGATGGCGTTCGCGCCGAGCGGCGCCGAGCTCACGCCGTAGAGGGCGGAGGGCTGGTGCAGGCGCACGTAGGGGTAGGCGTCGTGCCAGTGGCCGCCGGGGGCGTGGCGGCGGTCGACGATCGCTATTGTCGCGTCGGAGTGCTCGAGCAGCGCGTCGGTGAAGGCCATGGCGGCGGCGCCGGCGCCGACGACGAGGTAGTCGGTATCGAGGGTCTGGTCGGTCATCGGTCCGGGGGTTGTTCTTGGTTTGCGCGCAGTCTACGCGAGAGCGCGGCGGCCTGCGGCGCGTCCGCACTACCGACATGTCTGATGCTTGGCGCCGTCTTGCAGGTTTACTGACCTACCGCGACGCCCACCGCGATTCGCGCCAGAAAGACGAGCAACGCCACTACGACAATGCCTCCTATGATCGCACCCGCGACGATCTGGCCGCGGGTTGCTTGTGCGCCGACCCCATTCTTCTCCCAGGTGGCCTTTTTCCCGATCATCAGCAGCCCGAAGAGCATTATTTTCGCCACCGCGAGCAAACCGGCCCCCTTTGAGCGGGA
>JBFWWT010000002.1:0-37686 GCA_050246035.1 Burkholderiales bacterium
CGCTCGTCGATCGCGTAGTCGGTGCCGATGAAGTCCAGCCGCTCGCGCTTCATGAGCGCCACGAGGTCGTCGTACTGCCGGGCGATGGTGGTGGTCACGCCGATGTAGCGAACGCGCCCTTGGGCCTTGTATTCCCGCAGGATTGGGAGCTGGGTAGCGAGGTCGGCCATGTTGTGCACCTGCACGAGGTCGAGCGCGCGCTTGCCCGCGCGGCGGAAGGAAGTCTCGAGCTGCGCGCGCGCCTCGGCGGGATCGGCCGAGCCGCCGCCCCAGCCGGCGACGTTGAGCTTGGTCGCCCAGAAGAGCTTCTCCACGACGCCGAGCTCCTGCGCGATTCTGCCCGCCACCTCCTCGGAGGCGCCGTAGGCGGGCGCGGTGTCGAACACGGTGCCGCCCAGCTTCACCATCTGCTCCAGCACCGCGCGCAGCGCCGCCACGTCGTCGCCACGCGCCACCTGCGCGAAGGTGGCCGAGCTGCCCAGGCCCACGATGGGCAGGCGCTCGCCGGTGGAAGGAATGGCGCGGGTGATGAGCTGCGGATCGGCGGCGAGGCCGAGCCGCGGCGCCAGCGCCGCGCCCGCCATCGCGAGGAGCACTTCGCGTCTTGTCGTCATGCAGGAATCCTCCGGGATTGCGCGCGGCCGAGCCACACGCCGAGCACCAGCCACGCCGCGGCGAGCGGCACGGCAACCGAGGCGAGCGCGGCGAGCCCCATGCCGAGCCGCCCGAGCAGGCCCTCGGTCTGCGCGCCGACGACGTCGCCCGCGCGATAGACGAAGGTGTCGGTGAAGGCCTTCGCCTTGTAGCGGTCTTCGCGCGGCACGACGGTAAAGAGCGTCTCGCGCGCCGGGCGCATGATGCCGCGCTGCACCGCGCGGAACGTCGCCTCGAAGACGACCAGCGCGGCGATCGAGCCCGCGATCGCGAGGCCCACGAAGCCGAGCGCCACGGTGAGCGGCAGCAGCGCGAGCGCCACGGACACGCCGAGCCGCTTCATGACGTGCCCCGTGACCACGGCCTGGAGGACGAGCGTCGCCACCTGCGTCGCGAGGTCGATGCGCGCGAACATCGCGGTGCGCATGTCGATATTGGTCCCGAGGGCGGCCACCATCTGCAGACGCGTGAAATAGAGAAAAGTTGCCATCACCGCGAGGATCAGCACGTAGCCGCAGATCCCCAGCAGGTACGGCGAGCGGAACACCGCGCGGAACCCCTCCCAGGCGCTGCCGCCGATCGTCGTCTCGCCGGGGTCGGCGAGCCCCTCCTCGGGGCGCAGGCGCGAAAGCCACGCCGCCGCGCCGAGCGCCAGCACGAGAAAACCGGCCGCGACGAGCAGGAGCGAAGCCGTGCCGAGGGGCCGCGCGAGCTGGCTCGCGAGCCAGGGTCCGAAGATCGCACCGAGCGTGCCGCCCACCGCGATCGCGCCGAACAGGCGCTTGGACTGCTCGAGCGCGAAGCGGTCGGCCATCAGCGCCCAGAACAGCATCACGGCGAAGAGGTTGAACACGCTGAACCAGACGTAGAACACCTGGCCGCTCGCCTGCCCGACGCTCGCGGGCGCGAGCACGAGCAGGCCGTAGAAGGCGACCAGCCCCAGTGCGAAGAAGGCATAGGTCGCCGAGACGAACGCGATGCGCCGGAAGCGGCTCACGAGCCAGCCGAACACGGGGTTCACGGCGAGGGTGACGAGCACCGTGCCCATGAAGAGCCACCGGATCGCCTCGATGCCGCGCTGCATTCCGAGCGCCTCGCGCGCGGGGCGCACCACCATGAGCGCGCTGAGGATGCAGAAGAAGAAAAGCCCCGCCACGAGGACCGAAGCGATCTCCTCGCGGCGGACGTTCGTGAAGCGCTGCAGGAGCGCGGTCACGCGCGCGTCAGGCCGCGGGCGGCTCGCTGCAGACTTCCTCGTACCGGTAGCGGCGCTTCAGCTGCCCGTTGTACTCGAAGATGTCGAGCATGCGCTCGTAGGCCGGGCGCGTGATCTCCACGTGCGGCGTCCAGCAGCCGAGCTTCTGGTAGGCGGCGATGCACTCGGCGAGGACCTTCTCGTCGATCTTCGGGAACCAGGGCTTCTCGGCCTTCGCGATCTCGGCGGCGCTCGCCTCGTTCATGTAGGCGCGCGTCTTCCGGTATGCGCGCATGAACGCCTTCGCCATGTCCGTCTTCAGCCACTCGCGCGTCGCGGCGAGGCTGGAAAAGCCGCACGACCCGATCACCGGCCCCACCTGCGCGACGACGTGGCCCACGCCGTCGGCCTGCAGCTGCTGGGGGAAGGGGCCCTGCTGGTGCACGTACTGCCCCTGGCCGTCGCGGAACGCCTTGTCGATGTCGGCCGGCCCGCCGGGCGTGACGAGCCTGATCTTCGCGTAGTCGATGCCCGCGCGGTGGCAGGCGTACTTGAACATCGCGTGCGGCTGGCCGCCCTTGAAGGTGACGAGCTCCGCGCCCTCGAGCTTCTTCCAGTCGAAGGCCGGGTCGGGCTTGCGCGCGGTGAGGAAGAAGCCGTCCATCTCGTTCACCTGCGCGAAGTGCGCCGCGTGCGGCGTCTCGCCCTTGTCGAGCGTCACGAAACCCTGGCTGAGGGTGGACTGCACCACGTGCGCCGAGCCGTCGCGCAGCGCCTCCAGCGCCGAGACCCCGGGGGGCGAGACCGACCACTCGGGATCGAGCCCCTCGGCCTTGAGGAAGCCCCCGGACATCGCCGAGATGAGCGGCGAGTAGAAGGCCGAGAACAGGGTGAACTGGATGCGGATCTTTTCCATGTCGGGGCGGTCTCCGGGAGTTGCAGGCGATCAGGGGTACGGGAGTATGCTAAGCGAGACTTCCCTCATGAACCAAGCCGCTTCGCGAACCGGCGACCTCGAGATCCTCGAGTCACTCAACAAGGGCTACGTCGACGCCGTGCAGAACTCCGACGCCGCGTGGTTCGAGCAGCACCTCGCCGCGGACTTCCTCAACAGCAACCCCGACGGCACGCTCGTCGATCGCAAGGGCTTTCTCGCGCAGATCCTGCGGCCCGCGGGCGTCACCGGCCTCGAGCCGCGCGAGGTGAGGATCCGCGTCTTTGGCGATGTGGCGGTCATCCACGCGAAGACGGTGTATCGCAAGCGCGACGGCCAGGAGGGCGCGGGGCGCTACACCGACATCTGGGCGAAGCACGCCGGCCGCTGGGTATGCGTGGCGGCGCATGTGACGCGCGGCTGAATACGCTGTCGCCGCGCGGCGACGAGGCGAACGATCGCCGTGCGCGCTTGTCTGCGTAGAATCGCTTCACGGACCCGACGCGAACCAGGAGAAAGCCGATGAGACGCTTCATGGCCATCGCCTGCGCAGCCTTCGCCATTCCGATGACCGCGGCCGCGCTCGAGCTTCCCGGCCCCGGCGCGCGCGCCGACGGCGAAGGCACGAGCCTCACGTTCGGCATCGAGCGCACCACGGGCGACTACGGGCAAGCGCGCGACACGACGATCACGACCATCCCGGTCACCCTCCGCCTCGGCAGCCGGCCGTGGCAGTTCGGCGTGACGGTGCCGTGGGTCCACGTCGAGGGACCGGGCAATGTCACTCGCGACCTCGGGCGCTATCGACCCGCGGGCACGAGCCGCACGGAGTCCGGCATCGGCGACGTCGTCGCCTTCGGCACGCGCAGTCTCGCGACGGGCGCGGGCGGCTGGGGCCTGGATGCGACCGCCGCGATCAAGTTCGGCACGGCGAGCGCGAGCAAAGGCCTCGGCACGGGCGAGGAGGACTTCAGCCTGGCGCTCGACGCCTACGGCGCGGCCGGCGGGCTTGTGCCGTTCGCCACGCTCGGCCACCGCTGGGTCGGCGACCCGCCCGGCGTGAGCCTGCGCGACGTGCTCTTCGCCCGGCTCGGTGCGGCGCGCTGGCTGGACGCCGACACGAGCGCCGGCCTGATGTGGCGCGGCCAGGAGCGCCTGGCCGCCGGCCTCGGCCCGCAGAGCGAAATCAGCGTCTTCTACACGCGTCGCTTCGGCGCGGGCTGGAAGGCGCACTTCTACGGACTGGTCGGGCTCGAGGACGGCAGCCCCGACTTCGGCGCAGGGGCTTTCGTGGTGCTCCTGTTCTGAGCCCCGGGGCGGCGCCGTGCGACAATCCGCCCCATGAACGATCCGGAACAGGAAGCGCGGCGCCGCCGCATCCGCGAGCTGATGGCGATCCCCGAGCGGGAGCGCAGCGACGCGCAGTGGGACGAGCTGAACGAGCTCGAGATCATGATGGCCGTGACCAACGGGCAGGCAATGCCGCGCGCCCATCCGCCGGGCGGGCACCAGGGCGGACGGCACAAGCCCGGCGGCGGCGGCGGCCCGGGCGGGCGCAAGTTCCACAATCGCCCACGGCGCGGAGGCGGAGGCGGAGGCCGCCCGCCGGGGCGTTGATTGCAACCACGCAGGAAGGAGGACAAGCGATGAACCAATACCAACCCTGGGGACTTCTTGCAGGCCGGCTGCTCCTCGCCTATCTCTTCATCGTCGCGGGCTACGGCAAGATCGGCGGCTTCGCGGGCACCGCCAAGTACATGGCGTCCAAGGGCATGCCGATGGTCGAGGTGCTGCTCGTCGGCACCATCCTCATCGAGCTGATCGGCGGCCTGATGCTGGCGATCGGCTGGAAGGCGCGCCTCGCCGCGTGGGCGATCTTCCTGTTCATCATCCCGACGACGGTCATCTTCCACCCGGTCTGGGCGGACGCGAGCCAGATGATCCAGTTCAACAAGAACCTCGCCATCATGGGCGGCATGCTCTACGTGGCGTTCATGGGACCGGGCAAGCTGAGCCTGGACAAGGCCTAGGAGCAGGACATGGCGAACATCGTCCGGCACGAGCCGGGACCCATCCTCTCGCTCGCCGTCGAGCACGGCGACACGGTCTACCTGGCGGGCATCGTCGCCAAGGACCTGACCAAGGACGTGAAGGGTCAGACCGCGGAGGTGCTGGCGGAGATCGACCGCCTGCTCGGCAAGTGCGGCTCGAGCAAGTCCAAGATCCTGCAGGCGACCATCTGGGTCCCGGACATCCGCCTGCGCGGCGCGATGAACGAGGTGTGGTCGAAGTGGGTGGACCCGAAGAACCTGCCGGGCCGCGCCTGCATCGAGGCGAAGCTCGCGGACCCGGCGGCCCTCGTGGAGATTATGGTTACTGCTTCGAAGTAGCGGGCGCGCCCGCGGAAGCGGGCATCTCGCCGCGCTTGTAGAGGATCTTCTTCGTCTGCCCGTCGCAGGTGCCGACGACCTTGGCGTCGCCGTCGGGCGCGCCCATGTCGACGATGGTGGTGGTGAACACCGTGACGCCGTTCTTCGTGATCTTGGCGTCGATCTCGGCCTTCAGCTCGTTGCAGTCCTTGCGCTGCGCGAGCGCGGGCGAGGCGGCAAGCGCGAGGGCGAGGGCGAGGGCGGTCTTTCTCATTGGGTTTCTCCCGTGGTGAGGTCGAAAAGCGGCGCTATTGTGCGCCAGCGGCGACCGGCGCGGAAGTGACCTAGTACTGCCCGCCGCCCGCGAAGCGCGCGATGCCCGCGGCGAGCTCCGCCTCCAGCCCGAGGAAGCCGTGCGGCGAGCGCCCCTCGCAGGCGTCCCCCGCGCCCGACGTGCCGCCGGAGACGACCGCCGCCTGCGCGCGCGGGCCCTTGTACCGGTCCAGGATGCCCTGCGCCCCGGAGGGCGGGGAGCGGAAGCAGCCGTCCTGCGCGTGGCTCACGACGAGCAGGGGCACGCGAATGTCGCCGAGCGGGTTGTCGAGCACCGTCTGCGCGGTCCAGGCCTTGCGCCCGCGCGCCGTGCCGACCGTGACGGGCGAGGTGAGCACGACCCCGTCCACCTCCTTGAGGCGGGAGGCGGCGTTCGCGGCCGAGATCGCGCCGCGGCTCGTGCCGACGACCCACACCGGCCCCTTCACGCGCGTGCGCAGGTCGGCGGCGACCTTGCCGAGGTCCTCGGCGTGCGCGGGCTGCGCGCGAAAGGCGCCGAGCCCGTCCATGCCGTGGTAGTCGCTCGGCGCATCGACCAGCGCGGTGGCGAAGCCCTGCGCGTGAAAGAGCGCCTGCGAGCGCACGAGCGAGTTGCCTTTCAGCTTCCGCGCGCAGCCCTGCGCGTCGAGGTCGAGGTGGCCGCCGCCGCCGGCGAGCAGGATGAGGGTTCCTTTCGGATTCTGCGGCGCCGAGAAGGCGTAGCGCGTCGTCGTGCCGTCGTGGGTCTGCAGGGTGACGACTTCGCCGCAGGCGAAGGCGCCGGTGGCGACGAGGGATAGGAGCAACGAGGCGATCTTCATAGCATCTCCAATGGGTGCGCCTTCTTCGGCGGCGGAAACGCCGCATCGAGCGCTTGCAATGCTTCCGCGTCAAGCTTGAGGTCGAGCGCCTTGCGATTTTCGCGCACGTGCTCGACGCGTCCCGCCTTCGGAATGGACACGACGCCCGGTTGGCGCAAAGTCCAGGCGAGCGCCACCTGCGCGGGCGTCGCGCCGAGGCGATCGGCAACCGCCTTGATCGCCTTGTGCCCGAGGAGGCGGCCCTGCTCCACCGGCGAATACGCCATGACGGGCATGCCGCGCTCGCGCGACCAGGGCAGCAGGTCGAACTCGATCCCGCGCCGCGAGAGGTTGTAGAGCACCTGGTTGGCCGCGCAGGCCTCGCCGCCCGCAACCTTCATCAGCCGCTTCATCTCCGACAGATCCAGATTGCTCACGCCCCAGGAAAGGATCTTGCCGGCCTGCACCAGGTCCTCGAAGCCGCGCACGGTCTCCTCGAGGGGATGCGAGCCCATCCAGTGAAGGAGATAGCACTCGAGGCGATCGGTCTTCAGGCGCCGCAGGCTCGCCTCGCAAGAGCGCGCGACGCCCCTGCGCGAGGCGTTCGACGGCAGCACCTTGGTGACGAGATACGCCTTCTCGCGCAGCCCCGCGATCGCCTCGGCGACCAGCGACTCCGCGCGGCCGTCGCCGTACATCTCCGCGGTGTCGATGAGGGCGAGGCCGAGCGCGATGCCCTCGCGCAGCGCGGCGATCTCCTCGCGCCGGCGCGCGGGGTGGTCGCCCATGAACCAGGTGCCCTGGCCGAGGCGGTGCGCGGCGAGGCTCACGGCAGCGGCGTGAGCACGATCGGCCGCAGCGGGCCGTAGCGGCCGGGGATCACGTGGTGGCGCTGCACGTACGGATGGTAGCCCTTCGCGCGCACCGTGATCTCGTAGTTGCCCTTCTCGAGCCCGACGAACCAGAAGTAGGCGTCCTCGGCGTGATCGTGGCCGGCGAGGAACTTCGCGAGCGGATCCGCGCCCATCTCGGGCGCGAGCGTGCGCCGCACGCCCTCGCCCGACAGGGTGACGGACTCGAGCGGGATGTGGCCCGCCGGCGTCTCGGCCAGGGTGCCGGCGACAACGCCTTCCGGCAGGAGGCGGAAGCCCAGCGTGGTGCTGCGCCCGTCGCCCACGCGCAAGGGGACGACGGCCGGCTCGCCGCGATGCGCGTAGGCGACGAGGCTCGCGTCGTAGGCGCCGGCCGGGATCGGGCCCACCTCGCGCCCGGAGTCCTCCGGATTGAGCGGCAGCGTGATGCGCGCGCGGCGCCCGTCGGCGGGCGCGAGCACGAGCAGCGGCTGCGCGCGCGGCGCACCGCCTTCGCCGGCGTAGCGGAACTCGACGCGCACGCGACCTTCGCGCGGCGGCTCGCCGTTGGGCGCGTCTGCGCTCGCAAGGAGCGCGTTCAGCTGCGCGCGCACCGGCGCCGCGTACAGGATGCTCTCGTGCGTCTCGTCGTAGCCGTAGACCATGCGCGCCTCGGCCTGCGCCGCGGGCGCGAGCTGGCTCGCGAGCGTCACGGTGCCGTCGTTGTTCGGCCGGAAGTAGCCGCCGCCGCCGCCGTGGCCGAAGAGCAGGTAGAACTCGGCGCCCGGCGGCAGCTTGCGCTCGAAGAGCGAGCGCAGGACGGCGCTGCGCGGCTGCAGGTCGTTCCAGAGCGGCACCGAGGCGGGCAGGCCGTGCACGCCGAAGGCGGCGAGCGTCTCGCCGCCCCAGGGCGTGGAGATCGAGACGAAGAGCTTCACGTAGGGGAAGTTCGCGCCATGCCGCGCGAGGAAGGCGCGCGCGACGAGGCCGCCGGCGCTGTGCGCGACCAGGTGCAGACGGCGAAAGCCGTGGCGCGCCTGCAGGTCGTAGAGCTTCCACATCAGCAGGTCGGCCATCGGGCCGACCGGCGCGCCCGACGGGTAGTAGTAGAACCACGGCTGGTAGCGGGCGCGGTCCAGGCCCTTGGCGAGATAGGCCCAGTCGCGCGGCGAGCCCGCCGCGCCGTGCACGAAGAGCACCGGGATCTTCGCCGCGTCGTACGGCTCGAGGAAAACGAGGTTCGCGCCGGGGTCGCGCTGGAACTGCATCGGCGCCCAGTACCCCGAGTCGGCGACCGTGGCCGCGAAGCGCCGGTCCTCGAGCGAGACGACCGCGCCCGCCGGCGTGCTGCGCGGCTCGCCCGCCGCCGGCGCGAAATCGGTGCCCGTCGGCACGCGCGCCGATGGGGGGCTCGACAGCGCGATGTCGAGCAGCGCGATGGGGCCGCCGCCGCCCGCCTCGACCGGCGCGCCGCCCGCGTAGTCGCCGGCCGCTTCGCCGGCGTCGTAGCGCAGGTTGCGATTGGCGTCGGCGAAGGCGAAGAGCGAATACTCGCCGCGCGGCACGACGAGCTCGTAGGCGCCGAGGCCGGGCAGGCGCTCGCGGTCCGCGACCTCGAGCGCGTCGCTGCGGCGCTGGTAGGCGGCGACGATGACCGGCGCGCCCGCCGGGACCGCGCCCGAGACGCGGCCGAGGAGGGTGGTCGAGGCGAGGTAGGCGGTCGAGTTCTCGTACAGTGCCATCAGACCGCAGCCGGAGAGCAGGGCCGCGGCGAGCAGGCTGAGGAGGCGATGCGCCACGGCGCCTACTCGAAGAGGTTGAGGACTCCGTCGAGGCCGCTGTGATCGAGCGCGACCCCCGCCTTCGACTTCACCACGGGCTTCGCCCGGTAGGCCACCGACAATCCCGCCTCCGCCATCATCTTCAGGTCGTTCGCCCCGTCGCCGATCGCCACCGTCTGCTGGCGCGCGGCGCCGAGCGCGGAGGCGAGCTCGCGAAAGCGCGCGGCTTTCGCCTCGGCGTCCACGATACGCCCGACGAGCCTGCCCGTCAGCTTTCCGGCGGCCGCTTCCAGCTCGTTGGAGATCGTGTGGTCGATCCCGAGGCGTGCCTTGAGCCGCTCGGTGAAGAAGGTGAAGCCGCCCGAGACGAGCAGCAGCTTCACGCCGTGCTTCCTGCAGGCGGCGATCAGCGCCTCGGCGCCGGGCGACAGGCGCAGCCGCTCGCGATAGACGCGCTCGAGCGCCTCCAGCGGCAGCCCCGCGAGCAGCGCCACGCGCTCGCGCAGGCTCCGCGCGTAGTCGAGCTCGCCGCGCATCGCCCGCGCGGTGATTCCCGCGATCTCGGCCTTCTTGCCGGCCATGTCGCCGATCTCGTCGATGCACTCGATGGTGATGAGCGTGGAGTCCATGTCCATCGCGAGCAGCTTCAGGTCCGCGAAGCGCCGGCCGTCGGGCACGCTCGCGCAGTCGAGGCGCCGCTCCTGGCACCAGGCGAGCACGCCCGGATTGCAGGCCGCGCCGCGCAGGCGGAAGGCGCGCTCGCCGACCTGCTCGCAGGATGCCGCGCCGGCGAGCCGCGCGGCCTCGGCCGCCTGCGCTGCGTCCGCCGGCTGGAGGACGAGGCTCACGCGGCGAGCTGGCCGAGGAGCTCGCGCACCGCGCGCGCGCGGTCCGGCCAGGCGGGCATCGCGGCCTCCAGCCGCAGCCGCTCGGGGCCCGAGAGGCGCAGGTCCTTGCGACGCTGCACCAGGGCGATGATCTTCGCGCCGTCCACCGGCGGCTGCTTCACGAACTGCACGAGCGCGGTCTCGTGCGTGGCGTCCACGCGCGCGACCCCGAGCGGCCTCGCCGCGAGGCGCAGGGCGTGGCACTCGAGGAGCGCTCTTGCGGGCTCGGGCAGCGGCCCGAAGCGGTCCACGAGCTCCTCGGCCAGCAGCTCGAGCGCTTCGCGCGAGTCGCAGTTCGCCATGCGCTTGTAGAGCGTGAGCCGCTCGTGCACGTCGCTGCAGTAGGCCTCGGGCAGCAGCGCCGGCGCGTGCAGGTTGATCTCGGTGGCGAGCTCGAGCGGCTCGTCGAGGTCCGTGGCGCGCCCGGATTTGAGCGCGCGCACCGCGCGCTCGAGCATCTGCGCGTAGAGGTTGAAGCCCACTTCCTGGATCTCGCCCGATTGCGACTCGCCCAGCACCTCGCCCGCGCCCCGGATCTCGAGGTCGTGCATGGCGAGGTAGAAGCCCGAGCCGAGCTCCTCCATCATCTGGATCGCCTCCAGGCGCTTTTTCGCGTTGGCGGAGAGGGCTTCCTCCGGCGGCGTGAGGAGGTAGGCGTAGGCCTGGTGGTGCGAGCGCCCGACGCGGCCGCGCAGCTGGTGCAGCTGCGCCAGCCCGAAGCGGTCGGCGCGATGGATGACGATGGTGTTGGCGGTCGGCACGTCGATGCCGGTCTCGATGATCGTCGTGCACAGCAGCAGGTTGGAGCGCTGCGCGTAGAAGTCGCGCATCACGCGCTCGAGCTCGCGCTCGCGCATCTGGCCGTGCGCCACGGCGATGCGCGCCTCCGGGAGGAGCCGCGCGAGGCGCTCGCGCATCTGGCCGATGGTGTCCACCTCGTTGTGCAGGAAGTACATCTGCCCGCCGCGCTTGAGCTCGCGCAGCGCCGCCTCGCGGATCAGGCCCTCGGAGAAGGGCGCGGCGAAGGTCTTGATGGCGAGGCGCTTCTGCGGCGCGGTGGCGATCACCGAGAACTCGCGCAGGCCCTCCAGCGAGAGCGCGAGCGTCCTCGGGATCGGCGTGGCGGTGAGGGTGAGCACGTCCACCTCGGCGCGCAGCGCCTTCAGCCGCTCCTTCTGCCGCACGCCGAAGCGGTGCTCCTCGTCGATGACGACGAGGCCCAGGCGCGCGAACTTCACCTCGCGCGACAGCAGCTTGTGCGTGCCGATGACGATGTCCACCTCGCCCGCGGCGAGCGCCTTCAGCGTCGCGGCGGCCTCCTTCGCGGTGCGAAAGCGCGACAGCTCGGCGAGCTTCACCGGCCAGTCGGCGAAGCGGTCGGCAAAGGTCTGGTAGTGCTGCTCGGCGAGCAGCGTCGTCGGGCAGAGCACCGCCACCTGCTTGCGATCGGCCACGGCGACGAAGGCGGCGCGCAGCGCGACCTCGGTCTTGCCGAAGCCGACGTCGCCGCAGACGAGGCGGTCCATCGGCTGGCCCGAGGCCATGTCGTGCACGACGGCCTGGATCGCCGCGGCCTGGTCGGGCGTCTCCTCGAAGCCGAAGCCGTCGGCGAAGGCGTCGAGGTCGTGCGCCTTCACTTCGAAGGCGTGGCCTTCGCGCGCGGCGCGCTTGGCGTAGAGGGCGAGGAGCTCGGCGGCGGTGTCGCGCACCTGCTTCGCGGCGCGCGCCTTCGCCTTGTCCCACTGGCCGCTGCCCAGGCGGTGGAGCGGCGCGGCCTCGGGCTCCACGCCCGAGTAGCGCGAGATCACGCCGAGCTGCTGCACGGGCACGTAGAGCTTGTCGCCGCCTTCGTACTGCAGGTGCAGGAACTCGCCGGGGCCCTCGCCGAGGTCGAGGCTCGCCAGGCCCTGGTAGCGGCCGATGCCGTGCTGCGCGTGCACCACCGGGTCGCCGATCCTCAGCTCCGAGAGGTCGCGCAGCATCCCCTCGACCGAGCTCGCCGGCGCGGCGCGCGCGCGCCGGCGCACCGTGCCCGCGTAGAGCTCGGCCTCGGTGACCACGCACCAGCCCTCCGCGGGGAGCGCGAAGCCGGCGGCGAGCGGCGCGACGGCAAGCGCGAAGCGCGCCTGGCCGGATTCCCAGGCGGCGAAGTCCTCGACCGGCTCGGGCTTGAGCCCGTACTCGGCGAAATAGGCGAGCATCGTCTCGCGCCGGCCGGGCGACTCCGCGGCGACCAGCACGCGCAGCCCGCAGGATTCCCGGAAACGCTTGAAGGCGGCGAGCGGGTCCTGCGCGCGCCGGTCCACCGCGAGCGGCGGCAGGGGCTCGGCGGCGAGCGCGCGCTCGGGCTCGCCGCGCGCGAGCTCGCGCGCGGCGACGTGGAACGCCTCCGCGGGCACGAAGACGCTCGCCGGCGGCAGGAGCGGCCGCTCGGGCACGCCGCCCATCAGCTTGTGGCGCGACTGCACGTCGCGCCAGAACGCCTCGACGGCGCCCGGCACGTCGCCGTGGCGCACGAGCGTCGCTTCCTTCGGCAGGTAGTCGAAGAGGGTGGCCGCCTGCTCGAAGAACAGCGGCAGGTAGTACTCGATGCCCGCGGGCGCGATGCCGTTGGAGACGTCGCGGTACAGGCCCTTCTTCGTGGGATCGCCCTCGAAGGTCTCGCGCCAGCGGCTGCGGAAGGTCGCGCGTCCCGCCTCGTCGAGCGGGAACTCGCGCGCGGGCAGCAGGCGCACCTCCTTCACCGGGTAGAGCGTGCGCTGCGTGTCCACGTCGAAGGTGCGGATGGTGTCGATCCGGTCGTCGTCGAGATCGAGCCGGTAGGGCAGCTGGCTTCCGGTGGGAAAGAGGTCGATCAGGCCGCCGCGCACGCAGAACTCCCCCGGCGCGACCACCTGCGTGACGTGGTGGTAGCCGGCCGTGGCGAGCTGCGCGCGCAGCTTCTCGAGCTCGAGGCGCTCGCCCTGCGCGAGGAAGAACGTGCGCGCGGCGAGATAGGCGGGCGGGGCGAGGCGCACGAGCGCGGTCTGCACCGGCACCAGCGCGACGTCGAGCTCGCCGCGCTGGATGCGATAGAGCGTGGCGAGGCGCTCCGAGACGAGGTCCTGGTGCGGCGAGAGCGCGTCGTAGGGCAGCGTCTCCCAATCGGGGAGCAGGCCCACGCGCAGTCGCGGCGCGAGCCAGGCGAGCTCCTCGGCGAGGCGCTGCGCGTCGCGCGCCGAAGCAGTGACGACGGCGAGCGGCGCAGACGCCGCGGCGAGCCGCGCGAGGGCGAGCGCGTCCGACGACCCGGCGAGTCCCGCCGGGTGCGTGCTGCCCGGAAGCGGGTCGCGTAGCATGCTGCCTGCCATTATACTTTCTTGAATTCATGGATTTTTTGCCTTGAGCTGCTTCGCCCTCATTCCCGCCGCCGGCAGCGGCAGCCGCATCGCGGGCGCGCAGCCCAAGCAGTACGCCGCGCTCGCCGGCAAGCCGATGCTCTGGCACGCGGTGGCCGCCGTGTGCCGCCCGCCCGTGGAGACGGTGTTCATCGTGCTCGCGCCCGGCGATTCCGCTTTCAAGAGCTGCGACTGGAGCGCCTTCGCCGGCCGGCTCGAGCCGCTCTACTGCGGCGGCGAGACGCGGCGCGACTCGGTGTACAACGGCCTCGTGGCGGCGATGGCGGCGGTGCAGGCCGACGACTGGATGCTGGTGCACGACGCGGCGCGCCCCTGCCTGCCCGCGGCGGACCTCGAGCGGCTCTTCGAGGAGTGCCGCCACGACCAGATCGGCGGCATCCTCGCGCTGCCCGTGTCCGACACCGTGAAGCGCGTGGGCAAGGACGAAGGCGGCGTACAGCGCATCGCCGGCACCGAGGACCGCTCGCAGCTATGGCTCGCGCAGACGCCGCAGATGTTCCGCGCGGCGCTGCTCGCCGAGGCGCTGGGCAAGGCGGCGAAGACGGTGACCGACGAGGCCGCCGCGATCGAGAGCATGGGCCTGCGGCCGCGGCTCGTCCTCGGCAGCCGCGAGAACCTGAAAGTGACATACCTCGAAGACCTGGCGATCGCCGAGGCGATCCTTTCGAGGCGCGCATGAGAATCGGCCAGGGCTTCGACGTGCATGCGCTGGTGCCGGGCCGCAAGCTCGTGCTGGGCGGCGTGGAAATTGCCTACCACCTCGGCCTCGAGGGACATTCGGATGCCGACGTGCTGCTGCACGCGATCTGCGACGCGCTGCTCGGCGCCGCGGGCCTGGGCGACATCGGGCGGCACTTCCCGGACACGGATGCGCAGTACGCCGAGATCGACAGCCGCGTGCTGCTGCGCGACGTGGCGAAGAAGCTCGCGGGGCTGAAGCTGCGCGTGGTGAACGTGGACGCCACCATCGTCGCACAGGCGCCGCGCATGACGCCGCACTTCGCGCGCATGACGGGAAACATCGCCGCCGACCTCGGCATCCTGCCGGCGGCGGTCAACCTGAAGGCCACGACCACCGAGGGCCTGGGGTTCACGGGGCGCGGCGAGGGCATCGCCGCGATGGCCATCGCGCTGATAGAAGAGGACTGAAATGTACTCCCCGCCGTACAACCGGGTCGAGGACCGCCGCGAGCTCGTGGACTTCATGCGCGCGAACAGCTTCGCGCTCCTCGTCACCGCCACCGGCGGCGCGCCGCAGGCCTCGCACCTGCCGGTGAGCGTCGAGGACGGCGAAGGGGGGCTCGTCATCCAGTCGCACATGGCGAAGCCCAACCCCCAGTGGCAGGCGTTCTTCGACGACGAGGTGCTGGTCGTGTTCCCCGGTCCCCACGCCTACGTCTCGCCGCGCTGGTACGAAGCGACCGAGCGCGTGCCGACCTGGAACTACGCCGCGGTGCACGCGTACGGCAAGGTGCGCGTGATCGCCGAGCGCGCGGCGAAGCACGCCTCGCAGCGGCGCCTGGTCGCCGAGCTCGACCCGGAGTGGCTGCCGAAATTCGACGCGCTGGGCGCCGGCTACGTCGAGCGCATGCTCGAGGGCATCGTCGTCTTCGAGATCGCGGTGACGCGGCTGGAGACGCGCTGGAAGCTCTCGCAGAACCGCGGCCGGCGCGAGCAGGAGCTGATCGTCGCGGAGCTGGAGAAATCGGGGGACTCGGGCGCGCGCGACCTTGCCGCGCTCACGCGCCGGCACTTCGTCGAGCGCTGATGCGGCTGTTCTTCGCCTCCTGGCCGCCGCCCCCGGTGGCGGAGGCGCTCGCCGCCTGGGCGGGGGAAGCGCGGCGCGATTGCGGCGGGCGGCCCACGCCGGCCGGGCGCATCCATCTCACGCTCGCCTTTCTGGGGGATGCCGACGTGCAGGCCGCGAAGCGGCAGGCTGCGGAGGTCCGCCTGCCGGCCTGCGCGTTCCGGGTGGAGCAGGCGCGCTACTGGGCGCGCAATCGCATCGTGTGGGCGGGGCCCGCGGAGACTCCGCCAGCGCTCGCGGCGCTCGCCGCGGCGCTCGGCGAGACGCGGCGCTTCGCCGCGCATGTCACGCTCATCCGCAAGGCGCGGACGCCCCGGCGGCTTCCGCCGCTGCCGGCCCTGGACTGGCCGGTGGAGGCGTTCAGGCTCGTGAATTCGGCGCCTGGGCGTGAAGGCCCAGATTACGAGGTGCTGGGGCGCTACGCCCTGGAATGAGGCGGCCGAGGGCTTTCATCGCGGCCTGGAGGCCGTTGGCGATGGCTTCGGCCTGCATGAGACGGGCTTTGGCGAGGTTGCGCTCCGCGGGGGTCATGCGCATCTCATCGAGTCGCTTGAGGAGGGCTTCCAGTTCGGAAATCATACGTTGCTCCAATAGCTTAGAGATGCTGCATTGCAACATATCCAGGCCATCGCCGCATTGACCTCGGTCAAGAATCGCGCAGACGCCCTGTACCAGGCTATGCGCTCAAGCCTGCGCGCTCAACACGAGCCGCGCCGCGAGCCCGCCTCCGGGGCGCGGGGCGAGATCGAGGCGCCCGCCGTGCGCGCGCGCCACGCGCTCGACGATGGCCAGGCCGAGCCCGGTGCCGCCGCCCCCGCCGCGCGCCTCGTCCAGGCGCGTGAACGGGCGCTTCAGCCGCTCGGCCTCGCCCTCGGGAATGCCGGGGCCGCGGTCGAGCACCTCGATCACCACCTGCGCGCCTTCGCGGCGCAGCTCGACCTCAACCGGCTCGCCCGCGTGCCGGAGCGCGTTGTCCACCAGGTTGCCGATCGCGCGGCGCAGCGCCATGCGCGCGAAGGGGAAGGGCGCGGCGTCGCCCGCGCGCACCTCGACGCGGCGGCCGAGCTTCGCGTAGTGCTCGCGCACCTCCTCGAGGAGCGGCGCGGCCGGCTGCGTCGCGAGCGCCTCGGTGTCGCCGCGCGCGAACTCGAGGAACTGGCCGACCACCTGGTCCATCTCGTCGATGTCCGCGCTCATGCCTTCGCGCGCCTCGGGGCTCGCGCCGCTCATCTCCAGCGCGAGGCGCAGGCGCGACAGCGGCGTGCGCACGTCGTGCGAGATGCCGGCGAGCACCATGGCGCGCTCGCGCTCGAGCGCCTCGAGGTCGCGCGCCATGCGGTTGAACGCGGCCGAGACGCTGGCGAGCTCCTGCGGCCCGGCCTCGGCGAGCGGCGCGGGCATCTCGCCGTGGCCGACGCGCTCGGCGGCGCCGGCGAGCGCGCGCAGGGGTCGCGAGAGCGTCGCGGCGATGAGCGAAGCGCCGAGCAGCGCGAGCACGAGGAGCAGCGCGCCCCAGCCGAGCCAGCCCAGGCCGAGCTCGGGCTCGAAGCGCTCGCGCGGCAGCATGACCCAGAACTCGTCCTCGTCGATGTAGAAGCTCACCCAGAAGCCGCGCTGGTCGTCGCGCGCCGCGGCGAAGCGCGTCTTCGCGCCGAGCTCCGCGCGCACCAGCTCTGCCACGCGCTCCAGGCGGCCCTCGGACCGCAGCGGCCGCAGCGCCTCCGCGTTGGTCACGGGGTAGACCCGGATGCCCTCGAGGTCGTTCATCGCGACGAGCAGCTCCCGTCGGCGCAGCGGATCGGCATTGACGAGCGCGGCGCGCGTCAGGTTCACCGCGCTCACCGCCTGGCGCGCGAGCGCGCGCGCACGCGGCTCGCGCTCGGCCGTGCGCAGGAGCTGGAACGAGGCGAGGACCGAGACAACGATGAGCGCGGCGATCAGCAGGAACGACCGCCAGAAGAGCGTCATCTACTTCTGGCCGTCGGGCACGAAGACGTAGCCGTGCCCCCACACCGTCTGGATGTAGCGCGGGTGCGCGGGATCCTCCTCCACGAGCTTCCGCAGGCGCGAGATCTGCACGTCGATCGCGCGGTCGAACACCTCGTACTCGCGGCCGCGCGCCAGTTCCATCAGCTGGTCGCGCGACAGCGGCTGGCGGGGACGCTCCACCAGGACCTTGAGCACCGAGTACTCGCCCGTGGTGAGCGGCACTTTTTCGCCGCTCTTCCTCAGCTCGCGCGTGGCGGGCGAGAACTCGAACGCGCCGAAGCGGTGAATGCCGTCCTCGCCGGGCGCGCCCGGCAGGGCGCCGCGGGGCTTCCTGCGCAGCACGGCGTTGATGCGCGCGACGAGCTCGCGCGGGTTGAAGGGCTTGGGCAGGTAGTCGTCGGCGCCCATCTCCAGGCCGACGATGCGATCCACCTCGTCGCCCTTGGCGGTGAGCATGATGATCGCCGGCGCGCCGCCCGCGGCGCGCAGCCGCCGGCAGATGGCGAGCCCGTCCTCGCCGGGCAGCATGAGGTCGAGCACGAGCAGGTCGAAGCGCTCGCGCGAGAGCTGGCGGTCCATCGCCGGCCCGTCGGCCACCGCGCGCACCTCGAACTTCTGCTCGGCGAGGTAGCGCGTGAGCAGGTCGCGCAGGCGCTGGTCGTCGTCGACCACGAGGATGCGGGTCTTCAGCTCGGCCATGGCGTTACGCAATGTTACAGAAAGGGCGCGGCCGCCGCCTTATCATGCGCGCTGCCATGAAGCGCCTCGCTACCCTCGTCATCGCCGGCCTGCTGCTCGCGCAGGGAGCGGCGCTCGCCCAGGGCCGCGATCGCGAGCGCGACCGCGACCGCTTCGAGCGCCGCGAGACGCAGCGCGATGACCGCCGCGAGATGCGCCGCGAGCGCATGGACCGCCGCGAGCGCCGCGAGCACCGCTTCACGCGCGAAGAGCGCGAAAAGCTTCGCCAGGACATCCTGGACGCAAACCGCGACATGCGGCGCCGCTAATTGGGGACGGACCTCAATTTTCGCATAGCGAAAATTGAGGTCCGTCCCCAATTAGAGCAGGTGGGCGATGGAGTTGGCGTAGTAGCGGAGGAGGGGGAGCTCTTCCGCCTGCGCGTAGTAGAGGCCGTCGCGCTCGCCCACGAGGCGGCGCAAGAGGAGCATGCGCAGGCCCACGCGAATCGCGTAGTCGAAGTCCTTGCGCGGCACGTAGACGTGCGCGCCGCGCGCCTGCAGCGCCTCCAGCAACCCGCCCACGTCGCCCTTCAGCTCGAGCTCCGAGATCGCCTTGTCGCCGCGGCGCACGAAGACCGTGGCGATGAGCGGCACGGGCAGCACGGGCACGATGCGCCCCACGCAATCCATGAGATGGCGGCCGAGATCGGCCATGGCGCGCCGGCGTTCCTCGCCGGCGAGCTGGTGAAAGTCGAGCCGGCGCTCGCTGCAGTACGCGCGCATGGACACCGGCGCGCCGAAGTTCACGCAGGCGTAGCCCAGGCGATGCCACTCGCTCCTCAGCATCAGCCAGGCATTGCGCGCCAGGAAGCGCAGCGTCGTGCCGAGCGCGGCGAGCAGCCCGCGGCGCGGCGCGTCGGGATCGAGCGCGCGCAGGAGCGTGCGGTCCTCGAGCACTCGGTCGTAGTTGATGCCGAGCGGCACGAAGACGAGGTCGCGCTCGCTGTCGGCGCGAAAGCCGCGCATCATGTAATCGATGGCGCCGAGCTTGGGCTCGCGCAGCCGCCCGTCGCGCGTCAGCCCGCCCTCCGGGAACACCGCTTGCGGCACGCCGGCCTCGGTGGCCATGACGATGTAGCGCTCGAGCACGCGCCGGTAGAGCTCGTCGCGCGAGTCGCGCCGCACGAAGTACGCTCCCATCCAGCGGATGAGCGCCGAGAGCGGCCAGATGCGCGCCCATTCCCCCACCGCGTAGGAGAGGGCCGTCTGGTCGGCGGCGAGGTAGCCGGCGAGCACGTAGTCCATGTTGGAGCGGTGGTTCATGACGAACACCACCGTGGATTCGGGCTCCACGCGCGCGAGGTTCTCGGCATCCACGTAGCCCAGGCGCACGCGGTAGAGCAGTTGCGCGAGGCGCTTGCCGAGCCAGTAGCCGATGCGGAAGTAGAGGTAGGCGTTGAAGGCGGGCACGGTCTCCCGCGCATGGCGCTCCGCGCGGTGCAGCGCGGCCGTGAGGGGAATGCCGTGCTCGCGCGCGTAGGCCTCCGCCGCGCGCTGCACCTTGGGATCGGTCATCAGCCGGTGGATGAGCGCCTGGCGCCGCGTGCGCTGGAAGGGCCGGATGCCGATGCGCAGGCGCTGGCCGACTTCCTCCATCACCCGGTTGGCCGGGTGCATGACGAGCCAGCGCAGCGCCGGCATCAGCACGTGCTCGCAGAGCGCCCAGGCCGCGAGCAGGGCGCCCGCCACCGCCAGCCACAGAGGCACCGAAACGGCTTCCTGCATCCTCCCTCCCCGCGGGGAGTCTAGCCTAGCGGCCGCGGCGCTCGCGCGCGAAAAGATACAGGCCGCTCGAGACCACGATCGCCGCGCCGGCCCACACCGCGGCGTCCGGCACGCTGCCGAAGACGAGGTAGCCGAAGAGCCCCATGTAGAGGATCTGCTGGTACAGGAACGGCGCGAGCGTGCTCGCCGGGGCGTAGCGGTGCGCGAGCGCGAGGAGGTGATGCCCCGTGCCGCCGAACACGCCCAGCATGGCGAGCATGAACCACTCGAATGCGCCCTGCGGCGACTCCCATACCGCGAGCGCGAACGGCGCGAGGAGCACGCTCGCCACCACGGCGGGCAGGAACTGGATGGTCTCGGGCGAGTCGTAGGCCGCGAGCCTGCGCGTCATCAGGTTGAAGACCGCGACCAGCAAGGCGTTGGCGACCGACAGCAGCATCGCCGGATGGAAGGCCTCGGAGCCCGGGCGCACGATGACGAGCACGCCCGCGAAGCCGGCGAGGATCGCCGCCCAGCGCCGCGCGTCGAGCTTCTCGCCGAGCAGCGGCGCGCCCATCACCGCGATGAGGATCGGCACGGTGAAGAAGATCGCGGCGGTGACCGTGAGCTGCAGGTACTGCAGCGCCCAGAAGTTCATGCCGGTCATCGCGCAGAACATCACCCCGCGCGCGAGGTGCCAGCGCAGGTGCCGCGTGCGCACGAGCGCCAATCCGCGCAGTGGAATGAGCAGCGCCGAGGCGATCAGCGTGTGCGTGAGGAACCGCAGCCACACCACGACCAGCACGGGCAGGCTCTGCACCAGCCACTTGGCGCTGCCGTCGAGCAGCGTGAAGCAGACGTAGGTGAGCGAGACGATGCCGATGCCGACGAGGCGGTTGCGCGCGGTGTCGGCGTGGAGCACTACAAGGCGCGCTTGACCGCCTGGGTCACGGCGCGCGTGTCGTGCACGCCGCCGAGATCCGGCGTGAACACCTGCTCCTCGGTGGTGCGCTCGATCGCCTTCATCAGCCGCGCGGCGGCCTTCGGCTCGCCGAGGTGCTCGAGCATCATGGACGCGGTCCAGAACGTGGCGATGGGATTGGCCACGCCCCTGCCCGTGATGTCGAAGGCGGAGCCGTGGATCGGCTCGAACATCGAGGGAAACCTGCGCTCGGGATTGAGGTTCGCCGTCGGCGCGATGCCCAGCGACCCGGAGAGCGCTGCCGCGAGATCGGACAGGATGTCGGCGTGCAGGTTGGAGGCGACGATCGTGTCCAGGGACCCGGGCTTGAGCACCATGCGCGTGGTCATCGCATCCACGAGGATGCGGTCGTGCTTCACGTCCGGATAGGCCGTCGCCACCTCGTAGAAGATCTCGTCCCAGAGCACCATGCCGTGACGCTGCGCGTTCGACTTGGTGACGAGCGTCAGGAGCTTGCGCGGGCGCTTCCTCGCCAGCTCGAAGGCGAAGCGGTGGATGCGCGCGACGCCCGCGCGCGTGAAGACGGAAGTCTCGGTGGCGATCTCCTCGGGCAGGCCCTTGTGCACGCGACCGCCCGAGCCCGAGTACTCACCCTCGGAGTTCTCGCGGACGATGACCCAGTCGATGTCGCCAGCATTCGCGAGCGGGCTCGTCACCCCCGGCAGCACGCGCGTCGGGCGCACGTTCGCGTACTGGTCGAAGCCCTGGCAGATCGGCAGCCGCAGGCCCCAGAGCGACACGTGGTCGGGCACGTCGGGTGCGCCCACGGCGCCGAAGAAGATGGCGTCGAAGGTCTTCAGCTTCTCGAGGCCGCCCTCGGGGATGTAGGCGCCCGTCTTCAGGTAGCGCGCCGAGCTCCAGTCGAAGTGCTCGTAGTCGAGGCGGAAGCCCTCCTTCGCCGCGAGCGCGTCGAGGACCTCGATGCCCGCCGGGATGACCTCGTTGCCGATGCCGTCGCCGGGAATCGCGGCGATGCGATAGGTCCTCACGCCGCGCGCTTGGAAGCGCCGCGCAGCGCGTCGGCCACAGCCGCGCCGACCTCCATCGTCGAAGCCTTGCCCTTCATGTCGGGCGTGTGCGGGCCGTCGACGATCACGCGCTCGATGGCGCGCACCACGTCGGCCGCGGCCTCCGCATGGCCGAGATGCTCGAGCATCAGCGCGCCGGACCAGATCTGGCCGATGGGGTTGGCGATTTTCTTCCCGGCGATGTCGGGCGCCGAGCCGTGCACCGGCTCGAAGATCGAGGGCGCGGTGCGCTCCGGGTTGATGTTGCCCGAGGCGGCGATGCCGATCGTGCCCGCCGTGGCCGGTCCGAGGTCGGAGAGGATGTCGCCGAAGAGGTTCGAGGCGACGATGACGTCGAAGCGGTCGGGATTGAGCACCATCTGGATGGACAGGCCGTCCACGTGGTACTGGTCGGCGCGCACGTCCGGAAACTGCTTCTTCATCTCGGCGAAGCGCTCGTCCCAGTACGGCATGGTGATGGTGATGCCGTTCGACTTGGTGCAGGAAGTGAGGTGCTTCTTTCGCGTCTTCGCGAGCTCGAAGGCGTACTTCATGATGCGGTCCACGCCCTTCCTCGAGAACACCGACTGCTGCGTCACCATCTCGCGCTCGGTGCCTTCGAAGACGCGACCGCCGATATTGCCGTACTCGCCCTCGGTGTTCTCGCGCACCACCACGTAGTCGATGTCGCCGGCCTTGCGCCCGGCGAGCGGGCAGGGCAGGCCCTCGAACAGGCGCACCGGCCGCAGGTTCACGTACAGGTCGAACCAGCGCCGGAAATTGATGAGCAGGCCCCAGGCCGAGATGTGGTCGGGCACGATCGCCGGGTTGCCCGCGGCGCCGAAGTACACCGCCTCGTAGCCGCGCAGGATCTGCGGCGCGTCGTCGGGGCACATCCTGCCGTGCTCGCGGTACCAGTCGCAGCTCCAGGGGAACTCCTGCCACTGGAAGCGGATGCCGTGCTTCGCGCCCGCGGCCTCGAGCACGCGCACGCCTTCGGGCATCACTTCGCGGCCGATGCCGTCGCCGGGAATCACTGCGATCCTGTGCGTGGTCATGGCCGCGAGTATAGCTAGAATCGCGCGGTGAAATTCGCCGCGTTCGACACTTCCGGCGAGTGGTGCTCGGTCGCGCTGTGGACGGACGGCGAGCTGCGCGCCGCCGAGCGCCGCGCCGATCATCGCCACGGCGAGCTCGTGCTGCCGATGCTCGACGAGCTGCTCGCTTCGGCGCGCCTGGACATCGCGCAGCTCGAGGCAGTGGCCTTCGGCGCGGGGCCCGGCTCCTTCACCGGCCTGCGCATCGCCTGCGGCCTCGCGCAGGGCATCGCGTTCGCGCGCGGGCTTCCGGTGTGCGGCGTGTCCTCGCTCGAAGCGATGGCCGAGGAGTGCGGCGCGCCGCGCGTCGTCGCCGCCCTCGATGCGCGCATGGGCGAGGTGTACCATGCGGCGTACGAGCGGCGCCCCGGCGGCTGGCGGGAAGTGCTGCCCGCGCAGTGCGTCGCGCCCCCGGCGGCGCCGCGCCCGCCGGGCGAGGGCTGGGTGGGCTGCGGCAGCGGCTTCGGCGTCTACGGCACCATGGGCTACGACAACGTATACGCGGAGATCCACCCCGGCGCCGCCGCGGTGGCGCGCCTCGCGGCGCCGCGCCTCGCGGCGGGCGAGGGCGTGGACGCGGCGCGCGCGGCGCCCGTCTACCTGCGCGACAAGGTCGCGCTCACCACCGAGGAGCGCCGCCGGCGATGAGCGCGGTCCTCAAGGACGAGCCACAGCTCGCGCCGATGCGCGAGTCCGATCTCGACGAGGTGCTGGCGATCGAGCAGGCCGTCTACAGCCATCCCTGGACGCGCGGCAACTTCGCGGACTCGCTGCGCTCGCGCTACGCCTGCCGCACGCTGCGCGCCGGCGGCGAGCTGATCGCCTACTTCGTGCTCATGGTCGCGGCGGGCGAGGCGCACCTGCTCAACCTCTCCGTGGCGGCAGGATGGCAGCGCCGCGGCCACGGCGCGGCGCTGCTGGGCAGCGCGATGAACCTCGCGCGCGAGCTCGGCGCGCGCCAGATCTTCCTCGAGGTGCGCCCGAGCAACCTCCCCGGGCAGGCGCTCTACGAGCGCCACGGCTTCCGGAGGATCGCGCGGCGCCGCGGCTACTACCCGGCGGCGGGCGGGCGGGAGGATGCGCTGGTGCTGCAGAGGGCGCTGTGAGCCGGCGATTGGAAATCCTGCACGAGATGGGGTTGACGCCCGTGTGGCGATTGAGGTCTGAAACGCATCCCCCCGTTTCCGCAGCAAGCGCGGAAACGGGGGGACGTAGGGAAGAGCGAATCGCGCGCATGGATTGGACGGAGCTGAAGGCGGCCGTCCGTGATTGCACCGCCTGCGGCCTGCGCGCCGGCTGTTCCCAGACCGTCTTCGGCGTCGGCGACGAAAACGCCGAGTGGCTACTCGTCGGCGAGGCGCCCGGCGCGGAGGAAGACCGCCTCGGCGAGCCCTTCGTCGGCCAGGCCGGCAAGCTGCTCGACAGCATGCTCGCCGCGCTCGGCCTCGCGCGCGGAAAGAACGTCTACATCGCCAACGTGCTCAAGTGCCGGCCGCCCGGCAACCGCAACCCCGAGCCGATCGAGGTCGCCACCTGCTCGCCCTACCTCGTCCGCCAGGTCGAGCTGATCAAGCCCAGGCTCATCCTCGCCATGGGCCGCTTCGCGGTGCAGACGCTGCTCAATACGGAGGCCACCATCGGCAGCCTGCGCGGCACCGTGCACCAGTACCACGGCGTGCCGCTGGTGGTGACCTACCACCCGGCGTACCTGCTCCGGAACCTGCCGGACAAGGCGAAGGCGTGGGCGGATCTGGTGCTGGCGAGGAAAACCATCGCCCGGGATCAGGAGTAGGCGCGGATTTGATTTTCTATCGTCTCCCCTTTTTTCCGGCCGGGTGAATCTTCCGGCCGGAAAAAAGGGGAGATGTATTTAAAGGCGAGAACCCGCGCAGCGCCCAGCCTCGTCGCCGGCCCCTAGTGTTTCTCCGACCGCGCAATCTCCAGCAGCGCCTCGATCTCCTCGCGATGCACGCGCCGGTTGCGCCGGTACCACACGAGCACGCCGGTCATCGCGCCCGCCATGAACAGGCCGAAGAGGACGATCACGGTGTAGATGGACAGCCCCGCGCCGAGGAGCGCCGAGTACACCGCGATCATGACGAGGATGGAGACGTTCTCGTTGAAATTCTGCACGGCGATGGAGCGGCCCGCGCCCATGAGGTTGTGGCCGCGGTGCTGCAGCAGCGCGTTCATCGGCACGACGAAGAAGCCGGCCAGCCCGCCGATGGCGATCATGAGCGGGATGGCGACGCCCACGGTGCTCACGAAGTTCATGGCGATGATGATGAAGCCCATGGCGATGCCGAGCGGGATGACGTGCACCGCGCGGTCCAGCGAGACGCGCCACGAGGCGAGCACCGCGCCCGCGGCGATGCCCATGGCGACCACGCCCTGCAGGATCGCGGCCTTGGACAGGTCGTAGCCGAGCGCCGCGCGCGCCCATTCGATGACGATGAACTGCAGGGTGGCGCCCGCGCCCCAGAACAGCGTGGTGACGGCGAGCGAGATCTGGCCGAGCTTGTCGGACCACAGGCGCTGGCAGCAGTGGTAGAAGTCGCGCAGGGTGTCGACCGGGCTGGGCGGCAGGGGCTTGAGCGCCACGCCCGTGCGCGGCACGTAGAGGTTGAAGATCGCCGCCGCCGCGTAGACGAAGATGATGAGGGCGACGGCGGCCTCCGCCGGCGTATCGATGCCCGGGGCGCCGATGCCGAGCAGATGCGCCGAGACGCGCGCGCTGATCAGGACGCCGCCGAGCACCGTGCCGAGGATGATCGAGCCCACCGTGAGGCCCTCGATCCAGCCGTTGGCGATCACCAGCTTCGCGGGCGGCAGGTACTCGGTGAGGATGCCGTACTTGGCGGGCGAGTAGGCGGCCGCGCCGAGGCCGACGAGCGCGTAGGCGGCGAGCGGGTTCACCTCGAAGAGCATGAGCGCGCAGCCGACGATCTTGATCAGGTTGGAGACGAACATCACGTGGCCCTTGGGCAGCCGGTCGGCAAAGGCGCCGACATAGGGCGCGAGCACCACGTAGGAAATGACGAAGAAGAACTTGAGGTAGGGCGTGAGCCACGTGGGCGAGTCGCTCTGGATGAGCAGGGCGATGGCGGCCACCAGCAGCGCGTTGTCGGCGAGCGACGAGAAGAACTGCGCCGCCATGATGATGTAGAACCCTAGGCTCATGGCGGCGTCCTTATAGCACGCCGGACGGTGAGATATGCTTGCGCCATGCCCCGTCCGATCCGCGCGCTGATCAGGCCTTCCGCCCTGCGCCACAACCTGGGCAAGGCGCGCGAGGCCGCGGGCGGCGCGAAGATCTGGGCGGTACTGAAGGCGAACGCCTACGGCCACGGCCTGGAGCGCGCGGCGCGCGCGCTCGCGGAAGCCGACGGCTTCGCGCTGCTCGACTTCCAGGATGCCGCGCGGCTGCGCCTGGCGGGCGTGAAGAAGCCGCTGCTCATGCTCGAGGGCTTCTTCAAGCCGCTCGACGTGCCGCTGCTCTTCAAGTACGGCCTCACGCCGGTCATCCACAACGCCGAGCAGGTCGAGCTCCTGAAGCACATGGAGATGCCCGCGGACCTCGACGTCTATCTCAAGGTGAACAGCGGCATGAACCGCCTCGGCTTCGGCGTGGACAGCCTGCGGCCGGCGTACAACACGCTGCGCCTGCTGCCGCGGATCCGGCAAGTCACGCTCATGACGCACTTCGCCGACGCCGACGGCCCGGGCGGCGTGCACGACCAGCTGCGCTGGTTCGACGAGCTCGTCGCCTCCCTCGAGGCGCCGCGCTCGGTTGCCAACTCCGCCGCGCTGCTGCGGTTCAAGGAGACGCGCGTGGGCTGGGTGCGCCCGGGCATCATGCTCTACGGCTGCTCGCCGTTTCCCGACTGGAGCGCCGAGGAGATCGGCCTGCAGCCGGCGATGACACTGACGAGCGAGCTGATCGCCGTGCAGGACCTGGCGCCGGGCGAGCGGGTCGGCTACGGCTTCACGTTCGAGGCGAAGGCGCCGATGACGATCGGCATCGTGGCCTGCGGCTACGCCGACGGTTACCCGCGCCACGCGCCCAGTGGCACGCCGGTGCTGGTGGCCGGCAAGCGCGCGCGCACCGTGGGGCGCGTATCCATGGACATGCTGTGCGTGGACATCACCGACATCGAGGAGGCCTACATCGGCACGCCGGTCACGCTCTGGGGCGAGGGCCTGTCCGCCGACGAGGTGGCGGCCGCAGCGGGCACAGTGAGTTACGAGCTGTTGTGCGCGCTCGCACCCCGCGTGCCGGTGCGCGAGGAAGACTGATGGCGAAGGCGAAGTCGGTCTACGTCTGCTCCGAGTGCGGCGCGACCGCCGTGAAATGGATGGGCCTTTGCCCCTCCTGCGGAGAGGCCGGGACAATGACCGAGCAGGCCGCCGAGCGCGGCGCGCGGGCAGGCGGGCCCGCGGCCGAGCCGGTGCAGCTCGCCGGCATCGAGGCGCGCGAAGCCGAGCGCATCGCCACCGGCCTTGGCGAGCTCGATCGCGTGCTCGGCGGTGGGCTCGTGGCCGGGCAGGTGGCGCTGATCGGCGGCGATCCCGGCATCGGCAAGTCGACGCTCCTCCTGCAGGCGCTCGCCGCGCTCGCCGAGCGCCGCCGCGTGCTCTACGTCTCGGGCGAGGAGTCGGCCGAGCAGGTCGCGCTGCGCGCGCGGCGCCTGGGCGTGGGCGGGGCGGGGGTGGCGCTCCTCGCGGAAATCCAGCTCGAGCGCGTGCTCGGCGCCCTGCAAGCGGCGCGCCCCGAGGTCGCCGTGGTGGACTCTATCCAGACGCTGTGGTCGGAGACGCTGCAGTCGGCGCCCGGGTCGGTCGCCCAGGTGCGCGAGTGCGCCGCGCAGCTCGCGCGCCACGCGAAGAAGGCGGGCGCCGCGCTCTTCATCGTCGGCCACGTCACCAAGGAAGGCGCCATCGCCGGCCCGCGCGTGCTCGAGCACATCGTGGACACCGTGCTCTACTTCGAGGGCGACCCGCACTCGGCCTACCGCCTCGTGCGCGCGGTGAAGAACCGCTTCGGCGCGGTGAACGAGCTGGGCGTCTTCGCCATGACCGACGGGGGGCTGCGCGGCGTGCAGAACCCTTCCGCGCTCTTCCTGCAGCGGCACGGCCGCGACGTGGCCGGCTCGTGCGTGCTCGCCACGCTCGAGGGCACGCGGCCGCTGCTCGTCGAGATCCAGGCGCTGGTGGACGCCGCGCACGCGCCGAACCCGCGGCGGCTGACCGTGGGCCTCGAGCAGAACCGGCTCGCGATGCTGCTTGCCGTCCTGCACCGGCACGCGGGCATCGCCACCATGGACCAGGACGTGTTCGTGAACGCCGTGGGCGGCGTGCGCATCGCCGAGCCCGCCGCGGACTTGCCCGCGGCGCTCGCCATCGTGTCATCGCTCACCGACCGGCCGATCCCGGGGAAGCTCCTCGCCTTCGGCGAGATCGGTCTCGCGGGCGAGGTCCGACCCGCGCCGCGCGGGCAGGACCGGCTGAAGGAAGCCGCGAAGCTGGGCTTCGAGCGCGCGATCGTCCCCAAGGCGAACGCCCCGAAGGCAAAGATCCAGGGCCTGGAGATCCTCGCGGTGGAGCGCGTGGACCAGGCGGTGCAGCTGCTCAGGAGCCTTTGAGCAGCCGCTCGTAGCGCCGCAGGTCCTCCTCGGAAAAGCAGCAGAAGATGACGCGCTCGAGCGGCGCGGCCGCGCTCGCGCTCGCGCTCGCGCGCACCGTCTGCACGGCGATGCGCGCGGCTTCCTCTTTCGGATAGCCGTAGACGCCCGTGCTGATCGCCGGAAAGGCGACGCTTCTCGCGCCGTGCCGCGCCGCGAGCTCGAGCGAGCGCCGGTAGCAGGAGGCGAGCAGCTTCGCCTCGCCGCGGCCGCCGCCGCGCCAGACCGGCCCTACCGTATGGATGACGTGCTTCGCCGGCAACCGGTAGCCGCGCGTGATCTTCGCTTCGCCGGTGGGGCAGCCGTGCAAGGCCCGGCACTCCTCGAGGAGCTGCGGTCCCGCCACTCGGTGGATCGCGCCGTCCACCCCACCGCCGCCGAGCAGGCTCTCGTTCGCGGCATTCACGATCGCGTCCACCGCGAGCGTGGTGATGTCGGCCTGGCGGGCTTCGAGGCGCGTCATGACGGGAGCGCGCATTGCGCCGCGCGCACGCCGCTGCGCGCGGCCGCCTCGAGCGTCGGGGGGTACTCGGGATCGGTGTAGTCGCCGGCGAGAAACACGCCCGGCAGCGCCGTCGTCGCGCCGGGGCGCTCGAGCCCCGCGCCGACGGCGACGGTGGCGCGCTTCTCGGCGATGACCTGCGTCCACTGCGGCTCGGGCAGCGAGGGCAGCGCCGCGGCGATCTCGCGATGGCAGGCCGCCGCCAGCTCGTCGTGCGTCATCTGCTGGTGGTCGCCCTGGGCGCTGATCACGGCGGCGAGCAGTCCCTTGTCGCCGCCGAGCGCGCCCCGATCGAACACCCATTGCACGACGCCCTGCGCGAGCCCCAGCATGGGCAGGGGCAGGCGCGTCCCCGGCGAATACTGGAGATAGCAGGTGTAGATCGGCTGGTATTCGAACTCGCGCGCGAGCGCGGGGGCGAGCACCTTCAGCTGGTGCGGGCCCACGGCGAGGATTACCGCGTCGAACGCCGTGCGCAGCGGCTCGAGCTCGCGCACCGTCTCGCCGAGCCGCAGCTCGCTGCCCTGAGCGGCGAGCCAGGCGGCCGCCGGCTCGGGAAAGAGCTTCGACAGGTCGACGCGCGGCAGCAGGAGGTCGCTCGCGTCATCGCCGCCCGCGAGCGTGTCGCGCAGCACGGCGAGGAAGACGTTCGCCGAGGCGCGCTCGGGCGGCGTGTTGAGCGCAGAGACGCAAAGCGGCTTCCACAGGTAGTGCCCGATGCGCCCATCCTGGCCGTGGCGCTCGAGGAGCTGTTGCACGCTGCAGTCCGGCGCCAGGCGAAAGCCGAGCCGGCGCAGCGTGAGCATGAAGCGCACCGCGCCCAGACGCTCGCGCCACGGCAGTCCGCGGGCCGACAGCAGCCCGCCGAGGAGCCCCAGCGGCTCGGGGAGGAACAACCGTCGCAGGCGCGTGCCGTCGGCATAGCGCAGCTCGAGCGGCATGCGCAGCACGGCGTCGGCGGGCACACCGACCGCGCGCATGAGCGAAAAAAGCGTGGCATAGGCGCCCACGAGGATGTGCTGGCCGTTGTCGAGCGTGCGCCCGCCGGTCGTCACGCGTCGCGCGCGGCCCCCGGGGACCGGGCCGGATTCGAATACCACGGCGCGCGCGCCGCGCTGCGCGAGCGTCACAGCCGCCGCCATGCCGGCGTAGCCGGCGCCCACCACGGCTACCCGCGCAGCCACGTCTTCCAGGCGATCCAGAGCTTGCGCATCGGCGTGAGCGAGGTGCGGCCCTCGAGCACGCGAAAGCCGTCGCGCTCGATCTCGTCGAGGAGCGCCGAGTAGATCGCCGCCATGACGAGGCCCGGACGCTGCGCGCGCCGGTCGGCTGCAGGCAGCGCCGCATAGGCCGCCGCGTAGCGGCGCCGCGCGCGCTCGGCCTGGAAGCGCATCAGCTCGACGAACGCGGGTCCGTGCTTCGCGGCGAGCAGATCCGCGGCCGAGACGCCGAAGCGCTGCAGGTCCTCGACGGGGAGGTAGATCCGGTTCTTGCGGGCATCCTCGCCCACGTCGCGGATGATGTTGGTGAGCTGGAACGCGGTGCCGAGCGTTTTCGCGTACTCGAGCGTGCGCGCGTCCGTGTAGCCGAAGATGCCGGCGGCGAGCATGCCGACCACGCCCGCCACGTGGTAGCAGTAGCGCTCGAGCGCGGCGAAGTCGAGGTAGCGCGTCTGCGTGAGGTCCATCTGCATGCCGTCGACGATCTCGTTCAGCCGCGCCGCGGTGATGCCGTAGGGCGCGAGGGCAGGCTGCAGGGCGCGCGACACGGGATGCTGGGGCCGGCCGTCGAAGAGCAGGCCGATCTCCTGCCGCCACCACGCGAGCTTGGTCGCGGCGAGCTGCGCGTCGCTCGACTCGTCCACCACGTCGTCCACCTCGCGGCAGAATGCGTAGAGCGCCGTGATCGCGCGCCGGCGCTGCGGCGGCAGGAAGACGAACGAGTAGTAGAAGCTCGAGCCGCTCGCCGCGGCCTTCTGCTGGCAGTACTGGTCGGGAGTCAGATCGCCCTCGCCAGGATGACGGGCCAGTCGTGCCAGCGCAGCTCGGGGCGCCGCCGGAAGACGTCGTAGCCCGCGCGCTCGATCCGCTCCAGGATGCGCAGGCCGCCCTGCACGGTGGCGCGGATTTCCAGCCCGATGCGCCCGGTGAGGCTTCGCCCGAGCGGCGCGCCGGTGAGCATGAGCGCGCGCGTGCGGCGGACCTGGAAGGCCATGAGCGCGCGCCAGGCTTCGTCGCAGCGCGCCTCGGCGAGGTGCGCCTCGGTCACGCCGTGCGCCGCCACTTCGTCCAGGGGCAGGTAGATGCGGCCCTTCGCGTAGTCAAGTGCGACGTCCTGCCAGAAGTTGACGAGCTGCAGCGACGTGCAGATGGCGTCGGATTGCGCGAGGTCCGTTGCCGACGTGCGCTTGAACAGGTGCAGCAGCAGCCGCCCGACGGGATTGGCCGAGCGCCGGCAGTAGTCGAGCAGCTCGGCGTAGCTCGCGTAGCGGGTCTTGACGACGTCCTGCGAAAACGCGTCGAGCAGGTCGGCGAAGGGCTCGCGCGGCAGGCCGTGCGTGCGCGCGATGGGCTCGATCTCGCCGCGGCAGGCCTCGAGCTTCGCCAGGCGCGCGGCGGGCGGGTCGTCGCCCTCGTCGGCGACGTCGTCGGCGCTGCGCGCGAAGCGGTAGATCTCCTCCACGGGCGGGCGCAGGCGCGCGGGCAGCAGCAGCGAGGCGACGGGGAAGTTCTCGTAATGGGCGACCGGCACGCGCGGGTATAATACTTTCTTTCCATTCGCATTTTTCGCGCGAAGGTGGCGGAACTGGCAGACGCACCAGACTTAGGATCTGACGCCGCGAGGCATGAGGGTTCGAGTCCCTCCCTTCGCACCAACGCACACTGGGGGCACTGAGCGGGCATGGTGGCAAACGTGGAGCAACTGGGGGCGCTCGAGCGGCGCGTGAAGATGTCGGTGCCGATGGACGGCATCGAGCGCGAGATCGACGAGCGCCTGAAGAAGATGGCGCGCAGCGCGAAGATGCCGGGCTTCCGCCCGGGCAAGGTGCCGCTGAAGCTGCTCGCGCAGACCTACGGGCCGCAATTGCGCGGCGAAGTGCTCGGCGACGCGGTGCAGAAGGCCTTCAACGAGGTGGTGCGCGAGGCCAACCTGCGCGTCGCGGGCCAGCCGCGCATCGAGGCGCAGAAGGACGCGCCCGCCGGCGCGCTCGAGTTCAACGCGACCTTCGAGGTCTATCCGGAGTTCGCGATCGGCGACCTCTCGGGCCAGGTGATCGAGCGGCCGCAGGTGACGGTGGACGACGCGGCGGTCGACAGGACGCTCGAGATCCTGCGCAAGCAGCGCGTGAGCTACGCGAGCGCCGGGCGCGCGGCGCAGGACGGCGACCGCGTCACGGTGGATTTCGCCGGCACGATCGGCGGCGAGCCCTTCGCGGGCGGCAAGGCCGAGGGCTTCGCCTTCGTGCTCGGCGAAGGACGCATGCTGCCCGAGTTCGAGGCCGCCGCGCGCGGCCTCGCCGAGGGCGACGCGAAGACCTTCGAGGTCGCGTTCCCGGCGGACTATCACGGCAAGGAAGTGGCCGGCAAGACCGCGCAGTTCGAGCTCGCGGTGAAGCGGGTCGAGCAGGCGCAGCTGCCCGCGCTGGACGCCGAGTTCGCGAAGAGCCTGGGCGTGGCCGACGGCGACCTGGCGAAGATGCGCGCGGAGGTGAAGCAGAACGTCGAGCGCGAGGCGGCCAAGCGCGTCGAGGCGCGCGTCAAGCACCAGGCGATGGAGGCGCTGCTCGCGGCGACGCCGCTCGAGCTGCCCAGGACGCTGGTGGCGATGGAGGCGCACGAGCTCGCCGAGCGCGCGGCCGCCGACCTGCGCGCGCGTGGCATGAAGTTCGAGAAGCTGCCGGTGGAGCCGCAGGCGTTCGAGGAAACCGCGCGGCGGCGGGTGGCGCTCGGCCTGATCATCGCTGAGCTCTCGCGCGCCGAGAAGCTGCAGCCGAAACCGGCGGAAGTGCGGGCCCTGATCGAGCGGGAGGCGCAGTCCTACGAGAGTCCCGCCGAGGTAGTAAAATGGTTCTACATGCAGCCGCAGCGGCTGCAGGAAATGGAGAGCCTCGCGCTGGAAGGCAACGTCGTGCAGTGGGCGCTGCAGAAGGCGAAGGTGATGGACAAGCCGATGGCGTTCGACGAACTGATGGGAAGCGACGCATGAACTGGCAGGGGAAGATGCCGGACGTTCAGGACCTCGGGCTCATCCCGATGGTCATCGAGCAGTCGGGGCGCGGCGAGCGCGCCTACGACATCTATTCGCGGCTGCTCAAGGAGCGCGTGGTGTTCCTGGTCGGCCCGGTGACCGAGGCGACCGCCAACCTGATCGTCGCCCAGCTGCTGTTCCTGGAGTCGGAGAACCCGGACAAGGACATTTCCTTCTACATCAACTCGCCCGGCGGCTCGGTGTCGGCGGGGCTGGCGATCTACGACACCATGCAGTTCATCAAGCCCGACGTGAGCACCCTGTGCGTCGGCCAGGCCGCGAGCATGGGCTCGCTGCTGCTCGCCGCGGGCGACAAGGACAAGCGTTTCATCCTGCCGAATTCCCGGGTCATGATCCACCAGCCGATGGGCGGCTTCCAGGGGCAGGCGACCGACATCGAGATCCACGCCAAGGAGATCCTCTACCTGCGCGGGCGGCTGAACGAGATCCTCGCCAAGCACACGGGCAAACCCGTGGAGACCATCCAGCGGGACACCGAGCGCGACTTTTTCATGGGGGCCGAAGACGCGGTAAAGTACGGCATCGTGGACAAGGTCCTCACCTCGAGGGAGCCCGGCTAGATGTCGGACAAGCCCGCCGCCGGCGAGAAGCTGCTGTACTGCTCGTTCTGCGGCAAGAGCCAGCACGAGGTCCGCAAGCTCATCGCCGGGCCGTCGGTGTTCATCTGCGACGAGTGCATCGAGCTCTGCAACGACATCATTCGCGAGGAGACCGCCTCGGACAAGGGCGGCAAGGGCGCGAAGTCCGACCTGCCCAGTCCGCACGAGATCCGCAACATCCTCGATCAATACGTGATCGGCCAGGACCAGGCGAAGAAGATCCTCTCCGTCGCGGTCTACAATCACTACAAGCGCCTGAAGCACCTGTCGAAGAACGACGAGGTGGAGCTGGCGAAGTCCAACATCCTGCTCATCGGGCCGACGGGCTCGGGCAAGACGCTGCTCGCGCAGACGCTCGCCCGCCTGCTCAACGTGCCCTTCGTCATCGCCGACGCCACCACGCTGACCGAGGCGGGCTACGTCGGCGAGGACGTCGAGAACATCATCCAGAAGCTGCTGCAGAACTGCGACTACGACGTGGACAAGGCCAAGCGCGGCATCGTCTACATCGACGAGATCGACAAGATCTCGAGGAAATCCGACAACCCCTCGATCACCCGTGACGTCTCGGGCGAGGGCGTGCAGCAGGCGCTGCTCAAGCTCATCGAGGGCACCATCGCCTCGGTGCCGCCTCAGGGCGGGCGCAAGCACCCGAACCAGGACTTCGTGCAGGTGGACACGACCAACATCCTGTTCATCTGCGGCGGCGCCTTCGACGGGCTGGAGAAGATCGTGCGCAACCGCACCGAGAAGACCGGCATCGGCTTCGGCGCGGAGGTGCGCTCGCCGGGCAATTCCAAGGCCACTTTCGACCTGCTGAAGGCCGCCGAGCCCGAGGACCTGATCAAGTACGGCCTGATCCCCGAGTTCGTCGGCCGCCTGCCGGTGGTCGCGGCGCTCGAGGAGCTCGACGAGCACGCGCTCATCCAGATCCTCACCGAACCGAAGAACGCGCTCATCAAGCAGTACCAGCGCCTGTTCCAGATGGAAGGGGTGGAGCTCGAGGTGCGCCCCGCGGCGCTCGGCGCCGTGTCGCGGCGCGCGCTCGCGCGCAAGACCGGCGCGCGCGGCCTGCGCTCCATCCTCGAGAACGTGCTGCTCGACACGATGTATGAACTTCCGACGCTGGAGAATGTCAGCAAGGTCGTGGTCGACGAGCAGATGATCCTGGCCGACGGCAAGCCGCTGCTGATCTATTCCGACCAGCACAAAGTTGCCGGCTCCTCGGCCTAAGCGCCGCATTTCGTTGCCTTTTTCGCGTTGCGGGGCACGCAGCTTGCGTGTACCCTCGAAGCCTATTGATTCCGCTGCGGTCGGCCGCACATGCCCGAGATGAACGACATCCCTTCCGGCTCCACGCAGTACCCGCTGCTGCCGCTGCGCGACGTGGTGGTCTTCCCCCACATGGTGATCCCGCTGTTCGTCGGGCGGCCCAAGTCCATCAAGGCGATGGAGACGGCCATGGAGGCGGGCAAGAGCATCCTGCTGGTGGCGCAGAAGTCGGCGGCGAAGGACGACCCCGGCCCCGAAGACATGTACGAGATCGGCTGCGTCTCGAGCATCCTGCAGATGCTCAAGCTCCCCGATGGCACGGTGAAGGTGCTGGTGGAAGGCGGCAGCCGGGCGCGCATCCGCAACGTGACCGACCTGAAGACGCACTGGGTGGCCGAGGGCGAGCCCGTGGCGGTGGAAGGGGCGGCGCTCGCCGAGATCGAGGCCATGCGTCGCGCGCTCCTGTCGGCGTTCGACCAATACGTGAAGCTGAACAAGAAGATCCCGCCGGAGATCCTCACCTCGCTCTCGGGCATCGACGAAGCCGGGCGCCTCGCCGACACGGTGGCCGCGCACCTGCCGCTCAAGCTGGAGCAGAAGCAGCAGGTACTGGAGATGTTCGACGTCAAGGGCCGCCTCGAGCACCTGCTTTCCCAGCTCGAGACCGAGATCGACATCCTGCAGGTCGAGAAGCGCATCCGCGGGCGCGTCAAGCGCCAGATGGAGAAGAGCCAGCGCGAGTACTACCTGAACGAGCAGGTGAAGGCGATCCAGAAGGAGCTCGGCGAGGGCGAGGAGGGCGCCGACCTCGAGGAGATGGAAAAGCGCATCAAGCGCGCGCACATGCCCAAGGACGCGCGCCGGAAGGCCGAGGCCGAGCTGAAGAAGCTCAAGCTCATGTCGCCGATGTCGGCCGAGGCCACCGTGGTGCGCAACTACATCGAGACACTGGTCAACCTGCCCTGGCGCAAGCGTTCCAAGATCTCCAAGGACATCAAGGCGGCGCAGGCCGTCCTCGATCAGGACCACTACGGCCTGGAGAAGGTGAAGGAGCGCATCGTCGAGTACCTCGCCGTGCAGACGCGCGTGGACAAGATGAAGGCGCCGATCCTGTGCCTGGTGGGCGCGCCCGGCGTAGGCAAGACCTCGCTCGGCCAGTCGATCGCGCGCGCGACCAACCGCAAGTTCGTGCGCATGTCGCTCGGCGGCGTGCGCGACGAGGCCGAGGTCCGCGGCCACCGCCGCACCTATATCGGCTCGATGCCGGGCAAGATCCTGCAGAACATGAGCAAGGTCGGCGTGAAGAACCCGCTCTTCCTGCTCGACGAGGTGGACAAGCTCGGCCAGGACTGGCGCGGCGATCCGTCCTCCGCGCTGCTCGAGGTGCTCGACCCCGAGCAGAACCACACCTTTACCGACCATTACATCGAGGTGGAGTACGACCTCTCGGAGGTGATGTTCGTCGCCACGGCCAACACGCTCAACATCCCGGCGCCGCTCCTGGACCGCATGGAGGTGATCCGCCTCTCGGGCTACACCGAGGACGAGAAAGTGAACATCGCCGTGCGCTACCTGCTGCCGCGGCAGATGAAGAGCAACGGCCTGAAGGAAGGCGAGCTCGCGGTGAGCGAGCCCGCGGTGCGCGACATCGTGCGCTACTACACGCGCGAAGCCGGGGTGCGCAGTCTCGAGCGCGAGATCTCCAAGATCTGCCGCAAGGCGGTCAAGCAGCTGCTGGTGGAGAAGCAGGCCGCCGAGGGCAAGGCGCGCCGCATCACGGTGACGCCGAAGAACCTCGACAAGTTCCTCGGCGTGCGCCGCTACACCTTCGGCATGGCCGAGAAGCAGAACCAGGTCGGGCAGGTCACCGGTCTCGCCTGGACCGAGGTGGGCGGCGAGCTGCTTACCATCGAGACGGTGACCATGCCGGGCAAGGGCAAGACCATCACCACCGGCAAGCTCGGCGAGGTGATGCAGGAGTCCATCCAGGCAGCCCTCTCGGTGGTGCGCAACCGCTCGCGCAAGCTCGGCGTGCAGGAGGACTTCTACCAGAAGAACGACATCCACATCCACCTGCCCGAGGGCGCCACGCCCAAGGACGGCCCGAGCGCAGGCATCGGCATCGCCACGGCCATGGTCTCGGTGCTGACCGGCATCCCGGTGCGCGCCGACGTCGCCATGACCGGCGAGATCACGCTGCGCGGCGAGGTGCTGCAGATCGGCGGCCTGAAGGAGAAGCTGCTCGCCGCGCACCGCGGCGGCATCAAGACCGTGCTGATCCCGGACGAGAACGTGAAGGACCTCGTCGACATCCCCGACAACGTGAAGAACAAGCTCGAGATCATCCCGGTGAAGTGGATCGACAAGGTGCTCGAGGTGGCGCTCGAGCGCCAGCCGCAGGCACTGCCCGAGCCCGAGGTGGCGGCAGCGCCGCTGCCCCCGGCCGAGGACAAGCCCGGCACGGCCACGGCCGTGAAACACTGAAGGAGGCCGCGTGAACAAGGCCGAGCTGATCGAGCACGTCGCGCAGCAGGCGGAAATCTCCAAGCTCGCCGCGGAACGCGCCCTCGACGCCGTCGTCGGCGCGGTGAAGGCGAGTCTGCGGACGGGCCAGCCGGTCACCCTGGTCGGCTTCGGCACGTTCTATCCGGCGGCGCGCCGGGCGCGCACCGGCCGCAATCCGCGCACCGGCGCGCAAGTCCAGATCGCGGCGGCGCGCGTGCCGCGCTTCCGCGCTGGCAAGGCGCTCAAGGACGCGATAAACTAGCGCCCCTTTTGCGGGTGCTTAGCTCAGCTGGTAGAGCGTCGCTCTTACACGGCGAATGTCGGCGGTTCGATCCCGTCAGCACCCACCAG
>JBFWWT010000002.1:37786-170349 GCA_050246035.1 Burkholderiales bacterium
ACGGAGCGGTAGTTCAGTCGGTTAGAATACCGGCCTGTCACGCCGGGGGTCGCGGGTTCGAGTCCCGTCCGCTCCGCCAACACTCTTAAGCCATGTTCGAGCTGATTCAGAAGCGCAAGCGCCTCGCGCAGGTCGTGCTCGTCCTGCTGGTGGTGCCGTTCGCCTTCTTCGGGCTGGAGTCCTACACGGGCTCCTTCGGCAGCCGCAGCGACGTCGCCACGGTGAACGGGTCGTCGATCACGCAGCAGGAGTTCGCCGAGGCGCTGCGCAGCCAGCGCGAGCGGCTGCGCGCCGCTTTCGGCCCGGGCATCGACCTCGACTCGCTCGACACGCCGCAGGCGCGCCGCGCGCTGCTCGAGCAGCTGATCTCGCAGCGCCTCATGCTTGACGCGGCGCTGCGCGCCGGGCTCGCCGTGGGCGACGAGGAGCTTCGCGAGACCATCGCCGCGATACCGGCTTTCCAGGGCGAGGGCGGATTCTCGCGTTCCAACTACGAGGCGCTGCTGCGCGCGCAGAACATGACGCCGCAGATGTTCGAGGCGCGCCTGCGCCAGGACATCGCACAGGCGCGCCTCACGGGGGCGGTGGCCGGCACTGCGATCGTCTCGCGCACCGTGGCGGCGCGGCTCGAGGCGCTGCAGGGCGAGCGGCGCGAGGTGCAGGAATCGCTCGTCCCCGCGCAACCCTTCCTCGCCCAGGTCAAGGTGGGCGAGGACGAGGTCAAGGCGTACTACGAGGCGAACCTCGCGGAGTTCCAGGTGCCCGCGCGGGTGCGCGCGGAGTACCTCGTGCTCTCGGCCGAGCAGCAGGCCGGCGCGGCGCAGGTCCCCGAGGCCGAGCTGCGGGCGGCCTACGAGGCGCGCGCCGGGCAGTTCCAGGTCTCCGAGCAGCGCCGGGCGAGCCACATTCTCGTGAAGACCGAGGAAGAAGCGAAGAAGCTGGCCGCCGAGGTGCGCAAGGCGCCCGCGCGCTTCGCGGAGCTCGCGAAGCAGCACTCGCAGGATCCGGGGTCCGCGGCTGCGGGCGGCGACCTCGGTTTCTTCGGCCGCGGCATGATGGTGCCCGCCTTCGAGGACGCGGCGTTCCGCATGAAGGAAGGCGAGGTGAGCGAGCCGGTGAAGAGCGAATTCGGCTGGCACGTGATCCGGCTGACCGGGGTGCAGCCCGCGAAGGCGCGCCCGTTCAGCGAGGTGCGCGAGGAGCTGGCGGCCGAGCTCGGCCGCCGCGAGGGGAACCGGCGCTTCGCCGAGTCCGCCGAGGCCTTCAGCAACATGGTGTACGAGCAGCCCGACAGCCTGAAGCCGGCGGCAGAGCGCTTCGGGCTGAAGCTGCAAACGAGCGACTGGCTGATGCGCACGCCCGCCGCTTCCGCGGGCGTGCTCGGCAATGCCAAGCTCCTCGGCGCGCTCTTCAGCGACGACGCGCTCCAGCACCGCCGCAACACCGACGCCATCGAAGTGGCGCCCGGCGTCCTGGTGTCCGCGCGCGTGATCGAGCACCAGCCGGAGACCCAGCGCAAGCTCGAGGAGGTGCGCGCCGAGATCGGGCGCATGCTGCGCGCGCGCGAGGCCGCGCGCCTCGCGCAGGAGTCGGGCACCGCGAAGCTTGCCGAGCTGCGCAAGGGCGGCGAGGCGGGCCTGCAATGGGGCGCCGCGAAGATCGTCTCGCGGCGCAGCGCGCAGGGTATCCCCGCCGGGGCGCTTCGCCGGATCATGAGCGCGGATGCGCGCAAGCTGCCGGCCTACGCCGGCGCCGAGCGCGGCGCGCAAGGCTACATGCTCTATCGCGTGACGAAGGTCCTGGAGCCGGAGGCGCGCCCCGACGAGGAGCGCTCGGCCGAGCGGCAGCGCATCGCCCAGGCCGCGGGCGCGCGGCAGCTCGAGGCGTACGTGGCGAGCCTGCGCGAGCGCGCGGACGTCGAGATCCGCGCCGCCAACCTGGAAAAGAACCCGTAGCCGCGCAGGTTAGAATCCGCCGCGGGTCGAGGGAGGCGCATGCGGCAGGCGAGCCATGGCGGGGCATGAAGCGGACGCTGGCGATCGTTCTGTCGCTCGCCGCGGCGCCGGCCGTCGCCGCCGACCTGCCGCTGTGGGAGGCGGGCGCGGGGGTCGCGGTGCTCGCGCTGCCGGACTACCGGGGGGCGGACGAGGGGCGCGGCTACGTCCTGCCGCTGCCGTACTTCGTCTATCGGGGCGAGTTCCTCAAGGCCGACCGGCATGGCGTCCGCGGGCTCCTTTTCGACAGCGAGCGCGCGGAGCTCGACGTGAGTTTCTTCGCCTCGCTGCCGGTGAACAGCTCGGACAACGCTGCGCGGGCGGGCATGCCGGACCTCGAGCCCTCGGTCGAGGCGGGACCGCTGCTCAAGCTGCGGCTCTGGGAGAGCACGGGCGGGGTGCGCCTCGATCTGCGCGCGCCGCTACGCGCGGCGTTCACCGTGGAGTCGTCGCCGCGCGCCATCGGCTGGGTGGCCACGCCGCACCTCAATCTCGACCTGCCCGGGCGCGGGGCGCTCGCCGGCTGGAGCTTCGGCCTGCTTGCCGGCCCGGTGTACGGCGACCGGCGGCAGCACGCGTACTACTACAGCGTGGCGCCGCAGTTCGCCACGGCCGCACGCCCGGCCTTCGCCGCGCGCGGGGGCTATGGCGGCTTCCAGTTCCTCGCCTCCGCGAGCCGGCGCTTCGCGCGCACCTGGGTGGGTGCCTTCGTGCGCGCCGACACCCTGCGCGGCGCCGTGTTCGACGCGAGCCCGCTCGTGAAGCGCGACAGCTACTTTGCCGCGGGAATCGGGATTTCCTGGGTGTTCGACGTCTCCAGCCGGCGCGTGGAGGCCGAGGAGTGAGCCCGCCATGATCAACCGCGGCCTGCGCGCTCTGTGGGCCCACGCCGCCCTGTGGTACGGCCTCGCGCTCCTTGGCATCGGCGGGATCGCCTGGAGCCTGGTTGCCCTTCCGCTGTCGGTGCTGCTGCCGCGCGGCGCCGGGCGGCGCCTGGGCCGTGGCATGATCGCGGGCGGCTTCCGCTTCTATCTGCGGGCCCTCGAGGCGGTCGGCGCCTGCCGTTTCGACCTGCGGGCGCTCGACGCATTGCGCGGGGCCGGGCCGCTCGTTCTCGCGCCCAACCATCCTTCGCTCATCGACGCGGTGCTGCTCCTTTCGCGCCTCGATAACGCCGCCTGCGTCCTGAAGGCGCCGCTGCGCCACAGCATCGTGTTCGGCGGCGGCGCACGCCTCGCGGGCTACATTTGCAACGATGCGCCCATGGAAATGGTGCGCGCCTCGGTGGCGGAGCTGCGCGGCGGCGGGCAGCTGCTGCTGTTCCCGGAAGGCACGCGCACCACGCGCGCGCCGGTGAACGCGTTTCGCGGCGCGATCTCGCTCATCGCGCGCCAGGCGCGGGTCCCCGTGCAGACAGTGTTCATCGAGACCGACAGCGCCTTCCTCGGCAAGGGCTGGCCGCTCCTGCGCCGCCCCGAGCTGCCGCTGCGCTACCGCGTGCGCCTCGGCCGGCGCTTCGACCCGCCGGGCGACCTGCACGCGTTCATGCGCGAGCTCGAGCAATACTGCGCGCGCGAGCTCACCGCGCGCGCGGAGCCGGACCTCGCCCTGCCGGCCGTCGTGGAGTCGCGGCCGGCGTGAACGCGGGCGCGGCCTCGCGCTCGCACCTGGTCGTCGTGCCGAGCTACAACCCCGGTGCGCAGGTCTACGACACCGTGCGCGCGGCGCGCGCGCGCTGGTCGCCCGTCTGGGTGGTGGTGGACGGCAGCACCGACGGCACGCGCGAGGGCCTGGAGCGCTTGGCGAGCGGCGACCCCGGTCTGCGCGTGCTCGCGCTGCCCGAGAACGGGGGCAAGGGCGCGGCGGTGCTGCATGCGCTCGAGCGCGCCGCGGCGGAAGGGTTCAGCCACGCGCTCGTCATGGACGCCGATGGACAGCACCCGCCGGACTCGATCCCCGAGTTCATGGCCGCCTCGAGGCGCGCGCCCGAGGCGATGGTCCTCGGCGTGCCGCGATTCGACGCTAGCGCGCCGCCGCTTCGCGTGCGCGGACGGCGCGTCTCCAACTGGTGGGCGAACCTCGAGACGCTCGGCGTCGGCATCCGCGACTCGCTGTTCGGCTTTCGCGTCTACCCCATCGAGCCGCTGCTCGCCGTGATGCGCGCGAGCCGCTGGATGCGCCGCTTCGACTTCGACCCCGAGGCCGCCGTGCGCCTCGCCTGGCGCGGCGTGCCGCCGCTCAACCTCGACGCGCCGGTGCGCTACCTCAGGCCCGAGGAGGGCGGGGTGTCGCACTTTCGCTACGGGCGCGACAACGCGCTCCTCACCTGGATGCACTTTCGCCTGATGCTGGGCTTCCTTGCGCGGCTTCCGCTGCTTCTCGCGCGGCGTCTCAGACCATCCCGCCGTTGATCGACACGGTCTGCCCGGTGATGTAGCCGGCGCGCTCGGAGGCGAGGAACGCGACCAGCGCGGCGACCTCCTCCGGCGTGCCGGCGCGCCCGAGCGGCACGAGCTCGCGCAGGCGCGCCTCGGGAAAGCCCTCGCTCATCGGCGTGGCGATGAGGCCCGGCGCCACCGCGTTCACCGTGATGCCGCGCTTGCCGAGCTCGAGGGCGAGGGCGCGCGTCGCCGAGACCAGCGCCCCCTTCGCCGCGGCGTAGTTCACCTGCCCGCGGTTGCCGGCGATGGCGCTCACCGAGGCCATGTTGACGATGCGCCCCCAGCGCGTGCGGATCATGGGCATGACGAGCGGCTGCGTCACATTGAAGAAGCCCTCGAGCGAAACGTCGAGGACGCGGCGCCACTGCGCGGGGCTCATGCCGGGGAACGGCGCATCGTCGTGGATTCCGGCGTTGTTCACCAGGACCTGCACCGGCCCGCGCTCGAGGAGCGCCTCCAGCGCAGCGAGCGAGGCGGCCGCGTCCGCGACATCGAAGGCGATCGCCTCGGCGCTGCCGCCGGCTGCGGCGATTTCGCCCGCGAGCGACTGCGCGCCCTCGACGTTGCGGTGCGCGTGCACGATCACGTGGCAGCCGTCCGCGGCGAGGCGCCGGCAGATCGCGGCGCCGATCCCGCCGCTCCCGCCCGTGACGAGGGCGCGTCGCGCGCTCATGCGCGCCCGGCGTCGAGCACCACGGCCGCGCGCCCGCTCACGAGCTCGCGCGCGTCCGCCGCGACGCTGAAGGCATAGAGGATGTGGTCGTCCTCGCCGCTCAGGCGCTCCGCCGTGATCGTAAGCGGCGCCTCGATGTCGTCGAGCCGCGCCGCGTGCAGGGTCACGCCGCGCACGCTCGCCAGCACGCCGCGCCCGAGCGGCGCGCCGTCCGCGGCGAGCAGCGCGCCGTGCACCGCCATGGCCTGCGCGCCGTACTCGATGCCGCAGGCGGCGGGAAGGCTCGCCCCCACGCGCATCGGGTTCGCCGGGTCGCGATGGCTGCTCGCGCGGCAGACGATGCGCCGCGCGTCCCATTCGAGCACGTCGTCCAGCAGGCACATGGCGCCGCGGTGCGGGATGTGCGCCTCGATCCAGTCGCGCCCGATCTTCATGGCGCGGCCGTCACGGCGAGGCTCAGCCCGTCGAGGTACTCCAGGATCGCGGTGCCCGACTCGCGGCGCGCGAGGAGGGCGAGCAGGGGCAGGCAGCGCGCGGTGGGGATCGCCGCCCGCATCGCCTCGAGCGGGGGATCTGCCAGGGGCCGGGGCGGTTCGGCGGACAGCGCCACGGCGAGGTTCCCGAGGCTGTGCACGCCGCGCGAAGGGGCGAGCACGAGGCCGGCGCCGAAGGCGTCAGGGACCGGGCGCTTCGCGCGCAGCGGCTCGGGATAGGTCGCGTCGTAGGCGATGAGCAGCACCGGCTCGCGCCGCTCGCGCACCAGCGCGCAGGCTTCCAGCAGCCCCGCGGCGAAGCTGCCGTCGTAGGCGCACAGGCTGGTCGACGGATGCATGTCGCGCGTGGCGATGCTCCAGTAGCCCGCGGGCGCGTTGTGCACGGAGTTGTGGAAGCGCGTCGGCGAGATCAGCCGGTCCTCGCCCGCGAGCTGCTCGCAGATCGCGTGGCAGTTGTCGCCGTCGGCGGTGGAGGAGGCGAAAACCGTCGCGATGCCGCCCGCCGGTGGCGCGCCCACGGCGAGCGCGACGCGCACCGCCTGGCCGCTGCGGCGGCGCTCGTTCGCCGGCAGCAGCGCGGGCGGCGGTACCTGCGTCGGCGCGGGCTCGTAGGGCCGCTCGCCCGCGAGGACGGCGCGCGCCGTCTCCCAGTCCGGCAGCCCCGGCCCGAGCAGCGCGACCGACTCGAGGCTCGCTTCGAGCCGGCTCATGCGCGCCCCAGCACGAGGCTGCAGTTGGTGCCGCCGAAGCCGAAGGAATTTGAGAGCGTGCGGCGCAGCGGCGCGTCGCGGCTGGCGCGCTCGTAGCGCGCGTGCAGGGCGGGATCGAGCTCGCGCGTCCCTGCGCCGCCGGGGATGAAGCCGTGGCGCAGCGCGAGCGCGCAGATCGCCGCCTCCAGCGCGCCGGCCGCGCCCAGCGTGTGGCCGGTGGCGCCCTTGGTCGAGCTGCACGGCAGTTCCCGGCCGAGGAGCTCGGTCACCGCGAGGTCCTCGGCGGCGTCGTTGCTCGGCGTCGCCGTGCCATGCAGGTTCACGTAATCGAGGTCCGCCGGCTCGAGCTGCGCCGCCGCGAGCGCCGCCTGCATGGCGAGGCGCGCGCCGAGCCCCTGCGGGTGCGGCGCGGACATGTGGTGCGCGTCGCTGGATTCGCCGACGCCAAGAAGCGCCACGTCGGCCTCCCGGCGCTCGAGGAGCGCGAAGGCCGCTGCTTCGCCGAGCGACAGGCCGTTGCGCGCCTTGTCGTAGGGCCGGCAGGCATCGGGCGAGAGCAGCTCGAGCGAGTGGAAGCCGTACAGCGTCGTCAGGCACAGGCTGTCCACGCCGCCCACCACCGCCGCGTCGATCAGGCCGGCGCCGATCATGCGCGCGGCGGTGCCGAACACCTTGGCGCTCGAGGAGCAGGCCGTGGACACGGTCCACGCCGGTCCCGCGAGCGCGAGGCGCGCGCGCACGTAGCCCGAGACCGCGTATGTGTTGTGCGTGCGCGCGTAATCGAAGTCCGCGGGCAGCGCGCCCGTGGCAGGATCGCGACGCCGGTAGGCGAGCTCGGTCTGCAGGATGCCCGAGGTGCTCGTGCCGAGGAATACGCCGATGCGCGCGGCGCCGAGGCGCTCGCGCGCGCCGAGCACCGCCTCGAGGAAGCCGTCCTGCGCGAGGCCGAGCTCGGCGAGCCGGTTGTTGCGGCAGTCCCAGGCGACGAGCGTCGCCGGCAGGCGCGCCTCGTCCACGCCCTGCACCTCCCCGATGCAGGTGTCGAGCGCCGCCGTCTCGAATTGCCGCCGCGCCAGGCCGCTCGCGCCGTCGCGCAGCGCCGCGCGCGTCGCGTCGAGCCCGCGGCCGAGGCAGCTCGTGGCGGTGAAGTGGGTGAGGAACAGGGGCGGCATGGAATCAGGCGGCGGCCGGCGCGCGGGCGACGAGCAGCACGTTGGCGAACGGGGTGCCGCGGCTCATGGGCTCGGCGCGCACGGCGAACCCGAGCGTCTCCAGCGCCGCGCGCCATTGTGCCACGCTGCGGCAATGGAACCGGGTCGCGCCGTGACCGCGCACGAAGGCCACCGTCCAGTCCACCCAGTTCGAGAGACGAAAGGCCAGGCCCGCGTCCGCGTCGCCCACGCGCAGCAGCAGCACGCCGCCCGGCGCGAGCGCCGCGCGCACGCGGCGCAAGATCTCGTCCTGGTCCGCGAGCGGCAGGTAGTGGAGCACGTCGAGGATCACGACCGCGTCGGACGCGCCGAAGTCCACGCTGCGGATATCGCCCTGCGCGACGCCGCAATCGGGGCCCAGCGCGCGATGCGCACGCTCGACGTCGCGCGCCATCAGCTCGATGCCGCGATAGGCGGCGAGGCGCGGGGCGCCGGCCGCGCGCAGCAGCGCGGCGAGCAGGCCCTGGCCGCAGCCCAGGTCGAGCACCCGCGCGCCCTCAGGGACGAGCCGGGCCTCGAGCAGGTGGCGAAACGCCGGGTCGCCGCCCAGCTTGCCGCGCGCGAAGTGCCAGGCGAAGCGCCCGGCGGCGCGGTACGGCTCGCTCGCCGCCTCGACGAGGCGCCGGTAGGCGGCTGCCTCCATCAGCCGAGCGCGGCGCGCAGCGTGACCGGCTGCAGGCCCGCGCCGGACAGGCGCTGGAGCAGTGCCGGCAGCACCTCCAGCGCGACGGGCGTGCCGGCCGGCGTGCGCGCGGCGTGGCCGTCGTGCAGCAGCAGGATGTCGCCCGCGGCGAGGTTGCGGGTGAGGCTGTCGAGCACGCCGCGCGCATCGGTGCGCACGGTGTCGTACCCGCGGCGCGTCCAGCTGACGAGCTGCAGGCCGAGCCGGGCGAGCGCGGGCTCGAGGAACGGGTTGCGCAATCCCGCGGGCGCGCGGAAGAAGCGCGGCCGCGTGCCGGCGAGGGCGGCGAGCGTCTCCTGCGCGGCGCCGATCTCCTCGTGGAAGCGCCGCGGGCCGAGTAACGCGAAGTCGTGGCGGTGGCGCCGGGTATGGTTCTCGACCGCGTGCCCGGCGGCGACGATGTCGCGTACCAGCTGCGGCTGGCGCGCGGCGCGCTCGCCGATGCAGAAGAAGGTCGCGCGCGCGCCTTGGCGCGCGAGCACCTCGAGCACGCGCGGCGTGACCTCGGGATCGGGCCCGTCGTCGAGCGTGATCGCGACGCGGCCCGCGGCGGCCGCCGCCGGCGGCAGGCGCGTCCAGTTCGGGCCGAGCAGGCGGCTGCGCGGCAGCAGGCCGCCGGCGGTGATCGCCGCCTGATTCGCGGCGATGGCCCCGAGCGCCCACGGCCAGTACTCGGGTTGCACCGCCGCGCCCGCGAGCGCGGCGGCGTGCAGCGCCGCGGAGCCGCGCAGGAAGGCGTTCGGGTGCCAGCGGGGAGGCATGCGGGGATTATCCTGCATCGGCGCGAGGCGCCGAGAGCAGCGCTGCGAAGGCAAGGGCCAGTGCCGTGCCGAGCGCCACGGTGAGGCCGATCGCGCGCAGCACCGGCACCGCGGCGCTCGCGAGCACGCCGAAGCCGAGCACCGTGGTCGCGTTGGCGAGCGCGAGCGAGGCGAGCACCCGGTGTCCCTCGTCGCCGCCGGCAGCCGCGCGCTCGAAGAACAGCGCGTAGTTCGAGCCCACCGCCACGACGAGGAGGAATCCGACGAGATGCAGCAGCGTGAACGGCTGGCCCGCGAGCGCGAGCAGCGCGGCGGTGACGAGCACCGACGCGCCGAGGGGCGCGGCGACGCGCCCGACGCGCGCCGCCGAGCGCAGCGCGAGCATGAGCACCGCGAGCACCGCCGCCACGCCGACCGCGGCGAGCGCGATCGCCTCGCGCAGGTAGCCGGCGTAGAGCGCGTCGGCCTCCGCCTTGAGGTCGAGGAACTGCGCCCCGCTGCCGAGCAGCGCTTCGCGCACGCGAGCCGCGTCGATCCGGTGCGCCGCGGGGCCGGCGGCGGGCGCGCGCAGCGGCACGAGCGCCTGCCAGCCCGCTTCCTGGCGCAGCAGGAGCGCGTCGAGCGCCATGCCGAGCGCGGTGCCCTCCAGGTCCTCGCGCGAGAGGCGCGCACCCGCCTTCACCTTCGCCACGTCGGCGACGAAGGGCTCCAGGCGCGTTGCGCGCAACGGCAAGCCGCGCAGCGCGGCCGGCAGGCGCGCGCGCAGCTCGCGCGGCTCGGGCAGGCTCGCGGCGCGCGCTTCCTGCGTGCGCCGGCTCGGCAGATAGCGCGCCGGGCTCTCGAAGCCCGCGATCACCCCTTGCGCGAGAAGCGGGCGCAGCGCGGCCTCCACGCGCTCGGCCGCGCGCAGCGCTTCCTCCTCGCTGGGCGCCTGCACGGCCACGAGGTAGCGCGCATCGGGCGCGCCGAGGTCGGCGCGCAGCTCGCCGTCGAGCGCCTGCGCCTCCGCGCTTACCGTGTTGAGCGCAGACAGGCTCGACGCCCAGAGCGTGTCGCGCTGGGCGAGCAGCATCACGGCGGACGCGACGCACAGGGCCGCGACGAGCGCGCGCCAGCGCCGCGCGCGGAGCACGATCCGCCCCAGGCGCTCGCCGAGCGGCGCGAGGTCGCGCACGCGAAAGGCCGCCGGCAGCAGCGCGGGCAGGGCGAAGCGGGTGGCGAGCGCCGCGGCGGCGAGGCCGCACAGCGAGTACAGCCCGAGCTGGGCGAGCCCGGGGAATCCCGAGGCGAGCAGCGCGGCGAAGCCGATGAGCGAGGTGAGCACGCCGAGGCGGATCGTGGGCCAGAAGCGCGCCACCCAGGCCTCGCGCGCGCCCGGCGCGGCGCCGGCCTGCACGAAAAGGTAGATGCCGTAGTCCACCGCCTCGCCGATGAGCGTCGCGCCGAAGCCGAGCGTGATGCCGTGCACGACGTCGAAGCCCACGGCGACGGCGGCCACGCCCACCAGCGCGCCCGTGGCCACGGGCGCGAGGCCGAGGGCGAGCGCCGCGGCCGAGCGGTAGGCGACGAGGAGCAGCGTGGCGACGAGCAGAACGCCCAGCAGGGCGACGCGCGTCACCTCGCGCTTGATCAGCGCACGCGACTCGACGGCGAATACGCCGCCGCCCGTGACGTGCAGGCGCGCAACGTCGATCCCGGCGCGATCACGCGCCGCGGCGAACGCCTCGTGCACCGCGCGCAGCGCCGCCTCCTGGGCGTCGGTATCGGCGCCCGAGGCGGCGGTGCGCGCGAGGAGCAGGGCGCGCGCGCCGTCGCGCGAGGCCCAGACGCCCTCGCGCAGGAGCGGCGCGCCGCCCTCGGCGAGCCGCGCGGTGGCGAGCGCAGCGAACTCGCCGGTGGGATCCCGGGAGAGGGTGCTTTGCGCGAGCGCGCCGGCCGAGGACGCGACCAGCGCCAGCGTATCGCCGATCGCCTCGCGCAAGCCCGGGCGCGTGAAGCGCTCGGGCGCCATCGCGGGGCTGAGCAGGTAGCGGTGCTCGAAGAGCAGCGCCTGCTCGCGCCGGGTGTCCGCGGCCGCGCCGTTCGCGACGTAGGCGAAGCGCGGGTCGGCGCGCAGGCGCGCCGCCATGTCGCGCGCAAGGGCCGCGCGCGCGGCGGCGTCGTCTCCCTCTACGGCGACGAGCATCACGCGGCCCAGAGCCCCCTCGCGCAGCTGGTCGACGAGCAGCTGCTGCGTCGCGGTGGGGGCGCGCGGCAGAAAGGCGGAGAGGTCCGCCGTGTAGCGCGCGTTCGCGGCGAGCAGCGCCGCCACGGCGAGCGCGCCGAGCCAGCCGGCGAGGGCCGCGAGGCGGCGGGGCGTCATCGGCCCCCGAGGCGCTGCACGCTCATGAGCGTGCGATCGCCGCTCGCGTAGCGGATCTCGATCACGGAGACGTCGGCGCGGCGCCCGGCGATGCGCACGCTCTCGACGAGCGAAGCCATCCCGGCCTCGCGCGGCGTGAGCGTGAGCGCCCAGGAGGAGGCGGCGCCTTCCAGGTGCAGCCTGTAGGCCCGCTCGAGCCCCGCCTGGTCGCCCGCGAGCGTGCCGCGGATGCTCTGCACGAAAGCGGCCGCCTCGGGATAGCTGCGCAGATCGAGGCGCAGGCGCTCATCGCCGCGCTCCAGCGTCAGCGTATCGCCCTCCAGGCGCAGCAGCTCCGGCTTCGGGCGCAGCGTTCGCTTCTCGAGGCGATCGGGCGCCTCGTAGCGCAGCTCGCCCGAGCTGACGAGCGGCCGTTCGAGCACCTGCACGGTCTTCTTCTCCACGAAGCTCGCGCGTGACTCGCGCTGCGCGGCGAAGCCCGCGAGCAGCCGCTCGAGCGTCCAGGGCTCGGCGCCGAAGGCCGCGAGCGCCCAGGCAAGGGCCAGGGCGGCGCTAACGCGTCTCGTCCCAGAAATCATAGAAGTTGAACCAGTTGTAGGGCGCGGCACGGCAGTGCCGCTCCAGGCAGGCGACATACGCCTCGAGCGCCGACTCGGGCGAGGCGCCCGGGGCCGAGAAATCGGCGAGCGGCTCGAAGTGCAGGGCGTAGCGATTGCCGCCGAGATGGAGCCCCGCCATGAACAGCACCCGGCAGCGAAGCATCGCCGCCATGCGAAAGGGCCCGAGCGGGAACCGGGCTGGCGCGCCGAGGAAGCGCACCGTGCGCACCTCCTCGTCCTCGCGCAGCGCGCGGTCGCCGAGCACGCCCGCGATGCCGCCCTGCGCAAGCAGGTCGCGCACGCGCAGCATCGAGTCCAGCCGTCCGAGCGCGATCACGTCCTGGCGCGCGGCCGGGCTGATCGCCTCGAGGGCCTCGTTCACCATGCGCGCATTCTCCTCGTACATCACCATCGCCACGCGCAGGCCGGTGGCGCGCCGGCCGGGGGCGCGCAGGGCCTCGAAGCTCCCGAGGTGCGCGCCCACGAGGAGCGCGCCCCGGCCGCGCGCAAGCTCGGCCTGCAGCGCAGGCGCGCCGTGCAGCTCGAGCGAGAAGAGATCGAAGCGCTCATTGAGCAGGTATACCCGGTCGAGCACGGTGGCGGCGAAGGTGTAGAAGTGCCGGTAGAGATCGGCGAGCCCCGGCTGTCGTTCGAGCGTGCGGGTGAGATAGGCGCGCGAAGCGCGCCGCGCCCGCGGCCCGAAGGCGAGGAAGTAGGCGGTTATCGGGTGCAGCACGAGGCGCGCGACCCGCCGGCCGAGGCCGAGCGCGATCGCGCGCATGAGCCGAAGCGCGAGCCGATGGCTGCGCTCGGGGGCGCGCCGCCATGGCGCGGTCACGCCGGGCCGAGCATGGCGCTCGCCACCACGCGTCCTGCAACGCGCAGCTCGAGCCGCGTCGCGCCGATGCGCTCGACCTCGACCTCGGCATCCGGCGGCACCGGGTGCAGGAACTTCGCCGAGGCGATCACCGTGCCCGAGCGGCCGAGGCCGAGCGCCTCGAGCGCGGCGGCGAGCAGCAGCGCGCCCGGCACGAGCGGCATCCCGGGGAAATGACCGGCGAAGACCGGGTGGCCGGCGGGAAAGCGCAGGCGCGCCGCGCTCATGCGCCCCCCCGCACGCCGTGCGCGTGCGCGAGGGCCCGCAGCGCCTCGTGCGGCAGCTTGCCCGTGGACGCGCGCGGCAGCCGCTCCAGCAGCACGAGCGGACGCGGCAGAAAGGCCGGGTCGATGCGCTGGCGCAGCTCGGCGAGCAGCTGCTCGCGCGTGAGCCCCGGCGCGACCACGAAGGCGGCGAGCCGCGCGATGCCGCCCGCCGCACCGCCCTGCGGCGCGTAGAACACGCCGTCGGCCACGCCGGCGATCGAGCGCAGCTGGGCGTCGAGGTGCGCGAGCGACGAGCGCTTGCCCGCCACGTTCACCATGTCGGCGAGGCGCCCGCGCAGCAGGAAGCGCTCGCGCGAGAGCGGCTCCAGCACGTCGGCGAGCGCCGTCGGCTGCTCGATGTGGCCGCCGCTCGCCCAGGCGGCCTCGCCGCGGAGCTCCACGGCGATGCCGGGGAGCGTGCGCCACGCCGGGCCCTGCGCGGTGCGCCGGGTGGCCATCTGCCCGGTCTCGGTGCAGCCGTAGATCTCGAGGAGCGGCGCGCCGAAGCGCGCCTCGGCTTGCTCCGCGAGCGGCGCATCGAGCGGCGCCGTCGCGCACAGCAGCAGGTCCGCGGCGGGCGGCGCCGGCGCGTCCTCGAGCAGGGCGCGCAGGTGAAACGGCGTGGTCACGAGCACGCGGGGGCGCGGCAGGCGCGCGAGCGCTGCGCAGATGTCCGCCGGATAGAAAGGCCGCTCGGCGACGAGCGCGCCGCCGCCCTGCAGCGCCGCGAGCACCGTGGACTCGAAGCCGTACATGTGCTGCGGCGGGACGGTGCCGAGAATCGCCGCCCGCGCGGGCGCGAGGTCCCAGCGCTCGAGGGCGCCGCGCACGTTGCGCGCGAGCGTGCCCCAGTGCTTGGCGTTGGGCACCGGCCTGCCGGTGGAGCCCGAGGTGAACACGATCGCGCACAGGCGCTCGGCGTCGATCGGCGGCACATCGAAGGCCGCGGGCGGAGCGGCGAGATCGCCCGGCACCTCGGTGCGCGGCAGCTCGATGGACGCGGTGCGCTCGTCGGCGAGCAGGTAGACGTCGCCGGCCAGCTCGCGCAGCCGCCGCACCGTCTGCGCGGTGTGGTCCGGGGGCAGCATCGTCACCTGCCCGCGCAGCAGCGCAGCGGCGAGCCCGACCGCGAAGCGATAGCGGTCGGCGCAGGCGTTGAGCACGTGGCGCGCCTCCGGCAGGCGCGCGGCGAGCCGGCGCGCATCGGCGAGGAACTGCGCCGCGGAGAGCGCCTGGCCTGCGCGCCAGGCCAAGGGCGAGTCCGCCGAAACGCCGGCGATGAGCGGTACCGCCGCCATGCCGCGCCCTAGCGCGCGCCGGGCGAGTGGCTCGCGCCGCGCTCCCAGTAGGCGCGCACGCTGCGCAGCACGCCGCCGTGGCACAGCTCCGGCCGCGTGCGCAGGCGCACGGCGAACTCGGCGACGAACATGGCGCCGACCAGGGGCAGCGAGAGCACGTTGGCGAACAGCGACCAGAGCTCGAGCGGCGCGAGGAAGTACAGCAGCGTCGAGGCCGCGGCCATCGCCGCGCAGAACGCGGCCCAGGCGAGGGTGGCGCCGCGCGTGTAGGCGAGGCCCGGCGCATCGAGCGCCTCGCCGGCGAGGCGCGCGAATCGCGTCACCAGCGGCTCGCGCCCGCCGCGCAGGCTCGCGCCGAACCACGCGGCGAGCGCGACGAACATGGCGAGATGCTGCAGGTAGTAGAACCAGGGCACGTACGGCGCGAGGCGTCCCAGCGAGGCGCCGCCTTCGGCGGTCGTCAGCCAGTGCGCGAATACCGCATAGGCGAGGCCGAGCGCGAGGAGCAGCACGAGCCAGCCGGTGCGCCCGAGCCTCACTTCGTGCGATTCTGCGCGATGAAGCGGGCGAGGTTGGAGAGCGAGGCGAAGATCACCGCGTTGTCCTCGTGATCCGAGCGCAGCCGCACGCCGTAGCGGCGCGAGACGACGAGCGCCAGCTCCAGGATGTCGATCGAGTCCAGGCCCAGGCCCTCGCCGTACAGGGGCGCCGCCGGGTCGATCTCGGCGGCCTTCGCGTCCAGGTTGAGCTCGGTTACCGCGAGCTCCGCGAGCTCCTCGACGAGGCCGGGATCGGCGGCGGGCGCGAGCTCGGCGTTGAAAGGGACGCTGGCCATGGGCGGCAGTGTAGCGGGTGGCCCGGCCGCGTTCAATCCGACACGGCGCGCAGGGCGAGCACCGCGTTGGCGCCGCCGAAGGCGAACGAATTGGAGAGCGCGACCCGCGGCCGCGCGCCGCGCCGAGCCGCGCCGAGCACGTGATCGAGGCCGCGGCAGGCCTCGTCGAGGCCGGCTTCCTCGCCCAGCGTCGGTGGCAGGTCGCCGCTCGCCAGCGAGAGCACCGTCGCCACGGCCTCGATCGCCCCGGCGGCGCCGAGCGGATGCCCGTGGGCGGACTTGGTCGCGCTGACCGCGACGCGCGCGGCATCGCCTCCCAGCGCGGCGACCAGCGCGGCCACTTCCACCGCGTCGCCCTCGCGCGTGCCGGTGGCGTGCGCGTTCACGTAATCCACGTCGGCGGGCGCGAGGCCTGCGTCGGCGAGCGCAGCGCGCAGCGCGCGTGCCTGTCCTTCGGCGTCCGGGCGCACGAGGTTCGTGCGGTCGCAGGACTCGCCATAGCCCGCGATCTCCGCGTAGACGCGCGCGCCGCGCGCCTCGGCTCGCGCGCGGTCCTCCAGCACCAGGGCGGCCGCCCCCTCGGCGAGCACGAGCCCCGCGCGCGCGGCCATGAAGGGCCGGCACGCGCCGCTCGCCGACGCGTCATTGCCCGGCGCGAGCACCTGCAGCGCCAGCCATGCCCGGATCACGCCGTAGCCGAGCGGCGCCTCCGAGCCGCCGGCGATCATCACGGGCGCGGCGCCCGCGCGCACGCGGCGGAATGCCTCGCCGATCGCCGCCGCGGCCGAGGCGCAGGCCACCGAGTAGGTCAGGCAGGATCCGCCCAGGCCGAGGCCGATCGCGAGGTGCCCGGCGCACGCGTTGTTCATCGCCTGAACCACCGTCATCGGCGCGAGGCGGTCGCGGCCGGCCGCGTAGACGTCGCGGTAGCCGCGCTCGTAGGTCAGGGCGCCGCCCATGCCGGTGCCCCAGGCCACGCCCCAGTCGCCGCGGTCCTCGCCCGCCTTCTCGGCAAGGCCCGCGTCGCGCCAGGCCTCGAGCGCGGCCGCCACGCCGAGATGGCTGTAGCGGTCCATGGCGAGCGCTCGCGGCTTGCCGAGCGCGGAGGCGGCGTCGAAATCGGCGCACACGCCCGCGGGCACCGCGAGCGGCCGCGGCGCGCCTTCGGGCGAGTACGAGCGGATGCCGGAGCGCCCGGCGAGCAGCGCCTCGAACGAGGCCGCCGCCGTCGCGCCCACCGGGCTCACCATGCCGACCCCGGTGACCGCGACGCGACGCGGCTTCATGGCCCCGTCGCGACGCGCTCGACGAGCGCCGCCAGCTCGCCGCAACTGCGCGGCGGCGGCGTGTCCTCCGCCAGCTTCACGCCGAACTTCTCCTCGATCTCGAACATGAGCTCGAGCAGCGTGAGCGAGTCCACGCCGAGCCCGGCGAGCTCGGCGTCGGGCGGCGCGGCCTGCAGGTCGATGCCGAGCCGCTCCTGGATGAACCGGAAGCCCGGCCCGGCTTCCCGGTGGCCCATGCCCGGCCTACTTGCCGGCCGCCTTGCCGATCTTCAGCACGGCGGCGCGCAGGCGGTTGGCATCCTCGGTCCAGAAGTCCTTGAACTCCGGCGCATCGAGGTAGTTGATCGGCGTGCGCACCTTGGCCATGGCGCCCTTGAACTGCGGGTCGGCCACGGCGGCGCGCACCGCGGCGCGCAGCTTGTGCTGCGCCTCCGCCGGCGTCCCCGCGGGCGCGACGACGCCCGCCCAGATGTAGAACTCGACGTCCTTGTAGCCGAGCTCCTTGAAGGTCGGCAGCTCGGGCATCAGATCGAGGCGCTTGGCGCCCCAGCCGGCGAGCGCGCGCATCTTGCCCGCCTGGATCTGGCCGACCGCGGCCGCGGGTCCCGAGGCAAGCGCCTGCACTTCGCCCGAGAGCAGCGCCCGCACGGCCGGCCCGCCGCCCTGGTAGGGCACGTGGAAGAGCTGGATGCCGGCCGAGCCCGCGAACATCTCCATGGCGACGTGCAGCGTGCCGAACACGCCCGAGGACGAGAAATTGATCTTGCCGGGGTTCGCCTTTGCCGCGGCCACGAAATCGTCCACGGTCTTGTAGGGGCTCGAGGCGCTCACCACGAGCACCGTGGGGTCCGCGGTGACCAGCGCGATCGGCACGAAGTCGGAGATCTGGTACGGCGCCTGCTTGCCCTGCAGCGGATCGGACACCGGAAAGATGGAGATCGAGGAAAGCGCCATCAGGATCGTGTAGCCGTCGGGGTCCGCCTTGGCCGCGGCCGTCATGCCGACCGCGCCGCCGGCCCCGGGGCGATTGAGCACGACCACGGGCTGGCCGAGCGTCTTTTCCATCGACACCGCGAGCGGGCGGCCGACGATGTCGGCCACGCCGCCCGGCGGGAACGGCACGATCATCGTGATGGGCTTGGTCGGGTACTGCGCGTGCGCGCCAAAGGCGAGCGCGGCGCCGACAACGGCGAGCAGCTTCTTCATGATTCGGATCCTCCCCCTGGTATGCCTGCAACCACGTTGCGAAAACCTCCGTCCACGTACATTACCTCGCCCGTGACGCCGGCGGCGAGTTCCGAGAGCAGGAAGGCGGCGGCATTGCCGACGTCCTCGGTGGTGACGTTGCGCCGCAGCGGCGCGTGCGCCTCGACGAACTTGAGGATCTTGCCGAACCCCGAGATGCCCGAGGCGGCGAGCGTCTTGATGGGCCCGGCCGAGATGCCGTTCACGCGGATGCCGCGCGGCCCGAGGTCCGCGGCGAGGTAGCGCACGGAGGCCTCCAGGCTCGCCTTGGCGAGGCCCATCGTGTTGTAGTTCGGCACCACGCGCTCGGCGCCGAGATAGGTCAGGGTGACGAGCGCGCCCCGGCGGCCCTGCATCATCGGCAGCGCCGCCTTGGCGAGCGCCGGGAAGCTGTACGCGGAGACCTCGTGCGCGACGCGGAATGCCTCGCGCGACAGGCCCTCCAGGAACTCGCCCGCGATCGCCTCGCGCGGCGCAAAGGCGATGGCGTGCACGAGCCCGTCGAGCCCGTCCCAGCGCCGGCCCAGCTCGGCGAACAGCGCCGCGATCTGCGCGTCCTCGGCCACGTCGCAGGGCAGCGCGATGTCCGAGCCGAGCTCGCGCGCCATGTCCGTCACGCGATCCCGGAAGCGCTCGTTCTGGTAGGTGAACGCGAGCTCGGCGCCCTCCCGGCGCGCGGCCTGCGCCACGCCGTAGGCGATCGAGCGGTTGCTGAGCAGCCCGGTGACGAGGATGCGCTTGCCTGCGAGGATCGGCATGATGCGGCCGATTATACTTGCGCGCATGCGCTCGCTCCTCGTCGTGCTGGCGTTCCTCGCGGCGGGCTGCGCCGAGGTGTGGAACGATCCGTATCCGGCGGCCGACCGGGGCGCGAGCATTCTCTACACGGCGTTCACCGAGCGCCCCAAGCACCTCGATCCGGTGCAGTCCTACACCGAGGACGAGGCGCGCTTCACGCAGCAGGTCTACGAGCCGCCGCTGCAGTATCACTACCTCAAGCGGCCCTACGAGCTCGTGCCGCTTACCGCGCTCGAGGTGCCGCAGGCGCGCGAAATCCAGGGCGGTCGCTACACGGTGTACACGATCCGCATCCGCAAGGGCATCCGCTACCAGCCGCACGCGGCGTTCGTGCCGGAGAACCTCGACCTGCCGCGCGAGCGCGTCGAGCGCCTGCGCACGCCCTACCAGCTGCCGCTCGGCACGCGCGAGCTCACCGCGGACGACTACATCTACCAGATCAAGCGCCTGGCGAGCCCGCGCCTGCACTCGCCGATCCTCGGCCTGATGCAGCAGTACATCGTCGGACTGGAGGCGTTCGCCGAGCGGCTGCGGCGCTTCGACACGCGCAAGCAGGACTGGCTCGACCTGCGCAAGCACCCGCTGGAGGGCGTGCAGAAGGTGGACGACCACACCTTCCGCGTGACGCTCAAGGGAAGCTACCCCCAGTTCGTGTACTGGCTGGCGATGCCGTTTTTCGCGCCGGTGCCCTGGGAGGCCGAGCGCTTCTTCCACCAGCCGGGCATGGCGGAGAAGAACTTCACGCTCGACTGGTGGCCGGTGGGAACGGGCGCCTACATGCTCACCGAGAACGACCCGAACGCGCGCATGGTGCTCGAGCGCAATCCGAATTTCCGCGGCGAGCCCTACCCGTCGGAAGGAGAGCCGGGCGATGCCGAGGCGGGGCTGCTCGCGGATGCCGGCAGGACGATGCCTTTCGTCGAGCGCGTGGTGTTCACGCGGGAGAAGGAGAGCATCCCCTACTGGAACAAGTTCCTGCAGGGCTACTACGACTCTTCGGGCATCCCGAGCGACACCTTCGACCAGGCGGTGCGCGTGGCCGTGGGCGGCGAGGTGGCGCTCACCCCCGAGATGGCCGCGAAGGGCATCCGGCTTCGCACCTCGCCCGACATCACCATTCTCTACCTCGGCGTGAACTGGCTGGACGAGGTGCTCGGCGGGCACTCGGAGCGCGCGCGGAAGCTCCGCCACGCGATCGCCATCGCCGTGGACTGGGAGGAGTTCATCTCCATCTTCCTGAACGGGCGCGGCCGCGTGGCGCACGATCCGCTCGCGCCGGGCATCTTCGGCCAGAGGACCGGGCGCGAGGGCATCAATCCCGTGACCCACGTCTGGGAGAACGGGCGCGCGCAGCGCCGATCCGTGGAGGAGGCGAGGAAGCTCCTCGCCGAGGCGGGCTACCCGAACGGGCGCGACGCGAAGACCGGCGAGCCGCTCGTGCTCTACCTGGACACCGTGGGCCGCGGCCCCGGCGACAAGCCCCGCTTCGACTGGTGGCGCCGCCAGTTCGCGAAGATCTCGGTGCAGCTCGAGATCCGCGACACCGACTGGAACCGATTCCAGGAGAAGATCCGCAAGGGCAGCCAGCAGCTCTACATCCTGGGCTGGAACGCCGACTACCCGGACCCGGAGAACCTGATGTTCCTCCTGCACGGGCCGCAGTCGCGCGCGAAGACCCAGGGCGAGAACACCTCGAACTACGCGAACGCGGAGTTCGACCGCCTGTTCGAGCGCATGAAGCACATGCCCAACACGGCCGAGCGCCAGGCGATCATCGACCGCATGGTGGAGGTATACCGGCGCGACGCGCCGTGGGTCGGGGGCTTTCATCCCGTGTCCTACGGGCTGTCGCACGCCTGGATGAAGAACGGCAAGCCGAACAACATGGCGCGCAACAACCTGAAGTACCTGCGCGTGGACGTCGAGCTGCGCGAGAAGCTGCGGCGGGAGTGGAACCAGCCTATCGTCTGGCCCGCGCTCCTGCTGCTCGCGGTCCTCGTCGGCGGGTCGATCCCGGCCTTCGCCAGCTATCGCCGGCGCGAGCGGATGGCGGCGCGATGATCGCCTACATCATCCGCCGGACGCTGTACGCGATACCGATCCTGATCGGGATCAACCTCGTCACCTTCGCGCTGTTCTTCCTGGTGAATACGCCCGACGACATGGCGCGCATGCAGCTCGGGGTGAAGCGCGTCACGCCCGAGGCGATCGAGAAGTGGAAGGCCGAGCGCGGCTACGACAAGCCGCTATTCTGGAACGGCGCCGCCGACGGCGCGAAAAAGGCGACCGACACCATCTTCTTCGAGAAGTCCGTCAGGCTCTTCGCTTTCGACTTCGGGCGCGCCGAGGACAACCGCGACATCGCGAACGAGATCCGCACGCGCATGGGCCCGAGCCTCGCGCTCGCCATCCCCGTGTTCCTCGTCGGGCTCGCCGTGAACGTCACCTTCGCGCTCGGCATGGCGTTCTTCCGCGCCACCTACCTCGACTTCTGGGGCGTGATCCTGTGCGTGGCGATGATGTCCATCTCCTCGCTCTTCTACATCATCGGCGGCCAGTACCTGATCTCCAAGCTCTGGCATCTCGTGCCGATCTCGGGCTACGCGGGCGGCGCGGACGCGGCGAAGTTCCTGATCCTGCCCGTGCTGATCGGCGTGATCGGCGGCATCGGGGCGGGCAGCCGCTGGTACCGCACCCTGTTCCTGGAGGAGATGGGCAAGGACTACGTGCGCACCGCGCGCGCGAAGGGTCTCGCCGAGGCGACGGTCATGTTCCGCCACGTTCTGAAGAACGCGATGATCCCGATCCTCACGGGCGTTGTGGTGGTGATCCCGCTGCTCTTCATGGGCAGCCTGATCACCGAGTCGTTCTTCGGCATCCCGGGGCTGGGGAGCTACACCATCGACGCGATCCAGGCCCAGGACTTCGCCGTCGTGCGCGCCATGGTGTTCATCGGCTCGGTGCTCTACATCGTGGGGCTGCTCCTCACCGACATTTCCTACACGCTGGTCGATCCGCGCGTGAGGCTGAGCTGATGCCGGTCGTCCTGCCCACCGACGCGCTCATCTGGCTGCTGGTGGCCGCGGTGGCGGCGTTCGCGGGGTACAGCAGCCGGCGCCCGCACCTCGCCGCGCCCTGGGCGCGGGTGTTTCGCAGCCGCGCTGCGGTCGCCTCCGCGGTGGTGCTCGCGTTCTTCGTGCTCGTCGGGCTGCTCGATTCGCTGCACTACCGTCCGGCGCTGCCGTCGAAGGACCCGGCCACGCCGGTCGCCTACTCGGTGGAGGTGCGCTCGGCGCTCGACGCGCTGCTCGCGCCGCTGCGCACGCGCATCGAGAAGACCTACTCGGCGCCGCTCGCGACGCGGCTGTTCCAGAAGGAGACCGTGGAGCGGTCCGACGGCACCACGGCGCGCGAGTTCCCGCGCCTCGCGCACGGCGGCGCGCACCTCGAGGACGAGGCGGACTGGGCGGGGGACGTCGCGTGGCGCGCGCTCGCCGGGCTCGCGCTCGCCGCGGCCCTGTGGTGGCTCGCGGTGCTCGCAGGGCGGCGCACGCTCGCGCGGCGCTGGCCCGAGGTGCCCTGGAGCGCCGCCGCCGCCGCCATCGGCGGCATCCTCGTCGTCGCCGGCCCCGCAGTCGCGCTGGCCACCGGCTACCACGTGCTCGGCACCAACCAGGTGGGCAGCGACGTGCTCTACCAGGCGCTGAAGAGCATTCGCACGAGCCTCGTCATCGGCACGCTCACCACGCTCGTGCTGCTGCCGCTCGGCATCGTCGCGGGCATCGCGGCGGGCTACTTCAAGGGCTGGGTGGACGATCTCATCCAGTACCTCTACACGACGCTCAACTCGATTCCGGGCGTGCTGCTCATCGCCGCCTCCGTCCTCATGGTGCAGGTGTACGTGGACACGCATCCCGACCTCTTTCCGACCTCGGCGCAGCGCGCGGATTTCCGGCTGCTCGCCCTGTGCGCGATCCTCGGCGCCGTGGGCTGGACGGGGCTCGCGCGCCTGCTGCGCGGCGAGGCGCTCAAGCTCGCCGAGCTCGAGTACATCCAGGCCGCGCATGCGTTCGGCGTGTCGCACGCGAGGATCATCGGGCGGCACCTCCTGCCCAACGTCGCGCACATCGTGATCATCACCCTGGTGCTCGATTTCTCGGGCCTCGTGCTGGCGGAGGCCGTCCTCTCCTATGTGGGTGTCGGCGTCGACCCGTCCACGACGAGCTTCGGCACCATGATCAACGCCGCGCGCCTGGAGATGGCGCGCGAGCCGATGGTGTGGTGGTCGCTCGCCGCGGCGTTCTTCTTCATGTTCGCGCTGGTGCTGGCGGCGAACCTCTTCGCCGACGCGGTGCGTGACGGCTTCGACCCGCGGGTGCGCGTATGAGCTCGGCGCTCGACGTCAGGGACCTGCGCACCGTGCTCGACACGCCCGAGGGTGTCCTGCGCGCCGTGGACGGCGTCGACCTCGAGATCCGTCCGGGCGAGTGCTTCGCGCTGGTGGGGGAGTCCGGCTGCGGCAAGTCCATGACCGCGCTCTCGGTGCTGCGCCTGCTGCCCGATGCGGGCCGCATCGCCGGCGGCAGCGTACGCCTGGGCGAGGCGGACCTGCTCGCGCTCCCCGAGGCGGCGATGCGCGCCGTGCGCGGCCGGCGCGTGGCGATGATCTTCCAGGAGCCGGCCACCGCGCTCAACCCGGTGCTCACCGTGGGCCGCCAGGTGGCCGAGGTGATCGAGCGGCACACGGACCTGCGCGGCCGGGCGGTCCGCGAGCGCGTCCTCGAGCTGCTGCGGGCCGTGGGCATCCCGGAAGCCGAGCGGCGCATCGACGAGTACGCGTTCCAGCTTTCGGGCGGCCTGCGCCAGCGCGCCATGATCGCCGCCGCGCTGGCGGTGGACCCCGAGGTGCTGATCGCCGACGAGCCGACCACGGCGCTCGACGTCACCATCCAGGCGCAGATCCTCGATCTGCTGGCGAAGCTGCAGCGCGAGCGCGGCATGGGGTTGCTGCTCATCACGCACGACCTGGGCATCGTCGCGAAGATGGCCGACCGGGTGGCGGTCATGTATGCGGGCGAGATCGTGGAGGTGGCGCCGCGCGAGGCGTTCGTCCGCGCCCCGCAGCATCCGTATTCGCAGAAGCTCTTCGCGGCTCTGCCGAGCGCCACGCAGCGCGCGGGGCCGCTCGCGCAGATTCCGGGCCAGGTTCCGCCGCTCACGGTGACGTTCGCCGGATGCCGCTTCGCCGAGCGCTGCGAGCGCGTCTTCGAGCGCTGCCGGCGGGACGTGCCGGCGCTCATCGCCCTGGAAGACAGTCACCGCGTGCGCTGCCATCTGCGCGAGACCGAGCGCGCCGCGCCGCGTGCCGCGGCGCGCGGGGCGCCCGTGGCGCGCGCGCCGGCGGTAGCCCGCACGCTGCTCGAGGTGAAGGATCTCAAGGTGCATTTCCCGATCCGGCGCGGCCTCCTGCGCCGCCCGGTGGGCCACGTGAAGGCCGTGGACGGCGTTTCGCTCGAGGTGGGCGAGGGGCGCACGCTCGCCCTGGTGGGCGAGTCGGGCTCCGGGAAGACCACCGTCGGCAAGAGCATCCTGCAGCTCATCCCGCCGAGCGCGGGCAGCGTGCGCTACGCGGGCGAGGAGCTCACGGGCCTTTCGCGCGCCGCGCTCAAGCGCCACCGCGCCGCGATGCAGATCGTGTTCCAGGACCCCTACGCCTCGCTCAACCCGCGCATGCGCGTCGCCGACATCCTGCTGGAGGGGATGAGGAGCCTCGGCGTCGGCGCGGACGAGGCCGATCGCGGCCGGCGCATCGACGGCCTGCTCGATCAGGTCGGATTGCCGGCGGGCGCGAAGAGCCGCTACCCGCACGAGTTCTCGGGCGGGCAGCGCCAGCGGATCGCCATCGCGCGCGCGCTCGCCGTGGAGCCCAGGCTCATCGTGTGCGACGAGCCGACGAGCGCCCTCGACGTCTCCGTGCAGGCGCAGATCCTCAACCTGCTGCGCGGGCTGCAGGAGCGGCTCGGCATCGCCTACCTCTTCATCACGCACAACCTCGCGGTGGTCGAGTACCTCGCGCACGAGGTCGCGGTGATGAGCGCGGGGCGCATCGTGGAGCAGGGGCCGGCGGGGGAAGTGCTGGGCGCGCCGCGTCACCCCTACACGCGGCAGCTGCTCGCGGCGGTGCCGCGGGTGGACTAGAAGATGGTGAGGCGCTGGCCCGGCCGGATGTGCGTGCGGATCCGGTTCCAGCGCTGCAGGTCCTTCACCGACACGCCGTAGCGGCGCGAGATGCTCCACGGCGTCTCGCCGCGGCGCACGACGTGCACGCGCCCGCCGGCCGGGAACGGCGGCGCGTACATCAGCGGCAGGCTCGCGAGCGCTTCGGCGCCGTCCTCGATGGGCACGACGAGGACCTTGGGCATCTTCCGGGACAGCGGGTGGATGCCGTTCACCTTCTTCAGCTGCTCGAGCGTCAAGCCGTGCTTCCTGGCGATGGCCGCGAGGGAGTCGCCGCGCTTCGGCTGGTAGGTCTTCCAGGACACGAGCGCGTCGTCCTCGAGCTGGCGCAGGTTGTCGCGGAACACCTCCACCCGGTCTGCGGGCAGGATGATGCGCGGCGCCACGTCGGAGCGGATCACCGGCCGGCTGAAGCCGGGGTTGAGCGCGATGAACTCCTCGACCGGCATCTCGGCGAGATCGGCGGCGAGCTTCACGTCGATGTCGCGCGTTTTCTCCACGGCGACGAAGTACGGCTCGTTCGGGATCGGCGCGAGCGCGATGCCGTAGGCGGAGGGATTGGCGATCAGGTTCTTCAGCGCCTGCAGCTTGGGCACGTAGCCGCGCGTCTCGCGCGGCATGCGCAGCGACATCAGGTCGGTCGGCTTGCCCGCCTTGCGGTTCTTCGCGATGGCGCGCGCGACGTTGTTCTCGCCCCAGTTGTAGGAGGCGAGCGCGAGGTGCCAGTCGCCGTGCATCTCGTAGAGGTCCTGCAGGTAGTCGAGCGCCGCGTTCGTCGAGGCGACCACGTCGCGCCGGCCGTCGTACCACCAGTTCTGCGTCAGCTCGTAGCGCTTGCCGGTGCCGGGAATGAACTGCCACAGCCCCGCCGCATGCGCGCGCGAGTAGGCCATCGGATTGAACGCGCTCTCGAACATCGGCACCAGGGCGAGCTCGGTGGGCAGGTGGCGCTTCTCGAGCTCCTCGACGATGTGGAACAGATAGCGCCGGCTGCGCTCGAAGACGCGCTGCAGGTACTCCTGGTTGGCGACGTACCAGCGCGTGCGCTCCTCGACGAGCGGCGAGCGCAGGTCGGGCATGGCGAAGCCGCGGCGCAGGCGCTGCCACAGATCGTCCATGGGCGCGGTGCGATCGAGCGTGGCCACCGGCTGGGGCACCTCCAGCGCCTCGCGCGCGCCCTCGAAGGGCGGCAGGCGCGTGGCGTCGAGCAGCTTCACGACGGGCAGCGGCGCGGGCGTGGCGGGCTCGGTCGCCGGCGGGATCGTCACGGCGAGGGGCGCGGCGGCCGCGGGCGCGGGCGCCGCGAGCGGCGGTTCGACTGCGGGCTCCTGCGACAGCGATGCGCAACCCGCGGCGAGCAGCGACACGGCTGCGAAAGCACTTGCAAAAACCGGCCTAAGTCCCTGCATGGGCGCCGATACTACCGGCTCAGCCGCGGTTTTTCCACTCCCGGATGGCGGCGAAGACCCGAACGGGGTCCGAAATGCGCGCGCCGAGGTACTTGTTGGCAGACTCGACCACCGCCGGCTCGGCCCAGCGCAGGAACGGATTGGTGGCGCGCTCCTCCGCGAGCGTCGAGGGCAGGGTGGGCTTGCCCGCCTCGCGCAGCTTGCGGTCGCGCTCGAGCCGCGCGGCGAGCGCGCGATTGGCGGGCTCGACCTGCTGCGCGAACGCGATGTTGGCGAGCGTGTACTCGTGCCCGCAATAGACCTTCGTGTCGTCCGGCAGCGCGGCGAGCTTCGCGAGCGAGGCCATCATCTGCTCGGGCGTGCCCTCGAACAGGCGCCCGCAGCCGCAGGCGAAGAGCGTGTCGCCGCAGAACAGGCTGCCTGCGCCATAATAGGCCACATGCGCTCGCGTATGCCCGGGGATGTCGAGCACCGAGAGCGCGAGGCCGAGCGCCGGGATCTCCACGGTGTCGCCCTCGGCGACCGGGTGCGTGAGCGTGGCGATCGGCTCGCCCTTCGGCCCGTACACCGGCACGCGGTGCTCGCGCAGCAGCTCCGGGATGCCGCCGACGTGATCGGGATGGTGGTGCGTGGCGAGGACGGCGCACAGCGCGAGCTTCTCGCGCGCGAGGTACTCGAGCACCGGGCGCGCCTCGCCCGGGTCCACGACCGCGGCGTCGCGCCCCTTGCGCAGCGTCCAGATGTAGTTGTCCTTGAAAGCCGGTAGCGGGACGATTTCGAGCATGGATCGACAGTCCTTCGTATCCGAGGCCGCGGCCAAGTATAACGGCGAGCGCGCCTCGTTCTCCGAGTGGTGCGGCACGCCGCTCGGGCGCTACGTGCTCGACTGGGAGCTCGGCCAGTACGCGAGCGCCGTCGAGGACGTGTTCGGCTTCCGTGCCGTGCAGGTGGGGCTGCCCGAGCTCGATTTCCTGCGCGAGAACCGCATTCCGTACCGCTTCACGGTGGCGCTCGAGCCGGGCGCGGCGCTCGCCGCGGACCCGTTGCAGCTGCCGCTCGCCTCGCAGAGCATGGATCTCGTCGTGCTGCCGCACGCGCTGGAGTCGCACCTCGACGCGCACAGCGTGCTGCGCGAGGCCGAGCGCGTGCTGCGGCCGGAGGGGCAGGTGGTGATCTCGGGCTTCAACAACGCCTCGCTCTGGGGCCTGCGGCGCTGGTTCTCCGGTCGCCGCGCGGGCTCGCCCTGGGACGCGCGCTTCATCGGGCTGCTGCGCCTGAAGGACTGGCTGCAGTTGCTGTCCTTCGACCTGAACGGCGGTCGCTTCGGCTGCTACGCGCCGCCGTTCGAGCGCGCGCGCTGGCGGGAGCGCTTCGCCTTCATGGAGCACGCGGGCGCGCGCTGGTGGCCGATCCTCGGCGGGGTGTACGTCGTGCGCGCGGTGAAGCGCGTGCACGGCATGCGGCTCATCACCCCGGCGTGGCGCCGGGAGCGCGCGCGGCGGCGCGCGGTGGCGGCGATGCCGCAGAAGAACGGCCACGTGGCGCAGCGGCGGCATGACGACTGAGGTGGTGACCGCCTATGCCGACGGCGCCTGCAAGGGCAATCCCGGGCCCGGCGGCTGGGGGGTGCTCCTCGTGCAGGGCGGGCGCGAGCGCGAGCTCCACGGCGGGGAGCCTTCGACCACGAACAACCGCATGGAGCTCACCGCGGTGATCCGCGCGCTCGAGGCGGCGCAGGCCGGCGCCAAGGTAGTCGTGTACACGGACTCCCAGTACGTGCAGAAGGGCATCACGCAGTGGATCCACGACTGGAAGCGCCGCGGCTGGCGCACCGCGGAGAAAAAGCCCGTCAAGAACCAGGACCTGTGGACGCGCCTGGACGCGCTCGCGCACGAGCGCCTGATCGAGTGGCACTGGGTGCGCGGCCACGCGGGGCACGACGGCAACGAGCGCGCCGACGCGCTCGCCAACAAGGGGGTGGACAGTGTCCGCCGCTAGGCTCGTGGTGCTCGACACCGAGACGACCGGCCTCGACGCGAAAGCCGGCGACCGCGTGATCGAGATCGGCTGCGTCGAGCTGCTCGGCCGGAGGCCGAGCGACAACCACTTTCACCGCTACGTCAACCCGGAGCGCGCCATCGACGAGGGCGCGCTCAAGGTGCACGGCCTGACCGGCGAGTTCCTCGCCGACAAGCCGCGCTTCGCCGAGGTTGCCGCCGGGTTCCTCGACTACGTGCGCGGCGCCGAGCTCGTCATCCACAACGCGGGCTTCGACGTCGAGTTCCTCGACGCCGAGCTCGGTCGCGCGGGCCTGGGCCGGCTGCGGGACCACGTCGCCGGCATCGTGGATTCGCTCGCGCTCGCGCGCGAGCTGCACCCGGGGCGGCGCAACTCGCTCGACGCGCTGTGCGAGCGTTACGCCGTGCAGAACGCGCACCGCACCCTGCACGGCGCGCTGCTCGACGCACGGCTGCTCGCCGAGGTGTACCTCGCGATGACGCGCGGCCAGGACAGCCTGGCGATGGATCTGGAGTCCCCGGCCGAGCAGGCCGCGGCCACCGCGGCCGTCGACGCCTCGAAGCTCGTCGTGCGCCGCGCGAGTCCCGAGGAGCTCGCGGCGCACGAAGCCTACCTCGACGGCATGGCGAAGGAGGCGGGGGGGAAGGTGGTTTGGCGCAGGTAATTGGGGACGGACCCCAATTAGCCTGCTGCATCGCTAATTGGGGTCCGTCCCCAATTACCAGTTACGCGGTCTGTCCCCCGCAGGAGCTGCCCGCGCCCGCGGTGCAGCCGAAGCAGTGGCGGGCGGTGACGATGCGGCGCACGGACCAGGCTGCCTCGTCGAAGTCGCGGATGTGCGCGCCGGCGGCGGCGTCGAGCTCCAGCTCGAGCATCTGGTTGAAGTCGCAGTCGTAGAGCCGCCCGTCCCAGCCCACCGAGAGCGTATTGCGGCACATGAGGCCCGCGACCGCCGCCGGGTTGAAGGCGTTCACGAGCCGCTCGAGGTAGGCCTCGAGGTTCCCGGTCGCCTCGAGCCACTCGAGGAAGCGGGCGATCGGCATGTTGTTCAGCACGAACAGGCGGTCGAACGTGATGCCGTGCGTGCGGGCCAGCCCGTCGCGCCACTCGCGCTCCGCGCTCGCCTGCGAGGCGCCGAGGAACGCGCCCGCGGGGTTGGAGACGAGCGTCAGGCGGCGGCCCGGGTCGCCCTTGCCGTAGCCCGCGGCGTTCAGCACGCGCAGCGCGCGGATCGATCGCTCGAACACGCCGTCGCCGCGCTGCGCGTCGGTATTCGGCCGGCGCCAGTGCGGCAGCGAGGCGACGATCTCGACGTTGCGCTCCGCGAGCCAGTCCACCAGCCCCGCGTTGCGCGGCAGCAGCAGTACGGTGAGGTTGCAGCGATCCATGACGTGCTTGCCCGCGTCGTGCGCGGCCTGCACGAGGTCCTTGAAACGCGGATGCAGCTCGGGCGCGCCGCCGGTGAGATCCACCGTGTGCGCGCCGCATGCCTGCAACGCCGCGATCACCCGATCGACGGTTTCGTCGTCCATCATCGCGTCGGTGCGGTCCGGCCCGGCATCGACGTGGCAATGCCGGCAGGTCATGTTGCAGAGCTTGCCGAGATTGACCTGTAAGATCTCGAGCTTCGCCGGCGCGAGGCCGGTGGCGCGCGCGTCGAACTCCGCGCGCAGCGGGAGCGCGTTCAGCGTCTCGAGCTGCGCCGCGGACGAGGCGAGGGGTGCGCGGCGCCGGCGCAGGCTCTGCGCGGGACGCGGGCTCTCGCGGTCCGCCGCCAGGTCGGCGGCGAGGTCCTCCAGCCGGATGACGGCCTCGCGCACCTACATCCCCGCCTTCTTCGCGTGCTCGCGCATCTGCAGCCCGTGCACGAGCGAGGCGCCGCCGCGAATGGCGACCGCGACGTGCACGGCCTCGGTCATCTGCTCGAGGTCCGCGCCTTTCTCCTGGCAGTCGTGGCTGTAGGCGTCGATGCAGTAGGGGCATTGCACGGCGTGCGAGACGGCGAGCGCGATGAGGCTCTTTTCGCGCGCGGTGAGGGCGCCGTCGGCGAACACGGCGCCGTAGTAGTCGAAGAACTTCTTCCCCAGCTCCGGGCTCGACTCCGAGATCTTGCCGAAGTCGGCCAGGTGCTGCGGCTTGTAGTAGGCGTTGTCCATGACGGGTCCTCGGGCTTGGTCGCGGATGCGGGCGCGCAGCTTACAGCGGCGCGGCTAGAAGTAGCGCAGCACCAGGTAGGCGATGGCCGCGATGCAGGCGAGGATCCCGGGGACCGCGATCCAAGTGACCTGCTTCTGGCGCGCGAGCGCCGTGCGCTGCAGCGCGATCGATTCCTCCACCTGCGCGCGCGAGCGGGCGAGCAGCTCCTCGGCGAGCGCGCGCTGCGCGTGCAGCGTGTCGCGGATCTCGCGCAGGAGCTCGAGCTGCTCGCGCTGCGGTTCGTCGGCCACGGGCTAGCGGGCGAACACGGTGTAGAGCGCCGCGGCGAGCGCGACGACCGACACGCCGGTGGCGGCCAGGCACAGGAGGTAGGCGCGGCGCAGCCGCTGCTCGGCGAGCGCCGCGGCCTGGTGCAGCGCCGTCACCGTCTCCTGCAACTGGGCCGCGAGGGCCTTGAGGCTCTCCGCGTTCTGCGTGGCGGCGTTCTGCAGCTCGGCGATCTGCTGCTGCACGAGCTGCGCCTGGTTGGCGGCCTCGGCGCTCTTCTTGGTGAACACCGGCGCGGCGACGGTGATGATCGTGCCGACGTGGGGGAGGACGGCTTTCAGGGCGGGGACGAGCCAGGCGGGCATGGGGTCTAGTCTGACAGATCGCCGGAGGCGAAACGAGTTCCCGTCGAGCTGCGGATCACGCGGCCCGGCTGCCGAGATAGCTGTCCATGCGTCAGGTCCCCCTCGTGGCGCCGCCGTCGATGGCGATGGTGGTGCCGGAAATGTACGTGTTGCGCTCGGAGGCGAGGAAGGCGATGAGCGGCGCGATCTCCTCCGGCCGCGCGAAACGACCGATAGGGATATCGCGCAGGTATTCCTGCCGGGCTTCGTCTTCTGAGATGCCCATCATCTGCGCCTTCGCCTTCACCATGTAGTCCAGGCGCCGGGTTTCCATGGGGCAGGGGCTCACGCCGTTGGCGAGGATGCCGTCCTTCACGTACTCGTCGGCGAGCGCCTTGGTGAAGTTGACGAGGCCCGCGTTGGCGACGCCCGCGGGCATCGCCTGCGATTCGGGCTGGCGCGCGCGATGGCCGATGAGATTGACGATTCGGCCCCAGCGTTGGCGTTGCATGTGCGGCAGCGCCTCGCGGCAGCAGCGGATGACGCCGTAGAGCTTGAGCTCGAGGCTTTCGCGCCAGGCGTCCTCCGGAAGCGTCAGGAAATCGCCGGACTTCGCCGCGCCGATACTGTTCACCAGGATGTCGAGGCGGCCGAAGCGCGCGACCGCTTCCTCGACCATGCTGCGGACATCCTCCGGCTTCGTGCAATCTGCGCGCACGGCGAGCACCTCAGCGCGCGTGCGCTCGCCGATCTCCCTTGTCGCTTCCGCGAGCGCCGCCTCGCCGCGTGCCGCGATCGCCACGCGGCAGCCTTCGGCGGCGAACTCGAGCGCCGCCGCCTTGCCGATGCCCATGCTGCCGCCGGTGACGAGCGCGCACTTGCCTTTCAGGCCGAGATCCATGCGCGCATCCTAGCGCGAGCCGTGCCGCACGCACCCGGGCAGGCCGATGGTGCTCACTGCAGGAGCGCCGGATTGCGGCGCCAGACCTCGAAGGTGAGCGCCGAGGCGTAGGTGACCCACGCGAGGTAGGGCAGCAGCAGGACGGCGGCCGTGCGGCTGACTCGCCAGAACGCGATGACGGTGGCAACGATCAGTGCCCAGAGCAGCAGCACTTCGGCGAACGCCAGCGCGCCCTGTCGCCAGGCGAAGAAGAGCCAGCTCCACAACGCATTGGCGGCGAGCTGCACCAGAAACAGTCCCAGCGCGATTCGCGCCCCGGCGAAGCCCTTGGACCGCCACACGAGCCAGGCAGCCACGGTCATCAGGGCGTAGAGCGTCGTCCACGCCGGCGCGAAGAGCCAGCCGGGCGGCGCCCATCCAGGGCGCTCAAGCGCTGCATAGAATGCGCTTGCGCTCGCCGAACCCAACGCGCCCACGGCGGCCGCGGCAAAGATCACCGCGAGCCAGGCGGCGAGACCGAGCACCTGGCGTCCTGTCGTCATGCCGCTAACCGGGCCGGAATTCTCCGTCCCGCACCTCGCGCGCAAAGGTCTCGGCGGCTTCGTGGATGGCGCGGCCCAGGTGCGCGTACTGTCGGGAGAACGGCGGCCATTTCTCGCCGAGCCCGATGGCATCGTTGATCACCTGCACCTGGCCGTCGCAGGCGGGTCCCGCGCCGATGCCGATGGTCGGAATGGCCACCGCCCCCGTGATGCGCGCGCCCAGTGCGTCGGGAATATGCTCGAGCACCAGCATGAAGGCGCCGGCCTCCGCGATGCCGATCGCGTGCTGCGCCACGCGCTCGGCGTCCTGCGCGTCGCGTCCCACCTGCCGGAAGCTGGTCGCGGTCTGCGGCGTGAGCCCGGTGTGCCCGCAGACGTCCACGCCGTTCGCCACCAGGTGGCGAATGACGTCGTACTTCGGGCCTTCGAGCTTCACGCTGTCGGCTCCCGCTTCGAGCAGCAGCCGCGCGGCGCGCAGCGCGTCCGGCGGCGCCTCGTCCGTGCCGTAGGGCAGGTCCCCCACGATGTGCGTATCCGGCGCGCCGCGCCGCACGGCGCCGATGTGGTAGCGCATGTGCTCCACCGTGACGTGGCGCGTGCTGTCGAAGCCCATCTCCGCCATCCCCACCGAGTCGCCCACGAGGATGATCGGGATGCCCGCCTTCTCCAGGCAGCGCGCGACGGGCGTCGTGTACGCGGTGAGCATGGGAATGCGTGCCTTCGATTTCAGCGCCCGGAACGCGGCGGCGTCGAGCTTCATGGGGCTGAAGGGCGGAAGATTGCTTGACGGCTCAAGTTGTCCTCGGGGCTCGTGGATGCTCCAGCAGGCTAGTGTACTCGCGCCGCACGGCGAAACGGTTCACGACAGCCGAACCCCGGCGCTATACTTTCCGCCATCATGTCGCAGCCCAATCCCTTCGAGCGCGACCTCGACCGCAATCCCGCCAACTACGCGCCGCTCACGCCCATCCAGTTCCTCGAGCGCGCGGCCTACGTCTACCCGCAGCGACTCTCGGTGATCCACGGCGCGCGGCGCTTCACCTGGAAGGAGACCTACGCGCGCTGCCGGCGCCTCGCCTCGGCATTGAGCCGGCGCGGCATCGGCAAGGGCGACACGGTGTCGGCGATGCTCGCCAACACCCCCGAGATGTACGAGTGCCACTTCGGCGTGCCGATGACGGGCGGCGTGCTGAACACGCTGAACACGCGGCTGGACGCCGACGCCATCGCGTTCATGCTGAACCACGGCGAAGCGAAGGTGCTGATCACCGACAAGGAGTTCTCGCCGACGATCGAGGCGGCCCTGAAGAAGATCGGACGCAGGATCACCGTGATCGACGCGGAGGACCCGGAGTACTCCGGCGGCAAGCGCCTGGGCGAGAAGGACTACGAGGCGCTGCTCGCCGAGGGCGACCCCGAGTTCGAGTGGCGCTGGCCCGACGACGAATGGCAGGCGATCGCGCTCAACTACACCTCCGGCACGACTGGCGACCCCAAGGGCGTCGTGTACAGCCACCGCGGCGCCTACATCAACGGTATCTGCAACATCGTCACCTGGGGCATGCCGCACCACGCGGTGTACCTGTGGACGCTGCCGATGTTCCACTGCAACGGCTGGTGCTTTCCCTGGACGATGGCGGCGAACGCGGGCACGAACGTGTGCCTGAGGAAGGTGGAAGCCGCGAAGATCTTCGAGCTGATCAAGTCGCACAGGGTGACGCACTACTGCGGCGCGCCGATCGTGCACTCGACGCTCATCAACGCGCCCGCGGCGATGAAGCAGGGCATCGCGCACAAGGTTTCCGGCATGGTCGCGGCCGCCGCGCCGCCCGCGGCGATGATCGAGGGCATGGAGAAGATGGGCTTCGACATCACGCACGTCTACGGCCTGACCGAGGTCTACGGCCCGGCGACCGTGTGCGCGAAGCACGAGGAGTGGCAGGACCTCGACATCGCGGAGCGCACGCGCCTCAACGGCCGCCAGGGCGTGCGCTACCTGATGGAGGAGGGGCTGACGGTGATGGACCCCGAGACCATGCAGCCCGTGCCCGCCGACGGCGAGACGATGGGCGAGATCATGTTCCGCGGCAACATCACCATGAAGGGGTACCTGAAGAATCCGCAGGCCACGCAGAAGGCCTTCGCCGGCGGCTGGTTCCACTCGGGCGACCTCGCGGTGATGCACCCCGACGGCTACGTGAAGATCAAGGACCGCTCGAAGGACATCATCATCTCGGGCGGCGAGAACATCTCCTCCATCGAGGTCGAGGACGTGCTCTACCGCCACCCGGCGGTGCTGGCCGCCGCCGTGGTCGCCAAGCCCGACGAGAAGTGGGGCGAGACGCCGTGCGCCTTCGTCGAGCTCAAGCCCGACGCGCAGGTGACCGAGATCGAGCTGATCGAGTTTTGCCGCGGCCAGATGGCGAAGTTCAAGGCGCCGCGCGCGGTGGTGTTCGGCGAGCTGCCGAAGACCTCTACCGGCAAGATCCAGAAGTTCGTATTGCGCGAGAAGGCGAAGTCGGCCTCCGCCATCGAATGAGGAGAAACCCATGAGCGCCGTACCCCAGTCCGAGCAGCCGCCGCTGCGGCGCGAGGATCGCGACGGCATCGCGACCCTCACGCTCAACCGTCCGCAGCAGATGAACCTGCTGACGGGCGAGATGCTCTCCGCGCTGCAGTCCGCCTTCGACGCGATCGCCAAGGACGCCTCGGTGCGCGTCGTCGTCCTCGCCGCGAACGGCAAGGGCTTCTGCGCGGGGCACGACCTGAAGGAGATCAGGGCGCTGAAGGAGCTGCCGAAGATCGAGGCGCTGTTCAAGCAGTGCAGCCGCATGATGACCACCATCCCGAAGCTGCCGCAGCCGGTGATCGCCAAGGTGCAGGGCGCGGCCGCTGCCGCGGGCTGCCAGCTCGTCGCGCAGTGCGACCTCGCGATTGCGGTGGATACCGCGAAGTTCGTGACCTCGGGGGTTACCTGGGGCTTCTTCTGCTCGACGCCCGGTGTGGCGGTCGGGCGCAACCTGCAGCGCAAGCACGCGCTGGAGATGCTGCTCGTGGGCGACCCGATCGGCGCGCAGCAGGCGATGCAGTGGGGCCTCGTCAACAAGGTAGTACCAGCCGACGAGCTCGACGCGGCGACGCAGGACCTCGCCGCCAAACTCGCCGCCAAGCCTCCCGCCACGCTGGCCGCGGGCAAGCGCGGCTACTACCAGCAGATGGACCTCGGGCTGGAGAAGGCCTACGAGCTCGCGGGCCGCATCATCGCCGAGTCGTTCGTGCACGAGGAGGGGCGCGCCGGCATGGACGCGTTCATCGACAAGCGCCCCCCGCCGAAGCACTAGGATGGGCCGCTACTACGACGACTTCGCGGTCGGCGACACCTACAAGCATTGGCCGGGCCGCACGGTCACCGCGGCCGACAACACCTGGTTCACGCTGCTCACGATGAACCAGCACCCGATCCACTTCGACGAGGAGTACGCGAAGGGCACGGAGTTCGGCAAGCCGCTGGTCAACTCGACGCTCACGCTCGCCATCGTGGTGGGCATGAGCGTGCAGGACGTGAGCCAGAACGCCATCGCCAACCTCGGCTGGACCGACATCGCCATGCCCGCGCCCGTCTTCAACGGCGACACGCTCTACGCCGAGTCCACGGTGCTCGACAAGCGCGAATCGAAGTCCCGGCCCGGGCAGGGCATCGTCACGGTCGCCACGCGCGCCTGGAAGCAGGACGGCGCGACGGTCATGACCTTCAAGCGATCCATCCTCGTCCCGAAGAAGAAGTCATGAGCGAAGACAGCCAGATCCTCGATGCGATCTCGAAGTGGCTCGAGCGCGACGTGCGCCCGAAGGCGCGCGAGCTGGAGAAGAAGGACGAGTACCCGGAGAAAATGGTCGAGCAGATGACGGAACTGGGCCTGTTCGGCGCCACCATCCCCGAGCAGTACGGCGGCCTCGGGCTTTCGGCCTCGACCTACGCGAAGATCGTCGCGCGCATCTCCGAAGTCTGGATGTCGCTCACCGGCATCTTCAACTCGCACCTCATCATGGCGGCGGCCGTGGCGCGCTACGGCACCGAGGAGCAGAAGCAGCGCTTCCTGCCGAAGTTCGCCTCGGGCGAGATCCGCGGCGGGCTCGCGCTGACCGAGCCCGACTGCGGCACCGACCTGCAGGCGATCCGCACGAAGGCGGTGAAGGACGGCAAGGACTACGTCATCAACGGCACCAAGACCTGGATCTCGAACGGCATCAAGGGCTCGTGCTTCGCGCTGCTCGTCAAGACGGACCCCAACGCCAGTCCGCGCCACAAGGGCATGACGATGTTCCTCGCCGAGAAGGGCAAGGGCTTTCGCGTGTCGAAGAAGCTGGAAAAGCTCGGCTACAAGGGTATCGACTCCGCCGAGCTCATCTTCGAGGACTACCGCGTGCCGGCGGCGAACCTGATCGGCGGTGCGGAAGGCAAGGGCTTCCACCACGCCATCGGCGGCCTGGAGCTCGGGCGCATCAACGTCGCCGCGCGCGGCGTGGGCGTGGCCACCGCCGCGCTGAAGGACTCGGTGGCCTACGCCCAGGTGCGCAAGACCTTCGGCAAGCCGATCGCCGAGCACCAGGCGATCCAGCTCAAGCTCGGCGAGATGGCGACGCGCTGCGAGGCCGCGCGCCTGCTGGTGGAGAACGCGGCGCGCGCCTACGACGCGGGCGAGCGCTGCGACATGGAGGCCGGCATGGCGAAGTACTTCGCCTCGGAAGCGGCGCTGGAGAATTCCATCGAGGCGGTGCGCATCCACGGCGGCTACGGCTACTCCACCGAGTTCGACGTCGAGCGCTACTACCGCGACGCGCCGCTCATGTGCATCGGCGAGGGCACGAACGAGATGCAGCGCATCATCATCGCCAAGCAGCTCATCGCGCGGAATCCCGCCTGATGCTGCCCCTGGCGGGGGTGCGCATCATCGCGGTGGAGGTGTACGGCGCCGGTCCCTTCGGCACCACGCACCTCGCCGACCTCGGCGCCGAGGTGATCAAGATCGAGCCGCGCGAGGGCGGCGACGTCTCGCGCTCCGTCGGCCCGTATTTTCTGGGCGAGGACGACAGCGTCTTCTTCCAGTCGCTCAACCGCAACAAGAAGTCGCTGACCCTCGATCTCAAGCACCCGAAGGGCAGGGAGGTGCTGGAAAAGCTCGCCGCCACGGCCGACGGCCTGCTCTCCAACCTGCGCGGCGACCAGCCCGAGAAGCTGCGCATCCGCCACGCCGACCTCGCGCACGCCAATGCGAAGCTCGTCTGCGCGCACCTCTCGGCCTACGGGCGCGACGGCTCGAGGAAGTCCTGGCCGGGCTACGACTACCTGATGCAGGGCGAGGCGGGCTTCCTCGGCCTCTCCGGCGAGCCCGACGGGCCTCCCGCGCGCATGGGCCTGTCGATCGTCGATTACTCGACCGGCACGACCTGCGCGCTCGGCCTGCTCGCCGGGATCCTGGAAGCGCGCCGCACGGGCAAGGGGCGCGATCTCGACGTGTCCCTGTACGACGTCGCCATGCATCTCCTGAACTACCCGGCGGCGTGGTACCTGAACAACGGCCTCGTCACCGAGCGCGTCGCACGCTCGGCGCATCCCTTCATCGCGCCTTCGCAGCTCTACCGCACGCAGGACGGCTGGATCTTCGTGATGGCGCAGACGCAGGGCTTCTGGGAGAAGCTCGCCGACGCCCTGGGCCGCGGCGAGTTGAAGGCAAAGTACCCGAGTTTCGAAGCGCGCCGCGCGCATCGCGACGAGCTGACGAAGATCCTCGATGGAGAGTTCGCGAAGCGCAGTACGGAAGACTGGCTCAAGCAGCTGCGAGGCACGGTGCCCTGCAGCCCGGTGTACGACCTGCCAAAGGCGCTGGAGAACCCTTACTTCCTCGAGCGCGGCGGCGTGCAGGTGTTCGACCACCCGGACAAGCCCGGCTTCAAGCTCGTGGCGAGCCCGTTCCGGCTGAATGAGCCGCTGCCGGCGCAGCCGGCGCCGAAGCTCGGCGAGCACAGCGAGGCGCTGCTGAGGGACCTGGGCTACGCCGACGCCGAGATCGCGAGCCTGAAAGCGCAAGGAGCCGTGTGATGAAGCTCGAGGGCATCCGCGTCATCGACCTCACGCGCTTCCTCCCCGGGCCGCTCGCCACGCAGATGATGGCCGACCAGGGCGCCGAGGTGGTGAAGGTCGAGTCGATCGAGGAGGGCGAGCCGACGCGAGAGATCGGCGCGAAGCGCGACGGCTTGAGCGTCTACTTCGCCAACACCCAGCGCGGCAAGCAGAGCCTCGCGCTGAACCTGAAGGACCCGCGGGGCGTCGAGATCCTCATGCGCCTCGCGCAGACGTCAGACGTGCTGATCGAGTCCTTCCGTCCCGGCGTCGTGGATCGCCTGGGCATCGGCTACGCGCAGGTGGCGAAGCGGGCGCCGAAGATCGTCTACGCCTCGATCGCCGCCTTCGGGCAGACGGGTCCCTATCGCGACCTCGCGACGCACGATCTCGGCACCGAGGCGCTGACCGGCGTGCTGTCGCTCAACGTCGGCGGCGACGGCAAACCCGCGATGCCGGCGCTCGCCAACGCCGACATGCTGGTCGCCACGATGACGCTCGCCGGCGTGGCGATGGCGCTCTTGCGCCGCAAGGACACCGGCCAGGGCGACTATCTGGACATGGCGATGGCGGACGCGCTGCTCGCCTGCCTCGCCAACAACATGGGCGTCGCCATGACCGAGCGGCGCCAGCTCGACCCGAGGTCGGAGCGCACGCTGGGCGGCAACGCGCTCTACAACATCTACGAGACGAAGGACGGCGACTTCGTCGTGCTCGGCGGCCAGGAGCTCAAGTTCGCGAAGAACCTGCTCGAGCCGTTGGGGCGCGCCGACCTCGTGGAGCTGTGCAAGCTGCCGCCGGGCCCGGGCCAGGATCCGGTGCGCGCGTTCCTGAAGGACAGCTTCCGCACGAAGACCAAGGCCGAGTGGGTCGAATGGTTCAAGGGGCGCGACATCGCTTTCGCGCCGACGAAGACACTGCCCGAGGTGCTGGAGGACGAGCATTTCAAGGCGCGCCGCATGGTGCTGAAGGATCACCGCGGCTGGGACCACCTCGGCATCCCGATCGCGTATCGCGAGGAGCCCGGGCGCGTGAGCTTCGACGCGCCCGCGCACGGCGAGCACTCCGCCGAGATCCTGCGCAGGCTCGGCTACGCGGACGCGGAGATCGCTCGCCTGGCGTCCGCGGGCGTCATCAGGTCCCCTTGAAGCGCACGCTCGTCGTCCTCAACCCGGTCGCGGGCAGGGGGCGGGTGCGCCGCGAGTGGCCGCGCATGGCGGCGCGACTGCGCGAAGCGGGCGTTGAATTCGAGATGACCGAGACGAGCGCGCCGGGCGAAGCCGAGCGCATCGCGGCGGGCGCGGACAATTACGAAGTCGTGGTCGCCGCGGGCGGCGACGGCACCGTGCACGAGGTGGCGAACGGCCTGCTGCGCGCAGGCGCCGGGGTCGCGCTCGGGGTGCTGCCCCTGGGCAGCGGCGACGACTTCGCCAAGATGCTGCCGCCGGGCGAGGCGGTGGCGCGCATCGCGCGCGGCACGGCGCGACCTATGGATGCGGGGCGCATCCGCAGCGAGAGCGGCGAGCGCTACTTCGCGAACGGCATGGACATCGGCTTCGGCGCGCACGCGGCGCGCAACGTGCGCCGGGTGCCGCGGCCCTTTACCGGCTTCGGCGCCTATCTTGGCGCGCTTGCCATGACGCTCGTGCGCTATCCCAAGCTCGACGTGAGCCTGCAGCTGGACGAGGGCGAGGCCTTCGCGCACACGACCACGATGACGGCTGTGATGAACGGGCGCGCCTTCGGCGGCTCCTTCCACGTCTGCCCGGGCGCCTGCGCCGACGACGGACTGCTCGATCTGCTGATCGCCGACGGCGTCGGGCGGCTGGAGATCCTGGGCCTGGTGCCGAAGATCCTGCGCGGTGCGCACGCGGGCCATCCCCGGCTGCAGTTGCGTCAGGCGAAGCGCGTGCTCATCGAGTCGGACGCGCCGCTGTTGGTGGAGGCTGACGGCGAGATCGCCTTCGAGGACGCGCAGCGCCTGGAGATCGAGGTGCTGCCGGGGGCGCTGAGGGTGCTCGCGTGATTTCCCGCATGCTAGTATCCGCCCGCGTGAATCGCCCCTGGGTCGTGCGCACCGTCGCCTTGCTGCTGGTCCTCGTGGGCCTGCAGGCGGGCGCGTTCCGGGATCTGCCGACCCATGACGAGCGCTACTACGGCGCGGAGGACTACGGCGTCGCCGTGGCGCCCGAGTCGGCCAAGCCTCACGCGCTGCCGCCTGCAGAGCCCGCCGCGCAGTTGCCGCACGCGCCCTACCGGGCGTTCGCCATGCCGCCGGCGCTCGTTGGCGCGGCGGCCGCCCACGCGTTCCATCTTCCCGACCCCACCGGCCCCCCGCGGGCCTGATCCCGACTTCTAGCCGCTCGTTCCGGATCATCGCGATGCGGCGCGCCACGCGCGCCCGTCGCACAGGGAGTGGAATATGCAACGCCTGCAGTCCCGGCTGCACCGCTTGGTGCTGGCCATCGACCAGCTCAGCAAGACGGTGGGCCACGCCTTCGCGTGGTGCATCGCCGTCCTCATGTTCGGCACCTGCTTCGAGGTTCTGGTCCGCTATGTCCTGAACGACCCCACGAGCTGGGCGTTCGACATGAGCTACCTCATGTACGCCGGCGTGTTCTACATGGCCGGCGCCTACGCGCTGTCGCGCGCCGCCCACGTGCGGGCCGACATGTTCTACCGGTTATGGCGCCCTCGCACGCAGGCCGCCGTGGAGCTCGCGCTGTACCTCGTGTTCTTCTTTCCCGGCGTGCTCGCCCTGGTGATCGCCGGCTGGGGCTACGGCGCGGAGGCGGTGCGCATTGGCGAGGTGAGCGTGAACAGTCCCGCCGGCGTGCCGATCTGGCCGCTGAAGATGATGATCCCGGTGGGCGCCGGGCTGCTCGCGCTGCAGGGCCTGGCCGAGGTGCTGCGCTGCCTGCTGTGCCTGCGCGAGGGCCGCTGGCCGCCGCGCCTGCACGACGTCGAGGAGCTGGAGAACCAGATCCTGAAGAAGGCCGCCGCGGGACGCGACGGCGAGGAGGCCGCATGAGCGATCCGATTATCGCGCTCGTCATGCTGGGCATCCTGGTCGGCACGATCATGATCGGATTTCCGGTCGCCTTCACGCTGATGGCGCTCGGCGTCGGCTTCGGCTACTACGCCTACTGGCAGCCCGAGCAGGCTTTCTTCGACAACCGGGTGTTCTACCTGCTCACGCAGAACACCTTCACCGTGATGAACAACGACGCGCTCGTGTCCATTCCGCTCTTCCTGCTCATGGGGTACATGGTGGAGCGCGCCAACATTCTCGACAACCTGTTCGGCAGCCTTCAGGTCGCGTTGCGGCGGGTACCGGGTTCGCTCGCGGTGGCAACGCTCGCCACCTGCGCGCTGTTCGCCACCGCCACCGGCATCGTCGGCGCAGTGGTGACGCTGATGGGTCTGCTCGCCTTCCCGCAGATGCTGAAGGCGGGTTACGACGTGCGCGTGGCCGCCGGCGTCGTGTGCGCGGGCGGATGCCTCGGCATCCTCATTCCGCCCTCGATCATGCTCATCGTCTACGGGGCGCAGGCGGGCATCTCGGTGGTCAAGCTCTACTCCGCCGCCCTGCTGCCGGGGTTCCTGCTGGCGGGCCTGTACATCGTGTACGTGATCGGCCTTGCGGTGCTGAAGCCGGCGACGGCGCCTGCGCTGCCCCGCGAGAGGAGCGAAGTGGGCTACGGCGCGCTTCTTGCCATGCTCGCGCGCTCGTTCCTGCCGCTCGCCCTGCTCATCCTGTCGGTGCTCGGCGCGATCATGTTCGGGCTGGCGACGCCCACCGAAGCGGCCGCGGTGGGCGCTTTCGGCGCCGTAGTGCTGGCGGCCGCCTACCGCTCGCTCACCTGGCAGGGCGTGCGCGAAGCGGTGTTCCTCACCGCGCGCACCTCCGCGATGGTGTGCTGGCTGTTCGTCGGCTCCGCCACCTTCGCCTCGATCTTCGCCTACCTGGGCGGGGAAGGGCTGATCAAGCAGGCAGTCCTCGGCATGGATCTCAGCCCGGTCGCCTTCCTGCTGCTGTCTCAGGTGATCATCTTCCTGCTCGGCTGGCCGCTGGAATGGACCGAGATCATCATCATTTTCGTGCCCATCTTCCTGCCCATGCTCGGGCATTTCCAGATCGACCCGCTGCTCTTCGGCGTGCTGGTGGCGCTCAACCTGCAGACCGCGTTCCTCTCGCCACCCATGGCGATGGCCGCGTACTACCTGAAGGGCGTCGCGCCGCGGCAGGTCCTCCTGACCCAGATCTTCGGCGGCTGTCTGCCGTTCCTCGCCATCGTCATCGTCTGCATGGTGGTCGTCTACCTGTTCCCGCAGGTCGTGCTGTGGCTGCCTCAAGCGCTCTACGGATAACCCTCGAAAAGGAACCCTCAGATCATGGAAAGCCTCGGTACCGCCGTCGTCGTCTTCCTCGTCAGTGCCGCCTGCGTGGTGACCGCCGGCATCGGCCTCGCTCGCTACGGCGACGACCTCGCCGAAAGCACCGGCTGGGGAAAGCTCTGGGTCGGCACGCTGCTCGTCGGCATTGCGACCTCCCTGCCCGAGGTCACGGTGAATATCTCGGCGGTATGGCTGGAGAAGAGCCCAGGGCTCGCGCTCGGCAACGTCTTCGGCGCGGACATGATGAACGTGTTCGTGCTCGGCTGCGTGGCGCTCGCTTTCGGCGTGGGCAATCTCTTCGGCGGGCAGGGGCGCGACACCGAGCTCCTCATTCTGCTCGGGCTGCTGCTGGTGGCGCTCGCGCTCGCCTTCGGCGTGATCGGCGACGTGAAGCTGGGCCCGACGAGCCTGGGCACGCTGCTCATCCTCGCCGCGTACCTCGTGGGCATGCGCAGGGTCTACAAGGCAGGGCAGACGCACATGCACCTCGAGGATGTGCCCGCGCCCACCGGGAGCGCGCGCAAGGCCTGGATCGGCTTCCTCGTGTCGGTGGCGGTGGTCATCTTCGCCGGGCGCTACCTCGCTTCCAGCGCGGACGCGATAGCCGAGGCCTCGGGCATCAGCGCGAGCTTCATCGGCGTGCTGCTCGTGTCGATCGTGACCACGCTGCCGGAAGGCTCGGTGACCGTGGCGGCCACGCTGCGCCGCTCCTACGGCATCGCCATGGGTAACGTCTTCGGCAGCAACGCGTTCAACGTCACCATCCTGTTCTTCTCCGACCTGTTCAGCCCTGTGCCGTTGCTGACCCAGATGCAGGCGGCGCACTATGCGGCGGCGCTCGGGGCGCTCGCCCTGATGGCGCTGGGATACCTCGTGTGGAAGGGAGTGCAGCGGCCCGCGCTGGGCTGGGCGCGCGCGCTGGCGCCGGCGATCCCGGCGGTCTACCTGGGCGCGCTCTACGCGGTCTACTCGCTCGCGCACGCCTGAGCGCCTTCGTCACCGCCGGGCGGCGGCACGGCCCTCGGGCCTTGATAAGATTGCGCCCTCGCCCATGGCAGACGACATCATCCTCGAGACGCGCGGCCTGACGAAGGAGTTCAAGGGCTTCGTCGCCGTGAACAACGTGGACCTGCGCGTGCGCCGCGGCACGATCCACGCGCTCATCGGCCCGAACGGCGCGGGCAAGACGACCTGCTTCAACCTGCTCACGCACTTTCTCACCCCGACGCGCGGCCGGATCCTCTACAACGGCCGCGACATCACCGGCTCCCGACCGGCCGCGATCGCGCGCACGGGGCTGGTGCGCTCGTTCCAGATCTCGGCCGTGTTCCCGCACCTGACGGTGCTGGAGAACGTGCGCATCGCGCTGCAGCGCAAGCGCGGCGGCTCCTTCGACTTCTGGCGCACCGAGCGCGTGCTGGATAACCTGAACGCCCGCGCGCTCGAGTTGATCGAGGCGGTCGGCCTGGGCGAGTTCGCCGGCGTGACCGCCGTCGAGCTGCCGTACGGCCGCAAGCGCGCGCTCGAGATCGCGACCACGCTCGCGCTCGACCCGGAGATGATGCTGCTCGATGAGCCGACCGCCGGCATGACGCACGAGGACGTCGAGCGCATTTCCGCGCTGGTGCGCAAGGTGGCCGCCAACCGCACGGTGCTCATGGTCGAGCACAACCTCTCGGTCGTCGCGAGCCTGTCCGACACCATCACCGTATTGCAGCGCGGGGAGATCCTCGCCGAGGGCGACTACGCGGCGGTCTCGAAGAACCCGCAGGTGATCGAGGCCTACATGGGATCCGGGCATGGCTGAGGCGCCGCTGCTGCGCGTGGACGGGCTGCACGCCTGGTACGGCGAGTCGCACATCCTGCACGGCGTAGCGCTGGAAGTCCGGAGCGGGGAGGTGGTGACCCTGCTCGGGCGCAACGGGGCGGGCAAGACCACGACGCTCAAGTCGGTCATGGGCATGGTCGGCCGGCGCGAGGGCGCGATCGAGTTCGAGGGCCGGCCGATCGGCGCGCTGCCCTCGCACGCGGTGGCCCGCCGCGGCATCGCCTTCTGCCCGGAGGAGCGCGGCATCTTCGCGAGCCTCGACGTCCGCGAGAACCTGCTGCTGCCGCCGCGGGTGCGCGAGGGCGGCATGAGCGAGGCGCAGATCTTCGAGCTGTTCCCCAACCTGCGCGAGCGCCAGTCGAGCCAGGGTACGAAGCTCTCCGGCGGCGAGCAGCAGATGCTCGCCATCGGGCGCATCCTGCGCACGGGCGCGCGGCTCCTGCTGCTCGACGAGCCCACGGAGGGCCTCGCCCCGGTGATCGTGCAGCACATCGGGCGCACGCTCGCGCGCCTCAAGCAGGAGGGCTACACCATCCTGCTCGTGGAGCAGAACTTCCGCTTCGCGCAGACGGTGGCCGACCGCCATTACGTCATGGAGCACGGGCGCGTGGTGGACATGATTCCGAACTCCGGGCTCGAGGCCGCGATGCCGCGGCTGCACGGGTACCTGGGCGTATGAACGCAACCCATTTTTCACAGGAGGCAACATGAAGCTGAAGCAAACGCTCGTCGCGGCGGCCGCCGCCGCGCTGGCCGGCACCGCGCAGGCCCAGATTTCCGGCGGCGTGATCAAGATCGGAGTCATGAACGACATGTCCGGCCTGTACGCGGACCTCACCGGGCCCGGCTCGGTGGTGGCCGCGCGCCTGGCGGTCGAGGACTTCGGCGCCGCGAAGAAGGGCATGAAGGTGGAGATCGTCTCCGCCGACCACCAGAACAAGCCCGACGTGGGCTCGACGATCGCGCGCACCTGGTACGACACCGACGGCGTGGACGTGATCGTCGACGTGCCGACCTCGTCGGTGGCGCTCGCGGTGAACCAGGTCACGCGCGAGAAGGGCAAGGCGTTCCTCGTGTCCGGCGCGGCGACCTCCGACCTCACCGGCAAGGCCTGCTCGCCGAACACCATCCACTGGACCTACGACACCTGGATGCTCGCCAACGGCACCGGCAGCGCGATCGTGAAGACGGGCGGCGATACCTGGTTCTTCCTCACCGCCGACTACGCCTTCGGCCATGCGCTGGAGCGGGACACCGAGGCGGTCGTCGTCAAAAACGGCGGCAAGGTGCTCGGCAAGGTGCGCACGCCCTTCCCGGGGAGCGACTTCTCGTCGTTCCTGCTGCAGGCGCAGGCGTCCAAGGCGAAGATCATCGGCCTGGCGAACGCCGGCGGCGACACCATCAACTCCATCAAGCAGGCGTCCGAGTTCGGCATCGTGCGCGGCGGCCAGAACCTCGCCGGGCTGCTGGTGTTCCTCACCGACATCAAGGCGCTCGGCCTGCAGACCGCGCAGGGCCTGATCTTCACCGAGACCTTCTACTGGGACCAGAACGACGCCACGCGCGCGTTCGCCAAGCGCTTCTCGGCGCAGGCGCCGCGCAACAACTACCCGACCATGATCCACGCGGGCGTGTACTCGGCGGTGCTGCACTACCTCAAGGCCATCGAGGCGGCGAAGACCGACGACGGCACGAAGGTGATCGCGCAGATGAAGGCGATGCCGACCGACGATCCGCTGTTCGGCAAGGGCAGCATCCGCGCCGACGGCCGCAAGCTGCACGACGCGCTGCTCGTCGAGGTGAAGAAGCCGAGCGAGTCCAGGGGCCCGTGGGATCTCTACAAGATCCGCGCCACGATCCCGGCCTCGCAGGCGTTCCGTCCGATCGCCGAGGGCGGCTGCCCGCTGGTGAAGTAAGCGGGGGCGGGGAGCATGACCGAGATCTTCGGCGTCCCGACGCAAGCGCTGTTCGGGCAGCTGCTGATCGGCCTGATCAACGGGTCGTTCTACGCGCTGCTCTCGCTCGGGCTCGCCGTGATCTTCGGTCTGCTCAACATCATCAACTTCACGCATGGCGCCCAGTACATGATGGGCGCCTTCGTCGCCTACGTCCTGCTGAACCGCTTCGGCGTGGGCTACTGGTGGGCGTTGCTGGTGGCGCCGATCGTGGTCGGCGCCACCGGCATCGTGATCGAGCGCACCATGCTCGCGCGCCTGTACAAGCTCGACCACCTGTACGGGCTGCTGCTCACCTTCGGCCTGGCGCTCGTCATCCAGGGCCTGTTCCGCCACGAGTACGGCTCGGCGGGGCTGCCCTACCAGATGCCGTCCCAGCTGCAGGGCGGCCAGAACCTGGGCTTCATGTTTCTGCCTAACTACCGCGCCTGGGTGATCGTCGCCTCGCTCGTCGTCTGCCTGGGCACCTGGTTCGTGATCGAGCGCACCAAGCTCGGCGCCACGCTGCGCGCGGCCACCGAGAACCCGGCGCTCGTGCAGGCGTTCGGCATCAACGTGCCGCGCATGATCACGCTCACCTACGGCTTCGGCGTGGCGCTCGCCGCGCTCGCCGGCGTGATGGCGGCGCCCATCTACCAGGTCAGCCCGCAGATGGGGGCGGACCTGATCATCGTCGTGTTCGCGGTCGTGGTGATCGGCGGCATGGGCTCGATCATGGGCGCCATCGTCACCGGCTTCGCCCTCGGCCTGATCGAGGGCCTCACCAAGGTGTTCTACCCCGAGGCGTCGAACACGGTGATCTTCATCATCATGGCGATCGTGCTCATGTTCCGGCCCGCGGGGCTGTTCGGGACGGTCCGATGAGCGCGCAGCGCGTCGCCTTCGGCCTCATGGTCGCCTTCTTCCTGCTGGCGCCGGCGGTGATCTACCCGGTGTTCCTGATGAAGGTGATGTGCTTCGCGCTCTTTGCCTGCGCTTTCAACCTGCTCATCGGCTACGGCGGGCTGCTGTCCTTCGGCCACGCCATGTTCTTCGGCTTCGCGGGCTACGTCTCGGCGCACGCGGCCAAGGTCTGGGGCTTCAACCCCGAGTTCGCCATCCTCGCCGCCGTGGCGGCGGCGGCGGTGCTCGGCGCGGCGGCCGGGCTCATCGCCATCCGCCGCCAGGGCATCTACTTCGCGATGATCACGCTCGCCCTCGCGCAGATGGTGTTCTTCTTCTGCCTGCAGGCGCCGTTTACCGGCGGCGAGGACGGCATCCAGGCGGTGCCGCGCGGCGTGCTGTTCGGCCTGTTCGACCTGCGCGAGGTCGCCAACATGTACGGCCTGGTGTTCGCGGTCTTCCTCGGCGGCTTCCTCCTCATCGCCCGCGTGATCCACTCGCCCTTCGGCCAGGTGCTGAAGGCGATCCGCGAGAACGAGCCGCGCGCCGTGTCCCTCGGCTACGACACCGACCGCTACAAGCTGCTCGCATTCGTGCTCTCGGCGGCGCTCGCCGGGCTCGCGGGCGGCACCAAGGCGATCGTCTTCCAGCTCGCTTCGCTCACCGATGTGCACTGGACCATGTCGGGCGAGGTGGTGCTGATGACGCTGGTCGGCGGCCTGGGCACGGTGTTCGGCCCCGTGGTCGGGGCGCTCGTCATCGTGGCGATGGCCAACTATCTCGCGCAGCTCGGCGCCTGGGTGACGGTGGTGCAAGGGATCATCTTCGTCGTCTGCGTGCTCACCTTCCGCCGCGGCATCGTCGGCGAGCTGGGGCACTGGCTGAAGAAGCCGCTCTGACCGGGCGGCCGCGCGGCGCGCTGGCGCGAGCGGCGCCCTTTGGCTATGATGCCCGCGGGGTCTTTCGACCCACAGGGAGAACGGAAATGCATCCGATGATGAGACTGGCGTCGGCCGCGGCAGGCCTGGCGACGGTGGCGCTCGTCCACGCCCAGGGCGCGGACGAGCTGTGGCAGATGACCACGCGCATGGAGATGGAGGGCATGCAGATGCCCGCCCTGTCGCAGCAGGTGTGCATGAAGAAAGGCGAGACGCAGGCCGAGGGCCTCGGCCAGCAGGATCCGAACTGCAAGGTCACCGAGCAGCGTCGCACCGGCAACAAGTTCACCTGGAAGGTGGTGTGCACGGGCGAGCGCGCGATGACCGGCACGGGCGAGATGACGCGCAACCGCGACACGCTCGAAGGCCGCATGCAGATGAAGAGCAAGGACGGCGACATGAAGATCGCCTACGCCGGGAAGCTCGCCGGCACCTGCAACGCGCAGACGCACGAGGACCCGCAGCAGGCGGCGCTCAAGCGGCAGATGGCGTCCATGCAGGCGCAGAGCAACGCCGAGATCGCGCGGGTGTGCCAGGAGGGCGTGGAGAAGTTCGGCACCGACCTGTTCGAGCGGCAGGGCATGCCCTGCGTCGATCGCAAGGGCGCGTACTGCGCGCACGTGAAGAAGACCGGCCAGTCCATGGGCACGCCCGCGGCCTACCGGGCGGCGATGCAGAAGCAAGGGATGGGCGGGGGTGGATGGGAGCGCGCAGCGCGATTCTGCAGCGTGCCGACGGCGCCGATCGCGGCCGCGGCCTGCAAGGGCGGGGTCAGCGGGCGCGACTGGGCGTTCGTCGCCGACTACTGCCCGGCGGAGACGAAGAAGCTGGCCGGCGAGCACTGCGCGGGCCGCGACTATACGAGCGCCATGAGCTCCGAGTACAAGCCGATCTGCGCCAAGTACGCGGGCGCCTTCGCGCAGCCGCAGCGCGCCGCCGCCCAACCGGCCGCGCCCGCCGCGCCGAGCGCCGCCGACGCGGTGAAGGAAGGCACGCGCGCGCTGAGGAACCTGTTCGGGCGCTAGGCGAGGTGCTCGCGCGCGTCGCGCTCGCGGCGCTGCTCGCATGCGCGTCTGCGGTGCGCGCCGGGGACCCGTTCCCCGGGGTCGCCGCGGCCTACCTGGTGATCGTGGACGGCGCGGTGCGCTGGGAGCACCGCGCCGACGCGCCGCGCGCGCCGGCGAGCCTCAGCAAGCTCATGGCGGCGCTGCTGGTCGAGGAGGAGGGCGGCCTGGATGAGTGGGTGACCGTGAGCGCGCGCGCCGCGCGGGCGCGCGGCGCGCGGCTCGGCCTGCACGCGGGCGACCGGGTCGCGGCGCAGGGCCTGCTCGCGGCGATGCTGGTGGGCTCGGCCAACGACGCCTGTTACGCGCTCGCGGAGCGAAAGGGCGGCATCGGCGCGTTCGTCGCGCGCATGAACGCGCGCGCCGCCGCGCTCGAGCTGCGCGCCACGCGCTTCGCGGACCCTTGCGGCTTCGACGCGCAGGGCCAGCACAGCACGGCGCGCGACCTGGCGCGCCTCGCCCATGCCTTCATGCAGCGGCCGCAGCTTGCGGCGCTCGCCGCGCGGCGCGAGGTCGAGGTCGCGGACGCGGCCGGGCGCCGGCTGCGCGTGAAGAGCAGCAACGTGCTGCTGGAGCATCTCCCGGGAGCCATCGGCGTGAAGACCGGCGAGACACGCCGCGCCGGGCGCAACCTGATCGCGCTCGCGGTGCGCGACGGCCGGCGCGTGCTGCTCGTGATGCTGGGCGCGCGCGACCGGTGGTGGGACGCTCATGCCATCCTGGAACGGGCGCTGGCGCGCTAGCGCGCTCGCCGCCGTGGCGCTGGCGGCCTACGCGGGCGCCTTCGCCGGTCGCTTTCAGTTCGACGACTTCAACGTCATCGTCCACCAGGAGGCGGTGCACTCGCTCGGCGCGTGGTGGGACTCGATGCCGGGAATCCGGCCGCTGCTCAAGCTCTCCTACGCGCTGTCCTGGATCGCGGGCGGCGGCGGCGAGACCGCGTTCCACCTCGTCAACGTCGCGCTGCACATGGGCAACGGGCTCCTCGTCTGGGCGATCCTGCGCGCGCTCTTCGAGCGCATGGGCGTCGGCGGCGACGGCTTTGCCGCGTTCGCCGGGGCGCTCCTCTTCGTGCTGCACCCGGCGCACACCGAGGCGGTGACCTACCTCTCCGGCCGCTCGGTGTCGCTGATGGCGCTGTGCTACCTCGGCGCGGTGCTCGCGCACCTGCGCGAGTCGCCGCGCTGGGTCTCGCTGCTGCTCTTCGCGCTCGCGCTCGGGGTGAAGGAGGTGGCGGTGACGCTGCCCGCGGCGCTCGTGCTGTGCGAGGTGCTCGACCTGCGCCGCCCGTTCCGCTGGCGAGAGGCGCTCGCGCGCACCTGGCCCCATTGGGCCTTGCTGCTCGCAGGGATCGCCCTCATGGCCGCGCTACCGCGTTACCGCGAGATGCTGGCGACGAGCCTCGCGCTGCGCGCGCCGCCCGAGCAGCTCGGACTGCAGCTCGGCGCGCTCGCGCGCCACGTGGGCGTCCTGATCCTCGCCGTGCCGCCGAACATCGATCCTCAGGTGCCGTCGCTGCCCGCCGGCACGGCCTTTGCGGTGCTCGCCGCCGCCGGTGTCGGCCTTGCGCTGATACGCGCGCAGCCGTGGGTCGCGCTCGCGCTGCTGTGGTTCCTGCTGCACCTCGCGCCGACCAACTCGTTCCTGCCGCGGCTCGACGCGGCGAACGACCGCCAGCTTTACCTCGCCTCGATCGGGCCGCTCGCGCTCGCGGGCTTCGCCCTGTCGCTCCTGCCGCGCGGGCGGCTCCCTGGCACGGGCCTGCTGGCGCTCGCGCTTGCCGCCGGCACGGTCCTGCGCAACCAGGACTACCGCTCGGAGGTCGCGCTGTGGAGCGACACGGTGCGCCACTCGCCGGAGCGCGCGCGCGCCTGGAACAACCTGGGCTATGCGCTGCAGCTCGAGGGGAAGGGGCAGCAGGCCTGCGCCGCCTACGCGCGGGCGCTGGCGCTCGATGCGGAGCAGGTGCGCGCGCGCGTGAACGCGGTCGAGCTCAGATGTAGCCCGGCCCCTCGATCGGCGGGTGCTGCGCCAGGAACGCCTCGTTGACCTCCACCCCGAGCCCCGGCTTGTCCGCGGGCCAGACGTGGCCGTCCTTGTCCACCTGCCCGGGGTTCGGCACCAGCTCATCGCGGAACAGGTTCGACTTCGACACGTCGCCCTCGAAATAGCCGCCGTTGTCGATCGCGCAGAGGAAGTGGATGGTGGCGGCGTGGTTCAGGCCCGTCATCGAGCTGTGCGGGTGGATCGGCAGCTTCCACGCCGAGGCGATCGCGGCGATGCGCAGCGCCTCGGTGATGCCGCCGGTCTTCGACAGGTCCGGCTGCAGGATGGAGATCGCGCCGTCCTCGATCACGCGGTTGAACTCGTATCGCGTGTAGTGGTTCTCGCCCGCGGCGAGCGGCGTGCGGCCGAAAGTCCTGGCGAGCGCGTAGCTGCGATGGTCGTGCGCGGGGAAGGGCTCCTCCAGCCAGCCGACGTTCAGCTCGTCCATGCCCGGCATCACGCGGCGCACGTCCTCCACGCGGTAGCCGATGTTCGCGTCGGTGAGGATGACGAGATCGTCGCCGCAGGCCTTGCGCACGGCGGCGATGCGCTCGAGGTCGCGTTTCACGGAATCGCCGACGCGCAGCTTCACCGCCTGGTAGCCCGCCTCCAGGCTCTTCCTCAGCTCCTCGAGCAGCTGCGCGGGCGGCTGGTAGCCGAGCGACACGCCGCCGGCGTAGGCGGGAACGCCTTTCCGGGCCCCGCCCAGCAGCTTGTAGAGCGGCACGCCGAGCGCCTTGCCGCGGATGTCCCACAGCGCCATGTCGATGCCGCTCATCGCGAGGCAGGCGCCCGCGCCCATGCCGTGGCTCGCGAGCTGCTTGTCGTAGATGCGCTTCCAGACGCCGACGACGTCGGAGGCGTCCATGCCGACGATCAGCGTCTTCAGCGTGGTCTCGATGAGCTTCGCGACCGCCGTGTGCGCTCGCCCGTGGTGCGACTCGCCCCAGCCGACCAGGCCGCCCGCAGTAGTCACCTTGACCACCACCGCGTCGCGCTTGATCGCGGTGCCGATGCCGAGCGAGACGCGGTGCGCGGGGGGGACGGGGAAGGAGGTCGGAAACGCCTTGATCTCAGCGATCTTCAGGTCGGCGGACATCCCAGGCCTCCGGGTTGACGAGCGTCTCGGGCTTCTCGCCCGCCAGCATGCCCAGCGTCAGCTCGGCCGCGCGCACGCTCGAGCGCGCGCGCGACTCGTGCGTGCTGCCCGCGAGATGCGGCGTGAGGATGACGTTGTTCAGCGCGAAAAGCGGGTGCCCGGCCTGGATGCGGTAATGCTCGTAGACGTCGAGCATGGCGCCGGCGATGCGCCGCTCGTGCAGCGCGTCGATGAGCGCCGCCTCGTCCACGACCGGCCCGCGGCCGACGTTGATCAGCCAGGCCGTGCGCTTCATGGCCGCGAGCCGCGGGGCGCCGAAGAGGTGGTGCGTATCCGCGTTGAGGGGGCAGGCGAGCACCACGAAGTCGGACTGCGCGACGAGGTGGTCGAGGTCCGCGGGCTCGGCCTCGGGCGGCAGGCGCTCGAGCCGCCGCTGGTGGCCGAGCACGCGCATGCCGAAGCCGTGCCGGCAGATGGCCGCGACCCGCCGGCCGATCTCGCCGACGCCTACGATACCCGCGGTCATGCCGGCGATCTCGTGCGCGGGCATGGCGAGCGCGCGCGCTTCGTCCCAGGGCCTGTCGCGCATGGCCGAGGTGATGGCCATCACGTTGCGCGCGAGCATGAGCATCGCCATCGCGCAGTACTCGGCGACCGACTGCGCGTTCTCGCCCGGGAGATTGGCGACCGGCACGCCGCGCGCGGTGGCTTCGGCGAGCGGCACGAGGTCGATACCGGTGCCGTGGATGGTGACGGCGCGCAGCCCCGGGGCCGCCGCGAAGATGTCGTCGGGAAGCTTGGAGCGGATGATGACGGCGTCGGCCTCGGCCGCGAGCCGCTTCACCGTGCCCGCGTTGCCGTCCGGCGCCCGCACGACCTCGGCGCCGCGGCTGCGCAGCAGCTCTTCGCCCGAGGCGTCGATCGGGTCGGTGAGAAGCACGCGCGTCATGCGAGCAGCGCGTCGGCGAAGGCGTCGTCCGCCGGGGCGAGCGGATCGCGCGGCTCGAGCCGGTGCCGGCGCACGAGCCGCGCGAGCAGGGCGCGGCGCGGCAGCGTCCTGCCTTCACGCTCGAGGATCGCGGCGGCGCAGGCGTAGTAGAGGGCGGTGGCGGCCTGGCGCGCGTGGGCTTCGTCGGCCGAGCGCGCGAACTCCGCCGCCTTGCCGAGGTCGAGCTCGATCGCCTCGAGCGCCCTTTCCTTGCGGATGGCGCGCAGGACGTCCAGCGCGACGATGTTCGAGGTGCCCTCCCAGATCGAGCCGAGGTGCGCATCGCGCAGCAGGCGGGCGTCGGACCACTCCTCGGTGTAGCCGACGCCGCCGCGCACCTCCATCGCGTCGCCGGTCACCCGGCGCGCGTCGCGACAGGCGCGGAACTTCAGGAGCGGCGTGAGCAGCCGCACGCGCCGGCGCGCCTCGTCGTCGCCCGCGTCGGCCTTGGCGAGCTCCACGGCGGTGTAGAGCATCACCGAGCGCGCGGCCTCCGCGGGCACCGCGAGCTTGAGGAGCTGCCGGCGCATGAGCGGGAACTCGACGAGCCGCTTGCCGAAGGCGACGCGCCGGTGCGCTACGAACAGCGCTTCCGTCAACGCGCGCCGCATCATGCCGGCGGCGCGCATGCCGTTCGACAGTCGCGACATGTTGATCATGTCGGCCATCTGCACGAAGCCGCGCTGCGGGTCGCCCACGAGATACGCGAGCGCGCCTTCCAGCCGGATCTCGCCGCTCGGCATGTCGCGCGTGCCCAGCTTGTCCTTCAGGCGAACGATGCGGTAGCTGTTCAGCGCACCGTCGGGCAGCACGCGCGGCAGCAGGAAGAGCGACAGCCCTTTCGTGCCCGCGGGCGCGTCGTCGGGGCGTGCGAGCACGAGGGCGAGCGCGGCGTCGGCGTTCGAGCAGAACCACTTGTCGCCGTAGAGCCGCCAGGCGCCGTCCTCCTGCACCGCGCGCGTGGCGGTCGCGCCGACGTCCGAGCCCGCGCCCTGCTCGGTCATGAACATCGCGCCTTGCGCGAGCGCGTCGAGGTCCTGCTCGGTCAGGCCCGGCAGGTAGCGCGCGACGAGCTCCGGGTCGCCGAACTTCCTGAGCGTTCTCGCGAGCGCGTCGGTCATCGAGAGCGGGCAGCAGACGCCGAACTCGGCCTGCACGTACAGGTAGGTGAGAGCGTACTTGGCGACCGCCGGCAGGGGCTCGGCCCAGCCGAGCACGCCGCCGCGATGCGACATCGCCGCGAGCCCGTACTCGGAGAACGCGACTTCCTCCAGGCGCCGGTAGGACGGATGCTTTTCGATCCACTGCCGGTCCTCTCCGGTGCGCGCGCGATGGTGCAGCGCCGGCGGGTTGCGGTCGGCGGTCGCGGCGAGCCGGTCGAGCTCGCCGCCGGCGAGCGCGCCGAGCCGCTCGAAGTGCGGCAGCAGGTGATCGAGCAGCGGCGCCTCCATGTACAGGCGCAGCAGGTCGGCGAAGTCCGGGTCCGCGAGGAACAGGTTCGTGCCGCGGCTGTCGGGCAGCGCGGCGGCGGCCATGGAAGCGTTCATGAGCACTGCCGGATATTGTCGCCTCTTTTGCCGGCCTTGACCCGGAGGGCGGGCCCTCGGCAAGATGCGCTCATGCGCATCGCCGCCTGCTGTTTCGCAGCTCTTGCCACCACCGCCCTCGCGCCCGCCAAGGCAGCCGACGACGCGAAGCTCTTCGAGGCGCGCTGCGGGAAGTGCCACACCGTGGAGAAGCTCGCGCCGGGGCTCGCGAAGCGCGCGGCCGCGGCGCGCGAGCGCCACCTGGAGCGGTTCCTGCAGCGGCATTACGCGCCCGACGCGGCGGAGCGCAAGCGCCTCGCCGCCTGGCTGGGCGCGCAGGCCGACGCGAAGCGCTAGCGGCTCAGTCGTATTCGAAGCGCTCGAACACGATCTGCCGGGAAGGCATGCCCGCCTCGCGCAGGTGCCGCGCGCAGGCGAGCATCATCGGCGTCGGCCCGCAGAGGAACGCGAGGCACCGGGCCGGATCGCCGCGGATCGCACCGCGCAGCGCCTCGGCGGTGAGCGCGCCCACGCTTCCCGCCCAGCCCGCGGAGGGCTCGTCCACGAAGAAGCTCGCGCGCAGGTCGAGCGCCGCCGCCATGGCGCGGATCTCGTCGGCGTGCACGAGCTGGCGCTCGTCGCGCGCGCCGTAGACCAGGCTCACGGGGCGCGGGTCGCGCCGCGCGTGGAGGTGGCGCAGCAGGCCCATCACCGGTGCGATGCCGATGCCGCCCGCGATGAGCGCGATGGTCTCGCCCTGCCGGCCGCGCAGGGAGAAGTTGCCGTGCGGCGCATCGAGATACGCGCGCGCCCCGGGGGCAAGTTCATCGAGCGCGCCGCTGAAATCGCCGCGCGCCTTGATGAGCAGGCGCACCTGCGGCGCGGACTCGGGCGCCGAGCTGAGGGAGAACGGGTGGTCGAGAAATGTGAGCGGCGGCTGCCCGAGGAGCACCCAGGCGAACTGGCCCGCGTCGTAGCGCAGTGCCCGGCCCGACGCCGGCTCGAGCACGATCTCGCGGATGCCGCGGCCGATCTCCTCGTTCGACACGACGCGGTGCGCGCCGCGCATCAGCACGAAGGGCTTGACCAGCCACAGGTAGGCCCAGAGGGCGAGCGCGAAGGCGGCGAGCGCCCACCAGTAGCGCGACAGCCAGGGCGCGCCGCTGTAGAACCCGGTCGCGAGCGCGTGGTGCGCGCCGCCGATGGCCACGAGCAGCGCGGCGAGCGAGTGGCTGGCGCGCCACCACTCGTATTTGAGACCGAGCCGATTGCGCAGCACCGCGAAGCCGACCAGCGCGAGCAGCAGCACCCAGGCGAGGACGCCCGAGAGCAGGTGCGGCGCGCTGAACAGGCGCGCGGCGCGCGCCGGCAGCTCGCGCCAGCCATCGGGATCGAGCGGCAGGAGAAAGAGCAGGGGGTGCAGCAGCACGAGCACCGTCAGCGCGCGCGCGGCGAGCTGGTGAAAGCGCATCGTGTGGTCGATGCCGGCGCGCCCCGAGAGCCACTCGTAGCGCCCGGACGAGATGAACTGCAGCAGGAGCATCGCGAGCGCGACGAGCCCGGTGGCCGCCGCGAGCTCGCGCACCAGACCGCTGCCGCTCAGGCCCTCCAGCGCGCCGATGACCAGCGGCAGGAGCGCGAGGATCGCGTAAGCCGCGATCAGGGCGGGAAGCGGCATCTACTCCCGGAACGACGGATCGCGCCGGTCGAGCATCCTGAGCAGCGCGGGCCACTCGAGCTCGGTGATCTTGCGCCGCTTGCCCGGCGCGTAGCGCTCGTTGGTCACGCGGACGACGTCCGGCGACGGGTGGTTGAGCTCGGCGTTGCAGGCCATCGCCATCACCTGCGCCTGGCAGGCGCGCTCCAGCCAATGCAGCACGACGAAGGCCTCGCACACGGTGCGACCGGCCGTGAGCAGGCCGTGGTTGCGCAGGATCATCGCGGCGGCCGAGCCGAGATCCTTCACCAGGCGCCGCTGCTCGTCGAGGTCGATCGCCGGGCCTTCGTAGTCGTGATAGGCGATCTCGCCGAAGAACATGGCGTTCTGCGTGAGCGGCAGCAGCCCGCACTTCAGGGCCGACACGGCCATGCCGGCGGGCGAGTGCGTGTGGATCACGCAGCCCACGTCCTCGCGGCCGCGGTGGATGGCGCTGTGGATGACGAAGCCCGCCTGGTTGATGCCGTAGCCGGTTCCCGAATCGAGCACCACGTTGCCGTCGAAGTCGATCTTGACGAGGCTCGAGGCGGTGACTTCCTCGTAGGCGTAGCCGTAGGCATTGATGAGGAAATGGCCTTCCTCGCCCGGCACGCGCGCGGTGGCGTGATTGTAGACGAGGTCGTTCATGCCGAAGTGCGCGATCAGGCGGTAGCAGGCGGCGAGATCGACGCGCGCCTGCCATTCCTCCGCGCTCACCTGGCTGCGCAGCGACGGGATGCTCACGTGCGAGAGATCGGTCATAGCGTGTCCTTCGTTCCGAGTAGCGCGGTGATCTGGCTGGAAAGTACGCCTCCGTTGCCGTGCGCGAGGGCGACCGCGGCGTCCTTCACCTGGCGCGCCCCGCATTCGCCCCGCAATTGTCGCACCGCTTCGACGACGAGGAAGATGCCGTACATGCCCGGATGCACGCAGGAGAGCCCCCCGCCGTTCGTGTTCACGGGCAGGCCGCCGCCCGGCGCGATGCGCCCGCCGGCGACGAAGCCGCCGCCTTCGCCCTTCTCGCAGAAGCCGAGGTCCTCGAGAAAGAGCAGCGTGTTGATGGTGAAGGCGTCGTAGAGCTCCAGCACGTCCACGTCGGCGGGGCCGAGGCCGGCCATCTCGTAGGCGCGCCGGCCGGATTCGGTCGCCGCGGTCACGGTGAGGTCGGGCATCGAGGAGATCTGCCGGTGCCAGTGTGCTGCGCCCGCGCCGAGGAGGTAGACGGGCGCCTTGCGGAATTCCTGCGCGCGCTCGGCGCGCGTCAGCACGTAGGCGCCGCCGCCGTCGGTGACCAGGCAGCAGTCGCGCACGGTGAGGGGGTCGCTCACCATGCGCGAGCCGAGCACCTCGTCCACCGTGAGCGGCTCGCGCGCGAAGGCCTCGGGGTTGAGGCTCGCCCACTGGCGCGCGGCCACCGCGATCGCCGCGAGCTGCTCGCGCTTCGTGCCGTACTGGTGCATGTGGCGCGCGGCGGCGAGCGCGTAGGAGGTGGGGGGATTGAACGGCTTGTAAGGATGCTCGAAAGGCTGCGGGTCGAGCGCCATCTTGTAGCGGCCGGCCTCCGCCCGGCCCACGCCCGTCCTCTGGTTCGAGCCGTAGGCGACGAGCACCGTGTCGCACAAGCCCGCGTTCAGCGCGAGCGCGGCGGGAATCAGATGGCCCACGAAGGAGGAGCCGCCCACCATCGTGGACTCGGTGAACTTCGGCTGCAGCCCCAGGTGCTCGGCGAGCGCCAGCCCCGACATGAAGATGTTGGTGCTGGCGACGACCACGCCGTCGACGTCGCGCAGGCTCAGGCCGGCATCGGCGAGCGCGTTCTTCGCCGCGGCCGCCGCGATCTCCATCTCGCTCCAGCCCGGTGCCTCGCCGCAGCCGGCGAGCCCCACGCCCGCGATCGCGACCGAGCCCCTCATGCGGGCACGAACTCCACGAGGCCGTCGGCGATGCGGGCCTTCACCGACATGCCGATGTGTACCTCCGCGGGCGGGATGCCGACAACGCGGCTCATCATGCGCACGCCCTCGTCGAGGTCCACGAGGCAGACGTTGTAGTCGCCGCCGTCGGCGGGCTTGCGGCGCACGACCGTAGTCGAGTACACCGCGCCGCGGCCGCTCGGCGCGACCCAGTCGAGGCGGTCCGCGCCGCAGTGGGGGCAGAGGACGCGCGGGTAGAAGACGTGCCTGGCGCAGGCAGCGCACTTCTGGATCTCGAAGCGCCCTTCCTTGAGCGCATCCAGATAGCGCTTCTCAGGCCCGCAGGGTGGCGACATGCTGTCCTTCGGCGACCTGCTCGCCTTCGGCGACGTGCAGCGATTCGAGCGTGCCGTCGGCGGGGGCGGGCACCGGGATTTCCATCTTCATGCACTCGACGAGGAGCAGCGTATCCTCGGCGGCCACGCGGCTGCCGGCCTGCGCCTCGATGCGCACCACCTTGCCCGCCACCTCGCAGCGCACGTGAAACGTCGGCATGCGCGGGCGATTATGGCAGGACAGGCGTGCAACAATCGAGCCCGAACTCGAAATGATCTCCACACCCGTCCCGGCGGTGCGCGGCATGCTGTGGATGGCGGCCTCGGGGCTGCTGTTCATCTTCCTCAATACGATCATGAAGCGCCTGTCCCACGATCTCGACCCCTGGCTCGTGGGCTTCCTGCGCTACGCGCTCGGCGCCCTGGTCATGGTCGGGACGTCGCTGCCCGGCGGGCTCGCGGCGCTCTGGCCGAAGGCGCCCGGGCTGCAGCTCGTGCGCGGCCTTTTCCATACCGGGGGCATGATGCTGTGGTTCGCCGCGCTGCCCTTCGTCACGCTCGCCGAGCTGACCGCGATCGGCTTCTCCGGGCCGATCTTCATCTGCATCGGCGCGGTGCTGTTCCTCAGCGAGCGCATGACGGGCGCGCGCTGGACGGCCGTGCTGGTGGGATTCGCCGGCGTGCTGCTCGTGGTGAAGCCGGGACAGGCCGAGGGCTTTGCGGGAATCTCCCACGGCATGCTCCTCATGCTCGCCTCGGCGCCCGTGTTCGCGGGCTCGTACCTCGTCGCCAAGGCGCTCACGCGCTACGACCGCTCGGACGTCGTGGTGCTGTGGCAGCACGCGTGGGTGTCGATCCTGCTCGCGCCGTTCGCGCTCGCCTTCTGGAGCCCGCCGAGCGCCGTGCAGTGGGCGTTCCTCGTCGCCTGCGGCTTCCTCGGCGCGGGCGGTCACTACTGCATGGTGCGCGCGTTCCGCATCGCCGACATCTCGGCGACGCAGTCCGTGAAGTTCCTCGAGCTGGTCTGGGCGGCGATCCTCGGCTGGATCGTCTTCGGCACGGCGCCGGCGGGGGCGACGGTGGCGGGCGGGATCGTGATCTTCGCTTCGACGCTGCTGCTCGCGCGGCACGAGTCGCGCTCGGCGGCGCGCGCCGCATGAACGGGCTCGTCGCCTCGCCGCACCGCCTCGCCTCCGCCGCCGGCGCCGACGTGCTGCGCGCGGGCGGCTCGGCGGTGGATGCGGCGATCGCCACGAGCGCGGCGCTCTGCGTGCTCTATCCGCACATGACCAGCATCGGCGGCGACGCTTTCTGGCTGATCCACGAGGGCGCGAGCGGCGCCGTGCGCTACCTCGGAGGCGGCGGGCAGGCGGCCGCGAGCGCAACGCCGGAGTGGTTCCGTGCGCGCGGCCATGCCGAGATTCCGCTGAAAGGGATCCTGCCCGCGACGCTCACGGTTCCCGGGGCGGTGGCGAGCTGGGCGGAGGCGCATGCGCGCTACGGCCGCCTGCCGCTCGCGCGCTGCCTCGAGCAGGCGATCGGCTACGCGCGCGAGGGCGCGCCGGTCAGCGCGCGCGTCGCGCGTTTCATCGAGGGCGCGAAAGCCGAGCTGGCCGACTGCCCCGAGGCCGCGGCGATCTTCCTGCAGGGCGGGGCCACGCTCGTCAACCCGGGGCTCGCGCGGTCGCTGGAGCGCATCGCGCAGGACGGCCGCGCCGGCTTCTACCAAGGCGAGACGGCGAGGGCGTTGACGCGCTACGCCGAGGCGAACGGCGGCTTTTTTCGCATGGACGACCTGGCGGCGCAGCGCGCGCAATGGGGCGAGCCGCTCGTCGGCACCTATCGCGGCGTGACGATCTACCAGACGCCGCCGCCGACCCAGGGTTTCACCGTGCTGCAGATGCTCAACCTCGTGGAGCCGTTCGAGCTGCACCGACTGCCGCTGCTCGGTCCGGATCGCGCGCACCTGCTGGTGCAGGCGAAGCAGATCGCCTACCACGACCGCGACCGCTATCTCGCCGACCCGCGCTTCGCCGAGGTGCCGGTCGAGCGACTGATCTCCAAGGCCTATGCCGACGAGCGGCGCAAGCTGATCGATCCGCAACGCGCGCTCGCGTGGGACGAGGTGCCTTCGTACGGCTCCCTGGCGGGCGACACCGTGTACGTCTCGGCGATCGACGGGGACGGCAATGCCGCGTCGCTGATCCAGAGCCTGTACGGGGTCTTCGGCTCGGGCGTGGTCGCGGGCGAGACGGGCATCCTGCTGCAGAACCGCGGCGCCTACTTCAACCTCGACCCCGCACATCCGAATGTGCTGCAGCCGGGCAAGATCCCGCTGCACACGCTGATCGCCTCGTTGGGAAAGCGCGACGGCAGGCTCTGGAGCGTCTTCGGCTGCATGGGCGCCGACGGCCAGCCGCAGATCCACCTGCAGGCCTACACCGCGATGATCGACCACGGGCTCGACATCCGGCAGGCGGTGGAGATGCCGCGCTTCCTCTCGGGCCGCTTCGCGCTCGGCGAGGCGCGCGACACGCTGCACATCGAAGCGCGCTTCCCGCGCGCCACGATCGACGAGCTCGAGCGTCGCGGGCATCTCCTTGACCGCTGGGGCGACTGGAACGAGTTCGCCGGGCACGCCCACGGCATCGTCGTCGATCCGAAGACCGGCGAGCCGGCGGGCGGCGCCGACCCGCGCAGCGACGGCGCGGCTATGATCCCGCCGGCATGAGCTGGGAAAAGGAGCTGGAGGAGCTCGCGCGGCGCAAGGCGCTCGCCGCGCAGATGGGCGGCGCGGAGAAGGTCGCGCGCCACAAGGCTCAAGGGCGGCTTACGGTGCGCGAGCGCATCGACGCTTTGGTGGACGCGGGGAGCTTCCACGAGATCGGCAGCATCGCCGGCAAGGCGAGCTACGACGCCGAAGGGAACATCTCGGGATTCGTTCCCGCCAACCTCGTCATGGGCCGCGCGAGGATCGACGGTCGGCCGGTGGCGGTGGCGGGCGACGACTTCACGGTGCGCGGCGGCGCGGCCGACGCCGCGATCCGCGGCAAGCTGGTCACCGTCGAGCGCATGGCGCAGGACCTGCGCATCCCGCTCGTGCGCCTGGTGGATGGCACGGGCGGCGGCGGCTCGGTGAAGTCGATCGAGATCGAGGGCAGGACGCTCCTGCCGAGCATCCCCATGTGGCAGCTGTGCGTCGACAACCTGTCGCAGGTGCCTGTAGTGGCGCTCGCGCTCGGCTCGGTCGCGGGGCTAGGGGCGGCGCGCGTCGCCGCGAGCCACTACTCCGTGATCGTGAAGGACACCGCGCAGATGTTCGTCGCCGGCCCGCCGGTGGTGGCGCGCGTGGGCGAGGTCCTCGACAAGAACGAGCTCGGCGGGAGCGAGATCCACACGAAGAACGGCGCCATAGACGACGAGGCCGCGAGCGAGCAGGAAGCCTTCGCAATGGCGAAGCGTTTCCTGTCCTATCTCCCCGGCTCGGTGCACGAGCTGCCCGCGCGCACCGAGCCGAAGGACGACCCCAGGCGGCGCGACGAGTGGCTGCTGGGCGCGATCCCGCGCGATTCGCGCAAGGTCTACAAGATGCGGCCGATCGTCGAGGCGCTCATGGATCAGGGCAGCTTCTTCGAGATCGGCCGGCGCTGGGGCAAGCCGGTGATCACGGGGCTCGCGCGACTGGACGGCTGGCCGGTCGCGGTGATGGCGAGCGACCCATACCACTACGGCGGCGCGTGGACCGCGGACGCCTGCGACAAGGTGATCCGCCTGGTCGACCTTGCCCAAACCTTCCACTTGCCGGTCGTGCATCTCGTGGACGTGCCTGGATTTCTCATCGGCAAGGAAGCCGAGGAGGCGGGCACGATCCGCCACGGGGCGCGCGCCATGCAGGCCATCTACCAGTGCACGGTGCCGTGGTGCGCGATCCTGGTGCGCAAGGTCTACGGCGTGGCGGGCGCGGCGCACATGAACCCGGCGCGCTATTGCATGCGCTACGCCTGGCCTTCGGGCGACTGGGGGTCGCTGCCCATCGCGGGCGGGCTGGAAGCGGCCTACAAGGCCGAGCTCGAGGCCGCGCCGGACCCGAAGGCGAAGCTCGCCGAGATCGAGGCGCGGCTGGAAAAGCTCCGCTCGCCCTTCCGCAGCGCGGAGTCCTACATCGTGGAGGAGATCATCGACCCGCGCGACACGCGCGCCCTCCTCACCGAGTTCGCGAATCTCGCCGCGCCGCTGCGCACGCCGGGGCCGCCAAGCTTCGGCTACCGGCCATGACGCTACGTGCGGCGCTCCAACCGCGTTCGATCGCCGTGATCGGCGCTTCCGACAACCCGCACAAGGTGGGCGGCCGGCCGATCCTGTACATGAAGCGCTACGGCTATCGCGGCGCGATCTACCCGATCAATCCCGGCCGAGCGGAGGTGCAGGGGCTGAAAGCGTACAAGGCGATCGCTGAGACGCCGGAAGCACCCGACCTCGCGATCATCGCCGTGGCCGGAGACGAGGCGGTGCGCGCGGTTGACGAATGCGCGGCGCGGGGCGTGCAGGTGGCCGTGGTGATGACTTCGGGCTTCGGCGAGCTGGGCGAGGAGGGCAGGCGCGCGCAGGCGCGCATGGCCGCCTCGGCGAAAGCCGCCGGCATGCGCCTGGTCGGGCCGAATTGCCAGGGGCTCGCGAACTTTGCCACCGGCGCGGTGGCGAACTTCTCCACCGTGTTCCACGAGATCGAGGCGCGCGACGGGCCCGTGGCCATCGTGAGCCAGAGCGGCGCCTGCTCGCAGGCGATCTACATCCTCGCGCGCCAGCGCGGCCTGGACGTGCGCCACGTGCACGCCACCGGCAACGAGGCCGACGTCACGGTGGCCGATCTCGCCGAGGAAATCGTGCAGGAAGAAGGCGTGCAGCTCGTGCTCCTTTACATGGAGGCGATCCAGCGGCCCGAGGCGCTCGCGCGCGCGGCCGCGATCGCGCGCGAGCGCGAGCTGCCCATCGTCGCGGTGAAGGCCGGGCGCACGGCGAGCGGCGTGCGCGCGGCTTCCTCGCACACGGGCGCGCTCGCGAGCGAGGACCGCGTGATCGACGCGTTCTTCGAGCAGCACGCCATCTGGCGCGCGGCCGATCCGCAGGAGCTCGTCGCCGCGGGGCAGCTCTACCTGCAGGGCGGACGGCCGAGAGGGCGGCGCTTCGTCGCCGTGAGCAACTCGGGCGCGAGCTGCGTGATGGCGGCCGACGCCGCAGAGGAGATGGGCCTCGAGTTGCCCCAGTTCGACGAGGCGACGCAGGCCAAGCTGCGGCAGGTGCTCCCCGCTTTCGCGACGCCTTCGAACCCGCTCGACGTCACCGGCGCACTGTTGAATGACAGCAGCCTGATCGGCGGCTCGCTCGAGGCGCTGGGCGCGGCCGATGCCTGCGACCTGCTCATGCTCGCGATCCCCATCGCGGGCGCGGGCTACGACGTGCCGCGCTTCGCGCGCGACGCGGCGGCGTATCGCGAGCGCCATGGCAAGGCGCTCGCCGTAGCGGCTCCGCAGCCCGAGGTGCGCGAGACGTTCGAGAAGCGCGGGTTGCCCGCCTTTTTTCTCATCGGCAAGGAAGCCGAGGAGGCGGGCACGATCCGCCACGGGGCGCGCGCCATGCAGGCCATCTACCAGTGCACGGTGCCGTGGTGCGCGATCCTGGTGCGCAAGGTCTACGGCGTGGCGGGCGCGGCGCACATGAACCCGGCGCGCTATTGCATGCGCTACGCCTGGCCTTCGGGCGACTGGGGGTCGCTGCCCATCGCGGGCGGGCTGGAAGCGGCCTACAAGGCCGAGCTCGAGGCCGCGCCGGACCCGAAGGCGAAGCTCGCCGAGATCGAGGCGCGGCTGGAAAAGCTCCGCTCGCCCTTCCGCAGCGCGGAGTCCTACATCGTGGAGGAGATCATCGACCCGCGCGACACGCGCGCCCTCCTCACCGAGTTCGCGAATCTCGCCGCGCCGCTGCGCACGCCGGGGCCGCCAAGCTTCGGCTACCGGCCATGACGCTACGTGCGGCGCTCCAACCGCGTTCGATCGCCGTGATCGGCGCTTCCGACAACCCGCACAAGGTGGGCGGCCGGCCGATCCTGTACATGAAGCGCTACGGCTATCGCGGCGCGATCTACCCGATCAATCCCGGCCGAGCGGAGGTGCAGGGGCTGAAAGCGTACAAGGCGATCGCTGAGACGCCGGAAGCACCCGACCTCGCGATCATCGCCGTGGCCGGAGACGAGGCGGTGCGCGCGGTTGACGAATGCGCGGCGCGGGGCGTGCAGGTGGCCGTGGTGATGACTTCGGGCTTCGGCGAGCTGGGCGAGGAGGGCAGGCGCGCGCAGGCGCGCATGGCCGCCTCGGCGAAAGCCGCCGGCATGCGCCTGGTCGGGCCGAATTGCCAGGGGCTCGCGAACTTTGCCACCGGCGCGGTGGCGAACTTCTCCACCGTGTTCCACGAGATCGAGGCGCGCGACGGGCCCGTGGCCATCGTGAGCCAGAGCGGCGCCTGCTCGCAGGCGATCTACATCCTCGCGCGCCAGCGCGGCCTGGACGTGCGCCACGTGCACGCCACCGGCAACGAGGCCGACGTCACGGTGGCCGATCTCGCCGAGGAAATCGTGCAGGAAGAAGGCGTGCAGCTCGTGCTCCTTTACATGGAGGCGATCCAGCGGCCCGAGGCGCTCGCGCGCGCGGCCGCGATCGCGCGCGAGCGCGAGCTGCCCATCGTCGCGGTGAAGGCCGGGCGCACGGCGAGCGGCGTGCGCGCGGCTTCCTCGCACACGGGCGCGCTCGCGAGCGAGGACCGCGTGATCGACGCGTTCTTCGAGCAGCACGCCATCTGGCGCGCGGCCGATCCGCAGGAGCTCGTCGCCGCGGGGCAGCTCTACCTGCAGGGCGGACGGCCGAGAGGGCGGCGCTTCGTCGCCGTGAGCAACTCGGGCGCGAGCTGCGTGATGGCGGCCGACGCCGCAGAGGAGATGGGCCTCGAGTTGCCCCAGTTCGACGAGGCGACGCAGGCCAAGCTGCGGCAGGTGCTCCCCGCTTTCGCGACGCCTTCGAACCCGCTCGACGTCACCGGCGCACTGTTGAATGACAGCAGCCTGATCGGCGGCTCGCTCGAGGCGCTGGGCGCGGCCGATGCCTGCGACCTGCTCATGCTCGCGATCCCCATCGCGGGCGCGGGCTACGACGTGCCGCGCTTCGCGCGCGACGCGGCGGCGTATCGCGAGCGCCATGGCAAGGCGCTCGCCGTAGCGGCTCCGCAGCCCGAGGTGCGCGAGGCGTTCGAGAAGCGCGGGTTGCCCGCCTTTGCGCGCGAGCGCGACGCGATGCTCGCGCTCGGGCAGCTCGCCGAGCACAGCATGCTCATGCGGCGCAGGCCCGCGCGGTCGCGGGCGACCGCTGCGCCGGCGCCGCCGGCAGGCGCGACGAAGTACCTGAACGAGGCGGAGAGCCTGGCGCTGCTCGCGGCGGCGGGTCTTTCGGTCGTCGAGCATCGATTGTGCGGCAGCGAAGCCGAGGCGCGCGCGGCCTTTCGCGACCTGGGCCCGCGCGTGGTCGCCAAGGGCTGCTCGGCGAGCGTGCCGCACAAGACCGAGCTCGGCCTCGTGCGCCTGGGCCTCGCGGACGAGGAGGCCGTCGCGAAGGCATTTCGCGAATTCCGCCCGCGCCTGCCGGCCGGCGACGGTGTGCTGATTGCCCGCCAGGTCGCGGGCAGGCGCGAGCTTGCGCTCGGGGCGCGGCTCGATCCTTGCTTCGGTCCCGTCGTCATGGTCGGCGACGGCGGCATCTATCTGGAGGCGCTGAAGGATTTCCGGCTCCTGCTTCCGCCTTTCGACGAGGCAGACGTGCGCGAGGCGCTGGCACGCCTGCGCATCGCGCCGCTGCTGGCCGGTTTGCGCGGCGAGTGCGCGCTCGATGTCGGTGCATATGCGCGCATGGCGGTGCGCCTGGGCGAGGCGATGCTCGGCTGGCACGGTGCGGTCGCATCGGTAGACCTGAATCCGGTCATGGTCATGGAGGCGGGGCGGGGCGCGCTTGCCGTGGACGCGCTCGTCGAACGATCGACGGCTTGCGCGAATGCCGGCTAACTTACATACTCGGGTCCCGTTCAGGGACATTCACACGGAGGAGGAGTACTCATGAAGCGCCGCAAGTTTCTGCAGGGCGCGGCAGCCGGCGGCGTCGCCGCGGCGGCTGCCACGGTATCCGCGCCCGCGATTTCGCAGGGCATCAAGCAGCTGAAGATGGTGACGACCTGGCCGAAGAATTTCCCGGGCCTGGGCACCGGGGCGGAGACCCTCGCCAAGCGCATCAACGCCATGTCGGGTGGCAAGCTCGAGGTGAAGGTGTTCGCCGCCGGCGAGCTGGTACCGCCATTCCAGTCCTTCGACGCCGTTTCCAGCGGCAATGCCGAGATGAGCCACTCGGCCTCCTACTACTGGCCGGGCAAGTCGCCCGCGTTCAACTTCTTCACCGCCGTGCCCTTCGGCTTCACGGCCCTGGAGCACGCCTCGTGGATCCTGTACGGCGGCGGCATCGAGCTCTGGACCGAGCTGTGCGCCCAGTTCAACATCAAGCCGTTCATGCGCGCGAGCACGGGCACGCAGATGGGCGGCTGGTACCGCAAGGAAATGAAGTCGATGGATGACTTCAAGGGCCTGAAGTTCCGCATGCCCGGCCTCGGCGGCGAGGTGCTGCGCGGCCTCGGCGCCGCGGTGGTCAACCTGCCCGGCGGCGAGATCTTCCCCGCGCTGCAGGCCGGCACGATCGACGGCACCGAGTGGGTCGGTCCGTGGCACGACCTCGCGTTCGGCTTCTACCGGGTGGCCAAGTACTACTACTGGCCCGGGTTCCACGAGGGCGGCACCACGGGCGAGGTGCTGGTCAACAGCAAGGTGTGGGCGAGCCTGTCCAAGGAGCACCAGGCGATCATCGAGATGGCGATCCAGGCCGAGGCCTGCCGCGAGTATGCCGAGGTCAACGCCAAGAACTCCGACGCGCTGGACGTGCTGGTGAACAAGCACAATGTGCAGCTGCGCAAGTACTCCGACGATATGGTCCGGCGCATCGGCGAAGTGTCCGCCAAGGTGGTGGAGCAGGTGGGCAATTCCGATCCCTTTACGAAGAAGGTGTACGAGAGCTACATCAACTTCCGCAGGAAGGCGATGGGCTGGAGCGCGCTCGCGGAGCAGGGCTACATGAACGCCCGCGCTCTGTACAAGTAAGCTGCCGCGCACGGGCGGCGCCGCGCGTGCGGCGCCGCCCGCATCCTCCTACGGCATGAAGCCCCTGCTGCTGGTCGCGCGCGCGACCGACGTGGTCAACGACTACGTCGGGCGGGCGCTTTCCTGGCTGACGCTCGGCATGGTGCTGACCGTCTTCGTGCTGGTGCTCATGCGCTACGTCTTCGGGCTCGGCTCCACCAAGATGCAGGAGGCCGTCCTCTACATGCATTCGATAGTGTTCCTCGCCTGCGCTGGCTACACGCTGCTGCATAACGGCCACGTGCGCTGCGACATCTTCTACAGCGCCGCCTCGCCGCGCACGAAGGCGATCATCGACCTCGTGGGCGTGTTCCTGTTCCTGCTGCCGACCTGCGTGCTCGTCTTCTGGGCCGGCTGGCCCTACGTGAAGGCCTCGTGGGCAGTGCTCGAGGGCTCGATCGAGGGCGCGATGGGCATCCACGGCGTGTACCTGCTCAAGTCGCTCATCCTCGTCTTCGCCGGCCTCGTGGGCCTGCAGGCGATCTCGCTCGCCATCCATTCGGCGCTGCTGCTCGCGGGCGTCGAGGCCTCGCGCGGCACGTTCGAAGAAAAGCACCGCAACGCGCCCTGATGATCGCGCACCTCGCCGAGTGGCTCGACCTGGCGATGTTCCTCGCCCTGTGCGTGTTCATCCTGCTGGGCTTCCCGGTGTCCTTCACGCTCGCCGGCACCGCCGTCATTTTCGCCCTCATCGGCCTGGCGACCGGCACGTTCGACGTCGACTATTTCGGTTTCTTCCCCAATCGCATCTACGGCGTGATGACCAACGAGGTGCTGGTGGCCGTGCCTTTGTTCGTCTTCATGGGCGTGATGCTGGAGCGCTCCAAGGTGGCGGAGGAGCTGCTCGACACCATGGGGCAACTCTTCGGCACCCTGCGCGGCGGTCTGGGCATCTCGGTGTCGGTGGTCGGTGCGTTGCTCGCCGCCTCAACCGGCATCGTGGGCGCGACCGTCGTCACCATGGGCCTGCTCTCGCTGCCCACCATGCTCAAGCGCGGCTACGATCCCAAGCTCGCCTGCGGCTCGATCGCGGCGGCCGGCACGCTCGGCCAGATCATCCCGCCGTCCATCGTGCTCGTAGTGCTCGGCGATCAGATCTCGAACGCGCACCAGGAGGCGCAGCGCGCGTTGGGCAATTTCGCGCCCGAGCCGGTGTCGGTGGGCGACCTGTTCGCGGGCGCCCTGATCCCGGGACTCGCGCTGGTGGGCCTGTACATCCTCTACCAGATCGGCATGGCGATCCTGAAGCCCGCGTCCTCGCCGTCCATCCCGCGCGACGAGACGATGCAGCGGGGCAACATGAGCCGGCGTGTGATGCACGCGCTCGTCGCGCCGATCGTGCTCATCATCTCGGTGCTCGGCTCGATCCTCGTCGGCATCGCCACGCCCACGGAGGCCGCGGGCGTGGGCGCGATCGGGGCGACGCTGCTCGCCGGGCATCGCCTCGCGGAGGGCAAGCCGATTCCGGTGTACGCCGCCGCGGCGGGCCTGATCGGCGTCATCGTGCTGACCAGCTTCGTGGACATGCGCGTCACCCGCACCACCATCCCCACCGGCGAGATGATCGCCATCGTGATCGCCGCCGTGATGTGCGCGGCGGTGGCGTGGGGGCTGCTGGTCGCCCTGTGGCGCACTTACAAGGATCAGACGCTCGTGCCGGTGATGCGCACCACGGCGCGCCTGAGCTCGATGGTGTTCGTGATCGTCATCGGCGCGCAGCTCTTCTCGCTCGTATTCCGCGGCTTCGGCGGCGACGAGATGGTGCACAAGGCGCTCACCGGGCTGCCCGGCGGCGCCACGGGCGCGATGATCGCCGTGATGCTGCTCATGTTCATCATGGGCTTCTTCCTCGACTTCATCGAGATCACCTTCGTCGTGGTGCCGATCGTCGGCCCGGTGCTGCTCATGCTCGGCTTCGACCCGGTGTGGCTCGGCATCATGATCGCGGTCAACCTGCAGACCTCGTTCCTCACGCCGCCGTTCGGCTTCGCGCTCTTTTACCTGCGCGGTGTCGCGCCACCCGAGGTGACGACGATGCACATCTACCGCGGCGTGATCCCGTTCATCGTCCTGCAGCTGCTGATGCTCGTCATCCTGACGCTGTTCCCGGCGATGGCGACCTGGCTGCCGAAGGCGATCTTCGGCTGAGCGGCCGCGGCGGCGCGCGCCGTTTGAAACGCCAGCCGGCGGACCGCGCCGGGCTATAATCCAACGCTCTTCCAGCAGCGGAATAGCCATGAAAGTCCTGGTCAGCGTGAAGCGCGTGGTGGACTACAACGTCAAGGTGCGCGTCAAGGCCGACGGCAGCGGCGTGGAGACCGCCAACGTCAAGATGTCCATGAACCCCTTCGACGAGATCGCCGTCGAGGAGGCGGTGCGGCTCAGGGAGGCGGGCAAGGCGACCGAGATCGTCGCCGTTTCCGCGGGCGTGCAGGCCTGCCAGGAGACGCTGCGCACCGCGCTCGCCATCGGCGCCGACCGCGCCATCCTCGTCGAGACCGACGCCGAGCTGCAGCCGCTCGCGGTGGCGAAGCTGCTGAAGGCGGTGTGCGACAAGGAGTCGCCGCAGCTCATCATCCTCGGCAAGCAGGCGATCGACGACGACGCGAACCAGACCGGCCAGATGCTGGCCGCGCTCCTCGGCTGGCCGCAGGCGACCTTCGCCTCGAAGGTGGAGATGGGCGAGGGCGGCGCCAAGGTCACGCGCGAGGTCGACGGCGGCCTCGAGACCGTGTCGGTGAAGCTCCCCGCCATCGTCACGACGGACCTGCGCCTCAACGAGCCACGCTACGTGACGCTGCCCAACATCATGAAGGCGAAGAAGAAGACTCTGGAGACGCTCAAGCCCGACGCGCTCGGGGTGGACGTAAAGCCGCGGCTCGCCACGCTCAAGGTGGTCGAGCCGTCCAAGCGCAAGGCCGGCATCAAGGTGCCGGACGCGAAGACGCTCGTCGACAAGCTGCGCAACGAAGCGAAGGTGATCTGATGGCGGTCCTGGTACTTGCGGAGCACGACAACAAGGCGATTCGCAAGGCGACGCTCAACGCCGTCGCCGCCGCGCAGAAGCTGGGCGGCGACATCCACGTCCTGGTGGCCGGCCACGAGGCCGGAGAGGCTGCGAAAGCGGCCGCGCAGTTATCGGGCGTGGCCAAGGTCCTGCACGCGGATGCGCCGCACCTGGGCGAGTTCCTCGCCGAGAACGTGGCGTCGCTCGTCGTGTCGCTCGCCAGGGCTTACTCGCATGTTCTCGCGCCCGCGACGTCCACGGGCAAGGACGTCATGCCGCGCGTGGCGGCGCTGCTCGACGTGCAGCAGGTCTCCGACGTGGTCGCGGTGGAGTCCGCCGATACCTTCGTGCGGCCGATCTACGCGGGCAACGCGCTCGCGACGGTGAAGTCTTCCGACGCCCTCAAGGTGATGACGGTGCGCACGACCGCGTTCGACGCGGTCGCCGCGACCGGCGGCAGCGCCGCGGTGGAGAGCGTCCGGGCGCCCGCGGACAGCGGCCTTTCCTCATTTGTCGGTCGAGAGGTGGCGAAGTCGGAGCGACCGGAGCTCACTTCGGCGCGCGTGGTCGTCTCGGGCGGCCGGGGCATGGGCTCCGGGGAGAACTTCAAGCTGCTCGAGCCGCTTGCCGACCAGTTGAAGGCCGCCATGGGCGCCTCGCGCGCCGCGGTGGACGCGGGCTTCGTGCCGAACGACTGGCAGGTGGGCCAGACGGGCAAGATCGTCGCGCCGGAGCTCTACATCGCCGTGGGCATCTCCGGGGCCATCCAGCACCTGGCCGGCATGAAGGACAGCCGGGTCATCGTCGCCATCAACAAGGACGAGGAGGCGCCGATCTTCCAGGTGGCCGACTACGGCATCGTCGGCGACCTGTTCCAGGTGGTGCCGCAGATCGTCGAGGAACTGAATAAATAGGAGTCCGCCATGTCCGCCTATGCCGCGCCTCTCAAAGACATGCGCTTCGTGCTGAAGGAGCTGGCGGGTCTGGACGAGGTAGCTAAGCTCCCCGGCTATGGCGAGTCGACCCCAGACACGGTCGACGCGATACTTGAGGAATCTTCGAAGTTTGCTTCACAAGTCCTTGATCCGTTAAATTTTAGTGGTGATCGTGAAGGCTCCAAGTGGGCTAATGGCAAGGTCGCGACACCAAAGGGATTCAAGGACGCCTACCGCAAGTACGTGGAAGGCGGCTGGGCGGCGCTGCCCTTCGAGCCGGACTGGGGCGGGCAGGGCCTGCCCAAGCTTGTCGCCACCGCGGTCGAGGAGATGCTCACCTCGGCCAACATGTCCTTTTCGCTCTGCCCGCTGCTCACCCAGGGGGCGATCCACGCGCTGGAGCTAGCCGGCTCGGAGGCGCTGAAGAAGGCCTACCTGCCGAAGATGGTCGCGGGGGAGTGGACCGGGACCATGAACCTCACCGAGCCCCAGGCGGGCTCCGATCTCGCGCTCGTGCGCGCCAGGGCCGTGCGCGAGGGCGATCACTACCGCATCAGCGGACAGAAGATCTTCATCACTTACGGCGAGCACGACCTCGCCGAGAACATCGTGCACCTCGTGCTCGCCCGGACGCCGGATGCGCCCGAGGGCGTGAAGGGCATCTCGCTTTTCGTGGTGCCGAAGTTCCTGGTGAAGGCGGACGGCTCCGTGGGTGAGCGCAACGGCGCGCGCTGCGCCTCGATCGAGCACAAGCTCGGCATCCATGCGAGCCCCACGGCGGTGATGGTCTATGAGGACGCGGTGGGCTATCTCGTGGGCGAGGAGAACAAGGGCCTCGCCTACATGTTCATCATGATGAACGCGGCGCGCTTCAGCGTGGGGCTGGAAGGCGTGGCGATCGCCGAGCGCGCCTACCAGAGGGCGCTCGCCTATGCGAAGGAACGCGTGCAAGGGCGCGACCTCGCCGGCGGCGGCACGGTGCCCATCATCCGGCACCCGGACGTGCGCCGCATGCTCATGCTCATGAAGTCGCAGACCGAGGCGATGCGCGCGCTCGCCTACGTGGTCGCGGCGGCGATGGACGTGGCCGCGCGCCACGCGGACGAAACGACGCGTCGCCAGAACCAGGCCTTCGTCGACCTGATGATCCCCGTGGTCAAGGGCTGGAGCACGGAGACCGGCTTCGAGGTGGCCTCGCTCGGCGTGCAGGTGCACGGCGGCATGGGCTTCATCGAGGAGACGGGCGCCGCCCAGCACCTGCGGGACGCCCGGATCACGACGATCTACGAGGGCACGACCGGCATCCAGGCGAACGACCTCGTCGGGCGCAAGATCGCGCGCGAGGGCGGCGCCACCGCCAAGGGCTGGCTCGAGCACCTGCAGGCCTTCGACGCGGAGCTCGCGAAATCGGGCCGCGCGGAGGTTGCGGGCATTCGCGCCGCCCTGCAGGCGGGCGCGGCGGCGGTTCGCGAGTGCGTGGAGTTCATCGTCGCCAACGCCGGCAAGGATGCGTCGGGGACGTTCGCGGGCGCGGTGCCCTTCCTGAAGCTGATGGGCATCGTGGCGGGGGGCTGGCAGATGGCGCGCGCGGCGCTCGCCGCGGAGGGCGCCCTCGGCTCGGGAGACAAGGCCTTTCTCGAGGCCAAGCTCGCCACCGCGCGCTTCTACGCCGACCACGTGCTGGTCCAGGCGCCCGCGCTGCGCGACACGGTGGTGAAAGGCGCGGGCGCGGTGATGGCCGTGCCGGAAGACGCGATGCTCGCCGCTTAATTGGGGACGGACCTCAATTGCGGGAACGCAATTGAGGTCCGTCCCTATTTGATGCCGAAGAACTTCTGGATGCGCTCCAGGAGCGCGGGCGGCGCCGGCTCGGTCGGGTGGGCGAGCGCCTCGGCGGCCTCGGCGCGCGCCGTCTCCAGGTCGGGCTTGCGCGAGGCGACGACCTTGCTCACCTCGGCCGCGAGCTCCGGGCGTGCGAGCAGCAGCGCCTGGAACGAGGCGCGGTCCAGCCGGTAGCACTCGACGTCGGTCTTCGCCACGACGGTGGCGTTGCGCGCGTCGCCCGTGAGCAGCCCCATCTCGCCGAAGAACTGGCCCGGCCGCACGCTGCCGATGACGCGCGGCGCGCGCCCGGGCTGCTCGAAGCGCACCTCGGCCTCGCCGAAGGCGATGATGTAGAGCCAGTGGGCGATCGAGCCCTGCTTGGTGATGACGTCGCCGCGCGCGAACGGGGCGTACTGCAGGCGGGCGGCGACGAAGTTCTTCTCGTCGTCCGAGAGCGGCGCGAGCAGGTCCACGTGCCGCAGCATGGTCAGCCGGCGCTCGAGCTCGCGCCGGCGCACGGTCTCCGCGTGCGCCTCGTCCTTGGCGATCGCGTGCACGGTGCGCTGCTCCTCGGCGACGCGCAGGCCGGCGCGCTGCAGCGAGGCGAACAGGTGCACGCGCACCGCCGAGTCGGTGAAGTCATCCTCCTGCAGGTCGGTGAGCCAGTAGCGCAGCTCGTAGACCAGGTTGCCGACGTCGAAGCCCACCAGGATGCAGCTCGGCGCCGGGGCGCGGGCGACATTGGCGATCATGATCTCGCGCATCTCCTCGTCGATCAGCGAGGTGACGCGCGCCGGCGGCACCGCCGGGTCGATCATGAAGCGCACGTGTCGCCGCACCTGCAGCGGCGCGCCTTCGCGCCGACCGAGGATGGTGAAGCGATTCTTCATCAGCTGGCTGTTCGGCACGACCAGCGTGTCCCAGTCGCGCGTCTCCAGCATGGTCGAGCGCCAGCGGATGTCGATCACGCGGCCGCTCGGCCCGCCGTCGAGCTGGATCCAGTCGCCGACGCGCACCGAGTTGTCGAGCTGGATCGCCAGGCCCCCGAGCACGTTGCCCAGGGTGTCCTGCATGGCAAAGGCGAGCACCGCGGTGATGATGGCCGAGGTGGCGAGGATGCCCGTGAGGTCGAAGCCGGCGTGGCGCAGCTGCGACAACCCGTAAGCCGTATAGACGGCGATGAGCGCCAGGTCCTCGATGATGCGCGGCAACGGCTTGCCGAGCTTCGGCAGCGCGAGGCGGAAGAAGACGAACCCCGCGAGGCGGATGAGCGCCAATGTCCAGACGATGCGGAACGCGGTCTCGACGGCTCCCGTCGCGGCACCCGCGCCCAGTTTCGCCGCGGCGATCGCCGCCGCCTGGCCGAGCACACCGGCGAGGAACAACCATAGCGTGTTCAGGTAGCTCGAGCGCTCGGCGTGCCGGGCCCGCAACAGCAGGGCGGCGAGCACGAGCGCGACGACGACGACGTACGGGAGCTCGGAGCTCCAGATGCGGGAGAGCACGGCGGCGGGCCTAGAAGCGGATGCGGCCGGTGAGGATGTCCTTCCACATCACCCAGTCGCCGAGGAAGCTGTAGAACGGGTGCGTGAAGGTGGCGGGGCGGTTCTTCTCGAAGAAGAAGTGGCCGACCCAGGCGAAGGCGTAGCCGCACGCGAGGCCCGCGAGCAGCCACCAGAAGTTCAGGGTGGCGAAGGCGTGGAGCAGGAACGCGAGACCCAGCGTGGTGCCGACGAAGTGCAGCCGGCGGCAGGTGCGGTTGGCGTGCTCGGAGAGGTAGTACGGGTAGAACTCGGCGAAGCGCGCGTACCGGGCCATGGTCTCCCTCACATGCTCGTGTAGTTCGGGCCGCCGCCGCCCTCGGGGACGACCCAGACGATATTCTGCGTCGGATCCTTGATGTCGCAGGTCTTGCAGTGCACGCAATTCTGCGCGTTGATCTGCAGGCGGGGCTCGCCGCCGTCGCGCACGATCTCGTACACCCCCGCCGGGCAGTAGCGCTGCTCGGGCGCGTCGTAGCGCTCGAGGTTCACCTTGACCGGCACCGAAGCATCCTTGAGCGTCAGGTGCACCGGCTGGTCCTCGGCGTGGTTGGTGTTGGAGAAGGACACCGAGGTGAGGCGGTCGAAGGTGAGCACGCCGTCCGGCTTCGGGTAGGCGATCGGCTGCGCCGCGGTCTTTCGCCTCAGCGTCTCGTGGTCGGCGTGCGCGTGGCGCAGCGTCCAGGGCGCCTTGCCGCCGAAGACGATCTGGTCGATGCCGACCATCAGGCTGCCGAGGTAGAGGCCCTTCGCCATCCAGGGCTTGAAGTTGCGCGCGCGGTAGAGCTCGTCGAAGAGCCACGACTGGCGGAAGGCCTCGGGATAGGCGGCGAGCTCGTCGTGCGCGCGGCCCGCGGCCAGCGCCGCGTGCGCCGCCTCGGCGGCGAGCATGCCGGACTTGATGGCCGCGTGGCTGCCCTTGATGCGCGAGGCGTTGAGAAAGCCCGCATCGTCGCCGATCAGGCAGCCGCCGGGGAAGTCGACTTTCGGCAGGGACTGCAGCCCGCCCGCAGCGATGGCGCGCGCACCGTAGGCGATTCGCTTGCCGCCTTCGAAAGTTCCACGGATCGCCGGATGCGTCTTGTAGCGCTGGAATTCCTCGTAGGGGGAAAGGTAGGGGTTCGTATAGCCCAGTCCCACGACGAAGCCCACCGCCACGAGGTTCCCCTCGAAGTGGTACAGGAACGACCCGCCGTAGGTGTCGGATTCAAGCGGCCAGCCCGCGGTGTGCACGACCAGGCCGGGCTCGTGCCTGTCGGGCTTCACCTCCCAGAGCTCTTTCAGCCCGATGCCGTAGACCTGAGGGTCGACGCCCTCGCGCAGTCCGAACTTCTTCTCCAGCTGCAGCCCGAGGTGGCCGCGGCAGCCCTCCGCGAAGAACGTGTACTTGGCGTGCAGCTCGACGCCCGGCTGGTAAGCCTCGGTCTTCTCGCCCTTGCGGTCGACGCCCATGTCGCCCGTGGCGACGCCGCGCACGGCGCCATTTTCGTCGTAGAGCACCTCCGCGCCCGCGAAGCCGGCGAAGATCTCGACGCCGAGGCCTTCCGCCTGCTGGCCGAGCCAGCGGCAGACGTTGCCGAGGCTCACGACGGTGTTGCCGTGGTTCCGGAAGCAGCCCGGCAGCATCCAGTTGGGCGTTCTCGTCGCGCCGCCCTCGGTGAGAAAGAGGAAGCGGTCCTCGCTCACCGGGACGCCGAGCGGCGCGCCTTTCGCTTTCGCGTCGGGGAGCAGCTCGTCCAGCGCGCGCGGGTCCATGACCGCACCCGAGAGGATATGCGCGCCGATCTCCGAGCCCTTCTCGATGAGGCAGACGGAAGTCTCGGGGGAGAGCTGCTTGAGCCGGATCGCGGCGGCGAGCCCGGCGGGTCCGCCGCCGACGATGACGACGTCGTACTGCATCGATTCGCGGCTCATGCGCGCCATTATATTATCGGGCCATGAGCGACGACCGCCGCCTCGCGCACATCGAGCGCATCCCCATCCGCTGGGGCGACATGGACGCGATGGGCCATGTCAACAACACCGTGTACTTCCGCTTCATGGAGCAGGCGCGCATCAGCTGGTTCGACCGCCTGGTGCCCGAGACCGAAGCCTGGCAAGCCACGGGCATCGTCATCGCGAACGCCTCGTGCAACTACAAGCGCGCCATGACCTACCCGGGAACGGTCGAGGTGCGGCTGTACGTGGGGCCGCCGGGCGGGGCGAGCGTTCCGACTTTCTACGAGCTGCGCGTGGAGGGCGATTCCGAGCCTTATGCCGACGGCGCGGCGGTCGTGGTGTTCATCGACATGAAGTCGCAGCGCTCCAAGCGCATTCCCCCGGAGATCCGGGAGCGCCTCGAGCGCGCGGAGGCGGCGGCATGAGCGAGCGTCCGCTCTGGACCCCGGATCCGGCGCGCGCGGCGCGCACGGGCATGGCGCGCTTCATGCAGCTCGCCGGCAAGAAGGACTACGCCGAGCTGCACCGCTGGTCGGTGGAGAAGAGCGAGGAGTTCTGGGCGCTGCTCTGGAAATTCTGCGAGGTGCAGGGCGAGCCGGGGGCACGCAGGCTGGTGGACGGCGATCGCATGCCCGGGGCGAAGTGGTTCCCGGACGGGCGGCTGAACTTCGCCGAGAACCTCCTGCAAGGGCTGGACGATGGGCCGGCGATGGTGTTCTGGGGCGAAGACCAGGTGAAGCGCCGCCTGTCGCGCCGCGAGCTGCGCGAGCTCGTCTCGAGGCTCCAGCAGGCGCTGCGCGCCGCAGGCGTGGGGAAGGGCGACCGCGTCGCCGGCTACCTCCCGAACATGCCCGAGGCCGTGGCGGCGACGCTCGCCACCGCGAGCCTGGGCGCCGTCTGGTCGTCGTGCTCGCCGGACTTCGGCGTGCAGGGCGTGCTCGACCGCTTCGGGCAGATCGAGCCCAAGGTGCTCTTCTGCGCCGACGGGTACCTCTACAGCGGCAAGGCGTACAGCCTCGCCGAGAAGAACGCCCAGGTGCTCGCGGGGCTTCCCAGCGTGCGCAAGGCGGTCACCGTGCGCTACGCCGACGGCGGCTTCGGCGATTTCATCGAGGGCTTCGCGCCCGCCGAGCTCGCCTTCGAGCGGGTCGAGTTCAACCACCCGCTCTACATCCTGTACTCCTCCGGCACCACGGGGGTTCCCAAGTGCATCGTGCACGGCACGGGCGGCACGCTGCTCCAGCACCTCAAGGAGCATCGCCTGCACTCCGACGTCAACGCGGGCGATCGCCTCTTTTACTTCACCACCCTGGGCTGGATGATGTGGAACTGGCTCGTCTCGGGGCTGGCGTGCGGCGCGACGCTCCTGCTCTACGACGGCTCGCCGTTCGTCGGCCGCGGGCGCATCCTGTTCGACTACGCGGACGCCGAGGGCATGACGCACTTCGGCACCTCGGCGAAGTACATCGATGCCATCGCCAAGCTCAACCTCAAGCCCAGGGACACGCACCGTCTCGAGAGTCTGCGCGCGGTGCTCTCCACGGGTTCGCCGCTCGTCGCCGAGAGCTTCGACTACGTCTACCGCAACATCAAGGACGACGTGTGCCTGTCCTCGATTTCCGGTGGCACCGACATCGTGAGCTGCTTCGTGCTGGGCAACCCGGTGCTCCCGGTCTGGCGCGGCGAGATCCAGTGCAAGGGGCTCGGGCTCGCGGTGGAGGTCTTCGACGACGAGGGCCGCTCGCTCGAGGGCGAGAAGGGCGAGCTTGTCTGCACGCGAGCGTTCCCCGCCATGCCGATCGGCTTCTGGAACGACCCCGACGGGTCGAAGTACCGCGCCGCCTACTTCGAGAAGTACCCGAACGTCTGGCGCCACGGCGACTGGTGCGAGGTCACGAAGCACGGCGGGATCGTGATCTACGGGCGCTCGGACGCCGTGCTCAATCCGGGTGGGGTGAGGATCGGTACCGCCGAGATCTACCGGCAGGTGGAGAGCCTGGACGAGGTGGTCGAGTCGCTGGTCATCGGCCAGGACTGGGACGGCGACGTGCGCGTGGTGCTCTTCGTCAAGCTGCGCGAGGGGCTCGCGCTCGACGATGCCCTGGTGGCGAAGATCAAGAAGCGCATCCGCGACAACACGACCCCGCGGCACGTCCCGGCCAAGGTGTTGCAGGTCGGCGACATCCCGCGCACCAAGAGCGGCAAGATCGTCGAGCTGGCGGTGAGGAACGTGGTGCACGGCCGGCCGGTGAAGAACGTCGAGGCGCTCGCCAACCCCGAGGCGCTGGAGCATTTCCGGGACCGCAGGGAACTCGCGGATTTGTAGCGGCGGGGGAGTTCCGGTAGACTCCTCCATCCCTACACGCCGTGGGTCAATGACTAAGTATGTATTCGTAACCGGTGGTGTAGTTTCCTCCCTGGGGAAAGGCATCGCCGCCGCCTCCCTCGCCGCGATCCTCGAGTCGCGCGGCATCCGCGTCACCAACATCAAGCTGGACCCGTACATCAACGTGGACCCGGGCACCATGAGCCCGTTCCAGCACGGGGAGGTGTTCGTCACCGAGGACGGGGCCGAGACCGACCTCGACCTCGGGCACTACGAGCGCTTCCAGAGCACCAGGATGCGCCGCACCAACAATTTCACCACCGGCCAGATCTACGAGTCGGTGATCAAGAAGGAGCGGCGCGGCGACTACCTGGGCGGCACCGTGCAGGTGATCCCGCACATCACCGACGAGATCAAGCACTTCATCAAGAAGGGCGCCGGCGACGCCGAGGTGGCGATCGTCGAGGTCGGCGGCACGGTGGGCGACATCGAGTCGCTGCCCTTCCTCGAGGCGATCCGCCAGATGGGCCTCGAGCTCGGGCGCAACAACGTCTGCTACATCCACCTCACGCTCGTGCCCTACATCGCGAGCGCGGGCGAGATCAAGACCAAGCCCACCCAGCACTCGGTGAAGGAGCTGCGCGAGATCGGCATCCAGGCCGACGTCGTGCTGTGCCGCACCGACCGGCCGCTGCCCGATGACGAGAAAAGAAAGATCGCCCTGTTCTGCAACGTGCAGAAGGAGGCGGTGATATCCGCCTGGGACGTGGACTCGATCTACAAGATCCCGATGATGCTGCACGAGCAGATGCTCGACGAGATCGTCTGCCACAAGCTGCAGTTCCTCGCGCGCGCCGCGGACCTCTCGCCCTGGACCAAGCTGGTGTACGCCCTCGAGCACCCGGAGCGCGAGGTGGACATCGCCTTCGTCGGCAAGTACGTCGACCTGCAGGACTCCTACAAGTCGCTGAACGAGGCGCTGCGCCACGCCGGCATCCACACGCGCAGCCGCGTGAACGTCCACTACGTGGACTCCGAGGAGGTCGAGCGCAGCGGCACCGCGATGCTCGAGCCGATGGACGCGATCCTCGTGCCCGGCGGCTTCGGCAAGCGCGGCACCGAGGGCAAGATCCGGGCGATCCGCTTCGCGCGCGAGCGCGGCGTGCCTTACCTCGGCATCTGCCTGGGCATGCAGCTCGCCACGATCGAGTTCGCACGTCACGTCGTGGAGCTCGAGGGTGCGAACAGCACCGAGTTCGACCCGGATACCCCGCATCCCGTGGTCGCGCTGATCACCGAGTGGCTGGACCGCACCGGGCGCATCGAGCGGCGCGACGCGCAGTCCGATCTCGGGGGCACGATGCGCCTGGGCGCGCAGAAGTGCCCCGTGGAGGCCGGCACGCTCGCGCACCGGATCTACGGCGCGGACGTGAGCGAGCGCCACCGGCACCGCTACGAGGTGAACAACGTCTACGTGCCGCTGCTCGAGGAGAAGGGCTACAAGGTGTCGGCGCGCACGCCGAGCGAGCGCCTGCCCGAGATCATGGAGCTGCCCGCCCACCCGTTCTTCATCGGCGTGCAGTTCCACCCCGAGTTCACCTCGACCCCGCGCCGCGGCCATCCGCTGTTCAAGGCGTTCGTCGAGGCCGCCATCGAGCAGCGCGGACGCGCCAAGCGCTCGGGACCCGGAGCCTCGCTGTCGGCCGTCGCGGCATGAGGCTGTGCGGGTTCGAGGCGGGGCTCGATCGGCCGCTGTTCCTCATTGCCGGTCCCGATACGCTGGAAAGCGAGCAGTTGTGCGTGGACGTCGCCGGCCACGTGCGCGAGCGCGCCGCGCAGCTGCAGATGCCCTACATCTTCAAGGGCTCCTTCGACAAGGCGAATCGCAGCTCGGGGGGCAGCTATCGCGGCCCCGGCATGGACGAGGGCCTGCGCATCCTCGCGGCGGTGAGGAAGCAGGTCGGCGTGCCGGTGCTCACGGACGTGCACGAGGACACGCCGCTCGCCGAGGTGGCCGCGGTGGTCGACGTGCTGCAGACGCCCGCCTTCCTGTGCCGGCAGACGAACTTCATCCGCAATGTGGCGAAGCAGGGCAAGCCGATGAACGTGAAGAAGGGGCAGTTCCTCTCGCCCTGGGAGATGAAGAACGTCGTGGACAAGGCGCGCGACGCGGGCAACGAGCAGGTGATGGTGTGCGAGCGCGGCTTCAGCTTCGGCTACCAGAACCTGGTCGTCGACATGCGCGGCCTCGCGATCATGCGCGCGACCGGCTGCCCCGTGGTATTCGACGCGACGCACTCGGTGCAGCTGCCCGGCGGGCAGGGCACGTCCTCGGGCGGGCAGCGCGAGTTCATCCCGGTGCTCGCGCGCGCGGCGGTGGCCGCGGGCGTGGCCGGGGTGTTCATGGAGACGCACCCCAAGCCGGACGAAGCGCTGTGCGACGGGCCCAATTCCTGGCCGCTCGCGCTGATGGGCGAGCTGATCGAGACGCTCGCGCAGCTCGATCGCGCGGTGAAGAAGAACGCATTCCTGGAAAACAAGGTGATCCCCACATGAGCTCCATCGTAGACGTCGTCGCACGCGAGATCCTCGACTCGCGCGGCAATCCCACCGTCGAGGCCGACGTGCTGCTCGAGTCCGGCGCCATGGGCCGCGCGGCGGTGCCCTCGGGCGCTTCCACGGGACGGCGCGAGGCGATCGAGCTGCGCGACGGTGACGCGAAGCGCTACGGCGGCAAGGGGGTGCTGAAGGCGGTGGAGCATGTGAACACCGAGATCTCCGAGGCGATCGCGGGGCTGGACGCCTCCGAGCAGGCATTCATCGACAAGACGCTGATCGAGCTCGACGGCACGCCGAACAAGGCGCGCCTCGGCGCGAACGCGCTGCTCGCCGTGTCGATGGCGGTGGCCAAGGGCGCGGCCGAGGAAGCCGGGCTGCCGTTGTATCGCTACTTCGGCGGCTCGGGCCCGATGCGGATGCCGGTGCCGATGATGAACGTCGTGAACGGCGGCGCGCACGCCAACAACAATCTCGACCTGCAGGAATTCATGATCGTGCCGGTAGGCGCGAAGAGCTTCGGCGACGCGCTGCGCTGCGGCGCCGAGGTGTTTCAGGCGCTGAAGGCCTTGATCGGCGGCAAGGGCATGCCGACGGCCGTGGGCGATGAGGGCGGCTTCGCGCCGGACCTGCCGACGCACGCCGCGGCGATCGAGCTGATCCTGGAAGCGGTGGCCAAGGCGGGCTACCGCCCGGGCGAGGACGTGGCCCTCGCCCTGGACTGCGCCGCGAGCGAGTTCTTCAAGGACGGGCGCTATGCGCTCGCCTCCGAGAAGCTGCAGCTGAACGCCGGGGAGATGTGCGACTACCTCGCCGCCTTCGCCGAGCGCTACCCGATCGTGTCCATCGAGGACGGCATGGCCGAGGACGACTGGGACGGCTGGAAGCTGCTCACCGAGCGGCTCGGGGGCCGGCTGCAGCTGGTGGGCGACGACCTTTTCGTGACCGACGCGAAGACCTTGCGCGAGGGCGTGAAGCGCGGCGTCGCCAACGCGATCCTCGTCAAGGTGAACCAGATCGGCACGCTCACCGAGACCTTCGCCGCCATCGAGCTCGCCAAGCGCTCGGGCTACGGCGCGGTGATCTCGCACCGCTCGGGCGAGACCGAGGACACCACCATCGCCGACGTCGCCGTCGGCACCAACGCGCTGCAGATCAAGACGGGATCGCTGTCCCGCTCGGACCGCGTCGCCAAGTACAACCAGCTGCTGAGGATCGAAGAGGACCTCGGCGACTCGGCCGGCTATCCGGGCCGGGACGCGTTCGCGCGGCTGCGATGAGATGAAGCTGCTGGCGGGCGTCCTCGGCGCGCTCATCGTACTCGTCCAGTACCCCCTGTGGCTGGGCAAGGGCGGGTGGCTGCGCGCCTGGGAGCTGGAGCGCCAGCTCGCCACGCACGACTCGGCCAACGCCGGGCTGCAGGCGCGCAATGGCGCGCTCGACGCAGAGGTGCGCGACCTCAAGCAGGGGCTGGAGGCCATCGAGGAGCGCGCACGCTACGAGCTCGGCATGATCAAGTCCGGCGAGGTATTCTTCCAGGTCGTCAACGGGCAAAAGTAGCCAATTGGGGGCAGTCCCCAATTACCGGCAGGAGGCGCCATGAAACTCACGACGAGCCAGCTCGAGCAGTTCGAGCGCGACGGCTACCTGTTCTTTCCTTCCCTGTTCTCCGCCGAGGAGATCAAGGTCCTGACCGACGAGGTGCCGGCGCTGTACGCGCAGCGGCGGCCCGAGAACGTGCGCGAGAAGACCGGCGACGTGGTGCGCACGAACTTCGCCGCCCACCTGTACAGCCATCCCTTCGCGAAGCTCGCGCGGCACCCGCGCATGGTCGAGCCGATCCGGCAGCTTTTCGGGGAGGACGTGTACATGCACCAGTTCAAGATCAACGGCAAGCAGGCGTTCGACGGCGACGTCTGGCAATGGCACCAGGACTACGGCACCTGGCGTGCCGACGACCAGATGCCCGAGGCGCGCGCCATGAACGTCGCCATCTTCCTCGACGAGGTGAACGAGTTCAACGGGCCGCTCATGTTCATCCCGGGCAGCCACAAGCTCGGCGTGCTCGACGCCGAGCACGACGTGAGCACCACCAGCTATCCGCTGTGGACCATCAACCACGACACGATCGCCAAGCTGGTCGAGCGCGGCGGCATCGTGGCGCCGAAAGGCCCCGCGGGCTCGATGATCCTCTTCCACGGCTGCCTGGTGCACGCGTCGACCTCGAACCTCTCGCCCTGGAACCGGGTCAGCGTCTACCTTTCGCTGTGCGCGGTGTCCAACCACATCCGCCGCTTCAAGCGCCCGGGGTACATCGCGCACCGCGACTTCACGCCGATCCAATGCCTGCCCGACGACTGCCTGCTCAAGCACTACGACGTGCCCCTGCCGTGGAAAGACGGCACGCCGCCGGAAGAGCTGCAGGGCGCGCTGAAGGCGGCCTGAGATGAACCTGTACGCGAAGCTGCAGGAGCGCGAGGCGCAGGGGCAGCCGCTGCGCGTGGGCGTGATCGGCGCGGGCAAGTTCGCGGCCATGTATCTCGCGCAGGTGCCGCGCACGCCGGGCGTGCGGGTCGCGGCGATCGCGGATCTCGCGCCCTCTAGCGCGCGCGCGAACCTGGAGCGCGTGGGATGGCCCGCCGAGCTCGTGCAGACGACGCCGCTCGTCGAGGACTGGCGCAAGGTCGTGAGCGATCCCAGGGTGGACATCGTGATCGAGGCCACCGGCAACCCGATGGCCGCGGTCGAGCACGCGCTGGAGGCCTTCCGCCACGGCAAGCACGTCGTCATGGTCACGGTGGAGGCGGACTGCTTCTGCGGGCCGCTTCTCGCGCGAAAGGCCGTAGAGGCGGGGGTGGTCTACAGCCTGGCCTACGGCGACCAGCCGGCGCTCATCTGCGATCTCGTGGACTGGGCACGCGCGGCGGGCTTTCCCGTGGTCGCGGCGGGCCGCGGGCACAAGTGGCTGCCGCACTTCGCGCAGTCCACGCCGGAGACGGTCTGGGGCCACTACGGCCTGACGCCCGAGCAGGCGAGGCTGGGCGGCCTCAATCCCAAGATGTTCAACTCGTTCCTCGACGGCTCCAAGCCCGCCATCGAGACGAGCGCGGTCTGCAATGCGACCGGGCTCACCCCGGCGCCCGGCGGGCTGGCCTTTCCCGCGGGCAGCGTCGACGAGATCCCGAGCCTGATGCGGCCGCGCGCGGAAGGCGGCGTGCTGCATCACAAGGGCCAGGTCGAGGTCGTGTCGTCCCTGCGGCCGGACGGCACGCCCATCGACTACGACATCCGCTTCGGCGTGTTCGTCGCCTTCGAGGGCGAGAGCGACTATATCCGGCGCTGCTTCGCCGAGTACGGCGTGAAGACCGATCCGAGTGGGCGCTACGCGTGCCTCTACAAGCGCTGGCACCTGATCGGGCTGGAGGTCGGCATCTCGGTCGCTTCGGTGGGCCTGCGCGGCGAACCCACGGGATGCGCAACGGGATTCCGCGCGGATGCGGTCGCGACCGCCAAGCGTGCGCTGAAAGCGGGCGAGATCCTCGATGGCGAAGGGGGCTACACCGTGGTGGGGCGCCTCATGCCGGCGGCGGACTCGCTCGCGCAGGGCTGCCTGCCGCTCGGGCTCGCGCACGGCTGGAAGCTGCTGCGGCCCATGGCCGCCGGACAGGCTCTTCGCTGGAGCGACGTCGCGGTGGACGCGGAGGCAACCGCGGTGCGCGCGCGCCGCGAGATGGAGGCGCTCTTCAAGGCGCCGGAGCGCCATGCCGCCTGAGGGCGCCCCGCGGTTCCTCAGCCGCTTCGCCTTCCGCATCCGCACGCGCACCGGCACGCCGGTGGAGAACCTGATGCTGCAGGCCGCGGATCAGGCGCAGGCCGAGAGCCGCATCCAGCAGATGTACCCGCACTGCCAGATCGTGGAGTGCCGCGAGCTCACGGCGATGCCGCGCGACGACGCGGCGAGCCTGGACAGCATCATCTCGCTGATCGCGCGCGACGAAGGCGAGACGCGCTAGGGCGAGACCGGGGCCGGCGGGCGCCGGGCGATGAAGCCGCTGGCGAAGAGCTCGTCGACGAGCGCGTCGTAATCCTTCGCGCCCCGGCTGTCCGGCGCGTGCTCGAAGACGTCCTTGCGCACCGCCGGGCTCTCGGCGAGCGACACGTTCTCGGAGATGCGCGTGCGGCAGATGTCCTCGCGGTATCGCGACTCGAGCTCCTCGACGATCTGGTGCGAGAGCTTGCGCCGCGTGTCGAAACGCGTCACGACGTAGCGGCGCTCGACGCGCTTCTTCAGCACGTGCTCGAGCGCCCTCAGCGTGCGCTCGCACTGCTGCACGCCCTTCAGCGCGAGGTAGTCCGCCGAGACCGGGATGAGCACACGGTCCGAGGCGAAGATCGCCGACAGCGACAGCACGCCGAGCACCGGGCAGCAGTCCATGACGATCGGCCGTCCCGTGTTCAGGTTCTCGCGCACGATGGCGGCGTTCAGGCGGTTGAGGACGTTGGCGCCCTTGCCGAACTGCGTGTCCACCTTGGAGAGCTCTACGTGCGCGGGGATCGCGAGCCAGCCGCCGGCCGCTGCGCGGATGAGCTGGGTGAGGGGCTTGGACCACTGGTAGAAGCCGAACACCGAGTCGTCAGAGCGCTCGACCGTGGCGCCGCTCACGTAGGACAGGTGCGCCTGGGGATCGAGGTCGATGGCGAGCGGGTTGAGCCCTCGGCGGGCGAGGGCGGCCGTCAGATTGAGCGTGGTCGTGGTCTTGCCGACCCCGCCCTTCTGGTTGAACACCGCGATCTTGGCCATGCCCCGCCCCCCGGGGGCAGAACCTACTCACGGGGGGCGCGGGCTGTCAAACAACTAGTGCCGCTGCCCCTAGACCCCGCGCTCCTTGAAGACCTCGCGCGCGCAGCGGAAGGCGACGACCGCGGCCGGCACGCCGCAGTAGATCGCCACCTGCAGAAGGACCTCGCGGATCTGCTCCTTGCTTATCCCGTTGTTCAGGGCGCCGTTCAGGTGCAGCTTCAGCTCGTGCTCCTTGCCGAGCGCCGAGAGCATGGCGAGGTTGAGCATCGAGCGCGTCTTGCGGTCCAGGCCCGGGCGGTTCCAGATGTCGTTCCAGCAGTACGTGTTCAGGAGCTCGACGAAGGGCTTGCTGAAGTCGTCGACCCCGGCCATTGCCTTGTCCACGTAGCCGGCGCCCAGCACTTCGCGTCGCGTCTTCAGTCCGGATTCGTACCGTTCCTGGTGGGCTCGCTTGTCCATTGTCAGTCTCTCTCCGTTCAGATCAGGTCTTCGTAGCGGATGCCGGCGCGCCGCAGCAAAGCGTCGAAGGGCAGCCCGCCGGGGCGCGGCCCGGAGCGGAACGCGGCGGCGCGTGCCGGCGTGTCGTCGAGCACGCGTTGCGTGATGGGCAGATTCTCGCCGCGCATGGCGTCGGTGGCCACCTGGATTTCGCAGGCGCGCTGCAGCGTCCAGTAGAGGAGATACGCCTCGGGGACGCCGCCGGCGGCCACGAGCAGCCCGTGATTGCGCAGGATGAGGATGGGCTTTTGGCCGAGGCTCGCCACCAGGCGCGGCTGCTCGGCGGTATCGGTGGTGACGCCCTCGAAGTCGTGATAGGCGACCTGGCCATAGAGGGTGGCGCTGTAGAAGTTGTCATAGCGCAGACCGTCTTTCTTGCAGGCGACCGCGCTGCCCGCGGTGCTGTGCGTGTGGATCACGCAATGCGCGTCCTCGCGCGCGCCGTGAATCGCGCTGTGGATGACGAAGCCGGCGACGTTCACCGGGTACCGCGAGCCGTCCATCACCTCGCCGGCGAGGTTGATCTTCACGAGGTTGGTGGCCGTCACCTCGCTGTAGTTGAGCCCGTAGGGATTGATCAGGTAGTGCCGCGCCGCGCCGGGCACGCGCGCGGTGACGTGGTTGTAGATGGATTCGGTCCAGCCCAGCCAGTCGAACGCGCGGTACAGAGCGGCGAGCTCCAGGCGCACCTCCCATTCGTCCTTGCCCATCGCCTCGGGCTTGAGGCGGAGCAGCTTCTCGCTCATGTCCATGCAGGCCTCCTTGGCGGGGACTATAGCGTTTTCCGGGCGCGCAGCAGGAGCCAGCCGGCGATCCCCATGTTGAGCAGGTTCCAGGCGATGCCATTGACGAACGCCGCGTCGTAGGAGCCGGTCAGGTCGAAGATCGCGCCCGACATCCAGCCGCCGAGCGCCATGCCGAACAGCGTCGCGGTCAGCACGATGCTCACCGTGGTCCCCGCCACGCGCGGGTCGAAGTATTCGCGCACGATGATGGCGTAGGAGGGGACGATTCCGCCCTGGAACAGTCCGAACATCGCCGACACTACGTAGAGCGAGGTCAGGCCCTCGGCGGGCAGGAACAGCGCGAGGGCCACTGCCTGCAGGGTCGAGCCGAGGAGCAGGGTGCGCAGGCCGCCGATCCGGTCGGAGATCCAGCCGAAGGTCAGCCGGCTGACGATGCCGAAGCCGAGCATGAGCGAGAGCATCTCCGCGCCGCGCGCCGCGGCGAAGCCCAGGTCGCTGCACAGCGCGACGATGTGCACCTGCGGCATGGACATGGCCACGCAGCAGGCCACGCCCGCCGTGCACAGAAGACCGAGCAGCAGCCCCGGCGGCAGGCCGAGCGAGCGCGGGGCGCCGATGGGCTTGCCGTCCGCGGGGGCGGCGAGCGCCGGCGGGCGCCGGCGCAGCACGAGCACGAGCGGCAGCATGGCCGCGATGCAGAACAGGCCCACGCCGACGTAGGTCTGGCGCCAGCCGATGCCGTCGAAGAAGTGCTGCACGACCGGCGGCCAGAGCGCGCCGCCGAGGTAGTTGCCGCTCGCGCAGATCGCCACGGCGATGCCGCGCCGGCGGTTGAACCAGAGCGAGGTATCGGCGACCAGCGGCGCGAAGGTCGCAGAGCAGCCCAGAAACCCGATCAGCACGCCCTGCGCCAGCGCGAACTGCCACAGGCTCTGCGCATTGCCGGCGAGGACGAAGCCCGCGCCGAGGCAGAAGATCCCGATCAGCACCGGCACCACGACGCCGAAGCGGTCGGCGAGCCGCCCCATGACGATGCCCCCGAGCCCGAAGCCGATCATGGTGAGCGTGTAGGGCAGGGACGCATCCGAGCGGTCCACGCCAAACTCGGCCTGCACGGGGGGCAGGGCGACGGTGACGATGTACATCCCGGCACCGCCGAGCGTCATCAGCGCGAGCGAAGCGCTCAGGCGCAGCCAGGCGTAGCCGGATTCCGCTTCGGAGCGCACGCGCGTCGGCTAGGGCGCCGGGCGGAAGACGAGGAAGTACTGGTAGGGCAAGAAGCCGTGCTCGGCGGCGAGCGCGTAGCCCGCGGCCATCATCTCAGTCTTTACTTCGTCGGGGGCGACGCGCGCGGCGCGCGGCGGACCCTGTGGCGAGTCGAGCCGGAAGTCGATGATGGCCACGCGGCCGCCGGGACGCAGGGACGTGGCGAGTCTGCGAAAGTAGGCCGTGCGGTCCTCGACGTGGTGATAGACGTCGACCAGGAGCACGAGGTCGACGGATTCCGGCAGCGCGGGATCGTCGGGCTTGCCTTGCACGGACTGCAGATTGGGGAGCTTCTCGCGCTTCGCGCGCTCGCCGAGGTAGCGCACCATCTCCGGCTCGACGTCCACTGCGTAGACGCGGCCTTTCGGCAGCATGTTGGCCAGGCGTGCCGCGAAATAGCCGGTGCCCGCGCCGAGGTCGGCGACGCGCGTGTCAGGGGCGAGTGCGAGCGCCTGGATCACCTCGTGCGGCTTCTGCCAGCGGTCGCGCTCGGGGTCGTCGAAGACGTGCGCCCAGCGCTCGGCGCCGCTGAAGGTGTGGCGGTGCGTATGCGGCGTCTGCGCCGAGGCGGTGGCCGCGAGTGCGGCGAAAGAGGCGGCGAGCAGGAGGCGCATGCGAGAGTGGCTCCCCGACCAGGGCTCGAACCTGGGACCTGCGGATTAACAGTCCGTCGCTCTACCGACTGAGCTATCGGGGATCCGGAAAGGCCGCAATTCTACCGGATTACCCTGGCGATCGCCTCGGCGACGTGGTCGATGTTGCCGGAATTGAGCGCTGCCACGCACACGCGGCCCGTGTCGATCGCGTAGATCGAGAACTCGGTGCGCAGGCGCTCGACCTGCTCCTTCGTCAGCCCGGTGTAGGAGAAAAGCCCCCGCTGTCGGAGGATGAACGAGAAGTCCTGGCCGGTGCGCTTCTGCACCCCGTCGGCGAGCGCCTTGCGCATCGCTTTGATGCGCTCGCGCATGCCGCCCAGCTCCTGTTCCCAGAGCTCGCGCAACTCGGGCGTGGTGAGCACGCGCGCGACGATGTCGCCGCCGTGCGTCGGGGGATTCGAGTAGTTGGTGCGCACGATGCGCTTCACCTGCGAGAGCGCACGCGCGGCTTCCTCCGCGCTGCCGGCGACCAGGCTGAACGCGCCGACGCGCTCGCCGTACAGGGACAGCGACTTGGAGAACGAGCTCGACAGGAAGATCGGCGCCATCGCCTTCGCGAAGAGGCGCGGGGCGTAGGCGTCGGCGTCGATGCCGTCGGCGAAGCCCTGGTAGGCCAGGTCGAGGAACGGCACCAGGCCGCGCGCCTGGACGACGGCGAGCACCTTCTGCCACTGCTCATGGCTCAGGTCCGCGCCGGTGGGGTTGTGGCAGCAGGAATGCAGGACCACGATGGCGCCGGCGGGCAGCCCTTCCAGGGTCGCGAGCATCGCCTCGAAGCGGATGCCGCGCGCCGCGGGGTCGTAGTACGGATACGCCTCCACGCGAAAGCCCGCCGCCTCGAAGAGGGCCCGGTGGTTCTCCCAGCTCGGCTCGCTGATCCACACCGTGGCGGCGGGGCTGAGCAGCTTGAGGAAGTCCGCGCCGATCTTCAGGCCGCCGGTGCCGCCCAGCGCCTGGACGGTGACGACGCGCTTCTCGCTCAGCACCGCGGCCTCCGGCCCGAAGACGAGCGCCTGCACCGCCCGGTCGTAGGCCTGCAGGCCGTCGATCGGCAGGTAGGACTTCGGCGCACCCGAGGCCACGCGCTGCTGCTCGGCGCGCTTCACGCACTCGAGGAGCGGCACCTTGCCCTGGTCGTCGTAGTAAACGCCCACGCCGAGGTTCACCTTCTTCGGGTTAGTGTCCGCAACGTACAACTCGGTGACGCCGAGGATCGGGTCGCGCGGCGCCATGGGAACGGAGGCGAGCAGGGAGGGCGAGTGGGGTGCGTTCATCGTGCTAGGATTTTGCGTTTCAGCACGCACGATTCTACTCGTGGCGAAGACATTTCCCAACAGTCCTTTCCGCCTGCACGAGCCGTTCGCGCCCTCGGGCGACCAGCCGGAGGCGATCGCGGCGCTTGCCGAGGGCGTGCGCGACGGCCTGGCCTTCCAGACGCTGCTCGGCGTGACGGGGTCGGGCAAGACCTACACGATGGCCCAGGTCATCGCCCGGCTGGGGCGACCCGCGCTGGTGCTCGCGCCGAACAAGACGCTCGCGGCCCAGCTGTACGCGGAGTTCCGCGAGTTCTTCCCGGAGAACGCGGTCGAGTACTTCGTCTCGTACTACGACTACTACCAGCCCGAGGCCTACGTGCCGGCGCGCGACCTTTTCATCGAGAAGGACTCGTCGATCAACGAGCACATCGAGCAGATGCGCCTGTCGGCGACCAAGTCGCTCATGGAGCGGCGCGACGTGGTGATCGTCGCCACGGTGTCCGCGATCTACGGCATCGGCGACCCGTCCGAGTACCACGGCATGATCCTGCACCTGCGCGGGGGCGAGAAGACCTCGCAGCGCGAAGTGATCGCGCGCCTGGTGGCGATGCAGTACGAGCGCAACGACCTGGACTTCCGCCGCGGCACCTTCCGCGTACGCGGCGACGTGATCGACGTGTTTCCCGCGGAGCACGCCGAGCACGCGGTGCGCATCACGCTGGCCGAGGACGCCATCGAGCGCCTGCAGCTGTTCGACCCGCTCACCGGCCGCACGCTGCACGCGCTGCCGCGCTTCACGGTCTATCCCTCGAGCCACTACGTGACCCCGCGCGAGACCACGCTGCGCGCCATCGAGGCGATCAAGGCCGAGCTGCGCGGCCGCATCGAGTTCTTCCACCAGGCCGGGCGCCTGGTGGAGGCGCAGAGGATCGAGCAGCGCACGCGCTTCGACCTCGAGATGCTCGCCGAGCTCGGCTTCTGCAAGGGCATCGAGAACTACTCGCGTCACCTGTCGGGCCGCCAGGCGGGCGAGCCGCCGCCCACGCTGATCGACTACCTGCCGCAGGACGCGCTGATGTTCATCGACGAAAGCCACGTCACCATCGGGCAGCTGGGCGGCATGTACCGCGGCGACCGCTCGCGCAAGGAGAACCTCGTCGAGTACGGCTTCCGGCTGCCCTCGGCGCTCGACAACCGGCCGCTGCGCTTCGACGAGTTCGAGAAGGTCGTGCGGCAGACGATCTTCGTCTCGGCGACGCCCGCCGACTACGAGGCCGGGAAGTCGGCCCAGGTCGTCGAGCAGGTGGTGCGGCCTACGGGCCTCGTGGACCCGAAGGTCGAGGTGCGCCCGGCCTCCAGCCAGGTGGACGACCTGCTTTCGCAGATCCGCGCGCGCGTGCTGAAGAAGGAGCGCGTGCTCGTGACCACGCTCACCAAGCGCATGGCCGAGGAGCTGACCGAGTACCTCGCCGAGCACGGCGTGAAGGTGCGCTACCTGCACTCGGAGGTGGACACGGTGGAGCGCGTCGAGATCATCCGCGACCTGCGCCTCGGGGAGTTCGACGTGCTCGTGGGCATCAACCTGCTGCGTGAGGGCCTGGACCTGCCGGAGGTCTCGCTGGTGGCGATTCTGGACGCCGACAAGGAGGGGTTCCTGCGCTCCGAGCGCTCGCTCATCCAGACGATCGGCCGCGCCGCGCGTCACCTGAACGGCGCCGCGATCCTGTACGCCGACGTGGTGACCGACTCGATGAAGCGCGCGATCGCCGAGACCGAGCGCCGCCGGCGCAAACAGATGGCCTGGAACGAGGGCCATGGCATCACGCCACGGGGCGTGTCCAAGCGCATCAAGGACCTGATCGAGGGCGTGTACGACGCCCAGGGCGCCGCTGCGGAGCTCAAGGCTGCGCAGCGCGAGGCGCGCTACGAGGCGATGGGCGAGAAGCAGATCGCGCGGGAGCTGCGCCGTCTGGAGAAGGAGATGGTCGCCTGCGCGCGCAACCTCGAGTTCGAAAAGGCGGCGCAGCTCCGCGATCAGCTCGCGGAGCTCAAGAAGCGCGTGTTCGGCGTCGCGCTCGCCTCGGAGTGACCTAGTGCTTGGTCTCCACCTGCACGAGCGGCTCGTCGGCTTGCGCTGCTTGCGGGCGCTCGCGCCGCGGCCGGCCGAGCGCGGCCGGCTCGGCCTCCGGGGCCGGCGGGCGCGCTCGGTCCGGGCGCGTCTCGACCATCTGTAGCCCCGAGCTTTCGAGCGCCTCGCGAACGTCAAGTGTCTCAGGAGCGGGTGCGGGTCTGGGCGCGGGCGTCGGCGCCGGCTCCCGAACCGCCTGGGCGACGGGCTCGGGCGCCATGGCGGGCGCGGCCGCAATGGGCTCACGCACCGGTTCGGCCTGGGGCGCCGCAGGCTCCGCCGCCCGGCTCTCTGCTTCGGCGCGCATTTGAGCCCGGTGCATCTCGAGCTCGGCGCGCCTCAACTCTTCGGCGTCCGGGCTGTGGGAAGATGCGACCGGACCAAGGGACTCGCGCGCGTGTTCCGGCCGGCGGTCGCGATTGCGCCGGCCGCGGCGGCCTCGGCGGTGCTCCTCGGCTCCGCGCTCGCCCGGCACCGCCGCCATCGGCGCGGCCTGCTCGCCGGCCTGCTGCTGTTGCGGCGGCCGCGGTTGCTGCGGCGGACGTTGCTGCTGCTGTTGCCCTTGCGGACGCTGCTGTTGCTGCTGCGGGCGCTGCTGCTGTTGCTGACGCTGCCCGTGGCGTTGCTCGGGGCGCCGCTCTCCCGGACGTCGCTCATCGCGACCGCGATCGCGGTCCCGGCGGTGGTCGCGGCGCTCGTCGCGTCGCTCGCCATGGCGAGGCTCGGGCCGGCGGTCGCGCGTCGGGGCGCCGCGGCGCGGCTCGCGCGCCGGGTGCACGGCGGCTTCGCTCGGAGCGGCCACTCCCTCGGGTTTCTCGGCGCGCAGCCAGCCCAGGATGCGCCCGAGGAAACCGCTGGCCGGCGGCACCGCCGCGGCCGCGGGGACCGGGCGCGGCGCTTCGCCGCGCGCGGGCTGCACCTGGGGCTCGGGCACGTGGGGCGCCGGTTGCTCGGGCACGATGGCCTTTACGGCGGCCTCCGGCCGCTCCCGCCGCTCGGCCGCCGCAGCCTCGGGCGACTTGGGCTCCTCCGGCGCCTCGACCAGCTCGTAGCTGGCGGGCACGTGCTCCATCGCGTTCAGCTCGTCATGCTTGAGGCGCTGCACCTTGTAATGCGGCGTCTCCAGGTGCGCGTTCGGCACCATGACGATGTTCACCTTGAGGCGCGCCTCGAGCTTCTGGATCTCGGCGCGCTTCTCGTTGAGCAGGAAGCTCGCCACGTCCACCGGCACCTGCACGTGCACGGCGCCGGTGTTCTCCTTCATCGCCTCTTCCTGCACGATGCGCAGGACGTGCAACGCCGTCGACTCGGTGCCCCGGATGAAGCCGGTGCCGCTGCAGCGCGGGCAATTGATGTGCGCAGTCTCCTCGAGCGAGGCCTGCAGCCGCTGGCGCGAGAGCTCGAGCAGGCCGAAGCGCGAAATCTTGCCCACTTGCACGCGGGCGCGGTCGTAGTGCAGGGCCTCCCGGAAGCGGTTCTCCACCTCGCGCTGGGCCTTCTGCGACTCCATGTCGATGAAGTCGACGACGATGAGGCCGCCGAGGTCGCGCAGGCGAAGCTGGCGCGCAACCTCGTCGGCCGCCTCCAGGTTGGTGCGCAGGGCCGTCTCCTCGATGTCGCCGCCCTTGGTGGCGCGCGCGGAGTTGACGTCCACCGCGACGAGCGCCTCGGTGTGGTCGATCACGATCGAGCCGCCCGAGGGCAGGCTGACCTGGCGCGAGTAGGCGCTCTCGATCTGATGCTCGATCTGGAACCGGGAAAACAGCGGCACGTCGTCCCGGTACAGCTTCACCTTCGGGACGTTGGCGGGCATCACCGTCTGCATGAAGGTGCGCGCCTGCTCGTAGATCTCCTCGGTGTCGATGAGGATCTCGCCGATGTCGGGCTGGAAGTAGTCGCGGATGGCCCGGATGACCAGGCTCGACTCGAGGTAGATGAGGAAAGGCTTCTTCTCCTGGGCGCGCGCGGCGTCCTCGATGGCGCGCCAGAGCTGCATCAGGTAGTTCAGGTCCCACTGCAGCTCCTCCGCGGAGCGCCCGATCGCCGCGGTGCGCGCGATGACGCTCATGCCCTCGGGCACCTGCAGCCGGTCGATCGTGTCGCGCAGCTCGTTGCGATCCTCCCCCTCGACCCGGCGCGACACGCCGCCGCCACGCGGGTTGTTCGGCATCAGGACGAGATAGCGTCCCGCCAAGCTGATGTAGGTGGTGAGCGCCGCCCCCTTGGTGCCGCGCTCGTCCTTCTCCACCTGCACGATGAGGTCCTGGCCCTCGCTGAGCGCGTCCTGGATGCGGGCGCGCCCGACGTCGACGCCGGGCCGGAAGTACGCCTTGTCGATCTCCTTGAAGGGCAGGAACCCGTGGCGCTCCTCGCCGTAGTCGACGAACGCGGCCTCGAGGCTGGGCTCGATGCGGGTGATGATGCCCTTGTAGATGTTGCTCTTGCGCTGCTCCCGTGATGCCGATTCGATGTCCAGATCGACGAGCTTCTGCCCGTCCACGATGGCGACGCGCAGCTCTTCGGCCTGCGTCGCGTTAAACAACATGCGCTTCACTTATTGTTCTCCTGCGCGCGCAGGAGTTCGCGTCAACGATTGGTCGGAACGCTCCTTGAGGGGGGTAATGACCCGGCTGGTCGCAGGAACTGCGGCGCGCAATAAAGTACTATCGCTACTTCCGGTGAGCGAAATTAACCGCTGCTTCAGGTCCGGCTGTGGCCGGACAGGAGGCGGGTTGCAGGTCCCGATCGCGGGAAACGAACTCACCGCGCCTGGGGCACCTGTGCCTCGCGTCTCGAAGCAACGCGCAGATCATACGGAAAATGAATGACTTAAGCAAGGCACGCGCGACCCTGCTTGAAGTGCGCGAGGATGGGGTCGCCCAGCGCATCGACAATTTCCTGCTGCGTCGCCTGAAGGGCGTGCCGAAGAGCCACGTCTACCGGGTGCTGCGCAGCGGCGAGGTCCGCGTGAACAGCGCGCGGGTGCGACCCGACTACCGGCTGCGGGAAGGCGATCGCGTCCGGGTGCCTCCGGTGCGTATCGCCGGACGGGCAGTTCCCGCCACGCCGCGGCCACTCGACCTGCCGATCGCCTACGAGGACGCCGCGCTGCTCGTGGTCGACAAGCCGTCCGGCACGGCCGTGCACGGCGGCAGCGGCGTGAGCTTCGGGGTGATCGAGTCGTTGCGCGCGGCGAGGCCGCAGGCGCGCTTCCTCGAGCTGGCCCACCGGCTCGATCGGGATACCTCCGGGCTGCTGATCGTTGCCAAGAAACGCGCCGCTCTCGTCGAGCTGCACCGCATGCTGCGCGAGGGAGAGGTCGACAAGCGCTACGTAGCCCTCGTGAAAGGATGCTGGACTGGAGGAGAGCGGGAGCTGCGGGAGCGGCTGCACAAGTACGTGACCTCGGGCGGCGAGCGGCGCGTCGCCGTGCACCACGGAGGCCAGGACGCGGCGACCCGGGTGCGGCCGATCGCGGCGGCCGCGGATTGCAGCCTGCTCGAGCTCCGGCTGCTTACCGGGCGGACGCACCAGATCCGGGTTCATCTGGCGCACGCGGGGCACCCGATACTGGGGGACGACAAGTACGGCGACTTCGCGCGCAACCGGGCGCTGTCGCGGGAAGGCGTGCGGCGGCTCATGCTGCACGCACGGCGTCTCGAGCTCGCCCATCCGGTGACGCGGGAGCGGTTGCGGCTGGAATCCGCGCTGCCCGCCGACATGCGGCAATTCGCGGAGGCGAGGCTTGCGCTACGATCTGATCGTCTTTGACTGGGACGGCACGCTGATCGACTCGGCCGAGTCGATTGGCGAGTGCATCCGCCACGCGGCCCGCGAGCTCGGGCTGCCGGTGCCGTCGCCGGAGCGCGCACGCCACGTCATCGGGCTCGGCTTGCGGGACTCGCTGCGGCTGGCGGTGCCCGAGCTGCCCGCAGACCGCACCATGGAGTTCGTGGAGTCCTATCGGCGGGAGTTTCGTGCGCGCGAAGCACGGATGCGCCTCTTCCCGGGCGCGGCCGAGCTGCTGGCGGAGCTGCGCGCGCGCGGCCACGTGCTGGCGGTGGCGACCGGCAAAAGCCGGCAGGGGCTCGAGCGCGCGCTCGACGCCACGGGCCTGCGACCCCACTTCGTGGCATCGCGCTGCGCCGACGAGTCGACGCCCAAGCCCCACCCGGCGATGCTGCAGGAGCTGATGCAGGTGCTCGAGGCGCCGCGCGAACGCGCGCTGATGATCGGCGATACGTCGCACGACGTGCAGATGGCGGCGGCGGCGGGCGTGGACGCGGTCGCCGTGTGCTATGGCGCGCACGCGGGCGTGGATCTGCGGGCGCTCGAGCCGCGGGCCTGCGTGGACACCGTCGAGGAGCTGCGGCGATGGCTGGCGAGCAACGCCTGATCTGCGCCTCCGGCGATCTGCAGGATGCCGGCCTCGGCGTTCGGTTCGAGGTGGAGTACTTCGGCGAGACCGCCCCTGCGTTCGTCGTGCGCTACGAGGGGCGGGTCTACGGCTACCTCAACCGCTGCTCGCACGTCGCTTCGGAGCTCGACTGGCAGGAGGGCCGGTTCTTCGACGCCGAGGGCAGGGATCTAATATGCTCGACGCATGGCGCCGTCTTTGCCGCGGCGACGGGCCGCTGCCTCGGCGGGCCGTGCGGCGGCAAACCTCTCGTGCGGCTGAGTGTCGAAGAGCGAGACGGCGGCGTGTATTTCCTGGGAGTCGACGATGACTGACAACGACGGGCATTGGGAGCGCGGGCTCATCGAGCGCCTCGCGGGCGCGGCGCTGCAGGAGCAGCGGCGGGCGCGGCGCTGGGGCATCTTCTTCAAGCTGCTGACCTTCGCCTATCTCACGGTGATCATGCTCATGCTGGTGGACTGGCAGTCGCGAGGCACCCCCGACGGCAAGCACACCGCGCTCGTGGAGGTGAGCGGCCTCATCGCGCCGGGCAACGACGCAAGCGCGGAGCGGGTGAGCGCGTCGCTGCAGGCGGCGTTCAAGGACAAGAACACCCAAGGTGTGGTCGTTCGCATCAACTCGCCCGGCGGCAGCCCCGTGCAGTCGCACGCGATCTACGAGGAGATGCGCCGGCTGCGCAAGCAGTATCCTGCCATTCCCCTGTACGCGGTCGTCGAGGACGTCTGCGCGTCGGGCGGCTACTACGTGGCCGCGGCGGCGGACCGGATCTACGTCGGCCGCTCGAGCATCATCGGCTCGATCGGCGTGCGCATGGACAGCTTCGGCGTGACCGGCCTCATGGAGAAGCTCGGCGTGGAGCGGCGCCTGATCACGGCGGGGGAGAACAAGGGGTTCCTGGATCCGTTCCTGCCGGTGGACGAGAAGCAGAAGCGCCACGCGGAGCAGCTGCTGGCGGACGTGCACCAGCAGTTCATCGGCGCGGTGCGCGAGGGGCGGGGCGAGCGCCTCAAGGAGACGTCCGACATGTTCTCGGGCCTGGTGTGGACGGGCAGCCAGGGAGTGGCGCTGGGCCTCGCCGACGCCTTCGGCAGCGTCGATTCGGTCGCGCGCGAGGTGATCAAGGCCGAGCGTGTCGTCGACTTCTCGCAGAAGGAGAACGTGGCCGAGCGCCTGGCGCGCCGCTTCGGCGCGGGCGTGGCGAGCGCGTTCCTGGAGGCCGCGCAGCGCGCGGCGCTGTCGTCGCGCTAGGCGAGCAGGAGGAAGATGGCGGGCCGGCGCCCGATCGCCGGTCGCGCCGCGCGCCATTGGGCGACGCTGCGCGTGGCGACGCTCTCGCTCGGGAGCGTGAGGTCGATAGCGACACACAGCCGCGTATTTGCGGCGCAGTGCTCCAGCAACGCGGCGAGCAGGACGTCGCCGCGGTAGGGCGTCTCGATGAAGATCTCGGTTTCCCGATATTGCCGCGAGCGCCGCTCGAGCGCCCCAATCTGCTCGGCGCGCGCCGGCGCCTCGCGCGGCAGGTAGCCGCAGAATGCGAAGCGCTGGCCCTCGAGCCCGGCGGCCATCAGCGCGAGCAATATCGAGGAGGGCCCGACCAGTGGCACCACGCGAAAGCCCTCGCGATGGGCAGCCGCCGCCAGTCGCTGCCCGGGATCGGCGACGCCCGGGCAGCCCGCTTCGGAAATCAAGCCGAGCGGATGGCCCGCGCGCAGCGGCGAAAGGAAAGGCGCCTCGTCTTCGGACAATGTCTCGATCTTCAGGTCGCGCAGGGCGCAGGGCATGTCGAGGGCAGCGAGAAACGCACGCGCCGACTTCGCGTTCTCCACGGCGAAATGGCGAAGGGCGCGGACGGTCTCTACGGTTGCAGGGGGCAGAACGCTGCGCGGGTCGCCGCCGAGCGCGGCGGGGATCAGGTAGAGCGCGGGGCTCACGCGCGCAGCGCCGGCATGCCGGCGTGCTCGAGCATCTCGCACAGAGCGATGAGCGGAAGGCCGATAAGCGCGGTGGGATCGCTGCTGTCGATCGCCGCGATGAGCGCGATGCCGAGGCCTTCGGCCTTGGCGCTGCCGGCGCAGTCGTAGGGCTGCTCGCGCCGCAGGTAATCCTCGATGCGCGCGCGAGACAGCTCGCGGAAGCGCACGCCAACGGCAACGACCCGGCTCTGCAGCGCGCCGTTGCGCGCGTCGAGCAGCGCGAGCGCGGTATCGAAGCGCGCGCGACGTCCGCTCACGGCGAGCAGCTGCCGCATCGCGTTGCCGAAGTCGCCGGGCTTGTCGAGCCGCGCGCCGTCGCAGCTCGCCACCTGGTCCGCGCCGATGATGATCGCGTCGGGGAAGCGGGCGGCGACCGCGCGCGCCTTGGCCTCGGCGAGCCGGCGAGCCGTATCCGCCGGCGACTCGCGGCTCGTCACGGTCTCATCGACTTCTGGATTCGCGCACTCGAAGGGCAATCCAAGCCGCTCGAGCAGCGCTTTCCGATAGCGCGAGGTGGAGGCGAGGACGAGTCGGCGGGGCTCAGGCATGACTTTGTTTTGACACGGCTTTTTCGGGGATGATATCATTCGCGCCCTCATGCCGCAGCAGGCGCCGCGGTTTCCCACGATCGACGGCTTCGAGTTTGCGGCGGCCGGCGACAGCGTGCGTGGCGCATGGCGAGCCGGGGAATTCTCCCGTTTGCGTGAACTGCTGCATGACGATGCCGGCACGGTCGAGTACGAGCTGCGCGGCCGCCGGGATACGCTGGGTCGGCACTGGCTCGAGCTTTCGGTGTCGGCGAGGCTGCGGCTCACCTGCAGGCGCTGCCTCGAGGCGCTGGAGGTGCCGCTGCACGAGAGGGTAACGCTGTGGCTGGCGGGTTCGCAGGCGGAGCTGGACGCGCAGCCGGTGTCGGCGGAAGGTCCGGACGGCGTCGTCGCGTCGAGGGAGATGGCGGTGAAGGACCTCGTCGAGGATCAATTGCTGCTGGCGATGCCGTACGCGCCGCGGCACGAGCAGTGCGCGGCGCGCGGTTCGGCCGCCGAGGACGAAGGACAGAAGCCGTTCGCGGGCCTGCGCGGCCTGCTGCGCGGCAAGGTCAGACATTGAGAGATTGAGAGGAGCTTGAATATGGCAGTCCAGCAGAACAAGAAATCCCCGTCGCGGCGTGGCATGCACCGCGCGCACGACTTTCTGGCCACGCCGCCCCTGGCGGTAGAGCCGACGACGGGCGAGACGCACCGTCGTCACAACATCAGCCCCACCGGCTACTACCGCGGCAAGAAGGTCGCCAAGTCGCGGGACGAATAGCGTCCCTCGGCGCTCGGATCCCGGGTGAGCGGCGAGCGTGCCGCAGGCGCGATGGAGATCACCGTCGCGGTGGACTGCATGGGCGGCGACCACGGCCCGGCCGTGACGGTGCCGGCCGCGCTCGCGTTCCTGCGCCGCCACGCTTCGGTGCAGGTCGTGCTGGTCGGCCAGCGCGAGTCGCTCGAGGCCGAGCTGCGCCGGCAGGGCTCGGGCGAAGGGACGCGGTTGCGCGTGCACCCTGCGGCAGAAGTGGTCGGGATGGACGAGCCGCCCGCGCAGGCGCTGCGCTTCAAGAAGGACTCATCGATGCGCGTGGCGATCAACCTCGTGAAATCCGGCGCCGCGCACGCCTGTGTGAGCGCCGGCAACACCGGCGCGCTGATGGCGATCTCGCGATTCGTCCTGAAGACCCTGCCGGGCATCGATCGCCCGGCGATCGCCACCGTGCTGCCCAACATGCGCGGCGGCTGGACTTACGTGCTCGACCTCGGGGCGAACGTCGATTGCACGCCGGAGCAGCTGATGCAGTTCGGCGTGATGGGCGCGATGCTCGTGGCGGCAGTCGAGCACAAGGAGCGCCCGACGGTGGGGCTGCTCAACATTGGCGTCGAGGACATCAAGGGCAACGAAACGGTGAAGACGGCCGCCGACCTGCTGCGCACGAGCGGCCTGAACTTCCACGGTAACGTCGAAGGCGATGATATCTACAAAGGCACGACGGATGTGGTCGTGTGCGACGGATTCGTGGGCAACTCCGTCCTCAAGGCCTCCGAAGGCGTGGCGACGATGATCGTGGCGTTCCTCAAGCAGGAGTACTCGCGCAGCGCGTGGGGCAAGCTGGCTGCCCTCGTGTCCCTGCCGGTGCTGCGCGCGCTGAAGTCCCGCATGGATCCGGGCCGCTACAACGGCGCGAGCCTGCTCGGCCTGCGCGGCATCGTCATCAAGAGCCACGGTGCCGCCAGCGCGTTTGCGTTCGGCAATGCGCTCGATCGGGCGCGCGAAGAGGTGCGCAACGACGTGGTCCAGCGCATCACGCAGCGCATGTCGCAGCTGCATCCGCATACGCCGCCGGCGCGCACGGCCGTCACATGATCTGTTCCCGCATCGTCGGCACGGGCAGCTACCTGCCGCCGCGCGTGGTGCGCAACGACGAGTTCGCCGCGCGCCTGGACACGAGCGATGCGTGGATCCGCGAGCGCACCGGCATCGTCGAGCGCCGCATCGCCGAGCCGTCGCAGGCGTCGAGCGACCTCGCGCTCGAGGCGAGCCGCGCGGCGCTCGCCGCGGCGGGCGTTCGGCCGGCAGAGCTCGATCTGATCATCGTGGCAACCTCGACGCCCGACTACGTTTTTCCGAGCACCGCGTGCCTGCTGCAGGCCAAGCTCGGCGCGCGCAGCGGCGCCGCTTTCGACGTGCAGGCGGTCTGCAGCGGCTTCGTCTACGCGCTGGCCACCGCGGACAGCTTCATCCGCGGCGGCATGTACAAGCGGGCCCTGGTGGTCGGCGCCGAAGTGTTCTCGCGCATCATGGACTGGAACGACCGCGGCACCTGCGTGCTGTTTGGCGATGGCGCGGGCGCGGTGGTGCTGACCGCCGGCGACCGGCCCGGCCTGCATGCCTCGGTCCTCAGGGCCGACGGCAGTCACGCCGACATCCTCTCCGTCCCGGGCAATGTGTGCGGCGGCCGCATCGTCGGCTCACCGTACCTGCAGATGCAGGGCAGCCAGGTCTTCAAGTTCGCGGTCAAGGTGCTGGACGAGGTGGCGCGAGAGACGGTCGCGGCCGCCGGCATGCAGCTCACGGACATCGACTGGCTGATCCCTCACCAGGCGAACGTGCGGATCCTCGAGGCGACGGCGCGCAAGCTCGGCTTGCCGCCGGAGCGCCTGGTCGTCACCGTGGACCATCACGGCAACACGTCGGCGGCCTCGGTGCCGCTGGCGCTCGACGAGTACGTGCGCGCGGGGAAGATCCGTCCCGGCCACCGCGTGCTGCTGCAGGGCGTGGGCGGCGGATTTACCTGGGGCGCCACACTGGCGACGATGTGAGGCTATGAAGCTGGCAATGGTGTTTCCGGGTCAGGGCTCGCAGTCCGTGGGCATGCTGAGGGCCTATGAAGGCCTTCCCGGCGTCGAAGACGTGCGGCAGCAGGCGCGCGAGGTCCTCGGGGACGGATTTCTGCGGCTGCTGGAGGACGGTCCGGCGGAAGCCTTGAGTCTGACGGTCAATACGCAACCGGCAATGGTAACGGCCGGCTATGCCGCGCTTTGCGCGTGGCGCGGGCTGGGCGGCCCGGAGCCCGCCGTCGTCGCGGGGCACAGCCTCGGCGAGTACACAGCGCTGGTCGCGGCCGGGGCGCTGGAATTCCGCGACTGCCTGCCGCTGGTGCGATTCCGTGCACAGGCCATGCAGGACGCCGTGCCGGAGGGGCAGGGTGCGATGGCAGCGATCCTCAACCTCGAGGACGACGCGGTGCGTGCGGCCTGCGCGGAAGCGGCGCAGGGCGAGGTCGTCGAGGCGGTGAACTTCAACGCGCCCGGGCAGATCGTCATCGCCGGGCACAAATCGGCGGTCGCGCGCGCGATGGAACTGTGCAAGGCGCGCGGGGCGAAGCGCGCGCTGCCGCTGCCCGTGAGCGCGCCCTTCCATTCGAGCCTGATGCGGCCCGCGGCGGACAAGCTGCGCGGCTATCTCGAGCGCGTAGCGATGCGCGCGCCGCGCATCGAGATCGTCAACAACGTGGACGTCGAGGTATGCTCGTCGCCCGAGCAGATCAAGGATGCCCTGGTGCGGCAGGCGGCAGCCCCGGTGCGCTGGGTGGAGACGATCCGCCGCATGAAGTCGATGGGCGTGACGCACGTCGTGGAGTGCGGCCCGGGCAAGGTGCTCGGCGGCATGGTGAAGCGCATCGAGGGAGAGCTGCAGGGCTACGCGGCCGCCGACAAGGCTTCGCTCGAGCAGGCGCTGACCGCCGTGAAGGGGGCATGAGAATGCTGGAAGGCAAGCTGGCGCTGGTGACGGGCGCTTCGCGCGGCATTGGGCGCGGCATCGCGCTGGAACTCGCGCGCCTGGGCGCGAAGGTCGTCGGCACAGCCACCTCGGAGCAGGGGGCGGCCGACATCGGCCAGGCGCTCGCGCCGACGGGCGGCGCCGGGCGTGTGCTGAACGTGCGCGACGCGCAGCGGGCCGACGCGTTCATGGAGGCGCTGCAGAAGGAGCAAGGCGACGTCGCCATCCTCGTCAACAACGCGGGCATCACGCGCGACAACCTCGCGCTGCGCATGAAGGATGCCGAGTGGGACGAGGTGATGGAGACGAATCTCAAGGCGGTGTTCCGCCTGTCCCGCGCGGTTATGCGCGGCATGATGAAGGCGCGCTGGGGCCGGGTCATCAACATCACCTCGGTGGTCGGCGCGTCCGGCAACGCGGGCCAGGCGAACTACGCGGCCGCGAAAGCAGGGGTGGTCGGGCTGACGAAGTCGCTCGCACGCGAGCTCGGCAGCCGCGGCATCACGGTGAACTGCGTGGCGCCGGGATTCATCGACACTGACATGACGCGCGCACTGCCGGAAGCGCAGCGCACGGCACTGCTCGCGCAGATTCCGCTGGGCCGGCTGGGCGGCGTCGAAGACGTCGCGGCCGCGGTCGGCTATCTCGCGTCCCCGGCGGCGGGCTACGTGACCGGCTGCGTGCTGCACGTGAACGGCGGCATGTACATGGCCTGAGGCAGGCGACGCCGATTTGGTAAAATCCGGGCCGCCGCTAGGCCCAACAGGGAAGGAGCAGAACATGGAGAACGTCGAACAACGCGTCAGGAAGATCATCGCCGAGCAGCTCGGAGTGAACGAGTCCGAGATCAAGAACGAGTCGTCCTTCGTCGATGACCTGGGCGCGGACTCCCTCGACACCGTGGAGCTGGTCATGGCCCTGGAAGAGGAGTTCGAGACCGAGATCCCGGACGAGGAAGCGGAGAAGATCACCACCGTGCAGCAGGCGATCGACTACGTGAAGTCGCACTCGAAGTCCTAGCGCCAGCCGACAGAAGTGTCGCGTCGCAGAGTCGCCGTCACCGGGCTCGGCATCGTCTGCCCGGTCGGCAACAACGTCGAGGAAGCCTGGCAGAACCTGATCGCCGGCAAGCCGGGGATCGGGGCCATCACGCGGTTCGATGCATCGCCGTTCGCCTGCCGCATCGCGGGCGAGGTGAGGGGCTTCGACGTCGCCGCCTACCTGCCTGCCAAGGAGGCCCGGCACATGGACCTCTTCATTCACTACGGGCTGGCCGCGGCGATCCAGGCCTGGAGGGACTGCGGCCTGGAAGTGAACGAGCAGAACGCCGAACGCATCGGCGTGAACATCGGCTCGGGCATCGGCGGGCTGCCGCGCATCGAGGAGACGCATACCGAGCTGCGGGAGCGCGGTCCGCGCCGCATCTCGCCGTTTTTCGTGCCCGCCTCGATCATCAACATGATTTCGGGGCACGTGTCGATCCTTTACGGGATGAAGGGGCCGAATCTGGCCGTGGTCACCGCCTGCACGACGGGCCTGCATGCCGTGGGGCAGGCGGCGCGGCTGATCGAGTACGGGGACGCCGACGTCATGCTGGCGGGCGGCGCCGAGGCCACCATCTCCCCCCTGGGCGTCGGCGGATTCGCCGCGGCACGCGCCTTGTCCACTCGTAACGACGATCCGGCGAGCGCGAGCCGGCCCTGGGATCGGGACCGCGACGGATTCGTGCTGGGCGAAGGTGCGGGCGTCCTGGTGCTGGAGGAGTACGAGCACGCGCGGGCACGCGGGGCGCGCATTTATTGCGAGGTGGCGGGCTTCGGCATGAGCGCGGACGCGTTCCACATGACCGCGCCGGACGTAAACGGACCACGGCGCTGCATGCAGGCTGCGCTCGCCAACGCGCGCATCGCCCCCGAGCAGGTGCAGTATCTGAACGCCCATGGCACGTCCACGCCGCTGGGCGACAAGAACGAGACCGAGGCGATCAAGCTCGCCTTCGGCGCGCACGCCAAGCAGCTGGTCGTCAATTCGACCAAGTCGATGACCGGGCATTTGCTCGGCGGTGCCGGCGGGATCGAGTCCGTGTTCACGGCGCTCGCCGTGCACCATCAGGTGTCCCCGCCGACGATCAACATCGTCAATCAGGACCCCGAGTGTGATCTGGACTACTGCGCGAATGCTGCGCGGGATCTGAGGATCCAGTACGCCCTCAAGAACAACTTCGGATTCGGCGGCACCAACGGCTCGCTGGTGTTCGGGCGGGTCTGATCCCCATGCAGGCCATGCGGTTCGAGCTGCGCCCGTCGCGCGGGATGGGCGCCGCGCTGGTGCTCGCGCATGGGGCGAGCGCCGCTGGCCTGGTGATCGCCCTGCCGGCGCCGACCGGGTTGCCGGCGGCGGTCTTGCTGCTCGCGCTGGGCGGTGCCGCGATATGGAGCCGGGCATGGCTGAAGGCGGCGGGCTCGGTGCGGGCGCTCGAGCTTGCTGAAGGGGGCACGGCAACTTTTGAGCTGAGAGACGGGCGGCGGGCATCGGGTCGCATCGCACGTGGCCGCCACGTCGGTCGATTCTGGGTGAGCCTGCCTTTTCCCGGCGGGGCGCGGCGGCACGTGCTCGTCGCGCGGGACATGCTCGAGCCCGGGGCCTACCGGCGGCTGCGGCTGTGGGCCCTGTGGGGCAGGCTGCCGCGTTGCGCACAGGGCGGAGTCGGGGACTGAGGCCGCGCGTGGGCTCGAACTATTTTGCTGGGGCCTTGTCTCTGGGACTGAAGCGCCGGAACGGGCGAGGCGGCGGGGCTGTCCGCCGGGCGGCGACGAACGGCGGCGCGCATGTCTGAGCGCGAAGTCGACCAGGAGCTGGTCGCTCGGGCGCAGCGTGGCGACAAGCGGGCGTTCGAGCTGCTGGTGGAGAAGTACCAGCGCAAGCTGGGACGGCTTCTGTCCCGCTTCATCCGGGATCCGGCGGAGGTGGAAGACGTGACGCAGGAGGCGTTCATCAAGGCGTACCGGGCGCTGCCGGCGTTTCGCGGGGACAGCGCGTTTTACACGTGGCTGTACCGTATCGGCATCAACACGGCCAAGAACTACCTGATGGCCCTTGGCCGGCGGGCGCCGACTTCCACGGAGGTGGAAGCCGAGGAAGCAGAAGGATTCGAGGACGGAGAGCAGCTGAGGGACATCAACACGCCGGAAAGCGTGCTGCTGTCGGCGGAGATCGCAAGGACGGTGAATGCTACGATTGAGCAGTTGCCCGAGGAGCTGCGCACGGCGATCCAGCTGCGCGAGATCGAGGGCATGAGCTACGAGGACATCGCACGCATCATGGACTGCCCGATCGGCACCGTACGCTCGCGCATCTTCAGGGCGCGCGAGGCGATCGCGGAGCGGCTGCGCCCGCTCCTCGATACGCGCAAGGACCAGAGGTGGTAGGGCGATGAGATCCAGGATTTCGGCATTGATGGACGGCGAGCTCGGCGCCGGAGAGCGGGACGACCTGCTGCGCGCGCTGGGCGACGAAGGCGAAGCGCGCGAAGCCTGGCGCAGCTATCACCTGATCAGCGACGTCCTGCAGGGACGCGCCGAGCTCTCGGTCGATTGCCACCGTCGCGTGGCGGCGCGGCTGGCCGGGGAACCTGCGTTGATCGGTCCGCTGCCGGGCCCTGTCGTGGTGCCGGCGCGTGGCCGGTGGTTCATTCCGTCGGCGCTCGCCGCGAGCCTTGCCGCGGTGGCCTTGGTGGGCTGGATGGCGTTCGCGCCGGAGCAGCGATCGGCGCCCGGCTCGGCGCCACTCGCGCAAAGCGGAGCCCCGGTCGCGCGCGTGGCGCAGGAGCCCGCGCGCGTGCCGCTCACGCCGGCTGCACAAGACTACCTCTATGCGCATCAGGCCTACTCGCCGCGCAACTCCCTGCAGGGCATGGCGCCCTACGTGCGCTCGGTTTCGGCCGAGGCAGCCCCGTGGAAACCGTGAGCCGCGCCCTCGGCGCCCTGTTGCTTTTCACGGTGGCCGGCTGGGCGCAGGCGCAGACGACGCCGGACGCGTTGGACTGGCTGCGGCGTATCTACCAGGCGACCGAGAACCTTTCCTACTCAGGGGTTTTCGTCTACCAGCAGGGCGAGCGTACGGAGACCTCGCGCGTCACGCATCTCGCGGGCGCCGATGGTGGCGTGGAAAGGATCGAGGTGCTCGACGGCACGCCGCGGGAGATCCTGCGCACGCGCGACGAGATCCGCTGCTACCTTCCCGAGAGCCGCGTCGTTCGCATCGAAAGCCGCGGCGACACGCGCGGCTTCCCGGCGCTGCTGCCAGAGCGCGTGAGCAGCCTCGCGGAACATTACGTCATCACGCTGGGCGAGGTGCGCCGCATCGCCGGCTTTGACTGCCAGGCCATCGTCCTCGAGCCAAAGGACGACCTGCGCTACGGCTACCGGTTGTGGGCCGATCTGCGCAGTGGCATGCTGCTCAAGGCCCAGACTCTCAGCCGGCGCGGCGAGGCGCTCGAGCAGTTCACGTTCACGCAGCTCGACATCGGCGATGTGCCGCAGGAGAAGCTCCGGCCGCCTCGCCTGGGGCGGGACTGGCGGGTCGTGCAGGCCGGCGGGGCGCCGACGGACCTGGGCCAGGCGGGCTGGACGTTCGGCTCGGCGTTGCCCGGATTCCGCAAGATCGCCGAGATCCGTCGCATGCTCCGGGACGCCCAGCCGGTCGGCCAGGTGGTGTACTCGGACGGACTGGCGGCGGTCTCGGTGTTCATCGAGCCGATTGCGGGCCGCGCAGAACCTCCGCCGATGGGGCTTGCGCGCATGGGTGCAGTAAACGTCTATACGCGGACGGTCGCCGATCATCTGGTGACCGTGGTCGGCGAAGCGCCGGCGGCCAGCGTGCAACGCATCGGCAACACGGTCGAATTCCGGCCGCAGTAGAGTTTCTAGAGGATCCGCGATGCATTTTGTTCGCATGGCTGCGGCGCTCGCTTTCGGCGCCGTCGCGACGCTCGGCGTCGCGCAAGGGCGCGAGCTGCCCGATTTCACGCGCCTGGTGGAGGACCAGGGGCCGGCGGTCGTCAACATCAGCACGACACAGGCGCCGCGGCGCTCGAGCGGCCCGCAGCTGCCCAATATCGACGACGAGGAGATGCTGGAGTTCTTTCGCCGCTTCATTCCGCGCCAGCTTCCGGGGCCGGGTCCTCGGCCGGAGAGCCGCTCGCTCGGCTCCGGATTCATCATCAGCCCGGACGGCTACATTCTCACCAACGCGCACGTGGTCGACGGCGCCGACGAGATAGACGTTCGGCTCACGGACAAGCGCGAGTACAAGGCGAAGGTCGTGGGCGCGGACAAGCGCACCGACGTGGCGCTCATCAAGATCGAGGCCGCCAGCCTGCCGACGGTGCGCATGGGCGACCCCTCCGGCCTCAAGGTCGGGGAGTGGGTGGTGGCCATCGGCTCGCCCTTCGGATTCGAGAACACGGTGACCGCGGGAATCGTGAGCGCGAAAGGCCGCTCGTTGCCGCAGGAGAACTTCGTGCCCTTCATCCAGACCGATGTGGCCATCAATCCCGGCAATTCCGGAGGGCCCTTGTTCAACATGAAGGGCGAGGTCGTGGGCGTGAACTCGCAGATCTACAGCCGTACGGGCGGGTTCATGGGGCTTTCCTTCGCAATCCCCATCGACGTTGCCCTCGATGTGCAGCAGCAGCTGCGCGACAAGGGGCACGTCTCACGCGGTCGCATCGGGGTGGTGATCCAGGAGGTGACGCGAGACCTGGCGCAATCGTTCGGGCTCGACCGGCCGCGCGGCGCGCTCGTCAACGCCGTGGAGAAGGGCAGCCCGGCGGACATGGGCGGCATCGAGGCAACCGACATCATTACGCGCTTCGACGGCAAGGCGGTGGAGTCCTCCAGCGACCTGCCGCGCATCGTCGGCGCCACGCGGCCTGGATCGCGCGTCCAGGTCGAGGTCTGGCGCAAGGGCGCGCCGCGCACGCTGCAGCTGAGCGTGGGCGAACTGCTCGAAGAGCGCATTGCAGGGCTCGACAGTCCCCGGGATTCGAAGCCGGCGGCACAGGCCGCCAACCGGCTGGGCGTGGTGGTGACCGAGCTGAGTGGCGAGCGCAAGCGCGAGCTGAAGCTCGAGCACGGCCTGCTGGTCACCGAAGTGCGGGCCGACGCGCGGGCAGAGCTGCGGCGCGGCGACATCCTGCTCCGGATGGTCCACCAGGGTCGGCACACGGAGCTGAAGTCGGCCGAGCAGCTGGCGAGGCTGCTTGCGAGCCTCGACAAAGGGGCGGTGATCACCCTGCAGGTGCGGCGCGGCGAGAGCACGGCGTTCGTGACCGTCAGCGGCCTCGGCTAGCACGAGCCGCCTTGGGCTAGAATAGCGTCCGCTGCAGACGACAAGGGTGCCGCTGGCACCCTTTTTTTCATGACGCCGCAGGGCCGCATCCGAAACTTTTCCATCATCGCGCATATCGACCATGGGAAGTCGACGCTGGCCGACCGCCTGATCCACTTGTGCGGCGGGCTGGCCGACCGGGAAATGGCCGCGCAGGTGCTCGACTCGATGGATCTGGAGCGCGAGCGCGGCATCACCATCAAGGCGCAAACCGCCGCGCTGCGCTACCGCGCGCGCGACGGCGAGGAGTACCTCCTCAACCTCATCGACACGCCCGGGCACGTCGATTTCTCCTACGAGGTCAGCCGCTCGCTGGCGGCTTGCGAAGGCGCGCTGCTGGTGGTGGACGCCTCGCAGGGCGTGGAGGCGCAGACGGTGGCGAACTGCTACACCGCGATCGAGCAGGGCGTCGAGGTTGTCCCGGTCCTGAACAAGATCGACCTGCCTTCCGCGGATCCCGAGAAGGCCATTCAGGAAATCGAGGACGTCATCGGCATCGACGCGCAGGCTGCCCTGCGCGCCAGCGCCAAGACGGGCGAGGGTGTGCCCGAGATCCTGGAAGCGATCATTCGGCGGGTACCGCCGCCCACGGGTGATGCCGCGGCGCCCCTGCAGGCGCTGGTCATCGACTCGTGGTTCGACAACTACGTCGGGGTGGTCATGCTGGTGCGCATGGTGCAAGGCGAGCTGCGGCCGAAGGACAAGCTGCTGCTCATGAGCACCGGCGCAGTCCATCCGTGCGAGCAGATCGGCGTGTTCACGCCCAAGTCGCGGAGCTGCGAATCACTGGTGGCGGGAGAGGTCGGCTTCGTGGTCGCGGGCGTGAAGGAGCTGCGCGAGGCCAAGGTCGGCGACACGATCACCCACGCCGACCGGCGCGCGGCGCGGCCGCTTCCGGGCTTCAAGGAGATCAAGCCTCAGGTATTCGCCGGGCTCTATCCGGTGGAGGCCAATCAGTACGAGGCCCTGCGCGAGGCGCTGGAGAAACTGCACCTGAACGATGCCTCGTTCTATTACGAGCCCGAGGTCTCGCAGGCGCTCGGCTTCGGGTTCCGCTGCGGGTTCCTGGGCCTGCTGCATATGGATATCGTTCAGGAGCGGCTGGAGCGCGAGTACGGCATGCAGCTGGTGACGACCGCGCCTTCGGTGGTCTACGAGGTGCTGTTGCGCGACGGCAGCGTGCTGCAGGTGTCCAATCCGGCCAAGCTGCCCGATCCCGGCCAGGTTGCAGAGATCCGCGAGCCGGTGATCGCGACGACGCTCTTCGTGCCGCAGGAGCACGTCGGGGCGGTGATGACGCTGTGCACGGAGAAGCGCGGCGTGCAGACGAATCTGCATTACTCGCCGCGCCACGTGGTGCTCAGCTACGAGCTGCCGCTGAACGAAGTGGTGCTGGATTTCTTCGACCGGCTGAAGTCGCTGACGCGCGGCTTCGGCTCGATGGACTACGAGTTCAAGGAGTACCGGCCCGCCGACGTAGTCCGGCTCGACATCCTCGTCAACGGCGAGCGCGTGGACGCTCTTTCGTGCATGGTGCATCGGGACGTGGCGCAACGCCGCGGGCGCGAGCTCGCGGCCCGGCTGCGCGGCCTCATCCCGCGGCAGATGTTCGATGTTGCCATCCAGGCGGCGATCGGGGCCAACATTGTCGCGCGCGAGAACGTGAAGGCGCTGCGCAAGAACGTGCTCGCCAAGTGCTACGGCGGCGACGTGACGCGCAAGCGCAAGCTGCTCGAGAAGCAGAAGGAGGGCAAGAAGCGCATGAAGCAGGTGGGAGCGGTGGAGATCCCGCAGGAAGCCTTTCTCGCCGTGCTGCAGCGGGAGTCGCATTAGCCCATGAGCTTCGCCCTCTTCCTGCTCCTCCTGCTCGTGGTGACCGGCGCGGTGTGGGCGCTGGAGATGGTCTGGCTCGGGCGCCGGCGCCGGGAGGGCGCCAAGCAGCCCTGGTGGGTCGAGTACTCGGTCAGCTTCTTCCCGGTCATCCTCATCGTCTTCGTGCTGCGCTCGTTCCTGGTCGAGCCGTTCAAGATTCCCTCGGGCTCCATGATCCCGACGCTGCTCGTGGGGGACTTCATCCTGGTGAACAAGTTCACCTACGGCATCCGCCTGCCGGTGTTGAACCGCAAGGTCGTCGAGATCGGCGCCCCGCGGCGCGGCGACGTCGTGGTGTTCCGTTACCCCGAGGATCCGTCGCTCGACTACATCAAGCGGGTCGTCGCGCTGCCGGGCGATCGCGTGGAGTACCGCAACAAGAGGCTCGTCATCAACGGCCGCCCGGTCCCGACCCGTCAGGTCGAGGACTACCTGTCGCACGAGCGCATGCAGTACTCGAAGCGCTACCTGGAGACCCTCAACGGGGTCGAGCACCAGGTCATCGTCGATGAGGACGCGCCGCCGTACGTGACGCACGCGCGCGCGTTCCCTTACGCGGACAATTGCAACTACAATAGAAACGGTCTGGCGTGCACGGTGCCGCCGGAGCACTATTTCGTCATGGGCGACAACCGGGACAACTCGAGTGACAGCCGGGTCTGGGGTTTCGTGCCCGACCGTAACATCGTGGGCAAGGCGTTCTTCATCTGGCTCAACCTCGGCGAGCTGGGGCGCTTCGGCACGTTCCGCTAGAGGCTCGCGGCAACAGGGAGATGACCATGCGTGCATCACAACGAGGTATCACGCTGCTGGGGCTGCTGGTGGGGTCGGTGGTGCTCGTCTTTGCCGCGCTGCTTTTCATGCGGCTGCTGCCCTCGTACATCGAGTACTTCACGCTCAAGAAGACCTTGGTGGCGATCTCGAACGAGGTGCGCGGGCGCGGCGTCAACGTGAGCGAGGTGCGGCGCGCCTTCCAGAACCGCTCGGTCATCGACGACATCAAGGCGGTCAGCGCGACCGACCTGGAGATCACCCGCCAGGGCAACGACTACGTGCTCGCCGCCGCGTACCGGAAGGAGATCCCGCTGTTTGCCAACATCGGGGTGTACATCGATTTCGAGGCGTCCTCGCAGTAGCGGTGGACGATTCGGCGCGTTGAGCGGCATCGAGGATCTCGAGGCCCGTCTGGGCCATCGCTTCCGGCGCGCCGAGCTCCTCGAGCAGGCCTTGACCCATCGCAGCTTCGGTACGCCGAACAACGAGCGGCTGGAGTTCCTGGGCGACAGCGTGCTGGGCTGCGTCATGGCGGAAGTCCTGCTGGAGCGGTTTCCCGAGCTGAGCGAGGGGACGCTATCGCAACTGCGCGCGAGCCTCGTGCGCAAGGAGGCACTGGCCCATGCCGCCGCGTCCCTGGGCCTTGCCGGGCACCTGCGCCTGGGACAGGGGGAAGGCGCCGGGGGGCGCACCGCCGCGCCGTCGATCCTCGCGGACGCACTCGAGGCGGTATATGGCGCGGTGTTCCTCGATGGCGGCTACGCGGGCGCGCGCCGGGCGGTATTGGCTACCCTGGGGGAGGCGCTCGCTCGCATCGACGCGCGCGCGGGCGCCAAGGACGCCAAGACGCGCCTGCAAGAGACGCTGCAGGCGCGCCACCTGGGGCTGCCGCAATACACCGTCGTGGCGACGCAGGGCGCGGCGCACGAGCAGACGTTCGAGGTCGAGTGCCTCGTCGCGCACCTGGGCCTGCGTGCCCTGGGACACGGCGGGTCCCGGCGTGCAGCCGAACAGCAGGCGGCGGCGGCTCTACTCGAGCAGCTCGAGACGTGAGTGCGTTCCGCAGCGGCGTCGTTGGCCTGTTCGGCCGGCCGAACACCGGGAAGTCGAGCCTGTTCAACCGGCTGCTCGGCCAGAAGCTCGCCATCGTTTCGCAGCGCGAGCAAACCACGCGGCATCTGCTGACGGGCATCCTCACCGACGCGCACGGCCAGCTGGTGCTTGTCGACTCCCCGGGGTACCAGACGCGTCACCGCAGCCTGCTCAACCGTGCGCTGAACCAGCGCGCGGGGGAGGCGGCGCGCGATGCCGACGTCGTCGCGTTCGTTGTCGAGGCGCTGCGCTTCGACGCGGCGGACCGGGCGGCGCTCGCTCGCATTCCGGCGCAGCGGCCGGTGGTGGCCGTCGTCAACAAGATCGACCGGGTGCGGCCGGTCACGCGGCTTCTGCCGTTCATCGAGCGTTTGTCCCGCGAATTCCCGTTCGCGGCCATCGTGCCGGTGTCGGCGTCGACCGGACGCAACGTCGAGAAGCTGCTCGGCGTGCTGCGCGGCTTCCTGCCGGAGGGCCCGGCGCTCTACGGCGCGGATCAGCTGACCGACCGCGACGAGCGCTACTTTGCCGGCGAGCTCCTGCGGGAGAAGCTCTTCCGGCTTCTGGGCGAGGAGCTCCCCTACCATTGCGAAGTTCGGGTGGAAAGCTTTCGGGAGGAAGGGCGCCTGCGCCGCATTGACGCCACCATCTGGATCGATCGCGAGTCGCAAAAGCCGATCGTGCTGGGCAAGGGCGGCGCGCTGCTCAAGCGTATCTCGACCGAGGCGCGCAAGGACATGGAACGGCTCTTCGGCGGCAAGGTGTTCCTGCAGGTCTGGGTGAAGGTGAGGCGCGGCTGGTCGGAGGACCAGCGCACGCTGCGCGAGCTGGGATACGCATGACGCGGCGGCGCATCGAGCAGGAACCTGCGTTCGTCCTGCATTGCTACCCCTACAAGGAATCCAGCCTGATCGTGGAGGCGTTCACTCGCCATCGCGGCCGCGTGGGCCTGCTCGCGCGCGGCGCCCGCCGCCCGCGCTCGGCTGTGCGCGGCCTGCTGCTGGCATTCCATCCGTTGCGCTTGAGCTGGAGCGCCGGTGCGGAACTGGGCACGCTCGGCGCCGTCGAGTGGTCGGGAGGACAGCGGGCCCTTGAAGGCCTTGCGCTGATGTGCGGCTTCTATGTCAACGAGCTCGTACTGCGCCTGCTGCCGCGTGAAGACTCGCACGAGACGCTGTTCGACGCGTACGGCGCGACGCTCGGCCGCCTGGCGGACGGCGAGGAGCCCGCGGCGCTGCTGCGAGGATTCGAGCTCAGTCTGCTGCGCGAACTCGGGTATGCTCCGCCGCTGGAGCATCTGGCGGGCAGCGGAGCGCGGGTGGAGGCGGGCAAGCGCTACGTCTATGCTCCCGAGCGTGGGCCGCTCGAGCTGACCGAGCAGGGGCGGGAGGGCCTGCCCAACGAGTTCACCGTGTCCGGGCAGACGCTGCTCGACATGGCGCGGGCGGAGTTTGCGCGGCCGGAAACGCGCGAAGAGTCGCGTCGCCTCATGCGCCACCTGATCGGCGCGCGACTCGCCGGCCAGGCGCTGCATACGAGCGCCATACTGCGGGAGCTGCGGGACCTATGATCGAGCTCGGGGTGAACGTGGATCACGTGGCGACGGTGCGCCAGGCGCGGCGCACGTACGAGCCCGATCCGGTGTGGGCGGCGGTGGAGGCGCATCTGGGCGGAGCCGACGGGATCACTGTCCACCTGCGCGAAGATCGGCGCCATATCCAGGACGAGGACGTACGGCGGCTGCGCGAGCTCACCCACATCCGGCTCAATCTCGAGATGGCGGCGACATCGGAGATGGTCGAGATCGCGCGGCGCATCCGCCCCGAAATGGCGATGCTCGTGCCGGAAGGGCGGCACGAGATCACCACGGAGGGCGGCCTCGACGTCGCGGCGCAGGAACCACGTCTGCGCGAGGTGGTCGCGCAGCTGGCCGGGGCGGGGATCGTGGTCTCGGTCTTCATCGACGCCGAGCTGCGCCAGGTGGAGGCCGCGCAACGCATCGGCGCGGCCGTTTGCGAGGTGCACACCGGCCCTTATGCGCATGCGTTCCACGCGCGCGGCAGGGATGCCGAGGCGCCGGCCGTCGAGGCCGAGCTCGACAAGATCCGCGCCGCCGGCGAGCGTATCCGGGGGCTCGGCATGCGTTTCAATGCCGGCCACGCGCTCAATTACTTCAACGTCGAGCCGGTGGCCCGGCTGCCCGGGCTGCGCGAGCTGCATATCGGCCATGCCATCGTCAGCCGCGCGGTGTTCGTGGGCATGCGCGAGGCCGTGCGCGAGATGAAGCAGATCATGGTTCGGGCCGCGCGATGATCTACGGCGTGGGCAGCGACCTCATCGAGATCCCGCGCATCGAGCGCGCGCTGCATCGCTTCGGGGAGCGCTTCGCGGAGCGCATCTTGTGCGCTCCGGAGCTGCGTCGCTTCCGCGCGCACGCCAAGCCGGCGGCCTATCTGGCGAAGCGATTCGCGGCCAAGGAAGCGTTCAGCAAGGCGCTCGGCACCGGAATCCGGGCGCCAGCCAACTGGCACGGCGTATGGGTCAGCAACCAGCGCTCCGGCAAGCCACAGCTCGAGTACTCCGAACCGCTCGCGGCCTTCCTCGAGCGGCGGGGTATCCGGCGCGCGCACCTTACGCTCACCGACGAGCGCGGCATGGCCGCGGCCACCGTGATTCTGGAATGCGAAGGGTAAGAGCGCGCCTGCCGCTCGGGCCGGTCATGCTGGATCCGGCCGGCCCGGAGCTGACGGACGACGACCGCCGGCGCCTGCGGCATCCCGCCGTGGGCGGCGCGATTCTGTTCGCACGGAATTTCGCCAGCCCGGAGCAATTGCAGACGCTGACCGAGGAGATCCATGCATTGCGCGATCCGGCGCTGCTCATCGCGGTGGACCACGAGGGCGGTCGAGTGCAGCGCTTCCGGAACGGATTCACCGGATTGCCGCCGATGCGCAAGCTGGGTCAGCTCTGGGACCGCGACCGTGAGGCGGCGAAAGCCGCCGCGCATGGCGCCGGCTTCGTGATCGGGGCGGAGCTCGCCGCCCACGGCCTGGACTTCAGCTTCGCGCCCGTCCTGGATCTCGACTACGGGGGCAGCAGCGTGATCGGCGACCGGGCCCTGCACTATGATCCGCTGGCGGTGGGGGCGCTCGCCGCCGCGCTCATCTCGGGACTGGGCGAGAGCGGCATGGGAGCCGTCGGCAAGCACTTTCCGGGACACGGCTTCGCAACCGCCGACTCGCATGTCGCGGTGCCCGTGGATGGTCGCCCCCTGGCCGAGATCCTGCGCAAGGACGTTGCGCCCTACCGGCCCGCGATCCAGGCAGGGTTGGCCGGCGTCATGCCGGCGCACGTCGTCTACACGCAGGTCGATGCCGAGCCGGCCGGCTATTCGCGCATCTGGCTGCGGGAGATCCTGCGCGAGCGACTGGAATTCGAAGGGCTGGTGTTCAGCGACGACCTGTCGATGGAAGGCGCAAGCACGGCGGGCGGCGTGCCGGAGCGGGCGCGGGCGGCGCTGGCGGCCGGCTGCGACATGGTTCTGCTTTGCGGCGACCCGCAGGGCCAGGAGCGACTGCTCGAATCGCTGGCGGAACAGCAGCGGGCGCTGCCGGAGAGCGCCGCCCGGCTGCGCCACCGGGGCGGTCGCGATCTGAGAAAGAGCGTGGCGTACCGCCACGCCCAGCATGCCCTCGAGGCGATGAGCGCCTAGGCGCGCTCCATGTAGGTGCCCTGGTTGGTGTCGACCTTGATTCTCTCGCCCTTGTTGATGAAGGGAGGCACCTGCACGGTGATGCCCGTCTCCATGGTCGCGGGCTTGAAGGTGTTGGTCGCAGTGGCGTTCCTGATCCCCGGCTCGGTGTCCACGACGGTCAGCACCACCGAGGGAGGAATCTCGACGCCGATGGCGCGGCCGTTGTAGAAGTTGATCTGCACCTCGGTGTTGGGCAGCAGGAAACCGGCCTGTCCCTCGAGGAACTCGGCCGACAGCGACAGCTGCTCGTAGTTCTCCTTGTCCATGAAGACGTAGCTGTCGCCGTCCTGGTAGAGATACTCCATCGCGCGCGCGTCGACGAAGGCGCGCTCCACCTTGTCGTCGGTGCGGAAGCGCTGGTTTGTCTTGGTGCCGGACTCGATGTCCTTCATCTCGACCTGCATGAACGCGCCGCCGCGCCCGCCGACGTGCACGTGGTAGCACTTGAGCACGCGCCAGACGCGCTTGTCCCACTCGATGAGGTTGCCGACGCGAATGTCGACTGCGGATGCCTTGGCCATGACCGGAATGTGGTGCTGAAAAAAGTCGCGAATTCTACACTGGTTCGGGGGCCCGGCGCTAGAATCCCGCGCATGGCGAACGCCGCGTTCGACGCACGCAGTTTCGTGGCCGGATTGCCCCACCTGCCCGGCGTATACCGCATGCTCGGCGCCCAGGGCGAGGCGCTTTACGTCGGCAAGGCGCGCGACCTGAAGAAGCGCGTCGCCTCCTACTTCCAGAAGAACGCCGGCAGCCCCCGCATCCGCCTCATGCTGGGGCAGGTCGCGCACATCGAGGTGACGGCGACGCGCTCCGAGGACGAGGCGCTGCTGCTGGAGAACAACCTGATCAAGCGCCTGGCGCCGCGCTACAACATACTGTTTCGGGACGACAAGTCGTATCCCTATCTCGCCCTTACCGCCCACGCGTTCCCGCGGCTCGCCTTTCACCGCGGCGCGCGCGATCCGGGCGGGCGCTATTTCGGGCCCTTTCCGCATGCGGCCGCCGTGCGCGAAAGCATCCAGCTGCTGCAGCGGGTGTTCCGGCTGCGCACCTGCGAGGACACCGTGTTCGCCAACCGCTCGCGCCCGTGCCTGCTGCACCAGATCCGCCGCTGCACGGCGCCGTGCGTCGGCATGATCGGGGAGCAGGACTACGCGCGCGACGCCGAGCACGCGACGCTGTTCCTGCGCGGGCGCGAGGACGACCTCGTGCGCCGGCTGACCGGGCGGATGCAGGCCGAAGCCGACGCCCTGCGCTTCGAGCAGGCCGCAGTGCTGCGCGACCAGGTGCGCGCGCTCTCGCGCGTGCAGGCGCGGCAGTACGTGGAATCCGAGCGCGGCGTCGATGCCGACGTCGTAGCCTGCGCCGAGGAGGGCGGCGCCATCTGCGTCAATCTGGTGATGATCCGCGGAGGGCGTCACGTCGGCGACCGCAGCTTCTTCCCGGCGAACGCGGAGTCGGCCGAGCCCGCGGAGGCGCTGCAGGCGTTCCTGGAGCATCACTACGCCGAACAGCCGCGCCCACCGCTCGTGCTGAGCAATGTGGCGGTGGACTTCGATGCGGCGGTGCCGATGCAAGGAGAACGAAAGGTCTGGGTGGATATGGCGCTCAAGAATGCCCACCTGGCGCTGCAGCAGCGTGCCCGCGAGCGCGGGGCGCAGGAGACGCGCCTGGCGGCATTGCGCGAGGCGCTGCGCCTGCCGGAGTCGGTGCAGCGCATCGAGTGCTTCGACGTCAGCCACACGATGGGCGAGGCGACCGTCGCGTCCTGCGTGGTCTACGATCACCACGGAATGCAGAGGGGCGAGTACCGGCGATTCAATATCCGCGACGTCGCACCCGGCGACGACTATGCGGCCATGCGCCAGGCTCTCGAGCGCCGCTACGGCCGCCTGACCGCCGAAGGCGGCAAAATTCCCGACCTGGTGCTGATCGATGGCGGCCGCGGACAGGTCAGCGCGGCGCGCGCGGCGCTCGCCGAGTACGGGCTGCACGACATGTGCGTCGTCGGGGTTGCCAAGGGTCCGGAGCGCCAGCCCGGCCTGGAGACGCTGGTCCTCGAGGCCGGAGGCGCGGTGCTCAACCTGCCGGCCGCGCATCCGGGCCTGCATCTGATCCAGCAGATCCGCGACGAGGCGCACCGGTTCGCCATTGCCGGCCACCGTGCGCGCCGGGCGCGGACGCGAACTGAGTCGTCGCTCGTGCAAATTCCGGGCATCGGGGCACAGCGCCGCCAGCGCCTGCTCGCCCATTTTGGCGGGCTGCGCGAGGTGCAGTCAGCCGCTGTCGACGAGCTCGCGCAGGTGGAGGGTATCAGCCGTCCGCTCGCCGAGCGCATCTACAAGGCACTGCACTGATGCCGCTCAACCTGCCGAATCTCGTTACGTGGCTGCGCATCATCCTGATCCCGCTGCTGATCGGGATTTTCTACCTGCCCGAAACGTGGCTCTCGCCCGGTGGCCGGAACGTGGCGGCCTGCGTCGTCTTCATCGTCGCCGGCGTGAGCGACTGGCTGGATGGCTATCTCGCGCGCGTGCTCAACCAGGCCTCGGCGTTCGGCGCCTTTCTCGACCCCGTCGCCGACAAGCTCATCGTGGTCGCCGCCCTGGTCGTGCTGCTGCAGCTCGGGCGGGTGGAGCCGCTGATCGCGCTGATCATCATCGGCCGCGAGATCGCGATCTCGGCGCTGCGGGAGTGGATGGCCAAGCTCGGGCAGTCGGCGAGCGTGGCGGTGGCTTTCGTCGGCAAGGTGAAGACCGCGAGCCAGATGGTGGCGATCCCGCTGCTGCTCTTCCACGACGAGCTTTTCGGCGTGCTCAGCACGCAGTGGCTGGGGACCCTCCTGATCAACGCGGCTGCCGTGCTGACGGTGGTGTCGATGCTGCACTACCTGCGCCGTGCGCTGCCCCATGCGGCGGGATGAGCTATAATCGCCCCCCCAAAACGCGGGAGTAGCTCAGTTGGTAGAGCGCAACCTTGCCAAGGTTGAGGTCGCGAGTTCGAGACTCGTCTCCCGCTCCAGTTTAGGCTAGGGAAGGCGGGTCGCCTTCCCGGCTCCCTTCGCATCCCCGGGCGGGATGGCAGAGTGGTCATGCAGCGGCCTGCAAAGCCGTGGACGCCGGTTCGATTCCGACTCCCGCCTCCAGATTCCTCGCCTCGTGCGGCCGCCCGGGTGGCGGAACAGGTAGACGCATGGGACTTAAAATCCCTCGGCCGCAAGGCCATGCAGGTTCGAGTCCTGCCCCGGGCACCAAGGCCCTCAGGCGGTGCCAAGCACCAGGCGGATGCGGTTACGGCCGAACAGATAGGCGTAGTCGCGTGAGGCAGCGAGCTGGCGGGTGAGCAGAACACCCAGGCCGCCGATCTTGCGCATGGAAATCGTGGTATCCGGGGGCGGCTGCTCCAGCAGCTTCGAGAAGGGATTGAACGGGGGTGCCTTGTCCTCGTAGATCAGCAGGACGCTGTCGCCGGCGCGCGACACCTCAACCCATATCGGTGCGTCGCAGTCGCCGCGGTGCCCGTGCTTGACTGTATTGGTGAAGAGCTCCTCCACCACCAGGTTCAGGCGCAGGCAGGCCTGCCGCGGTACTCCCGAGGCGACGCAGAATCCTTCCAGGAATGCCTGTACCGGACGAAGTTCGTCCAGGCGTGCAAGAAACTGTGCGACCCGGGTCAAATTCACGGATTTACCTTGTTGTCGCACAGCATTATAGAATCCGTCTACACGAGCAGGAGGGCGTATGCGCCACTTCGCAGCGATAGGGGTGTTTCTGCTGATGGTCTCGGGACTGGCCCGCGCGGATGACGTGGGGCAGATCAAGGTCGCCAAGGGCACGGTGCACGTGGAGCGCGACGGCCAGCAGTTGGCGGCCTCCGTCGGCATGGGCATCCGTCAGTCGGACGTCATCGTCACAGGCGCGGACGGGTCGGCCGGCGTGACCTTCAGCGACAACAGCCTGCTGTCCACGGGCCCCAACAGCGTGCTGGCGGTGGACCGCTACAGCTTCGACACCACGACGCATGCAGGCCGCTTCGATGCCTCGCTGCGAAAAGGCACGCTCGCGGTGGTCTCCGGGAAGATGGTGAAACAGTCGCCGGGTTCGCTGCGCGTACGCACGCCGGCGGCCATCATGGGGGTGCGCGGCACGGATTTTGTCGTGCAGGTGGAAGAACCCAAGCAGTGACGAGGTGAAATGGGAGCGGTCCTCGTCGCGTTGGTCGGTTTTCTCATGGTGTTCTTCGGCCCGCAGCCGGTGGGCGATGAGCTGGTCGTCGTGCTGCCGTCGGCCGACGGTCACGTCGGCACGGTCGTGGTGGAGCGGGAGGGCGAGCAGGTCGTCCTGAACCGGGCATTTGCGGCGAGCCGAATCGTCAGCGGTGGCGCGCCCGCCGAGCAGCGCATGCCCGAAAGCGAGGTTCGCAACGGATTCGCGACGGTGCTGAGCGCGCTGCCGGAGCGTCCGAAGAGCTTTCTGGTGTATTTCCTCGAGGGAACAGACGAGTTCACGCCGGAGTCGCGCGAGGAGTTTCGGCGCATTCTCGAGGAGCTCCGCGGTCGCGGCGCGCCCGATGTGATGGTCATCGGACATACTGACCGGGTCGGCACGACGCAGTTCAACGATGGCCTGTCCCTGCAGAGAGCCGAAAGGGTACGCCGCGCGCTGGTCGAGCTCGGCATTGCGAGCGAGCGCATTCGCACCGCGGGGCGCGGCGAGCGCGAGCTGTTAGTCAGTACCGCCGACGACGTCCCCGAGCCCCGCAACCGGCGAGTCGAGATCAACGTCCGCTAGGTTGTCGTCGGGGCGGGCAGCACCTTCGGTCGAGCCGTTCCAGCGGAAGCATAGGAGGGTGAGGTCGTCGGAGGGCACCGCGGCGCCCACGAAGCGGGCGACATCCGTTCGCACGGCGGCGATCAGCTCGCTGGGATGCGCCGACGCAGGCAGCGCATCCAGCACGGCGCGAAGACGCCGGGCCCCGTATAGTTCTCCCGCCTCGTTCATGGCTTCCGTGACCCCGTCGGTGACCACGCAAACCCATTCGCCGCGTACGAGCGGCCGGTACTCGACGGGGTAGGCATAGTGCTCCATCACGCATAGCGGCGGGCCGCCGGCATGCTCGAGCCGCTGCAGGCTGCCGCCGGGCACGCGCGCCAGAGGCGGTTCGTGGCCGGCATTGCAGAACTCGAGCATGCCCGTGCGGGTATCGACGATGCCGGCGAACGCCGTGATGAACAGAGACTCCGGGTTTTCGCGAGAAACCTCGGCATTGGCGCGCACCATGAGACCGCCCACGTCGTCGACCCGGCGCGCGGCGCTCTTCAGCAGGGTCTTTGAGAGCGCCATGAACAGGCTCGCCGGCAGGCCTTTGCCTGAGACATCCGCGACAATGAAGTAGAGTCGGCGCGAGTCGAGCATGAAGCAGTCGTAGAAATCGCCACCCACCGTGCGCGCGGGCTCGAGAAGCGCGTCGATGTCGAACCGCGTCTCGCCCGCGAACAGCACCCTGGGCGCCGGCAGCAGCCCCATCTGGATGCGCCGCGCCGACTCGAGTTCGCCGCTCACACGCGCGGCCTGCTCTCGCAGGAACCGCCGCTGCTCCTCGGCAGCGCTGAGCGCCCCGGCGAGAACCACCCCGAACACCGCCGTCGCGCCGATCGCCGGCCATGCGATGTCCAGCAGCAGGCTTTCCAGTAAGAAGCCCTCGATGCCGAGCAGCGCGAGAAACGCCATGACTCCGACGTACACGCCGATCGAGGCGCCAACGCCCAGCGTCGGAACGGTCAGAGCGAACACGAGCGCCGCGGCCACGAGGAGGCCGACCTCGAGCCCTGGCAGGCTTGCAGGCCGGCGGATGTGGGCGCCGTCGTAGATCTGCTCGAGGATCTGCGCATGGATCTCCACCCCGGGAATACGCTCGCCGAGCGCGGTCGTCTGATAGTCGAGCAGGCCCAGGCCGGTCACGCCGACCAGCACGAGCTTGCCCTCGATCTCGCGAGGATCAAGTCGTCCCTGGAGCACGTCTGCCGCAGAGATGAAGCGCGCGGGATCGTGGTAGCCGTAGCGGATCCAGAAGCGCCCGTCCGCCTGCACCGGGATGATCACGTCGCCCAGCCGGATGTCGGCCTGATTGCCGCCCTTGCCGAGCAGCGCGAGGGGCGCGCCGGTCGCCACCCTCAACATCTCAATGCTCAATGCGGGCAGCACCGCCGCGCCGACGTGCGCGGCAACCGGCGCGCGCCGAATGACGTTGCTTTCGGGATCCACGCTGAGCAGACCTCGGCCGGCGGCGGCGCGGTCGATGAGCGGCAGGCTCTGCAAGTATCCGGGAAACCGGCGCAAGCGAAGAGCGGATGCATTGCCGATGAGCATAGGGGCCGCTGCAGGTGCATCGGGAAACCGCGCATCCGGCTGCTCCAAGCCGGCAATCCCCAGGACGACATTGCGGCCGTCGATGGCATCCGCCAGTGCCTGGTCATTCGAGGGCAGGGCGCGCAGGCGGCGGGCAACGTCACCGGACAACTCCTCGACGTCGTGGGCGACCTGCGCAGGCGAGAAACGGTCCGGCTCGGGAAAGAGCAGGTCGAGGCCGATCGCGGCTGGAGCAGCCTCGGCGATGCCCGAGATCAGACGCGCGACGCGAGTCCGCGGCCAGGGCCATTGACCGAAACTTGCCAACGCCTGCTCGTCGATCGCAACGACGATCGCGGGCGCGCTCGCCCGCTCGCGCGGCGCCAGGCGCTGATAGGCGTCAAACAAGGCATGGCGCAGTGCCTGTACCGGCGGCGGTTCGGCCACCAGCAGGAGCACGAGCGCCACGAGCAGGGCCACGGGTCCCGCCTGCCTGGACCAGTGCGTGCTCAGGCGTCGAGCTCCAGTCCGTCATAGGCGGCGGATACCTGCAGCGGCAGCGTACCGCGCGTCAGCTGCTCGAAGCGCCTTGTTTCCCGGAGCACGCCTTCGATCGCGGCATCGTCGTACGCCGGCTCGTGATGGAAAAGCACCAGGTGTCGCGCGCGAGCCATCTGGCACAGCTCGACGCCGATGATGTTGCTCGAATGTCCCCAGTCCGCCTTGACCGAGATCGCGTCCGCGAGCGAGTACATGGCGTCGAAGATGACGACGTCGGCCTCGTGAAAGAAGCGCACGAAGCGTTCGGTCTGCGCGCGGTTCTCCAGCTTGTGCTCGGAGTCCGTGGTGTAAACGACCGACTTGCCCCCGCTTTCGAAGCGGTAGCCGAACGACTCGCCCGAATGCATCTGCTGCGCCGGGGTGACCCGCACACCGGCGATCTCTTGCGTGCGGCCGGGCGTCAGCTTCACGAACTCGATGTCCGCGGCCAGTTGCGAGAACTCGACGGGAAAGCACGGCGGCGCCTGCTGCAGGCGAAACGCCTGCTCAACGACCTCGTGACAGCCATGAATGCGGATGTGCGTGCCGGGAACGTAGGCCGGGCCGAAGAACGGAAAGCCCATGATGTGATCCCAATGCACGTGCGACATGAACACGTTCACGGTGGCCGGCCTGCCGGCCTGACGCGCAAGCACGTGAGCGCCGAACGGGCGCGCGCCGCTGCCCAGGTCGCACACGAAATACTCCTCGCCGCCGCATTCGAGTTCGACGCAAGGCGAATGGCCGCCGAAGGTATGCGTGAGCGAGAAGTCCAGGTGCTCGCGCGCGAAGGCGTAGGCTTCGCCGACCGAGTCGAAGCGGCGGCCCTCGGCGCGGAACAGCGCCTGCGCCACCTTGTCGCGGATATCCGCCGCGGTAAGGGCGACGGGTATCGAGCCGCGCGTGCCCCAGAACCGGACGCGCACCCGGGCTATCCCTGGTCGAACGCGGCGGCGGCGGCCGGCGACAGCGCAGCGAGCGCGTCGCGCACCCCGGGATAAGCCTCGAAGACGAGATTGAAGCGCGCGATCTGGAAGATCTCGGCGACCACCGGTTGCATGGCCGCGATCACGATGCGGCTGTTCTGCGCCTTCGCCTGCTTGGCGGCCAGCATGAAGCAGCGCAGCCCCGCGCTCGAGACGTACTCCAGGCCCGACAGGTCGAGCACAATGGCGACGCTTTCCTGCGCCGAGTGCTCGAGGTGCGGCGCGAGTTCCTCGCGAAACGCCTCGCAGTTGTCGTGGTCCAGGCGTCCCGAGGGCGAGAGCACCAGGGTGCGGTCGTAGAGGCGATGGCTGAGGGGCATCGGTGGCGGTTCTCCGGATGGCGCGACGTATTTTCGGCAAAGCCGGCGCGGACGGCAACCGATACAATCGCCGCGATGCCGAGCGCAGATGCCGATCGAGCCGGGCGGGCGGCCTCGTGGCTGGTGCGCCAGCACCTGGCGCGCAGGCGCTCGCGGCCGATGCCGCCGGCGGTTGCGCCGCGCGATCTCGCGCAGGCCTATGAGACGCAACAGGCCTTCGTGGCGCTCAAGACGCGCGTATGCGGACCCGTGGTGGGCCGCAAGATCGCGCTGACGACGCCGCAGATGCGGGCGCTGGTAGGGCTGGACACCCCCATCGCCGGTTGCCTGCACTCTGCGCAGGTCGTGCGTGGCCCCGCTACCGTGAGGCAGTCCGGCTACGGCCGGCTGGTGGTGGAATTCGAGCTGGCGTTCCAGATGGGCCGGAACTTGCCGCTCGATCGGGCGCCCTTTTCGGCCGAAAGCATCGCCCCTGCCGTGCGCGCCGTCATGCCGGCGTTCGAGCTCGCCGACGACCGGGGCGCGGACTACGCCACGCTGCCGTCCCGCGGGCTGGAACTTGCGGCGGACAATGCCTGGAACGAAGGCGCCGTGCTGGGAACACCCGTCGAGGACTGGCGGGCAATCGACCTCTCTGCGGTGCGAGGCGTGGCCTACGTGAACGGCGCGACGGTCGGGGAGGGAAGGGGCGCCGACAGCATGGGGCATCCCCTGGCCGCGCTTGCCTGGATCGCCAACCACCTGTCGGGACATGGCCAGGCATTGCGCGCGGGCGACTTCATCCTGAGCGGGAGCCTCGTGACCTCCAAGTTCCCGCAACCCGGCGATCAGCTGCGCTTCGAGGCGGGCGCGCTGGGGGCGGTGGAGCTGCGGGTAGCCTGAGGCGCGTCAATCCACTTGCGCAGCTCCGGCTTCTGAACCTTGCCGAGCGCATTCTTGGGCAAGTTGTCCACGAACACGACGCGGCGCGGATGCTTGAAGCGCGCGAGGCGGTCCTCGAAAAGCGCGAGGACGGCCGCCTCGTCCAGCTGGGTCCCGGGGTTTCGCACGATCACGGCACACGCGCTCTCGCCCCATCGTGGATCGTCCACCCCGATCACGGCGCACTCGGCGATCGCCGGGTCGTCGGCGAGCACGTTCTCCAGCTCGGCGGGATAGATGTTCTCGCCGCCCGAGATGATGACGTCCTTGGAGCGGCCCATGATCCAGAAGTAGCCCTCGTCGTCCACCCGGGCGAGGTCGCCCGTATGAAACCAGCCCTCGGCGTCCAGCACGCGGGCCGTCGCCGCGGGGTCGTTCCAGTAGCCACGCATGACATTGGGACCTCGCACGAGGATCTCCTCGCCCTGCAGGCGCACCTCGCAGTGCAGGGCAGGCTTGCCCGCGCTGCCGATCTTGCGCTGCGCATCCTCCTTGCGCAGTACGACGGCGATGGGTGCAGTCTCGGTGGAGCCGTAGATCTGGCCCACCGGAACGCCGCGATCGTGGAACGCCCGGATCAGCGACTCGGGCACCACCATCGAGCCCGTGGCGATCATCCTGAGCGATGACAGATCGGTCTGTCGCCAGTCCGGATGCGCGATGACCGCCTGCATAGTCGCGGGCACGAGGAGCGAAATGGTGGGCCTGCGCGCCTGCACGTCGGCGAGCCAGCGCCCTGGCTCGAAGCGCTTGTGCAGCGTGACGCGTGCGCCCGCGAGCAGCGCGGGCAGCGTCTGGTTGTTGAGCCCGCCGACGTGGAACATGGGCAAGGTGCTGAGGACGTGGTCCGCCTGGCCGAGGTCGTGCGCGTGGATCGAGTTGTAGCCGTTCCACAGCAGCCCGGATTGCGCCAGCACCGCCCCCTTGGGCGCCCCTGTCGTGCCGGAGGTGTAGACGACGAGAAGATCGTCCGCGTCGCTGCCGACCGAGCTGCCCGCCGCCGGGCGGTCGAAGCTGCCCATGGGCACGCCCAGCGCCCGCGCCGGCGCGGCGAAATCGTCGTCGGCGAACAGCCAGCGCGGCGCGCAATCCTGGAGGATGCGGCGATGCTCCGCGGCGGTGAGTCGCCAGTTGAGCGGTACGAGCATCGCGCCGCGACGGGCGGCCGCGAAGAGCAGCACCAGCATGTCGGGATGGTTGTAGCCCAGCCACGCAACGCGCTCGCCGCGCTCGACTTGCAGGTTCCGCGCCGCCAGCTCGATGCGCTCCCGAAGCTCGCCGTAGGTCCAGTCGCGGCCCTCGAAGTGCAGGGCGGCGCGCGCGGGCGCGTGCTCGGCCCAGTGTTCGACGATGCGCGCCAGGTCCAACGCTAGTCCTCCTCGCCCGGCTCGTAGAGCGCTTCGCGCCCGATGCGGTCGAGGCAGAGCTCCGCGGTCCAGGGCAGCATCAGCGCGCCGCAGCGCGAATCGCGGTACAGCCGCTCGAGCGGCAGCGACTTCAGCATCGACTGCCCGCCGCAGGTGCGAATCGCAAGGCGACAGAGCTCGTTCGCGCTTTCCATGATCGTGAACTGCGCCGCATAGGCGCGAAGCCGCGCATCCTTGGGCGGATCGACGCGCGCGTCGTCCAGCATGCGCAGGAACAGCGCGCGGGTCTGCTCGAGCTTCACCCACATCTCGGCCACCGCGATCTGCTTGGTCGGATACATGCGCCGTTTCACCGGTGGCATGCCGGGCACCTCGCCGCGAAGATACTGCACGGTGAACTCGCAGGCCGCGACGGCGATGCCGAGGTAGGTGGGGGAGAGCGTAGTGAACATGTGCGGCCAGCGGCTCGCGGCCTGGTAGTAGACGCCGCGCGGCATCATGGCGGCTTCCGCGGGCACGAAGACATCCTTGAACACGAGCGTGCGCGACACGGTGCCCCGCATGCCGAGTGGATCCCAGTCCCCGGTTACCGTAAGGCCCGGCGCGTCCCCGGGCACGGCAAGATACAGCGTGTCCCGCATGGAGAGCTCGGGCTTCGCCTCGGTGCACAGCACGCCGTAGTAGTTCGCGGCGCCGGCGAGCGAGGCGAAGATCTTCTTGCCGTTCAGAAGCCAGCCGCCGTCCACGCGGCTCGCGGCGGTGCCGAAGGGGGCCTTGCCCGCGGCGGCCGCGCTGCCCTCGGAGAAAGGCTGCGCGTAGACCGCACCGTCCTTGACCACGCGCCCGAAGTGCAGGGCACGCAGCTTCTCGTGCTCGGCACGCTGCTCGCGCGTCATGTCGAGGTCATCGGCCAGCACGCCCGGCCAGAGCGTCGAGCAGGCGTGCATGTTGAAGGTGAGGGCGGTCGCGCCGCAGTACTTGCCGAGTGTGGCCGAGACCAGGGCGTAGGTCCTGAAGTCCGCGCCCTTGCCGCCGTGGGCTTCCGGCACGCACAGCCCGAGCAGCCCCGCCTCGCGCAGGTCGGCGTAATTCTCGAAGGGGAAGCTCGCCTCCCGGTCGTAGCGCTCCGCGCGCGCGGCGAAGCGCGGCCCCAGCTCTTCGGCGAGCGCGATGAGCGCCTTCTGCTTGCCGTTCAGCGGATAACTGGAGCCGGTGACCGCGTAGCGCGGGTCGGTCTGCGGCAATCGGATATCCATGCTCACCTCAGAGAGTATGTCGCGCGAGGAACGCCTCGAGCGCCTCGTTGAACGCATCGGGCTGAACCATCGGACCCAGATGGCCGCAGCCGTCGAGGACCACGTACTCTGCGCCCGGTATCTTCTGCGCCATGCGCGCCATCACCTCGGCCGGCGCGACGCGGTCTTCGCTCCCCGCGAGCACGAGCGTCGGCACGCGGATGCCGGGCAGCTGCGCGCGCCGGTCGAACGTCGTGAGGAGCTGCACAGCCTTGCGGTAGGTTGCCGGCGGCACGCTGGACATGACGCGCTCGGCGAGCGCCACGCCTTCGGGCTCGGCGCGCGAGCCGCGCATCGGCGGGATGACGCGCGCGGCGATCTCGCGCATCGTCTGGCCGGCGTCGAGGGGCCCGATGCGGGCGGCGATGAACTGGCGCGCGAAGTCGCTGCCCGTGCCGCCGAAGGAAGCGCTCGTGAAGCACAGGGCGAGCGCCCGCACGAGCCCGGGGAATCGCGCCCAGGCCTCCTGCGCGACGAAGCCCCCCATGCTGTGGCCGACGAGCACCGCGGGCTCGCCTCGAAGCTCTTCCTTGAGCGCAGCGGCGACATGCTCGAGGTCATAGGGCTCCACGGCGGGGCGGCCGCCGTAGCCCGGCTGGTTCCAGGCGTGCACCGAGTAACCGCGCGCGGTGAAGTAGGGCAGCTGGCGGTCCCAGACGGCATGGCTCCCGCCGATGCCGTGGAGGAAGACCAGGCGCGTCACGCGGCGAGCTTGCCGGCGCGCACGACAGGCTTGCCGTCCAGCTCCACGGTGCAGTGGCGGAACGGCAGGTCGAAATGACCGAGGGTGTGCCGGCCGGCGACCTCGTTCGCGCCGGTCGAGTAGAGGAAATTGCCAGCGAAGGCGCGCTGCTCGGTGCCGTTCACGTCGGCGCGGTCGTACATGACGAGCGCGTCCCAGCGCGCGCGTTCGTTCATGCCCCAGCCTACGTGCGAGACCGCATAGGCCTCGCGGTCGTCCCAGGCGGCGAAGTACTCGCGCATCAGCTCGGCGTCGAGCGAATCGCCCTCGATGCGCGTCACGTAGTCGTTCTCGATCGTGAGCCGCACGGGCGACTCGACGTAGCGCTTGAATGTGAGATTGAGGTCGCCGGGCACCATCACCAGGGTGCCATTCACGCTGCCGGCGCGCGGAAAGCACAGGCACAGGCCGCCGGGCCAGTGCGAGAGCGTTCCCGGCTTCTCCGTATAACCCCATACGCCACCCACTCGGGCGCCCTGGACGCGGATTTCGAGTTCGGTGCCCGCGGGCGAGCTCACGTGCATGTGCTTCGCGTCCTTCAGCAGGCGCATGCCCGCCCTCACCTTCTGCTCGTCGGCGGAGGAGGGGGCGAGGCGCTCGAGCACGTCGGGGTGCTCGTTGGAAATGTAGAGCACGCGCGCTCCGCCCTTCAGGATCACGGGTAGTTCCGCGGCATGCATGAGGCCCTCGAGCGTGCAATCGGCGACGAACGCCGCGGTGGAAAGGGCGTGCAGCACGGGCTGCAGGTCCTGCAACGCAACCGAAGCTCCAGTAGAGCGAACCGGGACGGGCGCCTGCTGGCGCGGCGTAGGCACGACGACGTGAAACGGGCGCGCGCCGAGCTTGTGCAGGGCAAGCTCGGCCAGCTGGACATTGAGCGCGCGCGATTGGGTCTCGGAAAGTACCGCGCAGGCGTCGCCGGGCGCCACCCTGCAACGCGCGAAAACCTCCGCGAACAGGTCGATCCACTTGCCTTCCAGGCGGGCCGGCGTCATGCGCCAATCGTAATAGAATCCGCGACATGAAGATCTTCGACCTCCAGTGCGGTGCGGGGCATCGATTCGAGGGCTGGTTCGCCTCGGCCGAAGATTTCAGCGCGCAGCGGGCGCAAGGCCTCGTAGGCTGCCCGTCGTGTGGTGCGGTCGACGTGGAGCGCGTACCTTCTGCGACCCGCTTCAACGTGGGCGCGGCCGCGCCGGCCCCTGCCGCCAAGCCTCAGGCGGGGCAGGACCCCTTTGCGATAGCGCAGAAGCTCTATTCGCGGATGCTCGATGAGCTCCTCACCCGGTCCGAGGATGTGGGTGCCGAGTTCCCGGCCGAAGCCCGCCGCATCCATTATGAGGAAGCGGCGAATCGCATGATCCGGGGCCAGGCGACGCCAGAGGAGCATGCCGAGCTGCTGGACGAGGGCATTCCAGTCCTCAGGCTCCCCATTCCGCCGTCTAAAGACCTGAACTGAACCCGGGGAAATCCAGACCTTTGTTGGTCATTGTGTATT
>JBFWWT010000003.1:0-13724 GCA_050246035.1 Burkholderiales bacterium
CGAGCCGATGTAGGCTTCGTCGCCCAGATTGTCGATGCGCAGGAACTCGGCGAGGCGCCAGCCGCGTCCGCGCTGCTCGAACCCGATCACGGCGTTCACCACGGTGAAGGACGCCGCGAACTCGGAGTTCAGGTCGTTCACCGGCACCTTGGAGCGGTGCAGCATCTCGACGCTCACGCGCAGCCCCCAGGGCGCATGGCGCCAGGTGCCTTCGGCGTAGAGCTGCTCCCTGGGCACCCCGGGGAGCATCTTGCCCGCGGCGGTCGTGCCGAAGTCATCCGCATAGGTGGCGTCCAGCCAGGTGTAGGCTGCCTTCGCCTCGAACGGCCCGCCGAGGAGCGTTTCGGCGCCCACCTCGAAGCCGCGGCGCTCGGTGCGCCCGGCATTGCGGAAAGTATTGCGTCCCCCGCTCGACTGGTCCACCACGATCTCGTCGCGCGTCTCGATGTCGAAAACTGCCGCGTTCACGCGGCCCAGGCCGTCGCGCACCGCCTTGACGCCCGCCTCCACGTGCCGGCTGCGCGAGGGCACGAGGTCGAGGTTCAGGCCGGTGCCGGCGTTGCGGTAGGCGAGCTCGACGAAGGTCGGCGTCTCGAACCCGCGCCCGTAGTTCGCATAGAGGCTCGTCTGCGGGTCGAGGCGGAAGATTATCCCCGCGACCGGCGTCGTGGCGCTGTAGTCCAAGGCGCCGCTGTCGTCCGGGTTCGCCCCGGCGACGTAGTAGTCGCTGGACTCGAACTCGACGCGCGTCGCGCGCACGCCGGCGTGCGCCGACCAGCGCTCGGCGAATCGCCACTCTCCCTGAGCGTACGTGCCCGCACTGGCGACCACGTTATCCTCGTCGCGCTTGAGCGCCCCGGCAACGCCGTTGAGATTGAGATAGCCCCGGCGCCGCTCGTCCATGCGCTCGTACTCCGCGCCGACCGCGAGGCGCAGCGGCCGCCCGGCCAACTGTGCGTCCTGAAACCAGCGCAGTGCGACACCGCCGAACTTTCGGTCGAGATCGACCACCCCGCCGGAGTGGGTGTCGGCCGACTGCACGAACAGCGGGATCGACAGGTACTGCACGACGTCGCGCGAGCCATACCACGTGCTCGCCTGGAGCCTCGCCGACCCGGAGACCGCGTGATCGAGCGTCAGCCCCGCCTGCTCGTGGAAGATCGACTTGCGCGTATTGAAGGTAAAGGCCACTGCCGTCGCCCGCCGCGGATCCTGCGCCACCTGCGCCGCCGTGAGCCCGAGCGGATCCTGCGTCTCCGGCTGCTCGAGCGTCATGCCCACCAGCGTGAGCGACGTGCCGTCGCCGAGCGCGAGCTTGCCCTTCAGGTTCAGCTGGTCGCGCCGCGCCGCGCTGTGCTCGCGATAGCCGTCGGTCTCGAAGCGCGACACGTTGCCGATGAAATTGAAGCCCCCCTGCTGCCCGCCGAACTTGAGCGCGCCGCGGCGCGTGCCGTAGTCTCCCGCGTAGACGCCGGCCTCCAGCGTCGGCCTCGCCGGCCCGTCCTCGGTGAGCACGTTGATCACGCCGCCGGAAGCGTTGCCGTACAGCGAAGAGAACGGCCCGCGCAGCACCTCGACGCGGCTCGCCGTGCCGAGGTCGAAGGTCGCCGACTGCCCCTGGCCGTCGGGCATGCTCGCCGGGATGCCGTCGGCGATGAGCCGGATGCCGCGCACCCCGAACGCGGCGCGCGCGCCGAAGCCGCGCGATGAGATCTGCAGGTCCTGCGCGTAGTTCTGGCGGTTGAGCACGACGATGCCGGGCACGCGCCCGAGGCTCTCCGAGAGGTTCACCTGTGCGCGCCCCTCGCGCAGTTCCTCGGCGTACACGCGATCGATCGAGGCCGGCACCGCGAGGCTCGGCTGGTCCACGCGCGTGGCGGTGACGACGACGGGATCGGACGACTGTGCGAAAGCGGCGGCGGGCGCGAGCGCGAGCGCTGCAATTCTTGCTCTCATGCGTTTATTATCCATGCCCGTATGCCTCCGCGCGGAAACCGCCTTGCCTGCACGCTGAAAACCCAGGACGGCTGCCAGGGCTCTTTCGACGTCACGCCCGGCGAGCAGCCCGGCTCGGTGGCGGGCGTGGGCGAGATCGCCTGGGACCGGTCGCCGCAGAAGCCCGTGCAGGAAGGCGCCTTCACCGTCATCGGCGACCTCGGCATGACCGGGCAGGTGATCCTCGTCAATCAGTACCAGTGGCGCGCGCTGACCGAAGCGAAGCTGGAGAAGTTCTTCTACGGTGCGATGCTCTGGGGCCGCAGCCCCTTCAAGGTGATCGAGGACGCGCAGCTGATGCTCAAGCGCGGGAAGTAGCGCGCCCGGCGGCGATCAGCACCGCCCCAAGCGCCACCGCCCCCGCCGCGAGCAGCAGCGCGCCGTCGAAGCCGCCCTGGCGCTCGGCGAGCCATCCGCCGACCACCGGCCCGATCATCTGGCCCAGGCCGAAGGCCGCGGTCAGCAGCCCGATCGTGCGCGCCGGATTCGGCGAGATGCGCCCGCCGAAGCCGACCATCAATGCGGTAATGCCCATCAGCGTGCTGCCGAAGAAGACGGCGGCGACGAACGCGATCCAGAGGGAGTCGAAGAACACCGGCAAGACGATTCCCGCAGCCTGCACCAGGTAGGCAGCGATCAGCGCCGCGGGCGCGCCCCAGCGCTGGCCGGCGCGGCTCCAGGCGAGCGCCGCGGGCGCCCCGGCGAGGCCGACCACGATCCAGAGCGCTTCGGCGGCGCCCGCGATCGCCGGCATCTGCTTGACGAAAGCCACGAGGAACGTTCCGGTCACGACGTAGCCGAGCCCCTCGAGGAAGTAGCTGGCCGCGAGCAGCCCGGCCGGAAACCGCTCCCGCGGCGCGGAGGTCGAGGCCGACGAGCCCGCGGCGCGCACGCGAGTCAGAGGCAGCGTCAGCAGCGCAAGCCCCGCCGCCACGCCGGCGAGCGCGAGCCACAGGGCGCGCCAGTCCAGGATTCCGACCCCCAGCGCCACGACGATGCCGGAGAGCGCGATGCCGACGCCCACGCCGGCGAAGTTCACCCCCATGAGGTGCGGCCGGCCGGCGCGCGCGAGGGCCTCCAGGACGATCGTCGAGGAGATCACCAGGGCGCCGGCGCTCGCCGCGCCGGAGGCGAGGCGCAGCGCGCACCACCCGGCGACGCTCGTCGTCCACCCCATCGCCGCGGTGGTGAGCACGCTGGCCGCCACGCTCGCCAGGAAGACGCCATGGCGCGCCCCGCGTCCCGCGACGAACGAAGCGGCGAGCGCGCCGAGCAGGTAGCCGAGATAGTTCCAGCCCGCGATCCAGCCCGCGGTCGCCGCGCCGAAACCCTCGGCGGCCTGCATCGCCGGCAGCATGGGCGTATAGGCGAAGCGGCCGATGCCCATGGCGAGCGCCAGCGTCGCGGCACCGGCAAGGAGGATTCGCCCCGTCACGTCGCGCGCAGGGTACTGCAAGATGGAATAATGCGCGCCTCATGACCGACCTCGAGCGCGAGGTGGCGCGCCGGCGCACCTTCGCCATCATCTCGCACCCCGACGCGGGCAAGACCACCCTCACGGAGAAGCTGCTGCTCTTCGCGGGCGCGATCCAGATCGCCGGCAGCGTGAAGGCGCGCAAGGCGACCCGCCACGCGACCTCCGACTGGATGGAGATCGAGAAGCAGCGCGGCATCTCGGTCGCCTCCTCCGTCATGCAGATGGAGTACCGCGATTGCGTCGTGAACCTGCTGGACACCCCGGGCCACGAGGACTTCTCCGAGGACACCTATCGCGTGCTCACCGCGGTGGACGCGGCGCTCATGGTGATTGACGCCGCCAAGGGCATCGAGCCGCGCACGCTCAAGCTCTTCGAGGTCTGCCGCGCGCGGCACACGCCGATCATCACGTTCGTCAACAAGCTCGACCGCCATGCGCGCCCCCCGCTCGAGCTGATCGACGAGATCGAGGCGCAGCTCGACGTGCACCCCGTGCCGCTCGCCTGGCCGGTGGGCTCGGGGCGCGACTTCCGCGGCGTGCTCGACCTGCGGCGCGGCCGCGTGCGGCTGTTCCAGCCGGGCTCCGACCGTCTCTCGGGCGGCGTCGAGGAGCTCGACTGGGACGACGCGGCCCGCACGGATCGCCTCGGACCCGATTTCGCCCCGGCGCGCGCCGAAGCCGAGCTCGCGCGCGATGCCGGCGCCGCGCTGGACCACGAGGCCTTCCTCGCCGGGCGCCAGACGCCCGTGTTCTTCGGCTCGGCGCTCAACAACTTCGGCGTGCAGGAAGTGCTTGACGCGGTGGTCGATCTCGCGCCGCCGCCGGCCGCGCGCGACGGCGGCGCACGCATGGCCGCGCCCGCGGAGCCGAAATTCTCGGGGGTGGTCTTCAAGATCCAGGCGAACATGGACCCGGCGCACCGCGACCGCGTGGCCTTCGTGCGCGTGTGCTCGGGGCGCTTCGTGCGCGGCATGCGGCTGGTGAACTGCCGCACGGGGCGGGACCTGCGCACGGCGAACGCCATGTCCTTCCTGTCGCAGCGGCGCGAGACGCTCGACGAGGCCTACGCGGGCGACATCATCGGCATTCCGAACCACGGCACCATCGCGCTGGGGGACACGCTGAGCGAGGGCGAGGCGCTGCGCTACTCGGGGCTGCCCTTCTTCGCGCCGGAGATCTTCCGCCGCGCCGAGCTCGCCTCGCCGCTCAAGGCGAAGCAGCTGCGCACGGGCTTGCGCCAGCTCGGCGAGGAAGGCGCGATACAGGTGTACTACCCCGAGGCGGGCGGCGCGCCCATCCTCGGCGCGGTCGGCGCGCTGCAATTCGACGTGGTCGCGCACCGGCTGCAGCACGAATACGGCGTGGACGTGCGGCTCGTCCCGGAAGGCCTCGCGCTCGCGCGCTGGCTGAGCGCCGGGGACGAGGCGCAGATGAAGCGCTTCATCGCCGCCTACCCCATGCGCATCGCGCGCGACGCCTCGGGCGCGCTCGCCTACCTCGCCGCCAATCGCGCCGAGCTGGAAGTCGCCGAGGAGCGCTGGCCGCAGATCGAATTCCGCGACCTGCGCGAGATCACCGCGGGCGCGGAGGGCGAGCTCGCGGAGTCAGGCGCGCGCTAGCGTGCCCACCGGGCAAACGGCGCCCGTGCCGCCCAGGCCGCAATAGCCGTTCGGGACCTTGCCGAGGTACTGCTGGTGGTAGTCCTCGGCGTAGTAGAACTCGGCCGCCGGCCTGATCTCCGTGGTGATCTTCCCGTAGCCCTTCGCCTTCAGCGCCTGCTGGAAGGCGTCGCGCGTGGCCGCGGCCGCGCGCGCCTGCTCCTCGCCGTAGGTATAGATCGCCGAGCGGTACTGGCTGCCGCGGTCGTTGCCCTGGCGCATGCCTTGCGTGGGGTCGTGGCCTTCCCAGAAGAGCTTCAGCAGCTGCTCGTAAGCCACCTTCGCCGGGTCGAACACGACGAGCACCGCCTCGGTGTGGTTGGTGAAGCCGCTGCACACCTCCTCGTACGTGGGATTCGGCGTCGCGCCTCCGGCGTAGCCCACCGCGGTGCTGTAGACCCCCGGCGCCTGCCAGAAGACGCGCTCGGCGCCCCAGAAGCAGCCCATGCCGAACTGCGCGAGCTCGAGGCCCTCGGGAAACGGCGGCACGATGCGGTGGCCGTTGACGAAGTGCGTCTCGGGTACCGCCATTTTCTCGCCGCGCCCGGGCAGCGTGCTGTCTTTCGGCAGGAGCTGGGTCATCTTCTGCATGAATGCGAACATGGAGCCCTCCACTCGGACGCTAGAATTACACCATGAAAATCTGCATCTACGGCGCGGGCGCGGTCGGCGGCCTGATGGGCGCCTGGCTGCACAAGGCCGGCCACGACGTGTCGGTCGTCGCGCGCGGCGCCACCCTGACGGCGATCCGCGAGCACGGCTTGCGCGTGCGCACGCTTGCCACGGGCGAATTCGCGAGCTGCCGGGTGCGGGCGGAAAGCGACGCGGGGGCGCTCGGCGCGCAGGATTACGTGATCGTGGCGGTGAAGGGGCAGAGCCTGCCGCAGGTGGCGCGCGGCATCGGGCCGCTCCTGGGCGATGCGACCTCCGTGGTCACGGCGATGAACGGCGTGCCCTGGTGGTTCTTCGACCGGCTCGCCTACGGCGGCGGCAAGCTCCGGCTGGAGAGCCTCGACCCCGACGGCGAGCTCGCGCGCGCCATGCCCACCGAGCGGATCGTCGGCTGCGTGGTGCACTTCGCCGCCTCCACGCCCGAGCCGGGACTCGTCAGCCACAACATGGGCAACCGCCTCATCCTCGGCGAGCCGGGCGGCGAGAATACGGCGCGCACCGCGGCGATCGCCGACGCGCTGGCGCAAGGCGGATTCGAGTGCGCGCGCAGCGCGGGCATCGAGAAGGACTTCTGGGTCAAGCTCCTCGGCAACGTGAGCTTCAACCCCGTTTCCGCGCTCGCCCTGTCCACCGCCGACCGCCTGATCGCGGACGCCGAGGTGAAGGAGTACATGGTGGCGATCATGCGCGAGGTGCTCGCCATCGGGCGCGCGGTCGGCGTGGATGCCGACATCGATCCCGAGGCGCGGATCGACATGGCGCGCCACCTCGGGCGCTTCAAGACCTCGATGCTGCAGGACCTCGAGGCCGGCAAGTCCCTCGAGATCGACGGCCTGCTCGCCGGCACGCTGGAGGTGGCGCGCAAGGCGGGCGTGGATGCGCCGTTCACGCGCAGCCTCTCGGGCCTCATCCGGCTGCGCGCGCAGAGCACGGGGCAGTATCCGTGAGGCTGCACGCGCTGCTTGCCGCCGCGCTGCTGCCGCTCGCGGCGCTCGCCCAGCACGCGGGCACGGAAGTGGACGCCTGCCGCGCGCTCGGCGAGCGCCAGCTGAAGAAGGTCGACGCGGCCATGCGCGCGCTCGTCGTGGACCGCGACCGGCACCTGTTCCTGCAGCGCGAGAAGTCGCGCGTCGGCAACCAGAGCGTCTCCGCGGTACTTTCGGGCCACGGCGGCATCGTGCGCGACGGGGCGCCGCCGGTGGAAATCGCGTTCCACTGCGCGCTTTCCGGGCCGCGCCAGGCGCTCTCGTTCTACTGGCTGCCGCGGCGACACGCGCCCGCGCTCGCGCAGTGCCGGCGCGGCGCGCAGCCCGGCGAGTGCCTGCAGGTGCTGCTCGACGTGGCGGAGCGGGACCTGATGGAGCTGTCGACGCAGCGCTACCACGACCTCATGGCGGCGGGCGGCGAGGCGGCGACCCGCGCGTACCGCGACGCCGCGGGCGCGTGGCGCAACTACCGCGACATCGAGTGCGCGCGGCGCGGCGCGCCGGAGAGCGACCCTTGGCGCGCCTGCAAGGTCGATCTCACGCGCCGGCGGTACCTCGACCTGCAGTAGCGCCCTAGTCGTCGCCGAGCCGCGGCCAGGGGCTGCGGCGCGCGTAGCCGATCTCGTAGCGCCCGAGCCGCCAGCGGCGCGGCACGGCTGACTCGCGCACGCGGCGCAGGATCTCGGCGCTCGAGTCGTGCGGCGACGCGAACAGGTGCGCGACGCCCGCCTTCGCCACTGCCGCCGCCGGCAAGCCGACCGCCTCGGGGCACATGACCGCCCACACTTCCTCCAGGCCGCCGCGCGGAAACAGGCTCCGCCGGCCGGCGATCAGCTCGCCGATCGCGCCGCCGTCCCGGCGCTTTCTCCCGTGCTCCTCGTGCGCGGCGAGCTTCTGCTCGAGCGCCGCGTCGTCGCCGACGTAGGAGAAGTGCCAGCCTGCCCCCGGCAGCCTCAGGACCCGCGCCCCGGCATCGAAGCCCAGCGCGTGGCGGCCGCGGATATTGCGCGCCGTGGTGCGCACGCCGTTCACGGAAGCGACGTGCTCGTAGCGCGCGGCCGCCGTGCCGATCCACGGCAGCTTGCGCGACCAGACGAGCTCGTAATTCAGCCTGAAGTAGAACAGGCGCTGCTCGAAGGCGAGAATCGTGCGCCCGCCGCCTGCCGCGAGCGCCTGCCGCGCGCGCGCGAGCGCCGCGACGTCCGGGATCTCGTCCACGTCCGACACGAGCACCATGTCGCCCGGACCCGCACCGAGGCCGGCGAGCGCCGCGCCGAGGCTGTCGCGCTGGAACTGGTCGCGCGCCCAGTCGCTGCGCCCCACCGGGAGGTCGACCGCGTGCAGCGCGAGCTTGGGATGCGCGAGCAGATCCGGCGCCCCGCCGCCGGCCAGATGCAGCGGCTTCGGATTGCCCGCGTGCGTCTGGTGCGCCTCGACGACCACGAACCGGTCGACCACGTCCTCGAGGCACGCCATGCGCAGGCGCAGCACCTCGAACTCGTTGAAGAACGGGACGCAGTCGTAGACCTTCACGCGAGCGTCTTGCGGAAGTCGTCGGCGGTCACCAGGATCTTCTTCATGGGGCGGCATTCTACTCGCGGGGTAAACTCGCGCCCGATGGGCCTGCACCGTCTCTGCGTCGCGCCGATGATGGACTGGACGGACCGGCATTGCCGCTACTTCCTGCGCCAGGTGTCCTCGCGCGCCTTTCTCTACACCGAGATGATCACCACCGGCGCGCTGCTGCACGGGGATGTCGAGCGGCATCTGGCCTTCAGCGCCGAGGAGCACCCGGTAGCGGCCCAGCTGGGCGGGAGCGAGCCGGATGAGCTTGCTCGCTGCGCTGCGCTGGTGGAACAGTACGGCTACGACGAAGCGAACCTGAATTGCGGCTGCCCCAGCGAGCGGGTGCAGAAGGGTTCATTCGGCGCGTGCTTGATGGCGGAGCCCGAGTTGGTGGCCGACTGCGTGCGGGCGATGCGGGAAAAGCTTTCGATCCCCGTGACGGTGAAGCACCGCACGGGGATCGATGGAGTAGAAGCGTACGAGTTCCTCGCTCGTTTCGTCGAAGTCGTGTCGCGGGCAGGGTGTGCGACCTTCATCGTCCATGCGAGGAACGCGTTCCTCAAGGGCCTCTCGCCCAAGGAGAATCGCGAGGTCCCTCCCCTCAAGTACGAGTACGCCTATCGCCTGAAGCGCGACTTCCCGCATCTCGAAATCGTGCTGAACGGCGGCGTCACCTCCTGGGCTCAGATCGACGCCCACCTCGCGCAGGTGGACGGGGTGATGCTCGGGCGCGCCGCCTATCACGACAGCTGGATCCTCGCCGATCCCGGCAAGACGCGCGCGCAGGTGGTGCGGGCCATGGCGGAGTACGCCGCGGGGCTGCCGCACCTGCGCCTCGTCGCGCGGCACCTCCTGGGGCTGTACCACGGCCATCCCCGGGCGCGGCTCTGGCGCCGGATGCTCTCGGATCCGGAGCGGCTTTCGCAGAACGACCCGCGCCTGCTGCTCGATGCCCTCGACGCAGTAGAATCCGGCGCAAAGGAGACACCCCATGAGCGCCGTCCTCAAGCCGAAGCACTCCAAGCCCGTCCGTGAGCGCGTGAGCCGCGAGGAGTGGCAGGCGCGCGTGGACCTCGCCGCCGCCTACCAGCTCGCGGCGCAGTTCAGGTGGACCGACCTCATCTACACGCACTTCTCGGCGCGCGTGCCTGGGACGGAAGACTTCCTCATCAACGCCTACGGGCTGATGTTCGACGAGATCACGGCCTCGAACCTCGTGCGCATCGACGAGCACGGCAAGGTGGTGGACGACCCCCTCGAGCTCGGCTACAACGAGGCCGGCTTCGTCATCCACGGCTGCGTGCATGCGGCGCGTCCGGAGATCCATTGCGTGATCCACACGCACACGCGCGCGGGGGTGGCCGTCTCGGCCATGAAGTGCGGCCTGCTGCCCATCAGCCAGCACGCCATGCGCGTGCAGCGCCAGGTCACCTACCACGACTACGAGGGCATCGCGCTCGACATGAGCGAGCGCGAGCGCATGGCGCACGATCTGGGCAAGACCTCGAAGGCCATGATCCTGCGCAACCACGGCCTGCTCACGCTCGGCGAGACCGTGCGCGAGGCCTTCGAGTTGATGTACTACCTCGACTGCGCCTGCCAGATCCAGGTGGACGCCATGGCCGGCGGCCTGGAGAACGTGCTGCAGATGTCGACGAGCGCGGCATCGACCGCGAGCGAGCAGTTCGCGCGTCCCGACCGCCCGTCCAACCAGAAGGACTGGCCGGCTCTGCTGCGCATGCTCGAGCGCAAGGGAATCGACTACCTCGGCTGAGGGGCGCGCTCGGGCAGCCGCAGCACCGTGAGGATGGAGAGCGCGAGCACGCCCACCACGGCGTAGAACACGGCCGACGGCTCGCCGCGGTCCAGCAGCCGGCCGAAGGCGACGGGCGCGGCGATCGAGCCGACGTCCAGCCCCGAGTACACGAAGCCGTACACCTTGCCGGTCGAGCCCGCCGGCGTCGCCGCGCGCACGATGAGGTCCCGCGACGGATTGGTGAAGCCGCCGGCGAATCCCGCCGACGCGAGCAGCAACGGCAGCGCCGTGCCCGGCAGCCAGGCCGAGGCGAGCACGAAGAAGAGCGCCGCGCTCACCGCCATGCCGCTCACGGCCACGACGTCATGACGCGCAAAGCGCACGGCCGCGAAGCCTCCGCAGAAGATGCCGAACGCCCCGCCGACCAGGTAGGCGGTGAGCCCCGCCGAGGCGAGCGCGACGTTCACGCCGTAGAGCGACACCATCGCCGAGATGCCGAAGCTCTGCACGGCGATGAAGGCGATGCCGAGCATGACGAAGTAGCCGAACACCATGAGCACGGGCAGCTGCAGGAGCGCGCGCGCGCCCGGAGCGCCCTGCCCCGCGCGCACCGGTGCGGCCTCCAGCTCCTCGCCCTGCGCGAAGAGCAGCAGCGCGATCAGCGCGCCGATCGCCGCCGCCCCGAGCAGCGCGGCGCGCCAGTCGAACGTGGTGGCCATCGCGATGCCGTAGGCCGGCGCCGCCGCGAAGCCGAGATAGCCGGCGATGCCGTGCCAGCTGAAGGCATAGCCGAGGCGATGCTTGCTCACGCGCGCGTTGAGGATGGAGAAATCCACCGGGTGAAAGACGCTGTTGCCGAGGCCGCCCACGACCGCCGCCACGAGCAGCATGGGGTAGCTGCGGGCGAGGCCGGCGAGCGTCGCGCCGGCGACCGCCAGCGCGAGGCCGGCGAAGAGCACGCGGCGCGCGCCGAAGCGGTCCACCGCGAACCCGGCGAGCGTCTGGCACACGCCCGAGACCGCGTAGTACAGGCCCACGGTCGCGCCCAGCGCCGTGTACGACACGCCGAGGTCGTCCTTGATGAGCGGGAAGAGCACCGCGGTGGCGATCTGGAAGAAGTGCGACAGGCCGTGCGCGAGCGCCACGAGCCCGATCACCTTCACGTCGCGCCGCAGCGCGTCAGCCGGCGCGCTCACCGATGAACCTCGTCAGGGCCGCGAGCGTCGCCTCGGGCTGATCGCGGAACGGCGAATGCCCGCAGGCAGGCAGCTTCACCAGCTCGCAGGGACCGCGCACGCCGCGCCGGATGCGCTCGAGCTGCTCCATCGTGCCGTATTCGTCGTCCACGCCCTGGATCGCCATCACCGGGCATTCGATGCCCGGCAGGTATTCCTCGATGCTCCAGTCGAGGAACGCCGGGTCCAGCCAGGCGTCGGCCCACAGGTGGAACGTCTTCGCCGGGTCGCGGTGATACTTGCCGAGCTTCTGCGCCAGATCCGTGGCGTCGAACGTCTGCGCGGCCTTGCGGATGCTCTCGACGCAGATCGGCTCCACGTACACGTGCGGCGCCATGAGCGCGAGCGCGTGCACTGCGTGCCCCGCGCCCGCGTGGATGAGCGCGATCGAGGCGCCGTCCGAGTGCCCGACGAGCAGCGGCCGCTCCAGGCCGAGCGCCGCGCGCAGCGCGGGCAGCGCCTCCAGCGCCTCGCGGTGCATGAAGTCGACGCCGGCTGTGTCTTCCTGCAGCACGTCGGACTGGCCGTAGCCGTAGCGGCTGTAGACGAGCGCGCGGCAGCCGGTGGCCTGCGCGAGCCGCTGCGGGAAATCGCGCCATTGCCGGATCGAGCCCAGGCCCTCGTGCAGGAAGACGAGCGTCGGCCGGCCGGGCGCGTCCGGCCCGATCCACTCGTACTCGAGCGAGCGGCCGGCGCAGGTGACGAAGGGCATCGGGCAGGCTTTATAGCACGCAGGCGATAATCGGCCCATGCGTTTCGCCGCCTGGGCCGTGCTGCTCGCGACGCTCGTCCTGTGGTCGGGGAACTGGATCGTCGCGCGCGCGGTGCGCGACGACATCTCGCCGGGACTCGCCACCGCGGGTCGCCTCGCGCTCGTGGCGCTCGCGCTCGCGCCGTTCGCCGCGCGCGGGCTCGCGACGAAGCTCGCCGCGCTGTCGGCGCGCGACTGGCGCGTGCTGTGGCTGCTCGGCTTCTCGGGCGGCGGCCTGCACCTCGCGCTGCAGTGGCTGGGCGTGCACTACACGACGGCGACGAGCGCGACGCTGTACCTCTCCACGGCGCCGATCTTCATCCTGCTGCTCGCCGCGCCGGTCCTGGGCGAGTCCATCCTCGCGCGCCAGTGGGCGGGCGTCGCCGTGTCGTTCGCCGGCGTCGCCCTCATCGGCATGCAGGGCCGCGTCACGCAGCTCACCTTCAACGTCGGCGACCTGTGCGCGCTCGTCTCCATGGCGCTCTGGGGCGCCTACACCGTCTTCCTGCGCCTGCGGCGCGACGTCCTCAGCCTGCCCGAGTTCCTCGTCATGGTCTGCCTGATGGGGCTCGTCTTCATGTCGCCCTGGCTCGTCGTGGAGTACCTTGCCGGCATGAAGTTCGAGCTCAACGCGGCGGGCGCGGCGGCCGTGCTCTACTCGGCGTTCGGGTCGCTCCTGCTCGCGTACGCGGGCTGGAGCTACGTCGTCACGCGCCTGGGCGCGGCGCGCGCCGGCGTCACCATGCACCTGATGCCCGCGATCTCCGTGGGCCTCGCGGCGCTCTTTCTCGGCGAGCGGCCGTACTGGTACCACTTCGCGGGCATCGGCCTCATCCTCGGCGGCGTGACGCTCGCCTCCGCGAGGGCGCGCGCGTGAGCGGCATCGCCTTCGACGCGGCGCTGCGGGCGCGCCTCGCGACGAACCTCGCGCGACTCGCGCACGCGCCGCTCGAGCCGGGACCGCTGAAGCGCGCGGCGGTGAGCGTCATCGTCACCGGCGACGGCGAGGGCCAGGCGGCGCTGCTCCTCACGCGCCGGGCGAAGCACCTCTCGGCCCACTCGGGACAGTACGCGCTGCCCGGCGGCCGCGTGGACGAGGGCGAGTCGGCGCTCGAGGCCGCGCGGCGCGAGGCCCGCGAGGAAATCGGCCTCGCGCTCGCCCCCGAGGCCTTCCTCGGGCGCCTGGACGACTACCCCACGCGCTCCGGCTACCTCATCACGCCCCTCGTCGCCTGGGTGGAGGAAAGCGTGCGCCTCGCGCCCAACCCCGGGGAGGTGGCGGACGTCTACCGCGTGCCGCTCGCCGACCTCGGCCGCGAGGGCTCGCCGCAGTTCGTCGCCATCCCCGAGAGCGAGCGCCCGGTCATCCGCTATCCTCTGCTCGGCAGCCTGATCCACGCGCCGACCGCCGCGGTGCTCTACCAGTTCATGGAGGTCGCCGTGCTCGGGCGCGAGACGCGGGTCGCGCACCTCGAGCAGCCGGTGTGGGCCTGGCGCTAAAGGGCCATCGGCCGCCAGTAGCCCGTCAGCTCCAGGTACCCGCGCCCGACCTCGCGACCGTCCGCGAGCGCGCGTACCGCGCCTTCCCAGTAGATGGTGCCGGTGCTCTCGCGCGCGTCGAGCTCCTG
>JBFWWT010000003.1:13824-19842 GCA_050246035.1 Burkholderiales bacterium
GCGCGCGCGGAAGAACGTCACCTGGAACCCGAGCGGCGCGCCGCGCCGCTCGAGCCAGCCGGTCGCATACCACCATTCGGTGCGGTAATCGGGGTGCGCCCCGTGATCGCGCGGGAACGCGAGGCGCCGGCCGCGCACGACTCGCGGATAGCGAACCTCCTGCGCGCGCGCGAAGGGCGCGGCCAGCAGCGTGGCGAGGAACGCGCGCCGCCTCACCAGTCCTCCTTCACCGCGCGCACGGGCGCCATGCCCATCGCCTCGCGGCCGGACATCCACGCGGTGAGCATCGCGAGCAGCACGAGCGCCAGCGTGAGCGCGCCGAGCAGCGCGGCCGGCGCATGCAGGTCCATGCTCCAGCCGAAGGATTGGGGGTTCACCACGTAGACGAGCACCAGGCTGATGGCCGCGCCGAGCGCGAGGCCCGCGAATGCGCCGGCCGCCGCGAGCAGCGCCCCTTCGGCCGCGAGCATCTCTCCGATCTCGCGGCGGCTCATGCCGAGGTGGCGCAGCACGCCGAACTCGCGCCGGCGCGCGAGCACGATCGCGCCCAGGCTCGAGGACAGGCCGAACAGGCCCACCAGCACGGCCACCGCCTCCAGCGCGTAGGTGACCGCGAAGCTGCGGTCGAAGATCGCGAGCGAAGCTTCGCGGATCTCCCCCGGCGTGCCGAACTCGAGGTGCTCGCCGCCCGGCAGCTGCCGGATCGCGTGCACGGCCTGCTCCACGGTCGCGCCGCCAGCGAGCCAGAGGGCCGCGTCGTTCGCGCGCGCATCGCCCGCGAGCCGCGCATATGCCGCCCGCTCGATTGCGATCGCGCCGTGCTGCCGCGCGTAGTCGCGCCAGACGCCCGCCACCATGAACTCGCGCGGCGCGCCACCAAGAGGCAGCGCGAGGCGCTTGCCGGGCGTCGCGCCGTAGCGCTCGGCAACGCGCTCGCTCACCCAGGCGGGCGGCGGATCGCCCGCGCGCGGCGCGTAACGCGCCCCGATGAGCGGCAGGCTCTCGCCGGTCGCCTCGCGCGCGAGCAGCGCCACCGGCGGCTGCCCCGGATCGAGCGTGACGCGCGCGCTCCTCAGGAACTCGGCGCGCGCGATCTGCGGCAGCGCGCGCACGGCCGCCTCGAGCGCCGGGGGCACATAGGCGGTCTCGCCCGCGTGCGTCGTGCGCAGGTACAGGTCGGCGGGCAGGAGCGTCGCGAGCCAGCGGTCCACCGACTCGCGGAACGAGGCCACCATGATCGCCATCGCCACCATGAGCGAGAAGCTCGCCACGATGGCGGCGAGGCTCACCATCGCCTGCCCCGGCGAGCCGCGCAGCTGCGCGCCGGCGAGCGCGAGCGCCGGGCGGCGCGCGAGCGGCAGCGCGCGCCACAGCCGCCGCGAGAACACGGGCATGAGGAGGATGCCGCCGACGAGCAGACAGCCGATGCCGGCATAGCCCGCGACCGGCAGCTCGCCCAGCGGCGGCGCCGCGGCAAGCAACGCGCCGGTGGCGAGCAGCGCGAGTCCGGTGCGCCAGGACGGAGCGCGCTCGAGCATGCGCTGCTCGTCGCCCGCCTTCAGCGCCTGCGCCGGCGCCGCGCGCGCGGCGTCGAGCGCGGGCAGCAGAGCGCCGGCGAGGGCGACCGCCACGCCCGCGCCGAAGTAGCCGAGCGCCGCGAGCGGCGCGAAGCGCACCTGCGGCGAGACGCCGCTGAACATGCCTGCGCCCAGGTCGCCGCCGGAGGCACGCAGCGCCGCGGCGGCGAAGGCGTAGCCGAGCGCGAGCCCCAGCGCGGCGCCCGCGGCGCCGACGAGCGCCGCCTCGCCGAGCACGAGCCTCGCCAGCCCCGCGCGCGCCAGGCCCAGGACGCGCAGCAGCGCGTGCTCGCGGCGCCGGCGCGCCACTTCCAGCGCCTGCGCGGAAAAGACGAGAAAGCCGCCGGTGAACAGCGCCACCAGCGCGAGCACGTTGAGATTGACGCGGTAGGCGCGCGAGAGCGCCGCGCCGCTCGCCTCGGCGGTCTCGACCCCGCCTACGTGCACGCCCGCCGGAAGCAACGCCGCGATGCGTGCGCGCATCGCCTCGCGATCCGCGCCCGGCGCCAGGCGCAGCCCCACGCGGTTCAGATTCCCCAGCCGATGCAGCCGCCATTGCGCGGTGGCGATGTCGGCGATGGCGACCGCGCCCGGCGCGCTCGAGGCGGGCAGCGTGCCGATGACCTCGAGGCTCGCGGTCTCCAGTCCCGCGAGCAGGCGCAGCCGCGCGCCGGTGCCGAGGCGCAGCTTCTCGGCCGCGCCCTGCGACAGGATGACGGTGTCCGGGCGGATCAGCGCGCCGGCGAGCTCGCGCTGGCTCGCGAACAACGACGGCTGCAGCCGCGCCGCGCGCATGGGATCGAGCCCGAGGACGCGGATCGCGCCACCGCTCGCGAGCCCCGCCTGCAGCTCCAGCATCGGGCTCGCGACGGACACGCCCGGCAGGCGCGCGAGCGTCGCGTAGAGCGACTCGTCGAATCCGGCGCGTCCGCCGCGCACCTCGAGATCCGCCTCGCCCGCGAGCGCGCGCACGCCCGCGGCGAGCTCCTCCACCGCCGCGCGGTTCACGAGGTGCACGCCGAAGGCGAGGGCCACGCCGAGCGCCACGCCCGCGGCAGCGAGCAGCGTGCGCGCGCGCCGGTGCGCGAAGCCGGCGTTGAGGGCGAGGAAGAGGCGCATGCGCCCGCTCGCTAGCGGCCGTACTCCCGGAGCACGCGTCCCGGCCCATGCCGCAGCGCCGCGTAGTCCTGCCCATCGTGCACGCGCACCCCGTTCACCCACACGCCGTGCACGCCGCGCGGCTCGCGGATCATGCGCGCGCCGCCGCCGGGCAGGTCCCGCACGCGGCGCAGGTTCGACAGTCCCACCGCCTTCGGATCGAAGAGCAGCAGGTCGGCGAAGGCCCCCGCGCGGATCTCGCCTCGATCCGGGATGCGGTACTTGCGCGCCGGGTCCTGCGTGAGGCGGCGCACGCCCTCCTCCATCGTGAAAGCGCCCGTCTCGCGCACCCAGTGCGCGAGGAAGTGCAGGCCGAAGCCTGCGTCGCAGAAATAGATGAGGTGCGCGCCCGCGTCCGAGAGCGCGAGCACCCCCGCCTCGTGCTTCAGCAGCGGCGCCACGCCCGCGTCGTCGTTCTGGAAGAGCTTCGCGATCATCTGCCGATCGAGCGGCTGCTCGCAGAACCAGTCGAGGGGATCCTTGCCGCCCGCGAGCTGCGGTATCGGCACGCCCTCCACCTCGACCTTGCTCCAGTCGCCCGAGAACAGCACGCCCGCCTTGGGGTGCTTCAGGCTGTCGCGGAAGGCCTGGCGAAACGCCGGGTCGGCGTAGATCGCTGCAAGATCCTCCGGCTTGGCCGCCTTGACGCGATCGAACGCGGCGAGCGCCATGAACGGGTACGGTTCCTTCAGCGTGAAGTCGAAGGACAGCGGCTGGCAGTTGGCATGGATGTACACCTCGCGCCCGCGCGCCAGCGCCTCTCCGCAGCGCCGGTAATAGTCCATCGCGCGCCCCGGGAAGGAATCGGTGTGCATGGTGAGCACCGTCACCATGAACATCGGCCGCCCGGTCTCGGCCGCCATCTGCTCGAGGTACTCGGGCGTCGCCTTCGAGCCCGCCGCCACGACGAACACGCCCTTCGCCGCCTCCTTCAGCGGCTCGACGAGCGCGCGCAATTCATCGTCCTCGCAGATCGTCGAGGGCATCGGCCGTCCGCCCCAGCCGCTGTGGTTCGGCGAGAAGGACGAGGCGAAGCCCGCCGCGCCGTCGGCGAGCGCCTGGCGCACGACGTCCTGCATCTGCTTGAGCTCCTCTTGCGTCGGTTTCCTCCGAGAGGAGGCCTCCTCCCCCATCACCGCGCTGCGGATCGTAGAGTGCCCGGCGAGCACGCCGACATTGGCGTAGGGACCGATGCGCTCCAGTGCGTCGAGGTACTCGGCGAAAGTCTCGAACTCCCAGCGCGTGCCGTTAAGGAGCGCGTTCAAATCCATGCCTTCGACCACCGAGAGGTTCTTCAGCACCGTCTCGCGCTGGCGCTTCGGGCAGGGCGCGATGCCGAACCCGCAGTTACCGAGGATCGCCGTGGTGACGCCGAGTGCGGGTGACGGCGAGAGCTTCGGGTCCCAGGTGACCTGCGCGTCGTAGTGGGTATGGACGTCGATGATGCCGGGCATGAGCGCGAGGCCGCCCGCGTCGATGATTTCCCGTGCCGGGCCGGGTGACGCAATGCGGCCGTCCTTCACGGCGACGTCTTCGACGCGCCCGGGCGCGCCGGTGCCGTCGTAGACCGCGGCGCCGCGGATGAGGAGGTCGTTCATGAGTCCAGTGTAGCGGGCCTGCCTCGCGTTAAGCTACGCGCCCGGAACGGACTTTCGATATGACGACCCTCCCGCACCTGCGCCTCCTCGCCCGGTACAAGGCCTGGGCGGACGACATGATCTTCGACGCCGCCGCGCGCCTGCCCGAGGGCGAGGCCGAGAAGCCGAGAAAGAGCGTCTTTCGCAACCTCGTGCACATGCTCAATCACGTCTACGTCATCGACCGCGTGTTCCAGTGCCACCTCGAAGGGCGCGCGCACGGCTACACGGCGAGAAACACCGAGCGGTACCCGCCGCTGCCCGAGCTGGCGCAAATGCAGCGCGAGATGGACCGCTGGTATGTGGACTGGACCGGCCGGCAGACCGAGGCCGCGCTCGGCGAGCGCGTGGACTTCGAGTACATCGGCGGCGGCGCGGGCTCGATGACGCGCGGCGAGATCCTGCTGCACGTCGTGAACCACGCGACCTACCATCGCGGCTTCGTCGCCGATTTCTTCTACCAGGGGCCGGTGCGGCCGCCGGCCACGGACTTCACGGTGTTCCTGCGCGACGCGCGGCCAGACCGCGAGTGAATTTCCGTACCAAGCTGCAAGCCGCCTGGGCCGCGCTGGCCTTCCTGTCGATCGGAGTCGCGCTCTATGCGGCCATCGCCTACGGCTTCCTGCCGCTCGGCGCCAATGTCCAGCCCGAGATGCGCGCAGTCTACGAGCAGCATCCGGCAGGCATTTATCTGCACGTCTTCGGCTCGATCTTCGCGCTCGCCCTCGGCCCCTTCCAGTTCTCCTCGCGCCTGCGCGCGCGGCAACTGAACCTCCACCGCTGGATGGGCCGGCTCTACCTCGGCGTCGGCGTGCTCGTCGGCGGACTGGCGGGGCTGTACATGTCGCGGTACGCGCACGGCGGGCCGGTCGCGCAGGCGGGCTTTGGCGCGCTCGCGCTCGCCTGGATCTACACGGGCGCACGGGCCTTCGACGCAATACGGGGCGGCGAAACGCTGGAGCATCGCAAGTGGATGATCCGGAATTTCTCGCTCGCGTTCGCCGCGGTGACGCTGCGGCTCTACTTGCCGATTCCGGTCGTCGCGGGCGTGGCCTTTGCGTCCGCCTACGCCGTCATCGCGTGGGCGTGCTGGCTGCCGAACCTCGCGTTCGCCGAGTGGTGGATTCGCAGGTACCCGATCCGTGCTGCTGGTTAGCGTGGTCCTCCGGCCGAGCCCGATCCACGGGCTCGGGGCTTTTGCAGTCGCGCCGATCGCCAGGGGCACGCCCGTGTGGCGCTTCACGCCCGGCTTCGACCTCGACCTCGATCCGGCCGCGCTCGAGCGCCAGCCTGAGCATTTCCGCAAGGCGCTGCTGCATTACGGCTATCTCGATCCGAGATTGCAGCGCTACATCCTGTGCTGCGACGACGCGCGATTCATCAACCACTCGGCCGAGCCGAACCTGGCTTCGGAATACTCGGCGGACCGCTACGGCGTCGATGTCGCGGCGCGGGAGATCGCGGCGGGCGAGGAGCTGACGATCGACTACGGGCTCGTGGAGGGCCCCGTTCCGCCGGCGCAGGCGTAGACTCTTCCCCGGGTTCGTCTGTTCCGGGGAGGCAGGCCTGCAACCCGTCACTCGAAGGCGCTTTCTGTCCACCGCCACCCTTGCGCTCGCGCCGCTCGCCGCGCGCGCGCAGAAGCG